>CAZFNL010000053.1:0-17769 GCA_964520615.1 uncultured Gammaproteobacteria bacterium
CTTCCAATTGCGTCTTTGGCTTCCAGGCATAATCTTTTTTTATTTTTTCGTATGAGGCGATATAATCCCCTATTTCAATTTTCTTTCTTTCTTTGGGAAACGTCACCTCTTTGTATTTACCTTGCCCGGCAATCTTTATAATCTTTTTGACAAAATCCGTCAGGGATACCGGCGTCCCGCCAAGATTATACGCCTCTCCCCATCCGGTCTTTCCGGCAGCCGCAAAAATCAGGGCATCCACCACATCGTCAATATAATTCACATCTCTTATCTGCTTTCCGGTGCCATATAGCTCCACTGTCTCCCCATCCAGAATTTGCCTGATGAACCAGTTGAGCACCCCCTGCCTGGGGTGCTTCATCTGATGCCTGGGGCCGAAAACATTGGTCATCCTCAAGGATACGGTCTTTATTCCGTAAACTTTGTTATACAATAGGTGATACTTTTCGGCGGCAATGTTGTTTATGCCGTTTATATCTGTAGGTTCCTGCGGATGATTCTCATCAACCGGAAGATACTTTGCTTTGCCGTATTGGTTTCTTGTCCCGGCAAATATTACGCTGGTTCCCGGGTTATATCTTCTAACCGATTCAAGAAGAGACAACTGTGCACGACAGTTTATCTCAAGATCTGTCATCGGATCAGTCATACTGTCCACATGGGAAAGAGTACCTGCTAGATTGAAAATAACATCCTTGCCATGCACTAAATAATTCATGCTGGTTGTATCCCTGATATCGGAAAAGTTTATTTTTACCTTATTCTTTACAGATTCAATATTGAAGAGATTTCCGCCGTATGAGGGAATCATGGAATCAACAAGAAGCACGTTGGCACCATCTTCAACCAATCTTATAGCCAAGTTACTGCCTATAAATCCCAACCCGCCGGTAATAAGTATTTTTTTTCCATTATAAAAACTCTTTTTCATCCGACTTATTCTATCACGTCCGGAGTTGATTGAAATATCTAAAATAAAAATCTATACTTACGTATATTTTTAATAATATACGCCTCTGTTAATTTAACACCATGCTAAAGAAGGACCAAAAAACATTTTTTTTCTCTCCCCGGTTCATTATCTTTTTTATACTCATGAACCTGGTGATGATCTTTGCCAACGCTCCAACGATAATGCGCGCCACCAAGACCCCGCAGGATCGTATTTTCCCATTTGTCCATTCCGATTGGCCGCATGATTATTATCTTTATCTTGCCGTCATCAACCAGGGTGAAAACGGCAGGTTCCTTTATCGCGATCCCTACTCGACAGAAAAGATGTCCAAAGGCGTATTCTATACATTTTTTACCGGCATAGGACAGGTTGCCGAGCTTCTTCACCTTTCTCCAATTACCGCCTATCACTTAACAATAATTATCTTTACTGAGCTCTTTTTGTTACTGGTTTATTATCTCTCATCTCTCCTTTTGGGTAAAAAAAATGTCATCTGGGGAGCTTTATTTGGGCTTCTGGGCACCATCTCGCCTACTCTTATGTTCCGACAGCCCATCTATTTTCCCCTCTCCATGCCCTGGTGGATTGTACTTGACGCACTAAATAGAATTTACAACCTGCCGCATTATATTGCTTCAGAGGTTTTTCTTATCCTTACAGTTATTCTGACTTGCCTGTTTTTCCAAAGGCCCCGGTTAAAATATGCCATTTTTGCCGCTATTTCAATTTTTATAGGAGGCACAATACTACCCTCAGTCCTTATCCCTATAGCAGTAGGTATCCCCGCCGCATACTTTATCTATATTGCCCGAATATATTTTGCAAAAAAGAAATTAACAGTCGATTACAGCCATATAAAAGGTTTCGGCACTATAATTTTTGCCATACTTGCCTGCTACGCCATCATAAAATACCAGGTGACTACAGGCTTTCCCTGGAATACATGGGTATCCTGGGGAGTAGAAAGGTGGAACTGGGGGGAACCCGGTTTCAATATGAACCTCCTTGAGGTGTTTGGGGTACTACCTCTTTTATCGCTTCCGGCAATTTACATGGCTCTCAAAAAAAACAGTTGGGAACTTCTCTTTATCAGCGTCTGGGCAGCAATCCCCTTTATCATGCTTCCTTTTGCTAATCCTTTTGGTATAGCCAAAATAAGACTGGTGGAAGAGGCTCCCTACATTCCTCTGGGAATATTGACCGGTTATACAATTTTTCAGATTATCTCACCGGTAAAAAAACGTCTTATCCAATACTCATTTATCGCCTTATTTTTTGCCACTGCTCTTCCTTCATCTTTTAAGTTGTGGAAAACCAGAATGGATTATGTCGAAAACGAGCCGGTCTACGATCATATTTATATCCCCAAAACTTCCGTGGAGGCGATGAAGTTTATAAAGGAAAATGTTCCCAAAAATTCTGTCTTTTTGAGTAACGAAAAGATGGGCATCATTATCCCCGCCTTTGACCCTACCATAAGCTATTTCGGACATGTGACCCAGACTATGGATTACCAGGCCAAAGAGCAAAATGTAGACAACTTTTTTGGCGGCAAATGGACCTCTCGGCAGGCTTATAAATTCCTGATGGATAACGGCATAAACTATATCTACTACGGCTGGCAGGAAAAAGATCTGGGAGGAGATATGAATAAATACTCTTTTCTGGAGAAGATTTTTGACAATGGACCCGTAAAAATATACCAATTAAATAACCCATTACTTTAGACCGTCATTTAACTACTACAAGAAACATCTGTTTCCCAAATATCGGAAAAAGAAACGGCATTGAAAGATATAACTTTACCAAAAAGGGTGATTTTGGTAATCTATCCTTTAGCGTATTGGGAACAAACCTTGGCAGATAAATTTCTATCTTAAAACCTAATGCCTGTAATATTTCCACCATACTTCGGTCACTTACAGGAGTAATATGATCAAAATAATCCCAATAATCTGAAGTGGAAAACCTGATATTCGGGTTCAATATTATTAGTTTTCCCCCCTTCCTTAGTACACTTTTAATCTCAAGCAAAACCTTAATTATTGCCTGTTTGGAGGGTAGATGTTCCAAGAAACATCCCATAAACACCACATCCACCTTATTTTTCAAGTTCTTAGGCAAATCTTCCGCTGACCTTATAAATATTTGGACATTTGGGTTTGCATATTTTTTAATTCTACTATCCAGATCGACTGCAAACTTCTTTCCGCAAACTATATTATTTATAAACTCACAATGTCCCGCTGCAATATCCAAAACTGTATCACTTTTACCAACGAATTTCTGGAGCCAATCATGACAAAGCACTTTCCATATTGCTTCTTTTGGTGACTCTATCTCTTTAGGATACCTTACGCGGTAAATACTGCCAAGGATTGTTTTAATATTTGTATCAGGTTTCATGAGTTGTAATCGTTTTTTACCATCAACTTCCACCACAACCTAAAAAGATTGTTACCGGTCTGTACCAGTCTCCTGAAGTTGAAAAACTGGCTTTTCCCGCTTGTCCTCCAGAAATGATGTACTGGTACCTCTACAATTTTATAGCCATGATGGTCTATCTTTTTCACCAGCTCCGTACAAATGGTGCCTGTATTTTCAAAAAGCCTCACAGCAATGCGCCCTGAGCCCCGATTAAATCGGGGCGAAGGATCAAAGACTTTTCTCCTGATAAGTCTGAAATCACAGTCAGTATCACGGATAGGCAACCCGAAAGCCGTCTTTACCGCATAATGATATAATCTTCCCGCCACAACCCTAAACCAGGGATCCTGCCTTTTTATTTTGTATCCGTTGACCATGGAAATTCCGGGTTTCATGGCAGCATAAAGCTTTGTCAGCTCCCGAGGGTCATATTGCGCATCACAGTCGGTATAAAAAACCAGATCTTTTTTTGCTTCTCTGAAACCTGTTCTCAGCGCTCCTCCGTATCCCATGTTCTTTGTATGGTTTATGATTCTTATTCTTTTTGTTTTCTGTTTGATCTTATCCTGCCTTCCAATGACTCCAACGATTTTCTCCAGAGCTTCTTTATCTTTTTCGTCACTGCCGTCATTTACTATTATCACTTCCCAATCGTCGGTAAGATCTGAAACCGTTGCTACCGCCAGACTTACCAGACTCCCCACCGTTCCCCAATCATTCAGGAAAGGGAAAAAGACTGAGATAGAAGGCTTTTTATCTTTCATAAAACACCTGCATCATAACAAATTCGGCTTTACGCTTCCACAATAAGATCTTAAGCATAAAATATTAAAAATACGAGTATGTGTAAATTTACGAAGATCGCATACGGAGTGCTTATTCCAACTGTTTGACTAAAGTTTAGAAAAGTAACATTTATATAATACTTTTCAAGCAACGCACTAATAAACTTTCCATCCTTGCGAGCTAGGAAATTTACACTACGAGCAGCTTCTATACCTCTTTTACTTGAATTTGCAATTAAATGTATCGGTATAACCCTTTCGTAAGTTCATTTTGCGTTGCAAACTGAACTACGTTGGGTATACCTACAGAACCTGAAGATAACAATAATTTGGGAGAAGAATGTTTATAACTATGGTAAAATCTTCATAAATAATCTATGAACAACTCTCAGGATGACACGTATCTTGTAAAAGTGGTATTTACTGCGGTCTTGTGCGTTATGATACTTTTGGGCTCCCTATACGTCTCCTACCGCTACTCACAACTGCAGCCGTCTGACATTATCTTACCAGGAGGCGTCACCTATCTTGGTCCAACAAACAGTTCTTCCCGCTAAATCATGAAAAATAAACTTGTAAAAATACTAAGTTCCAATATCTTTTTTATTACAGTCTGCGCCGTAATTATTTTGGGACTGAATCTTACACCCTTGATTTTGGATATCCGCCATTCCCCTCCCGGCCGGACATTTGCCATGATCCACAATAATGTCCAGGATTTTTTCTTTTACCAATCACTTATGAACGAAGGCGCCGGGGGAGCAACAGCCATTTACGATCCTTATACTTCCGAGCCTCACCAGTCATCCGTCATCTTTGCCTATTTTGCCTGGCTTGGAAAAGTAAGCAGTATGCTGAAACTGCCTTTTGCCGTCACTTACCATGCAACAAGAATTATATTAGGGATAGCTCTTTTGACAGCGGCCTTCAGGCTTATTAATTATTTAAAAATCCCCTATCCCCGGCTCACTTTTCTCCTTTTTATATTTGCCGCGCCTCTCATGCACAACACTATTGATGCCGGAAAAGTAACTTCTGCACCATATATGAACTGGTGGACAGGCATGGATCCGATACGGCGCGCGGCTTACCTGCCCCACCATATGTTTGGCAGCCTGTTTCTTGTCTTATCAATTTTTCTTATAGTCAAATATGCCAAAGAAAAAAATATTAAATTGTTGGTATATGCTGCATTATTTGCTTTATTCCTGGGATTTATCCACCCGCCCAGTCTTTTTATTATTCTTCTTATCCTGCCGGCTTCCGTAATCATTTATCATTTTCTCCACAGCCATAAATTTCAAAAAGACATAAATGTGACTTTCTGGTATCTCATCTATTGGGCAGTCGGAGCATTTATTCTTCTTTTTATGATCGCTCAGACAGGCCGCGGTTTCCCCTGGAGCCAATATTTGGACTGGGAAAAGACGCTTCAGTTCCCGCTTGCAGGAGAAATCGTAGGCGCCATGGGTTTTCTATTCCCATTTGCCCTAGTTGGCATAGTCATTTCAATAATTTCCAAAAAATTCAACGGTCTCCTTCTTTCCGCCTGGCTTATCGCTCCGTTTCTCTTTATACCCTTTGCCCAAAAACTCAACCTGTCAAACATCAGACTCATCCAGGGAACACCTTATTTGCCTTTATCCATGCTTTCTGCAATCGGAATGAAATCAATTGAAGACTTGGTAAACAGGAAATTTAAACCGTTGCCAAAAATTAAATCAAGCATTTACCGTAAATTAATCGATCACTGGATAATTGGAATTTTTATAGTTCTTTTTACCCTTTTTACATATCCCACTCTTGTCTGGAGCATGCAAAATCAAATAAAGGAGTATTGGCCGATTTTCGGCAACGTCTACCTTGATAACAGATTAAATAATGCTTTCACTTTCATTAACAAGAACTACCCTAACAAGACAATTGTCCTTTCCACATTCTACAGCGGTAATTATCTGCCGGCTTTCACCCATACAGTCAGTTTTTTAGGCCATTTTGGTTACACCTATAATGTCAGCCAGAAACAGGATGAAGCGTTTAAATTTTTCAAAGGTAAAACGACGGATGACCAAGCCAAACAATTTCTTTTGAGCAATAAAATTGATCTAGTCTTCCAGGGTCCTGAAGAAAAGCCTCTATATAATCACTATTTGTATCCTAAAATCCTCAAAACTGTTTTTGACGAGCCGGAAGCAACAATATACACCTTGAAATAATACTTTGGTCTTTTAATTTACACTACCCACTTTATATATCACTACCTGGCTATTTTTATAAAATAAAGACAGATTAGAATAAATAGTCGATAAATCTTGAATTCCTCCAAGTTCTCTCTCCTGAGGCCCGAAGAATATGTAAGATATTCTCTCTTTTGTAAGAAATGTTTTCGCCTCCTCAGGCGTCATTTTCCCCGAAAAAAACCTGGCCGCAATCTTTTCCTTTCCGTCTTCATCAGGCGTATTGGCATGTCCTATATAGACAAAATTGCCCGCATAGGCAGGAATATAATTTCCGGCTGTCACATAGCCCAAAACCACACTATTTTGGTTTGTGTTATCCCTTATATAAAAAACTGCATTCATAAAATCCTTAAGAGGGTAAACTAATTCTGCTCCTATTGGCACCGGCCATGTGCCGGCCGCTTTTGCCTTTGCCTGGTCAGTCAACCACATCACCATGGAAAACATGACTCCCAAACCCATAAGAATCATCAGAAAAAGAAAGATACTTTCTCCCACTCTTACGACTCTTTGTAATGGTTTATGCAGTTTTCCTGCCGCTTTCCAGATCAGATATGCTAAATAACCGGTAAGAATCCCCAAAGGTACATGTATTGCCGCCTCGGTAAAACGCAGTGGAGATTGGGTGGGCACATTTTCAAATATCCTAAAAAGTATAAAAACCGCTGCCACCCAGGATACAGCCGGGAATAGTTTCTTTTCCCTTCGTAAAATGACAGCTATTCCTCCCAGTATTCCCAAAGGCAGCACCGGTCCCAAAGCCATAAAATACTCATTGTAAGACAACCCCATCCTGTGCTGTATGTCAAAAAGTGAAAGAGCGCTCCAAGGCAATACCTTAAACATAACAGTCACATAAAGAAGAGACAGTGAGGATAAGACAAGAAATATAAGCCTGGGTAAGCCTTTCTCAAAAAACCAGTCCAAAAGTATCTGCTGTCCTTTTTTGTCAAAAGTGAAAGTCCAGACGTCAATTATTTCCAAAAGAGACAGTACCCCAAAAATGCCGTATAAAACAATAACAGTCGGCGGGAATATAATGCCTGCAACAAATCCTACCAGTCCCCACGCTATCCACTGAAGTAACTTGAGTGACTTAGGTAATTTAAGAGAATGCCTCCCAAAAACCAAGATAAAAACCAGAATAAAAAGCTGTCCGAAAAGAACATGCGGCAGAAAAGTAATCCTCTGAAGGCTGTCCACCACCGACCACCAACCCATATATGTGGCAAAGCGCCAGAAATTGCCTGCTTTTACCAGAATCGGCCAGCTTCCTGAAGTGACGACCAAAAGAAATGTCACCACCTGAGAGTAACCTGTAAAAAGAGTACTGATATAATACCCTACTGCTGCCAGAAACAGGAATCCAAAAATGAGTCTTGCTCCGTGATAAATAACCGGAGGAGTAAAATTAAACACCCTCCCTGCCTCGCCCAACAAAAGATAGAATATCTGGAAAAGCGAACCCTGGTGCGGCTGGTTGTAGTATTTCTCAACAACCGTCCAGCGCCCCGAGAGTCCTTCCTGTATCCGGGAAAGGTAAAAATTGTAGTCAAAAAGATAATTATGTTCCAGAACAAAATACCTTTCCTTCGGTATTGCATCTTTACGGCTTATTTCATAAATAGAGGGAGAAAAGGAAAAAATGGCAAAAAGTGCTGCTAACAAAAAAAGGGTTTTACGCATAAAATATCGCTATTACTTGACAATCTCTTGCTATCAAATGATAAAATTTTAGCATAAAAATATGCCGGATATACACGAAGAAAATCAGGAATCCGAAATGGACCAGGAACCTGATTTCAAAAAACTGGCCATTGCCACTTTTATCGGAATACTCGTACTGGGAGGAGGCATTTATTTTGCCTACCGCTCAACATTAACAAAATCAAATTTATCAGAAAATATAAATGGATCCCCCCTACCCGTTTCCACTTCATCTTCCCCAAACCCTCCTACTGCACCCTTACGCTTCACTATCCCTACTGATACAAAATGGTATACTGTTAAGGGTAAAATCTATCCTTATGAATTCTCCGTTCCTTCCTCTTTACCGCTTGTAATTTTCCCGGGAGACCAGACAGACAGCATAGCCATCTCATGGGGAAATATACCTCCCCAAGAGAATGTCCTTTTGAATATAGAACTTATTAATAAACGCGATCCCAAATATCTTAACCTTTTCAAATCAGATTATGTGCAAAATTGGTATAAATTCTTCTCAGGCCTTAAGGGTGTCAAAAATGTGGAACCGTTTACCAATAAAAACGGTTTGAAAGGATACAAAGCAACATATATCAATCTGGCTGGAGACTCACCCAACCTGGACGTCTTTTTTGAGGTACCGGACAAACCGGATATTATGATCCACCTGGCAAACGGCATACTTGACCCCGCCCTCTTTGACCGGATTGTCGACAGCGTCAGCTGGAATAAGAAATAATAATATTCAGAATAAAGAATCATGAATTATGAATCATGAATAAGGGTTAAATCCGAAGATAATAAATTTGAAGACGAACTAAATGTAAAGAATAATATAATCTCCGCATCCTGATAATATGTGGCAGGATTCCGAAATTAAAACAGCCTGTGAAGTCGGAAAATTTATTACTGAGGATTTCGATAACTTAAATCCACCTTGTTATAGAAAGATACATTTCCCTGGTAATTTTTTTCTGCTAAAATCACAAGTGTTTTTCAGCTGTTGATAAAAAGGGAAAGTTCTTCATTTTCCGTGAGAAAATATTATTTTCTTTTACTGCTTTTTGCGGGACTTGTCATACGCATCCTTCTTATAGGCAATACCGGTTTTATCGCCGATATCTCATTCTGGAAATCATGGAGCCTGGCGGCTGTTGACCACGGAATAGTCTGGACCACTCATAATACCAATATCAACTATCCCCCTGGTTTTATATATGTTCTTTGGCTGATGGGTAAAATCTACTCTTTATTTGGCAATGCACACGACTATAACTCATACTGGAGGGAAAATAATTTTTGCTTCCTTCTTGCTTCCAAATCCATTGCCATAATCTCTGATATTGTTATAGCGTGGCTTATTTACTGGTTTGCCGGTCAAAAGGAAAAATTGCAAAAGCTGGGGGCGGTTTTGAATGAGAACTATATAAAATTTGACTTACCCCTTATCCTTTCGGCTGCGTTTTATCTCAATCCTATTGTTATTATGGATTCGGCACAGTGGGGCCAGGTAGAATCTTTTGGCCTCATGTTTACACTTTTTGCCATTATCCTTCTCCTTTATCACAGACGTCCTTATTTGGCTACAGTAATCTTTACTGTCGGCACGCTTATGAAACTGCAAAATATAATTTTTATCCCTCTTTATCTTCTTTTTATACTTCGGTACTTTGACCTGAAAACTTTCCTGAAGACAATAAGCGTTGCCGCTGCAACCTTTTTTGCCGTAAATTTGCCTTTTGTCCTGCAAAATAATATGGACAAGGTACTCTACCTTATGACTGTCAACAGCGACTATTTTCCCTGGTTATCGCTAAACGCCAACAACCTATGGTGGATTGTCGCCGGAGCCCGCGGTATGGCAATTACTGACAAGATAACTCTCCTGGGAATATTGAATGCTAAAACGGTAGGACTGGTAATCTTCTCTTCCTTTTATCTTTTTTCTACCATTCTCCTTTACAAAAAACCTACACCTCGTAATCTTTTTCTATCCTTTGTGCTTGGAATCTTTGCCTTTTTCCTTTTTACCACCGAAAGCCATGAAAGATACAGTTATCCGGTGATTGTCCTTCTCCTCTTCTTCTACCCGTTTATGGAATCCGGAAGCAACCTTGCTTTTCCACAAATCAAACAGACGCAAAAAAAAGGAAATATGCAATCCATACTTTATGACATCCTACATTTTACTTTTGACGAGACAGAACAGTCGCTTGACCGAGTTCAACCAAAAGTTTTAAATAAAATCAGACCGAAAATAATACACAAAACAGGTCCATCCTCAGGTTTCCTCTCCAGCCTGACGGCCAATGAAAAATATTTTTGGGTAATTTATATACTTCTGTCAGCAGCTATCTTCTTCAATATTCACACTGGACTCATACTCAACTACCCTCAAAACGGAATAGACCTTTTGACTAAACTAACTACCCCAAACCTCACAATACTCAATTCATACTTTATGATTATCCTCTTCTTTTTACTTCTACCATTTGCCCTGTCACAATTTTCGCTTCTATTTTTCGTTGTCTGCGGTCTGGTATTTTTTGCGGCACTGGTATTTCTCAATTTCTCCTATATTTTTGGCGGCAAAGTCTATCTTACAAGCTTCAAGCCCATCATCGCCAGCCAGGGGTGGGGAATCCTCCAGGTAAATATGACTGTCAATTCGTATTCAGGCTGGAGATCATGGAACAGGCTCTCAGATGACTATTTCTGGTACAGGAAAGGCTTTGGCACGCATGCCGGCTCCAAACTGGTGTTTGACATCAACCGCGAATTCAAGACTTTTTCAACAGACTTTGGTATAGATACGGAAGCCGGCACCGGAGCAAGCGTCACATTCCAAATATGGGGAGACAACAAGGAATTGTACTCCAGCCCGAAAATGGGCCGGTTTGACTGGCCGTTGCATGCCAAAGTAAACGTTGCCGGTGTCAAAAACTTGCAGCTTATAGTTACCGATGCCGGCGACGGGATAAACGACGACCATGCGGACTGGTTAAATCCCATACTTTACAGATGAAAGGGGGAAGAGATTAAAGAACCGGAAAAGAATAAATCCGAAGATGACAAATTTAAAGACGAGCTGAATGTAATAAGAATCGTCTTTCTTATACCCTGAAACTATGTGACAGAGAATACGGAATTGAAACCAATTGCGAATGTCTGAAAATTTGTTATCGAGGATTTATAAAAGTAAAAAACTATGAAAAAACTGACAAATATAATCAGCATAATCCTTCTTATTATCATTGTAGGGTTCAACATGTGGCTCAATTATCCTGAGTTGAATATTTTGGCCGACCCCAACGACAATATATTCCAATATTCCCTTGTCCACCGGACCAACTGGGTCTGGCAGAACTACGGCTGTCCTCTATCGCTTTCCTGCTTGCCAAACCTGATTGACCATGTCGTCCCCACATGGGCCGAAGGCTACCCGCTGCCTTATTATTACAGCCATATACCCCAAATCCTTATTGTCTCTTCCTACCATCTTCTGATCCATCCTTTAAGCACGCTTTTTACATCGGATTACACACTCTACCAATATTACAACCTGACAAAATATCTTCTCCTTACCCTTTTCCCCATCCCTGTATTTCTTGCTTTGAGACTTGCCGGATTCTCACCTATTGTCGCCGCGCTCGGAGCTTTCTTTTCCTCCAATTTCTCCACAGACGGACTCTATGGTATCGACCCTCCATCATATCTCTGGCGGGGGTACGGACTGACCTCCCAGCTTTACAGCATATTTTTTATGCCTATGGCCATTGCCTATACGTATAAGGCGCTCAAAAATATAAACGGCGGCAAGGATAAAAAAGACAGCGTCGCAAAAGACGCAGTAAACAATAGAAATACAGTTCAGGAACAATCACAGAATCAAAAAACATTACCTTCGCTTTTAACTCTTAGAGGGTTGGCAGACCGGCTTTCCATCTCAAACTATACACTTTGGGCCATCATTTTCCAGATATTGGCTGTCGCCGGACATTTGGGGATAGGAATAATAAGCCTCATGTCAACCATTCCTTTTATGTTTTTTGATTTTGACATAAAACATATCTGGGTCAGGGCAAAAAAACTTTTTTGGGTGTACGTGGTCATATTTATCGCTCTCTCCTACTGGATAATACCTGTCCTTATTGGCGACAAATACCATATGATTTCTTTCTGGGACCCCATATGGAAATTCAATTCTTTCGGCTGGTATGAAGTGGTCAACCAGTTTCTAACCGGACAGATCTTTGACTGGCAAAGAGCTTTCCCCATCATTACCGCTATTGTCGCCGTAGGCTTTTTTGCACTTCTTGCCAACCTGGAGTACCTGCCTTTTGCCCTGCTTTTTGCTTTCTTTATGATTCTCTATTTTGGCAAAACCACATGGGGATTTCTGGATATCATGCCCGGCATGAGCGATTTTCATCAAGAGAGATTTATAGTCGGAGTGCATATCGCAGCACTCTTTCTAATCCCCGCCGGACTCTATCTCATACTCATTCTCATGAAAAAGATTATCGATAAAGCAGGCGATAAAACCGTCTATGCCATCGGTATATTCAAGTCCCTGCAAAATCTAAAACCCCAAAGACCCTCTTCAGGCCAATTTATACTCAAGCCTAAGGTAAAAAATACTTTCAAAACCGATCTTTATCCCAAGTTTATTGTCTATCAAAATGTAATTTTCTATATACTAGCAATGCTTTTTATACTGTGTATTTCCTACTACACTTCACTGGAAACATTAAAATATGCGAAACTGAATAACCGCTGGATTGGTGAAGCAAACAGTGCTTATCTTTATGACGTAAATAACTTTAATAATCTTTCCGATTATCTGAAAAACCAACCATCCGGCCGCGTCTATGCCGGCCGTCCCGGAAACTGGGGACACGATTTCAAGCTCGGATCAACCCAAATGTATATGCTTTTTGGAGTACACGGACTTGATATGAGCCAGTTTCTGCCTGAAACCTGGTCTCCATTATCGGAAAATGAACAGGATTTTGATGAAAGAGTGGCGGCAGACTACGATCTTCTTGATATCCGCTATATTGTAGCCCCAAAAAATGAAGGTTTTACCGACCAGGCAAAAATGGTCAAACAATTCGGGCCATTTGAACTGTATGAAGTACCCACCACCGGCTGGTTTGATGTGGTCTCCTCACCTATGCTTGTCAAAACCAGTAAGACTAATTTCATCAATATCGTCCACATGTGGCACCGCTCATATCCCAAAACATGGAACATGTATCCACTAATTAGCGTCGAGAACAACCCTGTAATCCCTCCCGATACCAAAAGGATTATTACCATGACCGATGAAGTATCATACAAGGAAAATAATAATGGAAAAAATTACAATATTTTTGCCGATTTTCCCTTTGTTTTCCCTGAAGCCACAGTATCAGGTAAAATAGTACAGGAAAACATAAATAAACAGACTTACGCCGCAACAATTGATGTACCGCAAAACTGCCAGTCGTGTTTTATCATGTTCAAGATGAGTTATCACCCGGACTGGACAGTGAAGGTCGACGGTATGCCCGCCCAAAAGTTTGCCGTTTTCCCCTTTTACCTTGCTACACCTGCTACTCCAGGTACACATATCGTGGAATTTACTTATGAACCAAACAGGCTGAAGATTATGCTTCTTTTGTCTGAAATAACCATTTTCATCCTGTTTCTTTTTAGGAAAAAAATCGGTAAATACCTTTCTCCTTTCTTCAAGTGAAGCGCTCCCCGAGCTTACGCTCGGGGCATCAGCCCGATCGGTCATTCGGAGCGCGAAACCCCGCACCGGAATGCCCGCTAGAAAACCATTCATCCCACGGGTTGACAACCCGGGGCATTCTGGTGCGGGGGTAAAAAATATCGAATACCACTTCCAAGATTCACCACAACAAGAAACCCCGCTTAAAAGCGGGGTTTCTTTATTTTTAATCTTAAAAAACATTACGCCATGGCGCCGCCTTTGTTCCCGTACTTTTCGTGTTTCATGAAAAGTTACGATTTTAGGCGTTGAACATATTAGGCCATTGCTCCGCCTTTGTTCTGGCGCTCTTCAGCAAAACAGGTTCGGCAAAGCACGCCTGTACCTTTTCTGGGTACAAACGGGACTTCGTCTTCTTTTCCGCATTTGCTGCATGTGATTTTTGTCATGCTTCGGTTTGCCATTCTGTCTGCCTTTCTTTTAGAACGACAGTCAGCGCATCTAAAAGGTGGGTTACTGAAGCCTTTTTGGGCATAGAACTCCTGCTCTCCTGCAGTCCAAACAAACTGCTTACCGCAGTCACGACATACTAATGTCTGATCTTGATATTGAGATGATTGCATCCTGGAATTCACCTCCTTTCATTCTACTGGTCCTACTGATTCCAAGATGCCTTGGTTTTTGACCTTTTGGGCTTGCCCTGAAGGTTTACCTGAAGGGTACCGTGGAAAAACAGAAAAGTACTTTCTTGATCCAACTTTCCCCCAAGAAATATTTTTAATTTTGGAGAAAATTTAATGTTGGATAAAAGTACAAGACCTTACTAAACTGGAAGTATACCCTACTAGAAACAAAAAAGCAAATCAGGTCAGACTTTTAGCCACTTCCAATCCAGAGAGCTTCATATGGTAGAGAAAAACTTTATGAAGAAGCTCAGCATCGTGGGGTATGATATTTAATTTTTTAGCCGTCTCTACAGGTGTGTCAAACGTATCTACGCAATCTGCCGGTACTATAACTTTCCTTTTCAGATTGTAAGCATCGGCGTAAACCTTAAGATGCAAGGATAAGTGATAAACGCATATATCGGTACAATCCCCTACTACTATAAAAGTATCAACGCTTTTGTGCATTTCAAGCCACCTTCCGAAATGCGTGCCAAATGAAGGAGAGATGGAATTTTTGGGGATTATGACAAATTTATCGGCAAAAGGAAGTTTTGAGAGTTCCGAAACTGTTTCTGATTCTTTTGTGCCTAACCGGCAATGAGGTGGGTAGGTAAAAAATTCTGTTGCATTGGCATCATGCGTATCCTGAAGAAGAACGAAATTTCTTATTCCTATTTTGTAAGCACTCTCAAAGAGGTTGGCAATAGGTATAACTATCTTCTTGACTCTGGGGCTAGATAGCGGTCCTTCATGACAAAAACCGTTTATCACGTCAACCGAAACAATAGCCGACCTTTCCGGATCTGAAATAACTTTTTCCAAATCGGCAGGCTTTAAGTTCTTATACCACTCATCCAACCAAATGATAAATTCTGATGAATCCATAAATATGCCTTTTTCTTTAATTCCACTTCTTTGAGCATCCAAAGAAAAGGATAAATATTACTTTTTTCCTCTCATAAAGAATATATACGCCATTGCCACATAAACCATCGTCGGGATGGCCGCCGTGATCTCTTTCCTTATACCCGGGAATGCGTATGCAATAATCCAATACACAACTGTTCCGGAAAGCAGGATGACAATTGCCGGCCAATTCCAGCCTTTCTGGTACCAGTAAATACCCTTTTCCGTCTTGAAAAGGTCATCTATATATCTTCTCCTTTTAATGACAAAATAGTCAACTAGAGTCAGTATCCACAATGGCACGACTATTGCCCCCAAAAAGTCCAGGAAAAACATAAAGAAGCCTACAAAATTCTGCGACAGAAGCGGAATAAGCGAAAGGAAGAAAATTAGTACAGCCAAAATAGTCAATATCTTTTTCATGGAAATTTTGCGCCCAAGAAGCATATTGGAAACTCCTAATCCTGAAGCGTAAATATTGCCTGCATTTGTCGTCACAGTGGCAAAAAGGATGATGAGTGCCGCCAGCCATCCGAGTCCCAGACTGACCGCAGTTGATGAAGGATCAGCCGTCAATGGCGTATATGCACCAGTTGTTTGAGCAAGATAAACTACGGCAATTGCACCCACCATAAACCACCAGTATTGGGCGATATTTGCCCCCAAAAAGGGCCCCCATGTGCCGGCTTTTCTGGTTTTGGCAAATCTGGAAAAATCGCCTATAAACTCCCAAGTCCAGTTGTAGGCAATAAGAAGATCAACCAAAAGCGCAAAAGTGATGGGATAAGAAAATGGTCCAACTGATGTAGTAAGCATATTGGCCGGTTTCCATTGTAGAAGCGATAAATAATTCCAGTGCGTCAAGACAATTCCTGTCTGGTAAAGCCCCAAGAATACAAAAAAAATGGTCGCCGCCCACTGTAGCTTTTTCATCCATTCGTGTCCGGCTACAGCAAATATACCCTGGACAATACATACTGCTAATATATAAGTTCCCATATAAAGAAAATTATTGGGATCCAGGTATGACGGAAATCCCAACCAGAGCTTGAATATAAAAGACAAAGCAATAGCTCCTAAAAAGACGTTTACCATCCCCCAGCCCAATCCCAGAATCAGGTAAAAAACAGAGGGTACAATAGATCCCCTTATACCAAAAGCCGGCCTGACTACTGCCATGGAAGACCCGCCGGTGACAGACGCAATCTCCCCCAAATATGCCCAAGGCAAAAGCGACAATGTGTTCACTAAAAAGATTAAAACTGCCGCACCTATTATCCCTTGCCAGCCGGCCATAAGAGCCCCGTAATACCAGGCGGCAGGGATGCTGGCTGCCGAAAACCAGAAAGCCGTCTGATCCCAGAAAGAAAATGTCCTATCCTTTTGCGGCACCTTCTCAAAAGCTGAGTATTCCATATAAAAGCGTAAAGGGCAAAGCGTTAAGCGTGAAGAACTTTATGCTTTCCGCTTCACCTTACTCCTTAAATGTTTTTAATATGTTATTGGTACATAAACGTATTTACGGTTTTACCAACTTAAACCTCGGATTGTCCCGGAATTCCCTACCCGTTTTTGCTATCCTTTTCCAATCCATAGTTACAATATCAGCCGTAAAATCGTTTTGTCCGTGTACAAGGGAAGAGCCTACACCATAAACATCAACAGGAACTTTCTCCTCTTCAAATCTTTTTATTCTTTCCGCGTTAAATCCTCCTGAAACCACTATCTTTACATTATTGAAACCCTCTTTATTCAACGCTTCCCTTACCAATTTGACAAGCGTAGGATTTACACCATAAAGTTCTCTTTGCTCATATCTATCTGTTTTTTGCCTGCCCTGAGCCCCTCCTTGTGTTGGGGCGAAGGGTTCTTTGAGCGACTCATCCACCATATCCTGTGCCGTATCAAGCCTTACTCCCCAAAGTCCATCGCCCAGAGCTTTTGCTGTCTCAACCGAAGTTTTCACACAGTCATTTTCAAAATCAACTAAGACAATCAGATTGACCCCTTTGTTGTATTTTACAAATAATTCTGCCGCTTTTACCGTATTCCCGCCATTCATTGCAATAAGTGAATGTGGTATCGTACCTGAAGCTATACCATTCCACCAGGCGGTATGTGCCTGTGTACAGACCCCAGCCGCACCTCCGATATGTGCAGCATAGCCGTCTCCTTCCTGATTGAAAAAATGATCAAACCTGTCGGCAAAAAAAATGACTGGTTTGCCGTCTGCCGCATTCACAGCCCTTTTTGTATTTGAGGCAACCAGTGTCCTTCGAGCTAGAATCCCAAGATAAAGCGACTCCAGATGGGCAAAATAGACATAGGGGCCGGTAATATGCATTACGCTTTCCCCCGGATATAA
>CAZFNL010000054.1:0-3331 GCA_964520615.1 uncultured Gammaproteobacteria bacterium
GTCGTCTCGGCCACAGTTTTCCCTCTTCCCTCAGCGTTGCATTTTTTCAATCCGAGAAAAAACCTCTATATATCTTAGTGTTCTTGGAACAAGAATGATCACCAGAAGGAAATATCACTGAGGATCATATCGTATCTAAACGATTTTAATAATCAAATCAAACAACGAAGTTCAATAGTTTTCCGGGGACAAAGATGGCCTTACGGATGGTTTTGCCTGCAATATATTTCTGCACTTTCTCTGAGTTTTTTGCCTCCTCTTCCACCTTTTCCTTTACGCTTGACGCTTCACGCTTTACGCTAATAATGTCTCTAACTTTTCCATTCACTTGCACAACTATTGTCACAGTATCTTCAACCAGCATGGCGGGATCGTAGGAAGGCCACGGATGGAGATGAATGGATGAATAGTTATGGGTTGTGGGTTGTGGGTTGTGGGTTAATTTTTGCCACAGTTCCTCCGTCATGTGCGGGGCAAACGGTGCTATCAGAAGAAGCAATGTTTCTAAATTGTCCTTTGTCATTTGTTCTTTGTTCTCTGTTAGGACGTTCACATACTCCATGATATGGGCTATTGCCGTGTTGTACCGGAAGTTTTCCATATCCTCAGTGACTTCTTTAACCGTCTTATGCATAACTCTTAGCAACCTGTTATCTGACATTTGAGCTTTGACATTTGAGCTTTGAGCTTCTTGAACCAGTCTCCAGACTCTATTCAAGAATCTGTACATCCCGGCAATCCCTGTGTCGCGGAAATCGCCGCCGTGGTCAAAAGGGCCCAAAAACATAAGATACGTACGCAGAGTATCAGCTCCGTACTTTCGGATATATTCATCAGGAATAACCACATTCCCGCGGGATTTGCTCATCTTGGCACCCTCGGCAATGATAAGACCGTGGGCATAAAACCTGGTGTATGGTTCTTCAAAGTCTATCATCCCCAAATCCTTAAATACCATCGCCACAAATCTGGCATAAAGAAGATGCAAAACGGTATGCTCGGCTCCACCGATATACTGGGTGACCGGCAGCCACCGCCGCGTGATCTGAGGATCCCATGGAAGTTGTTGGTTGTTAGTTGTTAGTTGTAGGTTTGAATCTGAAGATGCAAACTTTGAGGGCCGAGTATTCCCGGACAAACTTGATCCTGAAGCTGTGGTACTAATCGGCCCAGGACTTGATGAGTTTGATTGAGATAAAGCAACCGAAAAGTTTCGCATCGAAGATTTATCATCTGAAAAATTCGGTATCGAGGATAAACCTGTCGACGGATATCTCATGTGGTACCAAGAGCTGTCCAGAAACGTATCACAGACATCTGTTTCCCTTCGCGCCGCCATACCGCACTCAGGGCATCTCGTGTTTACGAAAGATTCTATCTTTGCCAACGGCCCTTTGCCTGTCCCCTCCGGCTTCCAGTCCGCGACATCCATCGGCAAAAGTACCGGCAGATCTTTCTCCGGCACCGGAACCCAACCGCATTTGGGACAACTTATCATTGGAATCGGCGCCCCCCAATACCTTTGGCGGGAGATGCACCAGTCGCGAAGTTTATAGGTAACTACCCTTTTACCCCAGCCCTTTTTCTCCAGATGATCCATCATTGCGTCAATTGCCTTGTGAATTTCCATACCGTTCAAAAATCCGGAATTAACCAACACTCCCTCTTCTTCCTGAACCTGTTCCGGACTGGTAATCTCTGATTTGTCACCATCCTTGCCAACCACAACACGGATTATGGGAATTTTGAATTCCTTAGCAAACTCAAAATCCCGGATATCGTGTCCAGGTACTCCTACAACCGCGCCGGTACCGAAGTTCATTAAGACAAAATCAGAAATCCATATAGGCATTTTATAATTCGTAAGTTGGTTTACCGCGTAAAATCCGGTAAACACTCCCGTCTTTTTTCTTCCCTCCGCAATTCTTTCTTCATCCGATTTTTTCTTGGATTTTGCAACATAATCAAAAATATCTTTAGAGGTTGGGCTTGTCCTGAGGATCATAGCGACTAACGGATGTTCCGGACTGACCACTATAAAAGTTGCACCGAAATTGGTATCGGGTCGGGTAGTAAATACAGTAATAGTTGAAAGTTGTCGGTTGTTAGTTGCAGGTTTGCCGTTCTGATCAACTAAATTATATGTAATTTTGATTCCCTCTTTCTTCCCTATCCAGTTTTGCTGTCCTATCTTAACTTTTTCGCTCCATTGAAAGTCTTTCCCATACGTATTTTGTAAAAGTTTTTCGGCGTAGGCGGTAATTTTGAAAAACCACTGTTCCATCTCCCTTTTTTCCACAAGAGTTTTACATCTTTCACAGCTGCCGTCTATCACCTGCTCGTCAGAAAGAACCGTCTTGCAGGACGGGCAGAAATTGACCGGCGACTTCTTCCTGTAGGCTAAACCGTGCTTGAACATTTGGACAAAAATCCATTGCGTCCAGCGGTAATAATCGGGATCATAGGTTTCAAGCGTATTTCTCCAGGCAAAACCGTTGCCTATGGCGTGAAGCTGTCTATAGAAATTCTTCTGGCTTATCTGAGCCTGCTGCGCCGGATGTTTACCAATTTTTATGGCATAGTTTTCACTGTGGATGCCAAACCCGTCAAGGCCAATCGGCTCAAAGACATCAAAGCCTTTCATCCTCTTGTATCGCCCGTTTATATCTGCACCCGTAAAAGCGTACATATTCCCCACATGAAGTCCCTCAGCGGATGGATAGGGAAACATCATTAGATTATAAAAAGGCCTTTTGGCACTCATCATATCCGGCTGATAGACACCCTGTTTCTCCCATTCCCGTTGCCATTTCTCTTCAAATTCAGCCGGTTTTAATTTTGAATTATCTTTCATAAAATACCTCTGTTTTAAATTGGGTGACGCGAATCAGGTACCCTTCTGATGTGGCGTTTAGCACTTGAATGGTAATATTTGATTCGGAATAGTGCTATAACTTAATATCATGTTTGGACTTCCGCCTCTTCTAACCCGACACATAAGAAGGGTGACGAACGGCAGGACCCAAAAATTAAAATAATTTTCTTTTTATACAAAAAATCCTCTCCTGCGAGAGGTCTTCTTTTCCACTCTTCTCCTCCCGCACTCAAGCGATCTTCAGGAGAAGGAGAAAAAGACATGTCATACTGCAATATTTATACTCTAAAGATTTAAAGAATGCAAGTTTAATGGGGGTCTCCAATAAAGACAGTGGGTAGAAAATCGATCTCCAGCTTGTTTTATTAACGAAATCTCAATACAAAAGTAGTAGGACACACTTTTTACGAAAGGAGATCCTACTACTATGGGTAAATCTATCACGGGAATCCTCCA
>CAZFNL010000055.1:0-20086 GCA_964520615.1 uncultured Gammaproteobacteria bacterium
ATTGTTTAAATTCGTTATCATTATAGTATCAAGAAAGAAACTTTTATATTATATTCTATATACTATAATGTTATACAATTAGAAAAGATATGTCAAATAATAAAATTGCTGAAAACATAAAGAAACTACGGGCTAAAAAGGGGCTATCTCTCGAAAAGATTGCTCGCCTTGCCGATTTATCGCTAAACACCATTGTTAAGGTTGAAAACGGCGTAAATACAAACCCGACTATTGAAACACTAACCAAGATCGCCAAGGCGCTTGAAGTTGGTGTTGATGATTTATTAAAATAATTTAGGAATAATTTTATGACACAAAACATATTAGATAAAAAAGAAGCTATAAGATCAATCGTTCATGCGTCTGTTGAATCGTTTGCCGTTGGATTTCAAGGAAGACACGAGGGCGAATTAGAAGACCCAGAGGGTACATTGAATATGAAAATTCACAATGTTTTTATTGCTGTTCTTGGACCAGAAATTCAATACTACACCGCACTAGTACGTTCTCTTGATAGCTCTTTGGGTAATATGCTAGAAAAAATGGCCATAAACATTGCTAAATTGTCTTATGAAGTTAGACAAAATGTTGAGGGGCCATTAAGCCTAAAACAAACTCAGGACATGGCTGAATTATTGGAAAAATATAAACGACGAGAGATAACTCCGCCTTCTGCGGAAGATTACCAGTTTTTGCGAGTTAAACCAGCGGAACAATCGCTTGTTACAAAAAGACACGATAGTGATTATTACTTAATTGACAAAGACACAAGTGATAATTATTTAATTGAATTGAAAATTGGTGGTGATTTGGATAATAAAAAAGCTCGATCAGAAAAAGAGGCATTGTTAGAGCAATTTGCAATATTATCAAACACTTTACCAAAAGAAACGAATATCAAAGTATTTTTTGCAACAGCCTATAATCGATTTGGAGAAGGTAAACCATGGAGGCAAGAAAGAGTTAGGCAATATTTTTCTGATGATGAGCTTTTAATTGGAAAAGATTTTTGGGATTTTGTCTGCAAATCAGATGACGGGTACAGTATTGTTCTTGAAGCTTATAAAGAAAAAGCGGGACTTATTAAAAGTTCATTGGATTCAATTAAAAAAACTTATTTAGGCTAATTATGCAACCACTTATTAAATGGCCGGGCGGAAAATCTAAAGAGTATGAGCAAATAAAAAATCTCATACCAAAACACACTCGTTATATCGAGCCATTTTTTGGTGGTGGTGCAATATTTTTTAAACTTAAACCTCAAAAAGCGATAATCAATGACATCTGTGAAGAGTTAATTGAATTTTATCGTTTTGTTAAGGGCGAAAAAAACAAAGCTGAATTTAAGAGTTGTATGTATGATTATGTTGATAATTGGGAAAAAATTCCAAAGTATATAAATATATTCGAAAATGAAATTGTTAAACTTTATGATGATTACAAGAACGACAAAAAAACCGAAAAAGAGGTAAAAGAAATTATAACCGAAAAATTAAAGGCTAAAGAAGATCAGTTTAATGGTTTGTTTTTAGAAAAATTTGCACTTGATCCAAATAATTTACTTCAAGAAATAATAAAAAATTTAATATCTAAAATAAGCAGAACAAAAAAGATTGAAAAGGAACGAGGGACATTACCTGACGGTGATTTGCATAAAAATATTGAAACTGCTTTTAGAAGTGGATTTTATATGCACTTCCGAGATGTGATGAATAAAAATGGTTCAAAATATAAAACTTCATTAGCTAAAAAAATTTCTAACTACTATTTTATTAGAGAGTTTTGTTATGCCTCGATGTTTAGATTTAATGCCAAAGGTGATTTCAATATTCCTTATGGAGGAATTGCATATAACAATAAAGATCTTAGAAGCAAAGTAGATTATATATTTAGTGATGAGGTAGAAAAAGTATTTGAAAATGCGGAAATTTTGAACACCGATTTTGAAGAAATTTTAAATCGAAAAGATTTGAATAAAAATGATTTTATTTTTTTAGATCCGCCGTATGACACTGATTTCAGTGATTATGAAAAAAAGAGTTTTGATAAAAAAGACCAAGAAAGATTGGCAAAATGTCTTTATACAAGTAAAGCCCATTTTATTTTAATAATCAAAAAAACTCCTTTTATTTATGATTTATATAAAAACAAAAAAGGTATCAAGGTAGATAGTTTTGAAAAAACATATCTTTACAATGTTAAGGGAAGAAATGACAGAGATGTCGAACACCTCGTCATTTATAACTTTTGATGTCGAATGCAAAAACTTATCAACACAATTATACATGGCGATTGCATAGAGGAAATGAAAAAACTTCCCGACAATTCTGTTGATCTAATTTTTGCCGATCCACCTTATTTTTTACAACTACCCAAGGGGAAGCGCTTAAAAAGAGCCGATGGCTCAGAAATCATTCCTGTCGATAATGATTGGGATCAATTTGAAGGTTACGAAGATTATGATAACTTTACTCAAAATTGGATTAAAGAGTGTCAAAGAATTTTAAAGCCAACGGGAACATTTTGGGTAATCGGAATGTATCACAATATTTTCCGAGTCGGAACAATAATGCAAAATTTAGGACTTTGGTTTTTGAATGATGTGATATGGGTAAAAACTGATGCTTTGCCGAATTTGAATGGTCGCCGTTTTACAAACAATCACGAAACAATAATTTGGTCAGTAAAAAATAAGGATTGCAAAAAATATACTTTTAATTACGAATTTTTAAAGAAAATGAATGGCGGGGTTCAAATGAAAGATACTGATTGGGTTTTTGGACTATGCAAAGGAAATGAAAGATTGAAAGATGAAAACGGCGTAAAAGCACACCCGACACAAAAGCCGTTAAAACTTATACAGCAGATTTTACTAACAGCAAGCAATAAAGGCGATTTAGTTTTTGATCCATTTATGGGTAGTGGAACGACTGCTGTTGTCGCTAAGGCTCTTGATAGAAATTGGATAGGAATTGAAAAAGATAAAAAGTATGTTGATTTGGCGAATAAAAGAGTAATGGCGTTTGTAAAAAAATAGCTTATGAGTAATGATTTAATAACAATTTTCGGTTTTATTACTGGTATATTGGGTTTAGTTGCGACCCTTGTCGGAACATATTTTACTTATATTTCATTTATAAACCCGATAGCACGGTTTAAAAAGTATTTGAAAAATCCTGAAAATTGGGAAAAATTTCAAGGTATAGAAAATCACCTTTCTTTTTATCGCCACAAAAAATATCCCAATTTTCAGATAGTTATTGATTGGGATAAAGAGTTAGTGGAAAATTTTCATGAAGAATGGATCAATGACAATCTTTACCCCGACAAAACAAACAATGCGTCTTATTATGTGCGATTAGAAGCAAACTCAATGCTTTTGGATAAGGAATTATTTGTTTCTTTGGACGGACATCGTTATTTTGTGCCTGTGCCAAAAGTTTTGAGTGTAAAAAATGACGAGAGAAAATTTTATTATGATAAGCAACAAATTCAATTAGCAAAGATTGTCGGAAAACATCATTTTGAAAAAGATATTTACGAATTTGCGAAAGAGTGTAAAAAGCCTATACTGGTTAAGGAATAAAATTTTAGGTGGCGCGCCAGTTTTTAACTGGCACGAAATTCGGAAGCGAAAAAGGAAAGGTTCAAAAACCCGCCCGCATTCCTCCCCAGACCCCTCCTGCGGGCGGGAAGAAAGCCGAGGCGGGGCAATTCCATTCCCCCAGAAAAATAGTTTGCCCCGCCGAGTCCAAATTAGTTTTCAGGATTTTCGTCAAAAAATGTTCGAACTTCGTCCAAAAAACACCGCAAATCGGATGAATTGGAAAAATTGGTAAAGATTGGGAATCGGCCAGAATGGTGGAAACCGGCCGATTGGTCCTGAATGACAGGTTCTTGCGGCTTGGATTCTTCAGCCACTTTTTCATCGGCCATTTCGGATGAAATTGGCCGATGAGAGTCTGAGTTGGCCGGTTGACCGGAAGAAGGAGTAGATGAAGAATCGGCCGGAGAAGATGAAGTCTGGGAAGAAGACTGATCGCCAGCCATATAAAACCAGTATAACATCCATAGATACCAATTTCCTCCTTGACTAACCAATTGTAAAAATATATCTTTGTTTATATAATCAAAATGTAATAGATTATTAAAGAAGGAGACAGCTATGGATAATGAAGAAGAAAAAAAAGAAGAGAAGAAACACGAAGGCGGCAGCCAGAGTCAGGGCCAAAATAAATATTTCTGGATAGTCGGAGCTGTAATACTTCTTCTTGTGGGCTGGTTTGCCTGGAAAGTCATTTTTGGAGCTGCAGATTACAAAGTCACATTGGTAAACGTGCCAAAAGAAGTAACTGAGGGGGGAAATATTACATTCACATGGCGTGTGGATGGGCCACCTACCACTATAAACCATACTTCAGTCTATTTTGGCCAGACCTCAAATCCCGGAGTGTTGGGGGCAGATGTAAAGCCGGCCGATACCAAATATACAGACTGGGTCAAAGATTTTGATAATGGCAACTATGGTATACCTCTGCAGTTTGTCGGAAACAGTCCGGTAGGCGCTCCGGGTACATATTTTTTCAGAGTGAATGCGCTTATAAACGGGAAAAATTATTGGAGTGACGAGAATACTTTTACAGTTAAGTCCGCCGGCGATTATAAAGTATCTGTTTTGAATGCTGCAAAATCCTTAGTAAAAGACCAAACAATTACGTTTACATGGAGAATTGACGGTAAACCTACTACCATAACGCATACAGCCGTATACTTCGGGCCGGAGTCAACTCCTGGTACATTGGCAAAGGACGTGACGCCCGACAACACAAAATATACTAACATGCTGAAAGATTTTAACAGCGGTACGTATAACGTTCCTTTGCAGTTTGTCGGTAGCGAGAAAATAGCTACGGCAGGAGCTTACTTTTTCCGTGCCCAGGCTTTTATAAACGGACAAAATTACTGGAGCAATGAAGGTACGTTTGAAGTGAAGTAAGTCTTCTGTTGACTTCTATTTACGATTGTTACCATCATATTTTTCCGTGTGAAAGTGGATTATATTTCACTCCCCAATTTCCCAGATTGACGAGAAAGACTGGTTTGACATAGCATTGGTATATGGTGGATGAAAATACTAAACCGGAACTTTTAAACTCGGATAAGGAAACAAAAAAACCTGAATCTTCCCAAAGAATAGTAACCTTTTTGTTTATTACAACTGCCATCTTTTCATTCGGAATTTTATTGTTTTTAGCCAACTATTTCGGAAAACATCAGGATATTCGTTCCAATGCTTCTACCAATATTACGGTAAATACTCCGGGTAAAGTCTTGAACCTGAAATTCATATATGAGAAGGATGCAAACGGTGATGTAGTACTTGATTTTGACGATGTGAAGATCATGAACGGCTTTGCCCCGGTATCTTCCTTAGGAAATGCCGGAAACAGCAGTTTTACAGCTATCATAATGGGAAAGCAACAGAATATATTGGGTACGCAAAATTTTTCCGTTCCGCTTATAGTATCCATAGATGGTTTGGATAATACTTCAGGTAGTGAGCGCGGTGAGACAGATGAGGTAAAGGCAAATAGCTATACCGTTACACTGCCATATTATAATGGCGCTTCTTATGTGAAGGTGGATAATGTTCAGGGAGAAACAATCGCGCTTTTATCTATTGAGGGAGCCCGATATGAAAATAACTATGTAAATCCAAAACCACAAAACGGTGACAATTATAAGCCTAAAAATAGTCAACATGATTCGTACCTCCCTTTTGCGGATAAGGCTTATGCATCCGGAGGCACCTTTAACATAGCCATAATTGGTGACAATTATAACGGTGACTTGTCCACTTTTCAAAAGGATGTCAATGATATTGCCGGTGGTCTAATGTCAATCGAGCCTTTTGCTTCCAATAAAAGCAATATTGTTTTTTATCCCCAGTTGTCTACGGTGTCAATCTGTTCTCCGGTTTCCGGATGGCCATCCATAAAATGTGATGATGCCACAGCGCTCTCACAGGCTTCTTCCCTTCCATACGACAAGGTATATGTCTTATATAACGGTCCATATACCGGTTACGCCTATGTTGGGGGAATACTTTCCTATGGTACCAGTTCTACCGGTCAGAATCTTGCGGTCAAACAGGGGTTATTTATTCATGAGATGGCAGGTCATTCTCTGGGAGGGCTAATGGATGAATATTCTTATGGTACTACAGGTATTGCTTATGGGCCAAACTGTTCCGCTAGCTCATCTTGTACTCAGTGGTCCGGTATTACCGGTTTGGGTTGTTTTTCTGCTTGTGGGTATACAAATCTCTATCGGGCTACTGATGATTCATCTGTTATGAATACGTCGTATTTCCGCGGCATAATCAGTTTTGACAATTATTCCACACAATTGGTACAGCAGAAATTGGCAAATTTTCTTTCCGCGCAAGCGCCATCACCGACAAACGTACTGACTCCTACTTCATATCTGAGTCTTCCTCCAGCAACTCCGACAACTGTTTTACCTACAGTTAGCTCGGCAATCTCGACTACATTAACACCCAGTCTTTCAGCGACCGTATCGGCTACA
Source organism: uncultured Gammaproteobacteria bacterium (assembly GCA_964520615.1). Classification (GTDB taxonomy): domain Bacteria; phylum Patescibacteriota; class Microgenomatia; order 2-02-FULL-39-11; family 2-02-FULL-39-11; genus JAMCUI01. Next base: position 6,589 of record CAZFNL010000055.1, read on the forward strand.
TTATCTCCTGCGGCCGTTACGGTTACTGTCGCGCCTGCTTTGACAACTATACCGTCTTCCACAGCATGCAGTTTCCCAAATTTTTGCACTCAACAGAAATATTGCACAAGCGGTAAAATTATTTCAGGGTCATGTGGAATATCGGACAGGATTTGTTGTCAGGTGCAGACGGATATTACGGTAACAAATCCGACAGTGACTGCCCAAAACGGCAATTCTGGAATTGCTACTTTTAGCCAGGTGTTTACCAGTTTGCCGGTTCCTTCTCCGTCACCAACAATGTATCATTCTCAGATCTATTCTACAGTAACGCCTGTTGTTGTACCTACAATAGTAACACCGACTTTGGTACAGACTGCGTCTGGAACAGAAAATATGAACTCCAAGAAAGTGAACTCACCGACTCAGGCACCTTCTCCAACTCCTGTATTAAGTCCAACAATAGAGATTTATCCGACTATAACTCCAACAAGTTTCCCGACATATTTTTATGTTTCACCGACGCTTTTTAATCCAGAAAACATAAATTACGCCAAAGTTACACCTTCGCCTCAACAATCTTCTTTGACTCTTTCTACAGTAGGTTTTTTTGAGGCAATATTTTCTTCAGTCTTAAAAAGCTTATTACCTGGAATTTCCCACTAATGCTTTGGTATTTATAGGAGGCCAGAAAAAAGTTTCTATTGCGACGGGGTCGGAATAGGACTTATTACTCCCCAATCCCGGCAGATCTGAGTTTTTAGGGCATCCATCTGGGATTGGGTCAGATGAGCGACTTCCTGTTCGATAGTATTGGTTATGCTTTTTTGCACCTCAACCATTTTTTGCGTGACAGTTTGGGAAATAGCATCCTTGGCGTTTTGGACGTTTGTCTGTAATATGTTGTTTATACCGTTGAGTATGGGTGTTGGTGTAAGTTCTGATATATTTTCTCCCAAGACATTAGATGAATTATTGCTGTCACTGTTGGGCATGGGAGTCTTTTTAAGAAATCCGGTCATTACGACTGCGCCTATGGCCAAAAGAGAAAATACTACCAGAAGAAAAAGGATTTTGGCTTTTTGTTTTTCCATAAATCGGGGAAATTCCTTATCATTTCAAATCATATCACGATAATTTTCTTCTGGAAAGACAAAAAGGATAAATTATTTTTTTAAGTTGCCGGCAATATACTTCAGTCTTGTGTCAATATGAAGAAGCGCATCTGAAAGGATTTTCCTGTTGTTGTAGTCATGCAATATTTTTTCCAGGTGACTTTCGGGAAGACTCTGCAGTTCCTTTATTTTTGAAATGAGGAGAGGAATCACCCGGACAATGTTGTCGACAATCGTAATGTCAGCTTTCCGGGCAGTGCGGGATAAAGGATTAAGATCCACGGTGATGACTTTTTTACCCATTTTTTTCAAAGCTTCTGTTCTATCACCATCTTCAAGGGGAACAAAGACGACATCAGCTTTTGCCTGTCCGAGGCTGTTTATCATTCTGCGGTTACTTTCAATTCCGGGAATTTTTCCCCCGTCAGGCAGTAGAATTTTTTTCGCGCCGTACTTTTTCAGATAATCAGCAATATTTTTCTCGCGTCTTTCTCCCTCATGAAATATGTTTACTTCAATATGTGCTCCGAGAAGATTTGCCAGTTCGACATATTCTTTAGGGATAAGTATTGCCGTATTGCCGTTTACCGAAAGTATAGGGTGTCTTGCTAAAATAAGGAGTGCTGCTGCAGATTCAATTGCTTTTTTTGCAAAAGATTCATTTCTTTCGCCAATAAGATAATCAAAAGTTTCTCCCCGGCCGTGGGCTGTAAGTCCCTGAAGAGAAGTGATATTTCTTTTTACTCCTTCACTTAGAAGGTCACGGTAGTAAAGGGACAAAAATCGCGGGTGTGATCGTGGTGAACTCAATTTCATAACTTTATAAAGTTATATAATCATCTGAAATTTTCAACTTTTGCACTTCATAATTTGTGATTTTTGAAGGATCAATTGTGCTAACTACAGTTTGTCCTACCATTGCCATAGTAGCATGACCGCCCTGTTGTCTAATTTTCCCAATAGTATCTGATACTATAGGGTATGATACAAGGCCGCTCTCCCGAGCATAAGAATAAGCGATATCAATAATATCCTCAAGGGATGGCTTTGTAATTTTATGAACAGTCTCTAAAGCTTTTTGGGCAGCATGATTTATCTTTACAGTTTTATACCTATTTTTTAGTATTGATTCTGTAGGCAACTTTTTTATAACCACGGCATAAATATTTCGCCCGATAAAAGGCATGGAAATTGCCCGGACAGGCAAACCCGCAGCGGATTTTATGAGAAATCCTCCTGTAATCTGGGTTCCCACAGTTCCAAGACCGGTTTTATTTACTATCTCGGCGGTATGGGCAATTTCTGCTAATTTTTGGCCAGACTCCCCAAAACCGTACAAGTTATTTATGGCATATGCGACAGACAGCGCGCTTGCTCCGCTTATCCCAAATCCAAATCCAAGAGGCAGTGGAGAGGAGATTTCTACTTTGACGTATTCCTTTGGTACTAGCGTATCTAAGACTGTTTGAACTGTGGGAAAGATAATTTTTTCCCCGTTAAAGACTATTGAGGTTTGTTGTGCGCGCTGAATTCGTACTTCTATCTTTTTATTGACTGTAAATCCTATTCCTACAGATCCTGTCCGGAGAGGGTCTTTATTGTATACCGCCCCGAACATGAGGCTTATACTGGCAGGGCAAAAGGCTTCGGCAATTCTTTTCATAGAGGTTTAGTCGCGGTTTATGTGTTTCCCATTCTTATGTTAAAATTCATAAATATCTCCCTATAAAATTTTGAGTGGAAAATGAGGACTAAAGTTTTATTTGCGTTTTTCTTTCTTATCTGTGTTTTTCTTTTCCTCAGATTCTATCATATCGGATTGTCCTTTAATTTCGGCGCAGACCAGGGTTTGGGTCTTCTGGAGGATTACAAGATCTATCAGACAAAAAAAATATCCCTCATCGGTGAAACGGGAAATTCCTGGTCTTGGGGCGGCAGATATTTTTTCAACAGTTCACTATTAAGTTATATGATGATTCCCATATTATTGTTGTCTCATTGGGATCCGTTTGTCACGGCTTATTTCCTTATTTCTTTACAGCTTTTGGGACTGGTTGCAGTTTACCGGATACTGGCGGTAAATCAAAGGAGATTTATTACTGCCTTTATATTTGCCGTCCTTTATACTTTTTTTCCTCTAATGGTAGAACACGCGCGTTTCTTCTGGTCGCCTTCATTTCTCATACCTTTATCAACTGCAGTTCTAGCCATAAATTTACTGATAGGTAAAAAAGGGAGTAAAAAGACAATTTTTTTCCTGGGATTTTTATGGGGAGTGGGGTTGCAAATACATTATTCATTTATACTGGCAATTGTTGTCAGTTTTGCATGGGTGTTTTCCAAAGTTAGGGTAAAAAAAGAAATTTTTATATTTGCTCTTTTTGGATTTATCATAGGTTTTTCACCAATAATTATTTTTGAGTTAAGACACGGTTTTTATAACCTAAATACCCTGTTACTGGTCTTGTCAGCAAATGCTTCAGGAGAGAGCGGGCAGACGATACATTTTAATTATCATTACTTCTTAAGCCTTCTTCCGTTCGCTTTTTATTTGTTGGCGCTTATCATCGTAAAAATCACAAAGAGTTACAGGTGGGCGGGATTTGCTATAGTCACAATTTTTATTTACTGTTCGCTTCTTTTAATATTGCCGACACCCACTCACGGTTTTACCATGGTGGAAGGGTGGAATTATAAAGGAGTAAGTAAAGCTGAGAAAATTATTGCGGATGAGAATAAGAAAGATTTCAATCTTGTAGATCTTCTGACGGGAGATACAAGGGCTATGGCTCTACGGTATCTGCTGACAGTTTCCGGACATTCTCCACTTTCAGTTGAAGATTATAAAAACGCAAGTTATCTATATATCTATTCCCGCGTACCTATAGATAAAATTCTTGCCGGCAGCCTTTGGGAGATAGATAGCGCCAGGCCGCTGAAGCTTGTGAAAAGCTGGTATATCCAAAACGGTATACAGCTTTATCTTTTAGGAAAATCCTCTTCGCCGACACGTTGAGATTTCTGCCGTATGTTAAAATTAGTGCGCATTTATGACAGATGCAGAACAGATTAAGCAGAAGCTGGACATAGTAGATTTCCTGTCCGAGTATATACAGCTGAAGAAAGCGGGCCGGAATTTCAAAGCTCTTTGTCCTTTCCACAGCGAAAAGACGCCTTCTTTTGTCGTCTCACCCGAGAGGCAATCATGGCATTGTTTTGGAGCTTGCGGTGAAGGAGGAGATGCCATTTCCTTCCTGCAGAAATGGGAAGGAATTGAATTTGTCGAGGCGCTGAAGATATTGGCCCAGAGAACCGGAGTAAAACTGAGCAGCTATGCCCCGACTGAAACTTCAAGACTCAAGGAAAGGTTATACGAGATAAACCATCTGTCCGCTGAGTTTTTCCATTATCTATTGACCGGGCACAAGATGGGAGAGAGGGCGCGGGAGTATCTGAAGGAAAGAGGCATAAAGGAAGCAATAGTGAAGACATTTCTTTTGGGATATGCACCCAACAGCTGGGATAGTCTTTTATCGTATCTATTGAAAAAAGGTTACAGCAAGGCAGATATCTATACCGCAGGCCTCACAGTACATACTGACCGCGGCAGTGAGTACGACAGATTTCGCGGGAGGCTCATGTTTACGCTAAGGGACCACCGAGGAAACATTGTCGGGTTTGCCGGCAGGAAGCTGCCGCCGCAGTCTGAGAAGGAAGCCAAATATGTCAATACTCCCGAAACTCCGGTTTATATCAAAGGCAATATACTTTACGGTCTTGATGTGAACCGCGAGGCGATAAAAAAAGAAAAGAGTGCGGTGGTAGTAGAGGGTGAATTTGACCTTTTGTCTGCCTTTCAAAGTGGAGTAACAAACGTGGTGGCGATAAAAGGATCCGCGTTGACTGATGGACAGGTACTTCTCCTCAAAAGATACGCTGAAAGCGTTGATCTGTCTCTTGATAGCGATATAGCTGGAAATGAAGCTGCCCGTCGCGGTATTGAGGTGGCTGAGAATGCCGGCTTGACTGTAAAAATTGTCCGGTTGCCTTATGGTAAGGATCCGGCCGAGTGTATAGGGAAAGACCCGCATCTTTTTGCCAAAGCCATAAAATCTTCTATCCCTGTTTATGACTTTGTGATAGAAAATGCTTTTGATAAATACGGCAGCCAGGGAGTGGTGGGTAAAAAGAAAATAGCTGAAGAGGTTATACCTTTTTTGTCAAAGATTGAAAACGCCATAGTCCTCTCACACTATATCAAGTATCTTTCCGAGAAGCTGGGAGTCAGCCAGGAGTCGGTGGAAATTGCCATAGGCCAGTTTGAGAGAAAAAAGAAAACTGCCAATATTCTTCCTGAAGAACAAAAAACGGGCACCGTAAGAGGGGTACTTCTTGAGGAGTATTTGCTGTCACTTGTAGTGCAAAGTCATGAGGTGGATAAGACTTTGGAAAAGTTACTTGAGTCATTGAGCTTTTCTGATTTTGACCAACCGCCTGTACGGAAAATTATAGAAGAGATGAAAGCTTTTGTTTCCGCCCATAAGAAGTTTGATGTCAGGGATTTTGGTTCACGCCTTTCGGCGGAAATTTCTCCCACTTTTGATAAAGTGCTTATGGTTGACCGAGAAAATATACTCAAGGATGAGGAAAAGTTTGGGAAGGAATTGGCAATGGTGGTGCGGGAGGTAAAGAAGCAGTCGCTCAGAAGGGAAGTAAATAATCTTTCGACTAAAATACGGCAGTTGGAAGAAAGCGGGGAATCTGATAAAATTAAGCCTTTGAATGAAAAATTGAGGGAACTGATAAAAGGGTTAAACCAAAGTGAAGCCGGTAGAGGTTTATGAAAGGATAAAATTGATAAGTCGGGCTGATGAATTTACAATATAAACTATAGTTATGACGAAAAACAAATCACCAAAAACAATCAAGGAACTGCTCAAGCAGGGTAAGGATAACGGCTTTGTCACACAGGAAGAGATCCTGACTCTTTATCCCAAACCCGAGGATCATCTGAAGGAGGTGGACGATCTTTATTCACAGCTTATAAAGTCTGGAGTTGACATATTTGAGACGCTTTCTGAGGAGGAAGAAAAGGAAGCCCAAAAGACAGTGACGGAGCTGGAAAAGGAACTGGAGTCGCTGGCAATTTTGCATGAGGGGGGAATTTCCGACCCAGTCAGGATGTACCTGAAGGAAATTGGTCGCATACCCCTTTTGAAATTTGAGGATGAGATAAACTTGGCCAAACACTACGAAAAAGGGGAAAGGTGGGCCAAACAAAAGCTGATTGAGTCAAATCTGAGATTGGTAGTTTCAATCGCCAAGAAATATATCGGCCGGGGGCTTTCACTTCTTGATCTTATCCAGGAGGGAAACCAGGGTCTTATAAGGGCTGTAGAGAAATACGACTGGAGAAAGGGATACAAATTTTCTACCTATGCTACCTGGTGGATACGCCAGGCCATAACCCGTGCCATAGCAGACCAGGCGCGTACTATAAGGATTCCTGTACACATGGTGGAAACAATAAATAGATATTTGAAAATTTCCAGGAAACTGATGCAGGAGCTGGGCCGTGAGCCGGTGCCTGAAGAAGTGGCAGAAGCCATGGAAGTGGATGTAGCAAAGATAAGGGAGATTATGAAAGTTTCCCAGGAGCCTACATCCCTGGCTACACCAGTGGGGGATGATGAAGATTCGCTTTTAGGTGATTTCATCCAGGATACTACCCAGCCCTCCCCTTATGATGCTGCCTCGCGGGAACTTCTGAAGGAGCACCTTGATGAGGTTTTGCATACACTTTCCGACCGGGAAAAAAGAGTCCTTATACTGCGTTTTGGACTTGAGGACGGCAGGCCCCGGACGCTTGAGGAAGTAGGAGTTGAGTTTGGCGTCACACGTGAAAGGATAAGACAGATAGAAGCAAAGGCCCTTCGGAAACTGCGTCACCCCTCAAGAAGCAAGAAACTGAAGGATTATCTGGAGTAATTATTAAATGTGAAAATCCTTACCGCTATTGTCAAATCAGCTAAAACAAGATAAAATTATTCACCAACGGTTGGGTAATTGTCCATTATCAATTATCCATTGTTCGTTGAAAACTAATATTCCCCTGTAGCTCAACGGTAGACCTGCCTGCCGGTAGGCGGGGCGGCGTCAAATTTTTTATAATTAAAATGATGAAATATTTCTTTTATCTTATTAAGAGTCTTAAAGATGATAGTTTATATAAGGGCATAACTAATAATAAGTAACGAAGATTAAGAGAGCATAACTTAGGTAAAAATCCATCAACAAAAAATAAAGGCCCGTATGTTTTAGTTTATTTTGAGGAATGCGATAGTAGGATTGAGGCCAGAAAGAGAGAAAAGTATTATAAATCAGGTATTGGTAGAGAAAAACTAAAAGATATAATTTAAAAAATATATTCCCCTGTAGCTCAACGGTAGAGCGGCTTCCTGTTAAGAAGAAGGTTCGTGGTTCGAATCCACGCGGGGGAGCCATGAAGAAGATGGCTTCTTTTTTGGTTGAGAAATACGGTAAAATGTCCGGCGATAAAAAAATACACATTGCTTTGACTCTTTCAAAAACAGTAAGACTTGTAAGACAGGCAGGAAAAGTGGCTACCGGAGGAGATAAGTATGGAGACCGATCAAGCCGAACTGCTTAAAACAATTACCTCTTTACTCAATAAGTATAGAATTCCTTACATGATCACCGGTGCTTGGAGCGTGATTTATTACGGCAGGCCGCGTGCTTCCCATGATATTGATTTTGTGGTTGATCTAAAAAAGGAAGAGGTAGAGACTTTTATTAAAGCGCTACAAACATTGCCTTCTGATTTTTCCTACGATGTAAATGGGATAAAAGATTCTGTAACCAGAAGGAATATCTTTCAGATTCTTCATCTGCCTACTTATTTAAAATTCGACTGCTGGCTTTTGCAAAATAATCCATTTGATAGATCTCGGTTTTCCAGACGAATGCGGGTAAAACTTCTGGAACATTACATGTATATTGCCAGTATGGAAGATACAATTTTGCAGAAATTACGGTGGTATAAAGAAGCGCGTATTGAAAAGCATATCGTAGATGCGGCTTTTGTTTTCCAAGTCCAGAAAAAAAATTTGGATAAAAAATATCTAGAATTATGGGTAAGAAGATTAGCTGTAAGAAGATATTACCGGGAAATGCTAAAAATAGATTTGGATAAATATATATAATCGATCAAAAATTGGACTACAAAATTGGAAAGAAAATTCCCTAACTTTTTAGCTTTATTTGGCCAGAATTTTTGGAAGAGGGATTCTTTACAACCTAAATTATTCTATTTCTAGACTGTTGTAATGATAGATTAAAGGACCGTCCCTCGATATATCAAACCCCAACCTTCAAAACATTCCAACCTCATCTTCTATTGGGAAAGAGATAAAATCCTGTTTTATTGCCTCTCCGGGTCATGTCCTGGTTTCCTTTGATTATTCCCAGCAGGAGCTTCGGATTCTGGCTCATCTCGCCGGTGAACGGGCATTGATACAGGCATTTGCGGATAACCGTGATATACACTCCTTAACGGCAAGCAGGTTATTCAATGTTCCGTATGAAAAGGTAACGAAACAACAGCGGAATATAGCAAAAGGAGTTAACTTCGGCATTATCTATGGAATGGGTAGCTATGGTATGAGTGCTGGACTTAGTATCCCGCAGTCGGATGCGGATAAATTTATTCAACAATTTTATACTTCCTATCCGAGAATAAGGGTGTTTTACGATACTTACCTTAAAAATGCCCGTATTAAAGGTTTTGTTGAAACATTATTGGGTCGGAAACGGTATGTTTTTGAAAATCCTCATCAGCGTTTTATTGATAACGGAACAAGGCGGATTCTCATGAATTATATAATCCAGGGAACAGCGGCAGATTTGATGAAAAAAGCGATGGTGGATGTTTATGATAAAGTCCTCACAAAATTCCCGGAAGTCTCATTACTTCTACAAATCCATGACGATTTGGTTTTTGAAATACCGGAAAAAGATAAAATCAAAAGCAGGGAAATAATTAACAATATCCAATCGGTGCTATGTTCCGTATATCCGCTTTCAGTTCCGCTTGTTATAGATGTAAAGACGGGTAAGCGATGGGGAGAGTTAGAAAACAACCGAAATTAGATTTTATTTGAGGCTGGGAATTGGAAAAAATCGGGTGATTGACATAAAAAAGGTATATTGGTCTAAATAGCGATAAAATTCATTTTTTCTGAAATCCTCGTATTCCTTCAAATCTTCAACCATATTTTAAGGTTCAATAATTTGTTTTATAGAATCTATAATTTCTAGAGAATTATTTTTTAACTCATGTTCCCATACTCTTATAACTTTCCATTTATTTCTTCTTAAAAATCTTGAAACTTTAATATCTCTTTTCCTATTATTTCTTATTTTCTCCCTCCAAAAATCATTTTTCAGTAGATGCTTCCATCTAGGGTATTGCCAACCATGCCAGAAATCACTATCAAGGAAGACGCAAATGCTTTCTTTCTTAAATACTATATCTGGCTTGCCTTTTAGATTCGTATAGTTAGTTTGAAATCTTTTTTTAATAGAATGTCCAAGGAGGGTGATAAACTCTCGTTCAAATTTCGTGTTTTTGGAAAGAATCTTCGACATCAAATCTGAGCGTAGTTCTGGAGATATTTTATCGTTTTCCCGTAATTTCTTGAAATCTCGTCCTAAATAATTCTTTATCCTTCTTTTAGACATAAATCCTAGTCGCCCCAAAGTTTAATCCATCTCTCGTAAACACTATGATTCGGAGCCCCTCTTTCCCAGTTAATTTCTATTTTACTTATTTCTTCATCTCTGACTAGAAGTTCTAGAGCTTTTTTAGTTATTTCCACTCCTCTTGGATTAGTTCCTTGCTTAGGTAATTTTATATAATTCGTCCTCTTAATTTTATCGAAAACTCTGACTTGACTAGCTACTGGGAAATAATAAAAATGTCCAACTCCACCCCATTTTATTTGCGCAAGCAACATATCTCTTGAGGGATAATAGTTCTCGCTAAATTCCAACGCTTTCCTTGCGTCAACTGTCCATATTAGCTTTACCCCTCCTAAATTCCCACTTATCGTTTTAATGGAAATCGGTTTTTCAAACAAAATTACATCTGTCTCTGGTTCAGTAATTGGAATATCCACTTTTACATTCTCTTCACCAAATTTATACATCAAAAGAGCGATAATAATCCTTTCCCTAACCGACCCTATCTCCATGCCTATTTTCCCGGCACGGGAACTATCCATTTCCGCTAGTTGGAATAAAGGGGGTAATTTCCTTTTTATTCTATCTACAATATCTGAATCTGAAAAAAGAGTTTTTAAGTAGTCCGCCACACACTATTTATATCATAGCGTTGGGCGGATAGGAAGATGATTTCCTATGAGGACTTCATCGCTTGATTTATCAATCATGGCACTATCCAGATATGCTTGAATAGATTTCGCTATATACCACGCCATAACTGGTGGCACTGCGTTCCCAATCTGCTTATAGGCGGAGGAGGTGGAAGGATAGAATATAAACTCATCAGGAAACGATTGTATTCTTGCCGCTTCTCTAGCGGATAATCTCCTTGTTTTATTCCAATGCCATTCTATATTCCCGTGATGTTCTGTTCTCATCGTGGGTCCAGGTTTATCAGGAGAAACTATTGTATTACCTTGAGTGCCTGGAAACATTTTAGCTTTTGACCAGTAGTGGTTAGCTCTCTCTCCCTCACTTAAATGTTCTAAATCACCGATAGCTTTTCTCAAAGGTATCCAATCCTTTTTATTCAATAATGGTTCTGGGTGTTTGAAAATAGGAAGCTTATCTTTTTTTGTTCCAACTATAATGACTCTTTCTCTAATTTGTGGGACTCCATAATCAGCGGCCGTTAGTAATCTATAAACCACATTATATCCTTCTTTCTCAAAATCTTTAATGATAGTTTGTAGAGCTTTACCGCCATCCATAGTCATCAAACCCTTAACATTTTCCGCCACGAACATTAGAGGTCTTGTTCTCCTAATAACTTCAATCATGCTTAGGTAGAGTAATCCTCTTTTAGCGTTAAATCCTTTTCTCTTTCCTGCGTGACTAAAATCTTGACAAGGAAATCCTCCTATGACTATGTCTGCGTATCCGGGCAATGATTTTTCAAATAATGTGGGAGAATGATTTCCATTTAGCAATTCAGTTATATCGCCTAGAATAATCTCATGTTTAAAATTTTTTCTAAAAGTTTCGCAAGAAGCCTTATCAATATCATTCGCCCAAATTATTTCAAAGTTGTTCTTAGGATAGAGTTTACCAAGAAAAGAAAATTCACCAGTAAATCCAAGGTCAAGACCACCACAACCTGTGAATAGAGAAATTATCGAGTATTTTTTCATATCTTTATAATAGCAAAACTAGCCCCTAATTAAACCAATAAATTTGCCTCTTATTTCCAATTGATGAGGGAGAATCACCGGGTAATCTTTATTACGAGGTTCTAGCGTAATTTTTCCATTAACGTTCCTAAAGACTTTTAAGGTTGCGCCGTCTTCGGTGACAGCTACCACAACGTCGCCATTGTTGGCCGTTAGTTGGTGTTTAATCAAAACAACGTCATTGTCCAAGATACCCATGTCAATCATACTATCGCCTTTTACCTTCAACGCATAATGAGGGTAATGCGTGTCAATCTTCATGCCTTCAGGAACTGAAATTTCCTCGGGATTTTCAATTGGTTCGATTGGTCTTCCAGCCGCTATGAAGCCTAAGAGAGGAACGTTATGCTTGTTTGGTATAGGAACGATGCCTCTAGCCATGTTTGCATTCTTTGTCAAATAACCTTTTTCTTCAAGCTCATTTACGAAATACTGGGCGGTGCTTAAGTTTTTGCCTATGTGGTTGGCAATCTCTTGAAGGGACGGAGAATAACCATTTTCCCTAACGAATGAGCCTATGAAGTCTAAAGTTTCTTTTTGCTTACCAGTAAGGGGTTTTATCTGTTGCATTTATTATAAATTTATGATAATTTTACAGTGATGTCAAGGACTATTTTATGATTCTTAAAATTGGGTTGATATGAGTGTAAGCGAAGACCAACTATCTCGTTGGGCAAAAGCTCCCAGCGAAACCGAAGAGGGAAAATGCCAAACAACTGTTTCCCGGATTACGGATGCGATTCAAAAAAAGTTTGGGACTTCTGTAACTGTGTTTCTCCAAGGTTCCTATAAAAATCGAACAAATGTTAAAAAGGATAGTGATGTCGATATTGTGGTTAAGTATGACGATTACTATTTTCCTGACACACACTTTCTAAGTTCTAACGATAAATTTGCTTTTGAAAAAGGATTTACGGCTTCCAAATATACTTTTGCACGATTTAAGGATGATATTATGGCGATTCTACAAGGAGAATATGGTTATCAAGTAGTTGAGAGAAAAGAAAAATGCATTAAAATCCATAAAAATGACTACAGAGTAAATGCGGATGTCATCCCGTGTTTTGTCCATAAAAGGATGATAACTGCGTATTCTGTCGGCGAAGAGGGTATAGAGTTTGTTACTGATTCAGGGGGTCATATATACAGTTTTCCCCAACAGCATTACAACAACGGTGTTAAAAAAAATAAAAATACTAATATGAAGTATAAATCGATTGTCAGGATATTAAAAAATGCTCGTAATAATATGGTTGATATGCAACAATTAACTGATAAAGATATGCCATCTTTCTTTCTAGAATGTCTTGTTTGGAATGTTCCAAATCAAGTTTTGAATAAATTTTACTTATCAACAGCTTTGCGAGAAACTATTAAAAAGGTTTGGAATGATATGAGAAACCCAACTATCGCAAATGATTACGCAGAAATATGTGACCTTAAATGGCTATTTCGAGGTAATAGCAAAAGGAATTATAGGCAAGCAGAGGATTTTATGTTAAAGGCGTGGAATTATTTTGGGTTTTCTTAATATGAAAGGCCAACAAAAATATATAACATCAATCGTTTTACTGGTTGCTACAATTTACTTATTTGGAAAATGGATGGAAGGTTTGTTTGGCAAAGGTATTGCTGTAATTGTTACTTCAGTAAGCACCATTAGCTTATTAATTTATGGCTTATATCTTGTTTGGGATAAGTGGCTGTGGAAGAAAAAATGGTTAAGCTACTTATTATGCAAGTTAGCAGGATTTTACGAATATCCCGTTATTGATGGCAAGTGGCATCTGAACTATGATGCTATGAAAAATGTGTAGGCCTTTTCTGGGATAATGCAGGAGTTATTAAAGTTATCCCAAAGAAAAGGAGGATACCATGAATTACATAGGTATAGACCTACACAAAAAGTTCTCCCAGTTTACGGTCATGGGA
>CAZFNL010000056.1:0-6202 GCA_964520615.1 uncultured Gammaproteobacteria bacterium
CTGGTACAGAGGATTAGTAGTGGATTTAGGAATGTGGATGTGTATATCAGGAAGGCAATGCTGGTTTTATTACCACTATCGGTTGCGGTTACCGGCACCGTATTTATTAACAAATACCCACTGCCGTTATCATAGACCCGTATGCATCTTGACAACAGTTTTTTAATTTGCCATACTATGTATGCCCTTCGGATAAGGAAATAATTTTGAGATGTTTTTCCACAACAACCTCCGAAGCGGGTATCTTGACAGATTTGTCAGGAGATGGGGTTTAAAGTGTCAGTAATCTGTGGATTATTGACCTACCCTCCCTTTTACGTTTCGGGGAAAAATCTCAAAATAGAGCCTATCTCGAAGGGTAGCTATTTCTTCATTTAGGAATTTTTCATTTTATATAAAGCAAAAGAATCAATAGATTCATCAGCAAGTTGACAAAAAGTCAAAGATTTGATTAAATAATAGAGGCGTTTATAAAATTCCTCAGGAAGTTTTTCAAGTTTTTATTTTCCCTTTTAGAATTTCATGCCAGTAAAGCCCAAAATTATAAAAGATAAAACTATAACCGTAGAGGATGTAATTGGAATCCCTAAAAAAATAGAAACGGCGGTAAATAGCGGTAAGAATCCCAAAATATCAACTGGGGCAGACAATGGAAAAGTTTCAGTTACAAGTCAGGCTAATGATTTGTTGCAGCCTGAATCAGCTAGTGTGGTACAGCCGGTAACAACTGGCGTAGTCAAAACAATGAGCTCAGTTCCGGAGCAACCAGCTTTTTCACCCGCACCTTTATCAACCACAGTGGGAGTGGGGAGCGCTCCACAAAATAATCCTTTGCCAGCTTCTCAGGTAAGGAATTTTGTACCTTCCATAATCTCTTCCGCTGCTACCAATCAAAATGGTTATGTAAATAATTATGATAGGATGGTGAATACGCCAACAAAATCAGTTACAGGATTTTTAGATGTCATGTCTGAAGGGCACGGATTTTTACGTCCGAAATTTGTTCCCGGGGAAGGGGATATATATATTTCACAATCACAGATACGTAAATTCCAGCTTAGAGAGGGAGATGAAGTATCCGGTCAGGCTAGGTTGCCGAAGGAAAATGAGCGCTACCTGGGACTTTTGAAAGTAGAAAAGGTAAACGGAAAAGTTGCTGAAGATTCTCTGAAAAGACCGCATTTTGATAATCTGACGCCAATTTATCCCAATAAGCAAGTAATGCTTGAAACGGGTAAAACTCCACTTTCAGCAAGAATGATCGATTTATTGTCTCCGATAGGTTTTGGTCAAAGAGGTCTGATTGTTTCTCCGCCCAAAGCCGGTAAGACTACTATATTGAAGGATTTAGCTCATGGCATAGCGGAGAATTATCCAAAAGTTCATCTTATGGCGGTACTTATTGGAGAAAGGCCTGAAGAGGTAACAGATTTGAGCCGGGGGGTAAAAGGTGAGGTAATAGCCAGTAATTTTGATGAGGCTCCTGAGGCTCAAACTAAGGCGGCTGAGGTGGCTCTGGCCCGGGCAAAGAGATTGGTAGAAATGGGAGTAGATGTCATAATTCTCCTTGATTCCATCACTCGCCTGGCAAGAGCGTATAATCTTTGTGTCAACCCTTCGGGGAGAACCCTCTCAGGGGGATTTGATCCTGCAGCTCTTTATCCGGCGAAAAGATTTTTAGGTGCTGCAAGAAGTTGTGAGGAAGGTGGAAGTTTGACTATACTGGGTACGGCTCTTATTGAGACTGGAAGTCGCATGGATGACCTAATTTATGAAGAATTCAAAGGTACTGGTAATATGGAGCTTCATCTCTCAAGATACCTTCAGGAACAAAGGGTATTTCCAGCAATTGATGTTGACAAGTCCGGAACCAGGCATGAAGAGCTTTTACTATCAGCAGATATCTTGAAGAAAGTTGTCACTTTGCGTCATATGTTTTCACTTCTGGGTGATGGTCAGGAGCGTACTCTTACTCTAATTGAACGGCTTCTCAAAACCAAATCAAATAAGGAATTTTTAGAAGGACTTAACAAGGGATAAATTATCCTTTTTCCAGCAGCTTTTGCGGTAGTTTTGACTTCTAAAGCTCTATTTCCTGTTTCAAAAAAAGCAAGACCGTGCTGGTAGTTCTTTTTATAAACTTTGATATCCTGTTCTTATTTGAAAAACGGTAGAAAAAAAGTATCAAAGTAATAGTATTCAAAAACATAATGAAAATACCGGCAATAACTTTTTTCAGAAGCTATCGTCTGCGGACAAAATCTCTTCAGATAAAATTTGGCGGATTTTTCCAGGAAGTACAAGATTGGTTACGTTTTCTTTACTATTTTTTCCAAAAAAGAATTGTAAAAGGAGCAGTACATTTTGAGGATATCAAGGATGTTTTAGTTGATCTTCTTTTAGTAAAGCGCGGTCGTTATAGCAAGCATTTTCTTAATATATCTTTTTTGTTTTTGGTTGCAGGTACAATAGTTGGAGGTCCGGTCATTGCTGATTATTACCCTACAGTCCATCCTAATACTTTTGCAGCTGAAGATTATGCAGCAAGCACGTCATCATCACTCTCACAGCAAGATTTAACGACAACAACAGTAGTATCTGATAAACCGAGGTTTGACATTATTGACTATGAGGTAGTAAAAGGTGATACTTTAGCATCCATTGCTGATAAATTTGGTATATCTGTCGATACCATAAAATGGGCCAATAGTCTCAAAACAGAAATGCTTATTCCAGGTCAGTCGCTGAGAATTCCACCTGTGACTGGAATTGTTGCTAAAGTTGCTCCGGGAGACACTATCTATTCTTTAGCTAAAAAATACAAATCCGATGCCCAAAAAATAGTTAACTTTCCGGCAAACGATTTTGCAGATTTGGATACGTTTGCACTCTCAGTCGGTCAGACTCTTTTTATTCCAGATGGTGTAATGCCGGATGCGGCAGCAATTTACCAGCCGGCCCCTGTGCCTCAGTTTATAGCCGGAGGCGGAGGCAAATTTATGTGGCCGACACAAGGAGTTATCACCCAATACCCGGTTTCTTATCACATGGCTGTTGACATAGCAAATCCCAGTGCGCCTCCAGTGGCAGCGGCTGGGGATGGCGTCATTTCTTATGCAGGGTGTATAACAACAGGCTATGGTTGTCATATAATCATAAATCACGATGGAGGCTACCAGACTCTTTACGCGCATCTGCAGGCGATATATGTGAAAGTAGGACAAAGCGTCAGTAGAGGCCAGGTGATTGGTAAAATGGGCTCGACAGGCAGATCAACCGGGACTCATACCCACTTTGAGGTCAGACTAAACGGAGTGCTCCTCAATCCTTTGAATTTCCTGAAGTGACTGTATTTGTGATAAAATTCCGATAGTCAAATATTTTTATTTGTTGAGTAAATTCCGGGCCGTTAGCACAGCTGGTAATGCGCCGCATTCGCATTGCGGAGATCGCCGGTTCGAATCCGGCACGGTCCACTAAGTATGGCGGGCAGGTTGTAGAGATCAGAGTTCGATTGCTACTAAAACCTTTCTTTTGAAATTGCCGATAAACTTGGTTTTATTTTTCCCCATTTCCGTAAAGCTGGTAGAGTTTTCCCGCTTCTACAAATTTATCAAATTCACTGATAGTAAAGGATTTTCCTTTGATAACAATATAAATATCGGCAGCTAAATCCTGTACTTTGGCCAAAGCAAACCCCAGGTTGAATGGTGCATCTGACATACTCATGCCCAAAAGAGGAACTGAGGCACTGGTTATCACAATGGTTTGGTCGCGTCTATTCAGTCTCTTTTTAAGATAGCGCGCTGTATCAGCTGCAGTCCAGGCACCGTGAGTGATGAGTATCTTTTGAGACTTACTTCTTTCAATAATATGCCTGATTTTTTCCCTATCCTCATCAGTCAACTGGCGTGAATCTTTTAGGCCTACTTCAGTAAATTTTATCTCATCCAAAATATTGAATTTTTGAAAATAGAGAGGTACATCAGATTTCTCATTCATGACCATAATATCCTGCTGATTATCCCAATGAAAATCAAGCGTGCCGCCGGTTGTGATGAAATGGATTAGATTATTTTTCATGATTGTTGTTTTTATTCACGAATGATGCATTTAACGTATCTAAAACCTTAGGCATATCTTCCCCTTTTACGATAAAGGTGATTTCCGAATACGTTGAGACTATCTCAATGAGATTGATGTGCTTGGAAGCTATCTTGCTGAAAATCCCATAAAGAAAATTTGGGACCTCTGCGTTTATTTCAGCATATTGAGCAGTAATTGCTACTACATCAGTATATTCCTTTTTGGGCTTATCACTAAAATGCTTTCTTATCAGATCCCTGGATTTTTTGGCAAAAATTACGGTGATTTCTGAGGGCCCTTCCGTTATGGACAGCATGTCGTTTACTGGCAAAAGATAGGGGTGGAGCATGGCAATTTTGCGTTGGATATCAAGAGTTTTTTCATAAGAATAGGCACAAAGCGAAGATTTGACGCTTAAATTATTTATTTCAATATTTGGAATGAGGGGAGGTAATTTGATCAGATCTTTTTTAATTCTAGAGAGCGCCACGACAATTGTACCTTTTTTTACCTTCTTATGGGTAAGCTCCTCGATCTCGTTATGAATCTTATCGGCATAGGCGCTAAGGTTGAGTAGTCCCTGCCTTAAGGCATCCATAGCCACATCGTCCTGCTTTATCAATTCCGATACTTTCAGGCTGACATTTATCATATGTAATATTTATAACACTTTGTTTTATTTTTGTAAAATTTCCGAAAATATTTTACTTAAGTCAAAACCCAACATATACTATGGGTCTTATAGTGGGATAGAAATAAATATCCGGCTATAATGTTCTTTAAAAATTTCGGGGCATGAGAAGACCAGAGAGAACATACATTCCTTATGCGGAGTGACATGTCATCTCTGAATGAATATTGATATTATAGGATATATATTCAACTGTCTTTTCATTCATCTCCTTTTTCCTGTATTCGTTTCAGTTGAATTCCATTCTCAAGGGAACTTGGGTTGGATAGAGGTTGAGATAGAGCAGGTCCATCTCGATCGCCACGTAGGCGAGCGAATGAAGATCGCACTAAAAAGACAAAATAAAGTTATCTTTTTAGTGCGGTCTTCATCTTGTTACCGAAAGGAGGTGAGAAAAATGAAAGAGTTTAAATCCGTTGAAGAGCTTATTAAGCTCTGTAAAGACATGAAATTAAGCAACTATCGGTACTTCAAGTTCGTAGGCACCGATTATCCTGATGTAAATGATCTGCAGAGTGCTCTCAACAAGGAGATACCGAAAGAGGAGGGAGCGTATTTTGAATGCTCGTATCTTAAACCTCCTGAATTGGCAGTCCGAATTACTAGGCATCCGGGCAGCCGAATTAGAAGCTTCATCTAGATAGTAATCGCCCCGAAAGGGTAAATAATTGCGTTTGCCGCAAATCAAACCGAAGACCGCGGCGGCTTTACGCATTTATTTACTCCTTTCCCTTTGACATAAATCCTTGTGTCCGGAGGAAAGGAAAAAAACAGAGTGCTCGTCAAGTGTTTAGCCTCAGGCACGAATCGGCCGAAATGGTCCCTTCGGCTTCGCTCAGGATAAAGGAAACCGGCCGATTGGCAATAGACAAGCTTTGAAATTGATTGATTTGGAAACGGAATCGGCCGAAATGGTGGAAACCGGCCGATTCAAACCGCCGAGTTTATAGAGGAATGATCTTTCTCCCATGTTATAATCTTCCCATGATTATTACCAAAAAGGAATCTTTTACGACTGAGGAGATTACGAAGATGGAAGCATTGTTTGATGTATATATAAAGACCGTTATAGATATTGATAAGAACATCTGTTCTGCCGGATGCGACAGGCATTTTGATTCGGAGAAAATACTTCTCAGTCAGGGATCAAGACAGGAAAACTTATGGGGAGGCGGAATTGATTTGGAAACGAAAACGATCGATTGTAATTCATTTATCAATATCAGACCCGATCAAAGAAATACTAGTAATGAAATTCAGGATGAAAAAACCAGAAACAAATTTACCGCACTGATGAAATATTTCTTTGGAATAGTTTATGGATAAAAAAGTTATTTTAGGTTCACTGGCAATGGATCTTAAAAGGGCGGCTCTAGGATTTCACCTGGGTTCTTATGCTATGGCCCAAAGATTTCTTGATGAGGC
>CAZFNL010000057.1:0-3045 GCA_964520615.1 uncultured Gammaproteobacteria bacterium
ATGTGAAACTCAGCAAAATATACGCCATGGCCTGAATGAATAAAACGCATATGATACTTCCTATTGTATCGTATCGCCGCCTACTCATTCACCCCCGCCTGAAAGGCGGAGGATCTCTGCCGCTTATAGCGGACGTTTAGAATCGTCATCAAATCTTTCAAAGATTTGATAAAATCATCTATAGTTGGGTTCGAAAGAACGAACTCAAAGTCCACCAAGACAAGGTTGACTGAGGCAAGCATGTTTGACTCGATACCAAATATATATAAAGCAAACTCATAATTTAAAGATTAAGAGCTGGTAGTTATCCAGTTAATCAATTGTGGTGGCGACCGCCAGAAAATTTTAAGGTGCATTTTAGTTTGCCACAACAAAGATTATGAAAGATCAAAATTACATTTTAGGAAATAAGAAGTACTGGGATGAAGTAACACCTTTACATGCCAAATCCGAATTTTACGAGTTGCAATCTTTTAAAGAGGGTAAATCATCTATCATGCCGTTGGAAATCGAGGAAATAGGTGATGTTAAAAATAAAACTTTTCTTCACTTACAATGCCATTTTGGTATGGATACCCTTTCATGGTCAAAGCTTGGAGCTAAAACAACAGGAGTGGATTTATCCGAAAAATCAATCGCTTTCGCGAAACAATTAGGCAAAGAATTAAATGTGAAGGCAAGATTTATTGCCTCAGATATTTACGATTTACCGAGTAAACTAAATGAACAATTTGATGTTGTCTACAACACAGGAGGAGTCTTATGTTGGTTGCCAGATATTAGTGGCTGGGCTAAAGTTGTCAGTAGATGCGTTAAAAAAGGTGGAATCTTTTATCTTAGGGATGGACACCCTGTATCAAACATATTTGATGACAATATGGCAACTGTCGGTTCTGGCTACTTTTATGAAAATCAACCCATTGCCGAAATACCAAACGGGACTTATGCTACAGCAGAAAATGTCGACAATATTCATTATGAATGGCATCATAGCTTAGGTGATATAATCAACGCTCTAATAAATAGTGGATTAAATATTAAATTTATTCATGAATTTCCATTTACAGGTTGGGCTCGTTTTCCAAAACACATGCAAAAGGAAGCCGATGGTTGGTATCATTTTAAAGATAGGAATACAAAAATTCCGCTTATGTTTTCTCTGTTAGCTTATAAATAATTGCATATGCAAAACCCCGAATTGACGCAAGATAATAATATTGCTTTGAAGAAACAAAAGCCTTCTCTTATTGAAAAAATCATTACTCCAAAAGAGATACGTTTAATCAAAGACAGAAATGAGCAGCTAAATGGGTTACTAGGTTCGGATTCCGCAGAGTATGAAAACCAATTAAATCAATGGATAAGAGAAATATCTACACGATTAAATCGACTTAAGGGTAAGTCAGTTAGAACGAGTGTTGTAGTGCCGGCTTATAATGAACAGCAAGAAATTTTACAACCTTTAGAGGCACTTTCGAAACAAGATTATAAAGATGGTTTAGAAGTAATTGTTGTTGTGAATAATTCGACTGACAGAACAGCGGAAATTGCGAGAGCTTGTAGTGCGAAAGTAATTGAATATGATTTGTCTGATGAAGAACGCAAAAATCTTGCTCCAATCGCAGTAGCCAGACAAAGAGGATTAGATGCTAGTTTAGGGACTTATGTAGTATCAACTGATGCTGATACAATTTTTAAATCATCCTGGATTCGCAGCTTAGTTAAATTACTTACGGATCCAAAAATATCATTAGCAACAGGACGCCTTTATTCTTTAGATACTACTCTAGAACTTGAATTGGCCGCTAGAGCTTTCGCTCTTTCACGTAGGTATAAAATGCTTTCAATCGGTCACTCACATCCAGGAGGAATTGCACTAGGAGCAAATTCAGCATTTAGAAAAGCGGACGCAATAAAAATAGGAGGCTATGATTTAACAGTTTATCCTGGTGAAGACACATATATGTTTGAACAACTTAGTAAACTGGGAAAACCAACTATGCCTTTTTCAAATGATGCAGCTGTTTGGACTTCCCATCGAAGACTTGGCAACACACCCCTAAAAAAATTAGCTGCGGAGCATTTAAAAGCAACGCTAACAGGATCACGAGAAGACACATTAAAATCGCGATATGGCTTAAGAGAAAATCCTATTAATATAAGAAGAAAATAGAGTTAGCGCCAGATAAATTTCTTAATTTGCCTTAAAACTAACCTCCAACCTGCCACAAACCCTATTCAATCCAAATCCGGTAATGGATAATAATTGGTGGAGATTAGCCACGAATGTCATGGAGAACCGCTAAAATTCCAGGAAAGAATATACTTAATGTTATAAAAAAGAAGAAATTAGCCAAAGTCTTTCTTTTTGATAACGATATATGAAGAACAATTTTTAAGAAGAGCACGGCTCATATAATCTTTAAAAGCAACATAGATGATTTTTTTGCCTTCATCCCTTGCCGTTTTGATAGCCGGTAATAGATCAGTGTCAGAGGAAATGAGATAGCTAATATCATATTCGTTTTTTATAGCACCCCTGACAATATCAACAGCGATTTGCACATCAACACCTTTTTCATGGTATTTTCCGTTACTCAACAATAAATAACCTAGTTTTATTTCGATATTTTGTTTTCTCAAGTTAAAAAATAAAGATTGCTGGCTAGCGTAAAGTCTTTGGGATTTCGCATTTCCCGGATACTTTTTAATTTCACCGATGTAGTAGATAACCTGGTGAGGCATGATTTTAGTTATTTTCTTAGCGAAAGATAGGTAGTCAAAATTTGTGAGGTGAATTCCAGGAACTAATTTCTTGACTTTATTGTAGAAGTTACTTCCGTCAAATTGCACAAGGATTTTTTGAGCCATGAATTCATTCTAAAGTAAAACCCTGTCTTATGCAACAAAAAACCCCCGGGTCGTGATGAACCGGGGGGAGTTAGCTTAGTGAAATCCCGCCAGTTATTAAAAAAGAAGCGGGACGTTTATGTCCTAAATATACTTTATTTTAGCCTCAAAGTCAAGACCTATAGAAGATTGCTG
>CAZFNL010000058.1:0-2015 GCA_964520615.1 uncultured Gammaproteobacteria bacterium
AATACCGGCCGCGTTCTTTATTTGGAAATATAACGACCGTGAACCAAGCCGCATGACAAGATTTGGCGACATGAGCTTTCCAAGACGCAGATGGTCCGAAATGTAATCAAGCCGTGAAATAAATTTAATATCTAAAAACAGTTTTTTTAGAAATCCCTCGTATGCTTTGGCAAAGGGAAATACGATAAACGAATAATCCTTAAAATGGAATTCGTGCTCTTTTATGACATCGTTCATCATATATTCCCCTTCCATTATCAGGTCGCGCTGCGGCTGGGAAAGGTATTTCCAAAATTCTCCGTATCGATCAAATATGGCCATAGAACTATGGTACAAAAATTTTCGTAGCAATACCAAGGTATTTTTATCAATAAACCTTCGTGAATCTTATTGAGATAATGAAATGAATCATTTCTTTCTATTTGAAATTCTGTTTGTATCAAAGACATTTTTTTCGCCGGATCATAGAGAGTTACATATAATGTCTTATTTTTTTGTCTTAGATCAAAGAAATAGTCACTCTGCCCAATAGAAACAGAGAGCTTTTTGTTCGTATCTTTATTCAGGAGTATCCTTACCCAGTCTGGAATGACATCAGGGGTAAAGGTTTCACCAATTGAATATCTCATCACCCTGGTTTTAAATACAGAGCTTGTTTCAATCGGACCTAATAACGATGGACCGACATATTGACCTCTTTCTGACAACATACTCAATATTTTACCAGACGTGAAGAATTTAAAGAAAAGATTAACTAAGTATGGTTTTTATAAAGATGGATTACTACATATGGTTTTCCATTATGTATTCCTATTACTGATTCTTTTATGTATTCAACTCTTAATGGCCAATTGGTTTTCCCTCCCTCAATTAAATGGCTCTCTATTTGAGCTCCGTATATATTTCCTAATCCGTATTCTAAAATCCCATTAATGCCTATCGGTAACATCACTGTGGCTCGAGTTTGCGAAATGTGTAATCCCGGTTCTTTAATACTATTTGTTATCTGTTTCAATACTTCTCTATCCAGCAATCCTCTATAATCTTTAATTGAATCATTAAAAATAGCGATAGGGAGTCCCGGAGTTACATATAAATTTATTGACTCATCAAGAAATAATCCTATGCCAACAGCATAATTTCGTTGAGAACTACTAATGGTGGGTTGATTGTTTGAACGTACTAAAAACCAATCGTCTTTTTTACTATTCTTATCTTTGTTATGAATATATAAATGACAAAATTCTTCAAGTTCTCTTCCATATAGCATTTGTGCTCCACGTTCGTGATAAAAACGACCTATTTTGTCACCATTAAAAATCTCTATTGTCCTATATCCTAATGATTCAACAGTCAATAATAATTGATTATTACTATTGAATGCAGGTCCGTTGATCCGAAAATTAAAGCCTGTTTGTGCTCCCCTGCTTCGTACTGCGTAATGCATTATTCCATATCGAATTAAATCCATATCTACCTCTTTTGTATCTACGGGTAATTCACGTACTTGTCCAGGATTTAGGTGTAGTTCTTGAGCGGCACTAAAATCCGGCGAAATACAAAATTCACCACTTCTCTTAAGTTCGCTTAATAACTTTTCTCTAACTGACAAATATTTGTGAACTTCTTCAGAAGATCTTGTCATACTAATCTAATTATACCATGTCAATACGCTTGCTTTTCCAAATTTGTCGCTTTACAATATAGTAGCGATCAGATTGGAACGAAAAAATACCATGAAAAAAATCTACGAACTGGTCCAAAAAAGCTTCCTCGGTGAAAAAATAGCTGACGCATTCGGCAAACAGCTCGCCAACCAAAAGGTCCTTCCCCTGATCACCATTTCGAGGGAAACCGGTTCAGGAGGCAGACCGATTGCTTTTCTTGTGGCTAAAGCACTCGGTGAGCGCTGGAAAGTCTTCCATAAGGAAATCGTCGAAAAAATGGCAGATCAAACCAATCTTGAGAAACAACTGGTCAGGGAAATAGACGAACATAACATTCCTTTTATCGAA
>CAZFNL010000059.1:0-1884 GCA_964520615.1 uncultured Gammaproteobacteria bacterium
CACGAATTTCGCACCTAAGCCATAGTTAATTCACATTTAAGTTGTTGGGCAATTGCCTGTTTGATAGTATCCCATTGTTGCTGGTAAAAGGTGAAATTATTATTCCTTCGTACATCAGCTGATTTAATCCAACTCAATACCGAGAGTACAATATGATTTCTCTGCGCTCGTCCGTTACGGGACTGACAATGCTCCAGACCACAAGTCTGTTTGAGCTCCCGGTGAAAGACTTCGATCTCCCAGCGTTTCCGTACCAAGGATTGTATTTGTTGCCTGGTGGGATTTTGTATATTTGTTCCCATGTAATCCGTGCGGCCTGATTTGGCCTCAAACCGGAATACAGTTATCCAACCATACCCTCTTAGATGGATTGTTAATCCTTCATCTGGTATGGTCAGATCTTCCAGCTTTTGTTTTCTGTTAACGCTCCTATTTTTCCTAAGTCCCATTACCCAATTCCAGCCTAAATCACGAATGTATTTTAAATTATCTAAACTTGAATACCATGAATCTGTAATCACCGCTTCTGGTTTCACCTCCCTTCCTTTGGCTAATTTTAAAAGTTCTCTGAAATGATCGTTCTTGGTTTTTCCATCTTCTTTTGGTTCATAAATCCTGACATCCATTGGGCAAACCTGGTTTGTTTCATCTACCCAGAGCAGGTTGAGCATGCCAATGCCCCGGATAATATCATGCTCCGTACCTGAATACTGCCACCTTACCAGCTCAATCTTTTCGCTCCTGGATTTATTCAGGATAGTATCATCAGCAATAATTACTCCATGAGTTCCCAGTACATGATTTCTTGCTTTCTCCCAAATATCTTTTGGCTGACAATGGGCACTCTCCAACCATCTGGAGATTGAATCATGGGAAAGTTCTGTTGGGGAAACCTCGGAAAGCGATAATGCAGAATACCGCTGTGAAGTTACCTTCAGGAATGTGCAGTACAAATCTTTTGAGCAGAGTGATTTAGACACTATTTAAGTGTAGCTTAAATTAGCTCAAACTGCGAAACTCGTGTTTTTGACCCTCTTAAATTAGAAGCAAAAAAGATTATTATGGAGTTTAAGGTCTGTTTAAAGGCCATAAAACAGGTACTGTAGTAACTTTACGATCATTGCTAGTAACTGCTTGGTAAACTGTTGTTTGCTCTTCCAAAAGTAATTTAATTGCACTATTTATAGAGTAGTAGCGCAAGCTAGATGGTGAATCTGGAACTAAGTGTGCTCTTGTATACAGGCTGAAAAAACCTCGATTGAAAGATTCTTCGCCTTCCTGATCAAGACGATTAGAAATCATGTCCAGAATCGCTGCGTCTTGCTTAAAACCTCCAGGTTGGAAAAGAAAAACTATGCCACTAATATCGGCAGGCTGGTCATCTCTTGTGTCACCAATCATAAGTACCTGACTTTGCGCTTCCTCAGCCGTTAAACCTACGCTTTTGATCAGGGGTCCAAGACGCCTACCTCGGCCTACATTGATTTGTTTACCTTCAAAAATTCCCTCAAAGTACTTAGTTAATCCAGTTGTAGCCAGAACTTCTAGAGCATAAGCAGTACTGCCTTGGGTCAAAATGAAATTGCGGCAATTTTGGTTACAAAGTCTTTCAAGGAATGGAATAACACCTGGTCTTAGACTTTGATGTGCCAATTCCTTATCATAGGTTGTGGTGATTCCTCGCCTATTCGCAGCAATTGGTAAAAAATTACCTAAAGTGTAGTCTAAGTCCCACCCGAATATCTTATTTTCAACCATAAGTGCTATATTATACACGAATAGTGGCAGCCAAGTCAAATATTATAGGTCTTAATTTTTCAGGACTTAAAAGCAAAAAGCTTATAGAGTGTAGCTTGTACACGGTCCGGATCGGTATCTTTGATC
>CAZFNL010000060.1:0-7796 GCA_964520615.1 uncultured Gammaproteobacteria bacterium
CTGGTACAGAGGATTAGTAGTGGATTTAGGAATGTGGATGTGTATATCAGGAAGGCAATGCTGGTTTTATTACCACTATCGGTTGCGGTTACCGGCACCGTATTTATTAACAAATACCCACTGCCGTTATCATAGACCCGAGGAATTTTATATGCCTTTTCTTTATCCCAAATGTCTGATATGATAAAAATATGTTAAAGCAAATCGTTATCAAAGAGAAAATGATACCGGTAAAACATCACGGGAAAGTGAAATACCTGGAGCTTGAATGTAATTTCTGCCACAAGCATTTCGATAAGCAGGAAAGCTATGTGAGGAAACAAAGCAGGATGAGGAAATCAGCCTGTTGTTTTTGCAGCATAGCATGCCGGTTGAATTACTATAAAAAGGATCAAAAATCCCACTTCCCTTCTGCCAAAACAGCCAAAGTTGCTAATAAACAGACTACCGCAGAGAATAAACCTTCATCAGTTAAAGAAGTCGATAAATCAGACGGTAAAAAAGATATAAAGAAAAGGCCTCCTATAACCGGTTTCCTGCGTAGATTCTTCGGTTTGGATTATTAACTGGTCTCCCATTTTATAGCGGTTGCCATTTTTCCACTTCTAATATAATAATACTTATATACACTACTGAATATGAGATCTGCTTCTATATTTCTGGATCGCAGAATAGTGCTTGCCATTACGTATGCTCCGGCAGGCCTTGGCCACTTGCGTGTAGCTGACGCCCTTTACCACGGCTTGCCCAAAGATGTGGTACCAGTCCTTTTGGGTGCAGACGACACCTCTATCACCTATATACACCGTTTCTCCAGTATCCATCCGATTACACGCGCTATTATGGTTTTCTGGCAGCAAGGCCTGCCTGAAAAAATTTTTACCTATTTTTACAGATTTTATCTTCTGACAAGTACAGAGATAATTTATAGGCAACTTAGGACCATCCTTTCCCAAAGGATAGACCCGGTAAAAACTCTGGTCGTCGTGGCTACACATTTTGGCCTGGCGCACCAGATTGCAGCAATAAAGGAATATTTGGAAAATAAAGAGGGTATAAAAATTATCCTTGTTGTCCAAGTGACAGACGACTCTCCCCAACTGATATGGTACGTTAATGGCGCCGATATGATTTTTGTTCCAAGCGTCAGGACAAAAGAATCACTACTATCTTATGGGAAAAAAGCTTACCCCCATTTCAAACAGCCAAAATTCATCGTTGCTCCTTACCCGGTAAACCCGCTTATGGCTACCAATTTGCCGCATTATGCCTTTCAGTCAAAGTTGCGCGAGCTATCTTCCTTAGGTGATGAGGAGATAAACATCTGTATCCCGCTTTCAGGCGCTGCGGTAGGAACAGATATACTTTATAGGGTCATAAAGCTTCTTCCGACAAATTCCAAACGCTTCCGCTTCCATATCGTAGCAAAGGAAGCGCCATACACGCAAAAGTTCATACTGGATCTTCTTAGTGATCCTAATGTACTATTGCACATCGGGCGCTCCGACCGGCAGGTCATAGACCTTTATGACAGGCTATACCAATACCAGTCAATTGCTCTTGAGATTACAAAACCCAGCGAACAGGCATTTAAGGCGCTTTTTTCTCCACGGCAAAAAGGAGGGGCGCTTCTCCTTTTTCTAAACCCTGTAGGTAAACAGGAGTATGACAACCTGGATTTTTTGCGCAGGCATGGCCTCATACCGTCAGAAAAAATGAGGCAAACTCTTTGGGACTTATCATGCGGCCATCTATCAGTAAATAAGCATACGGAAAATGAGATATTGAAAGAAACGCTAAGCTGGAGAGGCATCGAGCTGCCCCAAAATTCAGCTGAAGCGGTGAAATTTATAAACTTTGCCCTGCAAAAAGGGATTTTCTCCCATATGACCAGCTTCCAATTGCTACCCTCTCTCACCGAACGCCATAAACAGGAAATTTCCCCGGACGGAGTCGCCATTTTCTGGGATAAAGTAGGAGAATACCTGGAAAGGTCAGATCGCTAAT
Source organism: uncultured Gammaproteobacteria bacterium (assembly GCA_964520615.1). Lineage (GTDB taxonomy): Bacteria > Patescibacteriota > Microgenomatia > 2-02-FULL-39-11 > 2-02-FULL-39-11 > JAMCUI01. The sequence continues at coordinate 2,008 of CAZFNL010000060.1, forward strand.
TATTCCTCTTTATCTTTCTCTACTACTCTTGCGTCGTTAAACCACCTACTCTGTGAAAGTATTTTCCAAATTGCATAAGACGTAGTTTGTACCAAAGCGCTCACGAGATTTCTTCCGACAGTTGCTGAAATCCCCCTTTCTCCAGCCAGTATTCCCAAAATAGAAACTGAGACTTCAGGTATAGCTACACCCAGGATCATTGCCGTCATGGCAAACCTATCCTGCTTTTTTATATTTTGGGGATAGAGATTTTTAGCCAAGATTGCTGCTGCCATACCCAGCCCATTTACTCCTATCCTTACGTTTTCATCCCGTATAGTCCTCAAATTAAATTTGGCATTATTTGTCAGAGCGGAAAAATTCGCAATATAAGCGGCAATTACTAAACCTGCTAAAACCTGCGGATCATGGATGTCTTCTAGGAAAGGGAATAGGGCGCCTGAGGCGGTAGTGGCAGTTGCCAAGCCTTCACCGGCAGCGGTCATAACCGCTATTAGTATGGCGGCGTTCCTGATTTTAAGAACCGTTTCTTTTGGTACGTCTAATATCTCCATTAGCCTATCGCTCTCAAGAGGCTCCAAAGTCGCAAGTCTCCTTATTATCCTGGCTTCGCGTATAAAAAGATCCTTTTTCCCGACTGACCTATTCCCATTTACGGATTTATTTTTTTCCAAACCAAGTAATACACCGTAAGATGTCAATAATTCCATTTCGTCAGCCATGTCCGGGTGTTCCTTTACAAATATAGATAACTTTTCTTTATCTCCTACTGACTCAAGAAGCATAACCAGCCTGACTGTCACCTCCAGCTTTTCCTTTTGCCATTCCCTTCTTTGCCTTGAAAAGATTATTCCCTTTTTAGTTGGTTTTTTAGACATGATTTCATCTGAAATTCTCTTTATTATGGGAAACTGGTTCATAAAACTGGTTGCCTGGGAAATTTTGTCTTGCGCACGAAGTGGATTCTCTAAAGAAGTAGATCCGTTACTATTTCTGGTGGTATCCTGAAGTCTTAAAACCAGCTGTGACAATCCCCACTGTTCTCCCCACAACACTAATTCCTGGCTGACATCTCTTCCTTCTAGTAATTTTGTAAGTACTGGTTCCATAGCAGATACCATCTCATCATGTGTAGGAACTGACAAGCCTGAATTCCGGTTTTTTCCCGCCTGCCAACCTGCCTGGTTTAGCGCCAGTTTCTTTGCCCATTTCTGTGCAGGAGTTGGCCGGCTCAACATATCTCGAATGAAATTTGGAGATTTTTGTTTTTCAACTACAGGCATAATAAATCCTTTAGAGGATTTTGGCATTATATCGCGATAATCCCTAGCCTGCAACACTATAAGCTTTTATATGTGTGCTTCGTTGCTAAACTTGCCATGTGTTCAGGTGATGAAGCTGAAGATGCAAGACTTTTTTCTATACTCGGGATTAACCTACTTAGAGTTTTTGCGTACATTTCTTGGGAATCAAGTCTATCAAGATTCATTTTGCGGATTATACAGATAAGAGGAGGAAATTCAATACTATAGGTTTTAGGTACCCCGTGCCGGATTCGAACCGGCGATTCTCTGGCTGAAAACCAGATGTCCTGGGCCGCTAGACGAACGGGGCATTTTAATATATTGTCGTTACTCTAACAGATCCAATTCTAAAATTGTAAGTTCAGACTCTTGACGAACGGGTAGATTACAAATCCATCCTATTCTATCAATTTGACTACCAATACAGCAAATTCTTCCCTTTTACTTCTTACTTTTTGACTGTGATGACTCATCAATCTTCTTTATTACCCCGGCGATTATCTTATCCGCATGGTCGCGTCCCCCAAGTCCAAATGCCAGCCCAAAAGCCAAAGACAGCATTGCTACAATTCCAGTGAATAGAATTTTTACCAGGTCCGCTGCCACGCCCAATTGGGATAGAATTATCAGTGCCGTAAAAAATATCACTGAATACCTGGCGACATTCCCCAAAATCATGGCTTCCCTACTCCCCAATCCCCTCAGGCTATGTCGCACAACGTCGGACAATAACTTGGCTGTGACTAAACCGATCCAACCGATAACTACGGCTACGAATACGTTAGGTAAGAAAATAAGCAGCTGATTCAATACATCACCCACTTTGGGCACTCCCCATGTCTCTACAGCCGACGTCAGGAAGAGAAATATCACAGTCCAGCGAACCAATTCCGCCAGGAGATTCGGCCAGACTTGCACGTCCTCTTTTTTGACTATCCCTGCAGTCTCCAACCACTTCTCGATATGAAAATAGCGGAATATAATTTTTATTATATCTTTCAAAAGTGAAGCGATCACAAGACCGATAAAAATGATAAGAAGGCCGGCAATAAACTTTGGCAGATATCCGGAAATGAGGAGACCAGCCGAACTTACGAAATTACTCAGAGTGTTAGTGATGATATTCATAAAGTTACCTCCGTTTCATAAACTTTATAACGTCCTCATACGTATATTGTAGCTCTTTAGCGCTAAAGCGTAAAGACATAGCGGCAGCGGCATTGGCAAACACTGCAGAGTAAACTTCATCTTTGGTCCTTATATACATAAAAGCATAAGCTGCGGCAAAAATATCACCAGCTCCTGTAGAGTCAACCGGCTTATAGACCTTAAAGCCTGAAATATCTTTTGCTTTCCCATTACTATATATGATACAGCCTTTCTCAGCTCTTGTGACTATGCTTATTCTCCCATCCCTTCCCCATCTTGCCGCCATCTTCTCTATACCCTTATAATCTTCGTCTGATACAACTATAAGGTCAAACAGTTTCGTCATCTTTTTCCACCCCATCCATTTTCTTTTCGCGACCCTGCCAGAAGACAAGACTTTCCTGAAAAATCCCTGCGCCAGAAGAACAAAATAAGCACTTCCGGAAATTTCCTTCCAATAGGATATTTGCCTATAGGTGAAGTTATTTAGTATCGGGGCGACCATCACTATTTTTTTCTCCCGAAAAAGGCTATCAGGAATTCTACCAATACTGTTAAAACCGGAATAAGACAGGTTTTGTACAAACTGTTTCCTTTTACTACCGGAAAGCAAAATATTACGGAAAATCAGTGTCTTTAGGGAAGTAGGCGACGGCGGGTATAAAGATATGTTTTCCAATACCGATCTGTCAAAGTCTTTGCCAAATGGAGAAACTAACGCAGTAGGGATATTTAAGTTTCGTAGTGTCCTTGCGCAAAAAAATGCAGACCCACCGGGGGAAACTCCCTTCCCGCTCTCAGTCAAATTATGATCTATGGTCAGATTTCCCAATATGAGTGCTCCTTTTTTAGCCATGTTTCTTAAGTCAGTGAAATATTTTCATAATGCTTTATGTTTACAGGATGAAAAGTGCCATCGAGGTTTACGGCAATTAAGTCAATCCGGAGGCTATCAGGAAGACGGGGATGGTAGAGTTTATAAAAATGCGCCGATTTTACCAGATTTCTCAGTTTGTAAGCGGTTATGGAGTCTTCTGGTGATCCGAAAGATGTACCGGTACGCGTCTTTACTTCCACAAATACAAGAATTTTTTCTTTTAGGGCAACGATATCAATATCCCCATACTGTTTGCGGAAATTTCGTTCTAATATGCAGTATCCCTTTTTTTTGAGGAATAATTCAGCCTCGTCTTCGCCAATTTTGCCAATTTTGAGGTTATTTTTTGATTTCATTTGCCAAAGATGCGCTTGACTCGGCCTTCACTTCACTCTTATCCGTTTCCCTTGTCTCTTCTTTTTCAGGTAAAACCACCCCTTTTTCTTTCAGCTGTTCAGCTTTTTTTCCTACTTTGCCTCTCAGGTAATAAAGCTTGGCACGCCTGACTTTTCCTCTTTTCTCTACGGTGATTTTCTTTATCCACGGAGATGAAAGAGGAAAAACTCTCTCAACTCCTATCCCTCCGGCACCAATCCTTCGGACCGTAAAACTGCGGTTTTCGGCTACACCCCTTATCGCTATCACAATCCCCTCAAAAATCTGGATTCTTTCCCTTACTTCTTCCTTTACTTCCCTTTTTGTCTTTCCGGTCACTTTCTCTTTTTCGATCAGCTTGTAGTGTACTTTTACGGTGTCGCCGACGTTAAATTTCCTGTTTTCGTGTTGAGTCTGATTTGCCATATTGGAGGATTTTATCAGAAAAACGAAGGAATTACAACCTCTTTATCATGTCTATTGTGAATCTGTTTGGTTGACTATCTGGTTGTTGGATTATTACTCAGGTCTCAGATAAGTTTCAATATATTCCACCATGCCTCTATATATTCAGCTCTCCTGTTCTGGTATTTCAGATAATAAGCATGTTCCCAAACGTCAAGGCCAATTATGGGTGTGTGGCCTTTACTTTTTGGCGAGTCCTGGTTGGGCAGTGAATAAATCTCCAGCTTGTTTTCAGTATTGCGGACAAGCCACGCCCAACCGCTTCCAAAGCGTGATATCGCAGTCTGTGTGAATATTTTCTTGAATTCATCAATTGATCCGAATTCCTTTTTCAGTTCATCGGACAAAACTTCATCGATTTCCTTTTTGGGCCCCATGATATCCCAATAAAGGCTGTGATTTACCGCACCGCCCGCGTTATTTATAAATGCCTGTTTGTCTTTTTCATCAAAAGGGGTCCGCGAGAGATTTGACAGGAGGCTGTCAACTGACTTTTCCAAAAGATCCGGATACTTTTCCATCAAAGCGTTGACATTATTTATATATGCCGCATGGTGCTTCCCGTAGTGCACCTCCATTGTTTTCGCGTCGATATATGGTTCCAGCGCGTCAAAAGCGTACGGTAAAGGTTTTTGTGTATATTTCATAATTTATCCTCCTTGGAAACTAGTATATTTCCGGTAACAGTTTATGTCAAGAACGACATTCCCTGATTTCCTTTAAAAACTGTTGGTTCCGTCAGATTGACTGTGTCGGCCGAAAACTATGTGCAGAGATAATAGAAATAGATCGGGAGGTTATTCTTTTGAAAAAAAAGAGACTCGAATCGCCCACCGCTATCCGGTTATTTGAAACAGATGTAGAAAAGCTGGAACAGGAAGAAGCGGATGTTACAGTTAGGCGGAATAAGAAAGAAGCTGAACAGTTTGATATTGAAGTGGCTATCAACGAGGTGAAATACCTTATCGAACACCCAAAAGAATTTATATTTTCTTGTCCGATTTTTAATCGCCGATTCCCTTTTTGCAGCTTCTGTTTGCGATACAAATTCTTCATGATACATCAAAACAACAGGTCATTTTCCTCTTAGTGAACGGGCGCCTTTCAGATTATCTTTATTGTGTTCATCTATTCTTCTATTTATATTCGTTGTAATACCTGTATATAATGAATTATCATTACACCTTACAATATATACATAACAATATATATATACCAACTCATATTTTTTGTAATTGAATTTCGTGTTTATTTGATTCTATTTTATACGATGAAGCAACTATTTTCGCTATTACAGTCTTTTTAATGCCTGCTAAAGTCCCCCTAATCTGGATCATTATTGCTTGGATTTAGGCCTTTGGCTAAATGTAGGTTAGCGAACTAATGAAAGATTTGCAAAGAGGGTTAAATCGTGATAGCGTTTAACTAATGCCCAAAAGATTTAATAATCAAAAAGGATTTACCAAACTATTGCTGATTCCTGGAATAATAATTTTTTTGATCGCGCTTTTTATTATCCAGGATAATTTTTTGGCTCCGCCGGATAAAAGAGGAGGACCACATCATGCTACTTTGGTATCCGGGTCAAATCCAGGAGTAATCCCTAATCTCCCTCAAAC
>CAZFNL010000061.1:0-1535 GCA_964520615.1 uncultured Gammaproteobacteria bacterium
AGGCTTTACAACATCTCCATATAAAATCTTCAGCGATAGAACAGAGTCAATTAGTTTGATATAATCTTCACATGGGGAGTGGCGGCATTGTTCAGCAATCGGGAGCAAATTTTGGAGAGTCGGGGTGGCGAAATTGGTATACGCGTCAGCTTGAGGGGCTGATGCCCGCAAGGGTGTGCAGGTTCAAGTCCTGTCCCCGACACTTTTTTGTGACCCTCCGTTGTCTTCTTTCGAACTCTATAATAGATGAGTTTATCAGATTTTTGAAAAATTTAGCTGCAATTGGAACGAAAATGAGCAGTCACACTACCTTTTGAGCAAGAAGACTTATGGATTTCCCATATTTTATATACTGTAGTTAAGGTAGCGTTCATTTCAGCAACAGATTGAGGCGTATTAATACGAATTTGAAGTCCAGTATAAAGAATTTTAAATCTATTACAATTAGCAGGCATTTCTTGCATTTCTTTGATTGCGTTTGCGTTTGCGTTTGCGTCCCCCCCCATCAATGGTTTTTGTTCTGGTATTGCCATATTATGCCCTCATTATACTCTCAACCTCTAACTTTGTCAAATTCAAATAAAAATCGTAAGAGTTCACACTTCTTGATAAAACCATATCAATCCGTGTCATAGTGAAGAGTGTAGCGACGAAGCAATCTGTTACCGATAAGAGATTGCTTCGCTCCAAAACTCACCGCTCGCAATGACAACCGCTTGTAATCTTTGTCAATGACCGTGAACTCTTACTAAAAATCTATAATCAAGATGGACCATAAAAAAAGCCGCCGGAGCAGGTTTAATATTCCCACACCAGCGGCTTGTTAAAAAGTTATTTATTCTTTTGCCTCCTTTCAATAAAACTGATAACAGCGACCAACACTCAGATATGCCAAAGACAGCCAAGAAGAATAAGGAAATACTTAATCGGCGTATCCATTGCTTCTCCTTTTCCGGTTCGTTTTGATCTTTGACGTTCCAAACGTAAAGATTAAATAATCGTACATATTCAGATAACTGCTTATCGGTTGGCCGAACTTCTGATGTTCCCCAGAAATAAGGCATGACGATATTTCTCAACTGATAATATCGTGATAACTAATATTTACTCATATGATTAAAATTGAATTTATAATGTCTAAAAAACACCATACTTAGATCCCCGACCGTAAGGTTGCATGGGATGCAGTAAACCCTGAATCTTTTGTCTGTAAGGTACCATAGAGAAATGGTAGAACTCATCCATTCCTCCCATTGTGTGTATCATTGCGATTACCATCTGGTAATCGTTACGAAATATAGAAAGCCGGTATTCAATGATGGGATTTTGGAAAAGTAGTAGGTCTCATAAAACAAAACACCGCAAGAGAACTGAAGCAAAAATTCCCCCATTTGAAAAATATTTACTGGGGAATCGATGCAGTATGGAGTGAGGGATACTTCGTTTCAACCGTTGGAATAAACGAACAATACATCCAGAAATACATTAAACTTGCTCCTCAATAAATTGTAGATACCCACGGGTAAACCCGTGGC
>CAZFNL010000062.1:0-1857 GCA_964520615.1 uncultured Gammaproteobacteria bacterium
GTATTGGCGTTGAAATTAATGCACTGATCGCCCGGATCAGCTGGAGGAGCTATGCCGCAGGAACCGCATGCGCCGGCGCAGTAATCCCAACAGGAATTGCTTGGGCAGCCCGGGTTCGGGTTGTTGCAGGGGAGGGTTTGAGGAGGATTTCCAGGAGGATTTGTATAACAGCAGCTATCTCGACATTCAGGACCACTTGAACATCGGCAACAAGCACCCACAGGACTTATAGAAAGTTTAACTTGAGTTTTAGTTTTTAATATATCAAAGAATGAAAAAATGATCATGATTCCCAATATTAATATGAGGGTTTGTTTGAAAATTATTTTCATGGCTATTGTAATCGTCTATAAACTAGAAACTCAATAAGCATAATATTATTTGAGTCAGTTACTATAGAGTATACATTTTTATTATTGTTTACAACACTTTTCCTGTAAGGAAAAACAATCAGCGAATCTCCTGGTTTTATTTTTGTATTAAGATCCTCTTGTGTTATTGCTGTAGATTGATATGTAAATGCACCTGGTTCTTTACTTAGAATCTCTACACCAAATTTTGTTGCTTTTTGAGGATCATCTTTTAGGAGTATTCGGACCTTCTCTAGATTTTTCTTTGTTAATGGGTCATATAAATATAAATATGCGTCGTTGGAATTGGCTATAAATTCGATCTTTTTAAATAAACCAACAAGATATGGAAGATCATTTGGGTTATTGTTATTTTGCTTAAAACCAATTCCATCAAATCCATGATGTTTTAAATCAGTTGGATTTTGATATTTATAAATAATTGTTCTTCCTTCGGTATCGTTTAGAGCTTGGTAAAGGATACTAATGTAAGGGATCAATACAGGAGTGGGTTGAGTAGAAAGATTAGAGGAAGGACTTGAAATACTATTGTTTTTTTTAGGTGGAAATGAGATTAAATAAATACTTTCTCCTATAAGGATTAAAAAAAGAAATACAAAAATGATTACTAAAATCCTTTGGATCATTACTTTTATTATGGAAAAAGTGTCTTTGTTTGTCAAGTTTATCCTGAATGGTTACTATAAAGGATTACCATTTCCATCATAACCATTCCCTAAGGCACGGTCTAAATATAAAGTAGCTAAATCATTGGCAGCGGGAATATTATTCTGATTTACTAATATATATATTCCTGTCATAAAAAAAGACATTTTTTCACTAGCTACAGCAAATTCCTTTCTTTGCGTAGCTGGTATCATTCTTATAAATACAGCACTAGCGCTGTTGCCCAATGTTTCTTTAACTATATCTACATCAAAATCTCCTCGCCCAAAATCAGCATTTACTAATCCAATATGACCTCTCTGTTTCACACCATCATATGAGTAACATGAACTAGAACAACCAAAATTAACAGAGGGTTCGATGGAATATAAAAATTCCGTAAGTGTTTCCTGATCAGAAGGCGCAATAGAGTCAAACATAAAATTAAAATCATCAACTCTTTTTATGTCTGAGAATCTATTATCCCAATTGGTTTTCATATCGTATTTTGGGTTAAATGTCATAGCGATTTTTAGAGCACCTTTGGCAGAAATACCATATGGGAAATTTAATTGCATCTTAACCAATGCATCCTGTATCTGTCTAGCTTGTTGGTTGGTCAAGCCAGGTGTTTTTACTGTGTTAGCAAAATTCTGTGCCTTTTCTAAAGGAGTAAGCGTAGGTTTGGCGGGTGCTGTTGCTGTCGCTGTTGGTGCGGGCGTTTCGGTATCAGGTGGAGTTGGTGAAGATGTCAAAGGAGGAGGTGGAGGAGTATTTGTTGCTGGCACTAATGTTGGTGCCGTTGTTGGTGTTTTGGTTGGTGGAGCGGTCGGTGTAGGAT
>CAZFNL010000063.1:0-30430 GCA_964520615.1 uncultured Gammaproteobacteria bacterium
CTGGTCGGAGAGGCGGGACTTGAACCCGCGACCCCACGCACCCCATGCGTGTGCGCTAGCCAACTGCGCCACTCTCCGAAATCTTTTTAGTCTTTTTTATCTTCTGATAATTTGTAACCAACAACTTACAATTTATCTTAATGATCTCTTGTATTCTAGCATATGGTGTGGCAAAATGGGAAGGAATTTTCTGCCAAAAGAAAGGAAATTATATTATGGCAATAAGCCCCAAATTACAAGCAGTCAGGTTAGCCATGGAACAGATAGAAAAGCAGTACGGCCGCGGCTCCATCATGAAGCTTGGAGACCAGGCCAATAATAAATTAGGAATTGAGGTTATCCCTACTGGTTCACTTGCCCTTGATATAGCATTGGGGGTCGGTGGGGTACCCAAGGGAAGGATTATTGAGATCTTTGGCCCTGAGGCTTCAGGCAAGACTACCGTTGCTCTTTCAGTCATTGCCGAGACGCAAAAAGCAGGAGGGGTGGCGGCATTTATAGACGCTGAGCATGCGCTTGATCCAGTCTGGGCGGAAAAGCTGGGAGTCAAATTGGATGATCTTTTGGTTTCCCAACCGGATACCGGAGAGCAGGCGCTTGAAATAGCCGAGACTTTGATCCGTTCTGGGGGAGTTGATGTGGTAGTTATAGACTCTGTGGCGGCACTTGTCCCCAGGGCTGAGATAGAGGGGGAAATGGGTGATTCTATGGTAGGGATGCAGGCAAGGCTTATGTCACAGGCTCTGCGCAAACTTACAGGGGTTATTTCCAAATCAAAAACCACTGCCATATTTACCAACCAGCTGCGGCAGAAGATTGGGGTGATGTTTGGCAATCCCGAGACTACTCCTGGCGGGCTGGCGCTCAAATTTTATGCTTCCATCAGGATGGATACGAGAAAAATTGAGACTTTGAAGGACGGAGATAAAGCAATAGGCAGCCGGCACCGGATAAGGATAGTAAAAAACAAGGTGGCGCCGCCTTTCAGGATTGCCGAGTTTGAGGTGACTGCAGACGGATTTTCCAAAGAGGGGGGAATTATCGATGTCGGTTTGGAGTTTGAGGTGCTTACCAAAAGCGGCGCTTTTATCAGATTTGGAGAGAAAATGCTTGGGCAAGGCAGGGAAGCAGCCAAGATATACCTCAAGGAAAACCCCAAAATGTCCAAAGAGATACTTGATGCCATCTGGAAAATGTATAAATCTACCGGTCAGATCAAAGAGAAGGTTGTAGGAAAAGAGGAAGAGTAATTTCCTAAAGAGGATTGATGGATGACGATACATACCAAAAAGTCCGCGATTATGTCCTGAAACTTCTGTCGCTCCGGCCACGGGGGACTTCTGAGATGAGCCAGAAGGTATCCTCCTATTGCCGCAAAAGGAAAATTCCTCCTGAGGCAGTCGCACGGCTCTTGCAAGATTTTACAAACAGCGGGTTTCTCAATGATGAGGAATTTGTCCGCTGGTGGATTTTGCAGCGTAGGGGTCAGTCCAAACCCAAAGGCACCAAATTTATCCTTCATGAGCTTCTTGGCAAAGGGATTTCCCGTGACATTTTGGAAAAAGTGTTTTATGAAGAGGATCATGGGATTGATACCGATTTTGGTCGAGCCAGAGCACTGGCGGCCAAAAGGAAAAAAGTCATGGGGAAAATGCCGGCCAAGGAAATGCGCATAAAGTTGGGAAATTATTTGGGGAGACGCGGTTTTGACTGGGAAATAGTAGATAAAGTACTGGATGAGGTGGTTACCAAAGGTCGTTGACTACAAGGTAAAAAAGGCTTAAAATAAGACATTCATGAGTAGTGATAAGGGGATAAAAAGACTTAAAATCATGACAGACAAAAGTTTTATAAAGTGTCATCAGATTTTTCAACAGCAACCCTACAAGAGGGAGCGGGTATAATCCCGTGGTTTTTCTTTTCCCCGAAATTCACTTCCCATTGATAAATTAAGAATCATTATCCGAGCCGTTTATAAAGGCCAAGGTGAGTCAGCTTTTTTAGGCTGGCTTGTAAGGAGGATTTATGTTACCCATATTAAAGACAATTTTATCTAGACTAGAGAAGATAGAAAAACAATTGGAGGAGAAAGAAGCCGCCCAAAGCCGGGAAGCTACAAATGTGTTTACCAATCCCGGTGGAACTGATAAAAAGAAAACTTTTTTTCCACAACAACAGGTTCCTGCGACAGCACCCGGTGCCGCTTCCCGTATTTCCATATCCGAACTGCAGCAAGAGGCGAAGGCTCTTATTCTGGAGGCAAAAGACGAGGCATTCAGGATAAAGAAGAATGCCGAGGATGAGGCAAGCAAAGTACGTCAGGAAGCCCTGGTTATCGAACAGCGGTTGGTTGCCAAAGAAGAAGCTATTGACCAAAGGGTTGCCCAGCTTGAAAGGAAAGAGAAAGATCTGGTGCAAAATGAGCAGTCGATAAATAAAAGGCTTGCTGAAGTGGATAAGTTGCGGCTTGATCTTATTGCCAAGCTTGAAAAAGCCGCGCATCTGACACGGGATGAAGCAAAAAGTCTCATTTTGACATCTGTTGAGGAAAGATTGAAAGAAGATATTGCCAAAAGGATAAGGGAGGCTGAGACTTTGGCCAAACAGGAGTCGGAGCAGAAAGCTCGGGAGATTCTCATTGACGCTATGCGTCACGGGGCTACTGATTATGTGTCAGAGTTTACCGTCTCTACTATAAAGATTCCGGATGAGGATTTCAAAGGTAGGATTATAGGGAAAGAGGGTAGGAATGTCCGCGCTTTTGAGATGGCCACTGGAGTGGATGTCGACCTGGATGAAGAGGGAGTTATCAGGCTTTCCTCTTTTGATCCGGTCAGGCGCGAGGTAGCGCGCGTGACTCTTGAGAAGCTTATTCGTGACGGGCGTGTACAGCCGGTCCGTATAGAAGAGCTGGTTAAACAGACGGAGAAAGAAGTGGAAAAGATCATGTTTGCCGAAGGGGAGAAACTCTGCCGGGCAGTAGGGGTCTATAATATGCCGGCAGACAAAATTGCCCTTTTGGGAAGGTTCAAATACAGGTTTTCATACGGCCAAAACATGATAGCCCACACTCTTGAGGAGACAAAGATAGGTATAGCTCTTGCCCATGAGTTGGGGGCAGATGTGAATATCGTCAGGCTTGGATGTCTTTTGCATGACATAGGTAAGGTGATTACTGATAAGGAAGGTTCGCACGTCCAGTTGGGTGTGGATCTTTTGCGCAAAAACGGCATGCCTCAGGCAGTCATTGATTGTGTAGCCGCCCATCACGAGGATATACCTTTCCCATCAATGGAAGCGGTTATTGTCTACGTGGCTGATGCCATATCTGGCTCCAGGCCTGGAGCCCGTTATGAGGATATAGAGGAATATGTCAAAAGGCTCAAGACTTTGGAGGATACTGCTGTCTCATTTCCTGGAATTGAAAAGGCATATGCTCTCCAGGCAGGACGTGAACTGCGTGTTATTGTCGATCCGGGGAAGCTTGATGATGCGGCAGTGACCGTGACTTCAAAAAAAATTGCCGAGGAGATAGAGAAAAAATTCCCGACTTACCCTGGACAAATTAAGATTACGGTAATTCGCGAATTGAGAGTTATTGAAACGGTACATTAATTTACCCCAGCACCAGAATGCCCCGGGAGTCAACCCGTGGGATGAATGGTTTTCTAGCGGGCATTCGGTGCGGGGTTTCGCGCTCCGAATGACCGATCGGGCTGATGCACCGAGCGTAAGCTCGGGGAGCGCTTCACTTGTCATCTATTCTCAAAAAGCTCACCGCGAAAATTTTCACATGCTTGCTTTTTGAATCCCGCACATTGTCTTTTTAAGATTCCGCATAATTTTTTCTTGTCTTGTTCGTTCGTATGATTTCCCTGACTCAGTTTGTATTATTATGACAACCTTTTTATTATTTAATTTTTGATTGGGGCTTGACAACAATAAAAAAATTTACTACATTGAACTTTGGAAAGTCAGAACAACCTGCAAAAAATTCTGCCCGTCCCGATACCCTATCGGGATTAAAAAAAGGAGGTGAACAAATAATATATGACAAAAGCTGATTTAGTAGCTTACGTCGCAAAGAAAGCCAACCTTACCGCCAAGGCAGCCAAGGATGCAGTCAATGCGGTTTTTGGTGCAGTCTCAGACACACTTAAAAAAGGTGACAAAGTTGTCGTTACAGGTTTTGGTACCTTTATGGTCAGGTCAAGAGCAGCAAGAAAAGGCAGAAACCCGCAGACAGGTGCACCTATCAATATTCCAGCCAGGAAAACACCGGGATTCACCGCTGGAAAAGCGCTCAAAAAGGTCATCAGATAAATTTGTAAACGTTTATAAAATATAGAAGAACTCTCCCCAAAAAGGAGGGAGTTCTTCTATTTTTTTATACCGAGAATAGGTCCTGATACGGAAAAAGCTTATTTTTTGTGGTACTATTATCCACATGAATACCCTCTTCAGCAGTGAAAATTCGGAATTAAATTTATGAGAATTATTACCGTCCAAAAATTGAAAAAACATTTCAAAGTCTACAAGAGGGGAGCAGGACTTCGCGCCACGCTCAGGTCTTTTCTTTCTCGTCCCGAAGAGACGGTAAAGGCGGTAGACGGCATATCCTTTGAGATAGAAAAAGGAGAACTTCTGGGATTTATAGGTCCCAACGGTGCGGGAAAAACTACTACTCTTAAATGCCTCTCCGGACTTTTATATCCTACATCAGGACATGTGAAGGTTTTGGGATTTACTCCTTTTGACAGAAAACCAGAATACCTGAAAAAGATAAGCCTTGTAATGGGGCAGAAGAACCAATTGTGGTGGGATCTGCCGGCAATTGACACTTTCAGGTTGAATAAGGAAATATATGATATAGAGGACAGTGATTATGAGAGAAACCTGGAGGAGTTATCCCAGCTTCTTGAGGTTTCGCATCTAGTTAGTATTCCCGTTCGCAAGCTGTCTTTGGGGCAGAGGATGAAGATGGAGCTTATCGCCGCCCTCATTCACCGTCCTGAGGTGCTTTTCCTGGATGAGCCCACTATTGGTCTTGATGTAGTGATGCAGAAAAACATGAGGGATTTTATCGCCCAGTATAACAGGCGCTACCAGTCAACAATTCTTCTTACCAGCCATTACATGTCAGACGTAAAGGAATTGTGTAAAAGGGTGATAATTATCGATAACGGTAAAATTATTTATGACGGTCAGCTTGACAGATTGGGCAGAAAATATGCCGATTATAAGACAGTCACCGTAATATTTGAAAAACCCGTTGATGGGAAAAAATTCCCAGAGATGGGGGAAGTGATTTCCTTTAAGTTCCCCAAACTGGTATTAAGTGTCCCGAGGAAAATGTCCAAGCATATAGCAGCCAAAATACTGGAAAATTATCCGGTAGAAGATTTCAATATTGAAGATCCTGAAATTGAGGATATAGTAAGGAGAGTTTTTAGCGAGGAAAAGGCATGAATCTCAAAAAATATTGGCTGGTTGCCGGCAATTCATTGCAGGAATATTTTGTCTACAGGCTGAATTTTATCCTTTGGCGGGTGAGGGTTGTAGTCTCGATGCTTATCACTTATTTCTTGTGGTTTGCGGTGTTTAGTTCCTCAAAGCAGGTATTTGGATATAGCGAGAACCAGATGTTGACATACGTCCTTTTATTGTCTTTTATGAATAGTCTTGTACTTTCTACACAGACTTTCAGAATCGCTGAGGAAATAAACATGGGAACGCTCAGTATGTATCTTATAAGACCGGTTAATTATTTTTTCTATAATCTTGCCCGCGACTTATCAGACAAAGCCCTGAACGTCATCTTTTCAGTATTAGAATTTATAATTCTTATACTTGTTCTGAAGCCTGCAATTATCATACAGAGCCAGCTTTCCTTCATATTTTTATTTTTAGGCGCGACAACTTTAGGTGCCATACTTTATTTTGAGATAGGTATAATATTGTCTTCAATTGCATTCTGGTCATATGAGACTTGGGCGCCCAGGTTCATATTTTTTATTCTTGTCAGTTTTTTAGCCGGCAATTATTTCCCGCTTGATATTTTGCCTGGTCCACTATTTCATGCGTTTTCGTATCTGCCTTTCAGCTACCTCATATTTTTTCCTCTAAAGCTTTATCTTGGGGAGGCATCAAGCGGTTTTATACTGCAAGGTTTTACCGTGGTGACTTTATGGATTGTCGGTTTATATTTTTTTATAAATTTCCTCTGGGCAAAAGGTTTGAGAGCGTATACATCAGAGGGTCAGTAGTAAATGAAAAAATATTTCAGGTTGTGGTTAGTTCTTAGCGCCCGTTCTTTTGAGACTTTTTTTGTCTCAAGGATTGGCGCTGCACTTTTTCTCACCGGAAAAATTTTGAGGTTTATATTCTATCTGGGTTTTCTTGTGCTTCTGGTGTCAAAGACCAAGCTTCTGGCGGGATACAATCTTTGGCAGGTGGTACTTTTTTATCTGACATTCAATTTTATTGACTCAGTGACCCAGATGTTTTTTAGAGATGTGTACCGTTTCAGGCAGCAGATCATTACCGGCAATTTTGATCTTCTTCTAGTGAAGCCTGTCAATAGCCTTTTCAGGGTGCTTTTCGGCGGAACTGATTTTCTGGATTTTATCACGTTATTTCCTTTTGTCATTTTCCTTGTTTATGCCATCGCCCACCTGTCACATGTGACTCCTTTTGGAATTGTTGCCTATATCATTCTATTGGCAAATGCTTTTGTTATTGCATTATCGTTCCATATTATGGTGATGGGACTAGCCATACTTACTCAGGAGATAGATCATGCCATTATGATTTACCGAGACTTTACCGGTATGGGAAAGTTGCCGGTTGATATTTATCGGGAACCATTGAGATCTGCGGTCACATTTATAATACCGGTTGGCGTCATGATGACTTTTCCGGTAAAATCACTAGTTGGGCTTTTGAGCTTATGGGGGATTATGGCGGCCATTTTGATAGGGTTAATATTCTTTTTGGGTAGCGTGGTTTTTTGGCGGTATGCTCTTAGCCAATACACTTCGGCATCAAGTTGATTTATGAATAATGAATTAAGAATCATGAATTATGGTTAAAAATAAAAGATACAATGTGATACTAGGAATCTCATCCGGGATTGCCGGTTATAAGGTGGTGGATCTAGTCAATATATTAACGAAAGAAAGAAATATTGACGTGCATATATTGATGACAGGGAATGCAGTAAAGATGTTTGGGACGGCGATGTTTGAGAGTGTAACGGGAAATAAAGTCTATTCAGACATTATACCTCCCGGTTTTGATTACAGAAAGATTCTGGAAGAAAGAAATGTTAAACATATAAGATTGGCTGATCTAGCTGATATTTTTGTTGTAGCACCGGCAACAGCCAATGTTATCGGTAAGATTGCAGGCGGTATCGCCGATGATTTTCTCACGACAGCGCTTTTGGCTACAACCGCACCGGTTCTTGTTTGTCCGTCAATGAATCCCCACATGTTGGCACATAAGTCAGTAAGGGGAAATTTGAGGAAACTTCAGGATTTAGGCTATATCATCGTGTCTCCAGACAAGGGTCCGCTGGCCTGCGGTTATGACGGGGCAGGCAGATTTCCCAGAGCGGAAAAAATAGCCGAAGAAATTTTTGGCATATTAAAATACAGGGAAAAACTTGTAGGGAAAAAAATAATGGTGACGGCAGGAGGGACAGCTGAATATATTGATACAGTTAGGGTTATTACAAACCGTGGCAGCGGCAAGATGGGTACTGCAATTGCCGGTGTCTGCCGGATACAGGGGGCAGATGTTCTTCTATTGAGGGCAAAAAATTCCGTGTTGCCCGGTATACCAGTTCCAGAAAAATTATTTGAGACTGCCAAAGATCTGGAAAACCTACTGAGAAAATATTCCTGTAAGTATGATGTCTTATTTCATACGGCTGCCGTATCGGATTTTATTCCCGAAAAAAAAGTCGGTTATAAACTTGACAGCAATAAGCCTTTGACTTTGAAGATGAAGCTTTCGCCAAAGATCCTCCATATGATAAAAAAATGGAATCCATATATTCTTCTTGTGGGGTTTAAGGCAGTATACGGAATGACAGATAAAGAGATGGTTAAGGAGGGGAAAGAGAAACTTGCACAGTCCGGTTCAGATTTTATAGCAGTGAATGACGTAGGCAGAAAAGGAGTAGGATTTGGGACAGATACAAACGAAATTATATTGGTTTCTAAAAAGGGTAAAGTTGTAAAAATTCAAAAAGCGGAGAAAAGTGATGTGGCCAAAAGATTGGTAAGCGAAATTTTTAGTGGCAATGAGGCCAGGCGTATACCCCGTCAGCCGCGAGTTTAAACGCCGCAGTCTTTATCGCCTCCTCAGCATTAAAGCGTAAATTTGGATCAGGATTGAGATTCATTCTTATTCTTGTTGTTTCCCAGGAATCGGCTGAAAATTGGTAGAGTCCACCATAGATCCCGTTATCTGCTCTAGGATTTAGCCCTGACTCGCACAGGGCGATTTTTATAAGGAGATTGTGGTCAACGCTTTCTATATTGCTGTATTTGGTAAAAAGTGAATTGATGTCTATCGGGACGGGGTAGAATATAGGAGTGGGTGTGGGTGTCGGGGTAAGTGTAGGCAGTGGAGTGGGTGTGGGTGTCGGAGTCTCAGTGATGACTATATAGTCCAAATATTTCGCTGAGACTGATGACTGAGGATCTTTTGCCGATAATTGTGCTGTTATCAAAGATTTGTTTCTATTCTCCTTTGCGATACCGAGGATTTCGGGTGTGGGGATGCGGCCGGAAATATATCTTTCCGATAAAGCCAAGACAAATAATAATATAAATATTGTCGCCAAAAAAAAGAAAGAAAAAGGAAATGATAATTTCAGTTTTTTGCCAGACATAAAGATGGTGTGATTATACTATACGTGAGCAAAAATGCATTATAATTTTATCTATGTTTCCAAAACTTGAAGCTATAGAAGGAGATATTACAGAAGTAAAGACTGACGCAATCGTAAATGCCGCCAACGCTACACTTTTGGGTGGAGGTGGGGTAGATGGTGCAATACACGCTGCCGCCGGTCCGGGACTTCTGGAAGAATGCCAGGCTCTTGGCGGCTGTCCGACAGGCGATGCAAAGATTACAAAAGGTTACAAACTGCCGGCAAGATTTGTCGTACATACCGTGGGCCCAGTTTGGAAAGGTGGAGTTAGTAAAGAGGCAGAGCTACTCAAAAGCTGCTATATCAATTCTCTTTCGCTTGCCGATAGGTATGGGATAAAGAGTATAGCCTTTCCTGCAATTGCCACTGGAACTTTTGGTTTTCCCAAGGAGCAAGCGGCACAAATTGCCGTAGACGCTATTAGGGAATATTTGCCTAATTCCCACATAGAAAAAGTCGTTTTTGTACTTCATGGTCATGAGGATTATATTCTTTACAGCAGGTTAATATCGGATATAAGCGATATATGACCGGTTATCCAAAATTCATAAACCGGTAGAAGCTATCTCAAAATCCTATTTTCAAACCTGAGGGAACAACATTGTCAAAGCTAAAGACAGAATATCGAGATGAGTTCTAGTATATAATGAACTTATGGAGAGGGCTCGGGAGAACCAGAAAATCGCGATAAAGATTAGTCATCTTACAAAGAAATTCGGCAGTTTAGCTGCAGTAGTGGATGTAAATCTGGAGATAAGAAGTGGAGAAATTTTTTCCCTTATCGGACCAAACGGTGCGGGCAAGACTACACTTATGAAATGTCTTGTAGGACTTCTTTCTCCTGATTGGGGTATGTGTAATATATTGGGTGTTGATGTATATAGAGACTCGCTTGAAGCCAAAAAGCTTTTTGCCTACGTACCAGATGATCCGGTTGCATACGGATATCTTAACGGAATGGAGTTTTTGGCGCTGTCAGGAAATCTGCGCGGGATATCTCCTCCTGATAAATTGAAGAAAAGGATTGATGAGCTTATAAGGTATTTCCCTCTGGAAGATATTATTTTAAGACCCATGTCATCATATTCTCGTGGCAACAGGCAAAAACTGGCGTTTCTTTCAGCGATTCTTTCTTCACCTCCCGTACTTTTTATAGACGAGCCAATTGCCGGTTTGGATCCGGAAAGCATTTTGACTTTCGGCCGGGTTCTGAAAGATTATTCATCCGCAGGCAATACCGTATTTTTTATCAGCCACTCCCTATCATTTGCTAAAGATTTTGCCGACAAAGTCTCTCTTATGAAGGAAGGCGGAATTGTCAAGACCTCATTTATGAAGGATGTCAGATCTCTTGAGGATTTTTCCGGAATCAGGTGACAAAAAACATGAATTTATTTCATTTTCTAGAGTCGGATTATGCAAAGATAAGACGGTGGTTTGTGACCGAGACTGCAAGCAAGTTTATAGTACTTTCAGGATTCCTGTTTTTATTTTTTTCCATTGCTTTTTTCCTTTATAAATTCAGCTTTCTTTTTTTTAATGATCTTTTCTCATACGGACCTTATGGAATAGCAACAGTGCATTATCTTTTCCATGCTTCTTTTATTCTCCTTTTGTGGTTTGCGGCAGGCAGCAGTCTTGCGTCTACAGGCACGTTTCTTGTCTCCTCCAATCCGGACAGGGATTTTCTTCTCACAAGTCCTATTTCTCCCGGTCTCATCGCCACCTGGTATTTTATCCGTACGACATTGATGAATACGATTTTATTGGCATTTATACTAATTCCAGTAGCACTGTCGTTTACCCAGGTTTTTGCTGTCGGTGCCAATTGGATATATGTATTCAGATTTGCGGTCGTGCTTTTTTCTCTGGTTTTTATATCAGGAGCGGTGGGGAGCCTGGGAGCATATTTCCTGGCGGCAAAGATAAAAGGGAAAGAGTCTTTTATTGGGGTTTTAGGGATTGTGTTGTTTCTCCTAGTATCATATATTTTAGCCCAGCTTATTTTTCCCCGGACATTGCACTTGTTATATGAATCCAGTCCATCACAGTTTGAACGTGTCTACAATAGTTTGCCATTGGTTTCGATGCCTTTACCTACGCGGTTATTTGCCGATGTGTTTGTCAATGGCAGCATATCATCATCCTTATTTCTGATCCTGCTTTCAATTTTTGGTACAGCAGGGGCAGTATATTTTGAGTCATCCAGATTGGAGACGCTCCTTAAGGTGCTCAAAGGCAAATCAAATATTTTCGGCTTCTCAGGAAGCCAAGAAAATTCCCATATCAGATTTATATCGTCAAAATACCCTCTTGTGTTAAAAGACTGGCATTCTGTCAGACGGGTGCCTTCAGAATCAGGATATGCAGTTTTCCTTTTTGCCGTTATGGCTTTTTTCTTTATACTCCTAAATCGGGCAACATCAGTAGGTTTTATTAATAGGCGATTTACAGTAGACCTTATCCTTTTTACCTTTGTCTGGCTTATCTTTTTCTCATCGACCTATTTTCTGCGTCTTATCTTTCCTCTTATGGCCAGGGAAGGTGATGCGCGCTGGTTTTTGTTTACCGCCCCCGTGTCATTAAAGAAAATTCTTCATTCAAAGATTTCCTTTGGAATAATATTGTCTTTGCCGCTTATTCTTGTTTCAGTCGTTCTTTGGCTGACTTTCCCGTATGCCCAGGGAAATGTTATTCTCTTGTCGGTTTTCAGTTCTTTATGCATTTTTCTCCTGGTAAAGGTCCAGGTGCTGTTGGGTAGTATTTTACCCAACTTTTCAGAAGGAAATGATCCAGAGAAGGTAAGTACCAGCATGATGGGGATTGTGACGCTTTTTGTCTCAATAGCCTTGGCGGTTTTGATGGTTTATTTATTGTCAGGGATATTAAAGGGGAATATTATTGTGTATACAAAATTTTTATTTTTACTAATTGCAGTTATCATCTTATTTATTTCTTTTCTATACATCCTTTCCCTAAGACTACTTTCCCGTTTTTAGGGAGGATGTGGCTATTTTTTTCCGAATAAATTATTGGGAATTACTGCTTTAATAAGATTTTTTTCGATACTGTTTACGTAAATATTGTCGGGATTGGTAGAAATAAAAGATGCGGTGGCGGATTTTACGAAAAGTTGTGCCACCTGCGCATCCTCCTGATTTTTTGTGAAATATAAAAATATATCCGTCTGGCTGCTTTTGTCGATAGAGATTACTTTTAACCCCAATTCTTTTGCTTCTTTGCGGTTTTCCATAAAATCAATATACTCCCGTATTTGCTTATGTTTGTGATGACGCAGATTTCCCTGGAATAATAGCGAAAAAGGAAAAAAGCGCGTGATAAATGGTATGAATTTTATGAAAAGGAGGATTAAGGAAAGTCCAAGCACAAGGAAAAACTCTTCCCAGAAAAAACTGTACATTTTTTTCTTGTCTTTTCTCTTTTCTTCCTGTATTTCTCTTAATCTTTTGGCCAGTGACTGAAATGATAAGAAAGGATCCATATGATAAGTATATATGTTATTTGTATCAAAACTACATACAGATACAAATGATCTTATTAACTGCATCACTATTTAAGTTATAATTGCAATATCTTTATGCAAAAGAGAATTTATGCACTTGATGGCCTAAGGGGTCTGGCAATTCTTGCAGTAATCTTTACACATATTCCTTTGGGAGTCTGGTACTCCTCAATTCCCTCATTTTTAACTCCGGTTCTGGATATCATTCTTGGTAGCGGCGGGATAGGCGTAATTATATTTTTTATCCTTACAGGTTTTCTTATGGGATTGCTGCATCCTAACCCTGGAAATAAATTTTCCTTTTGGTCCTTGAGGTATGCCAGGATCTTTCCGGCATTTTTGGTTATGGTATTTACGTGGACGGCAATTAGTCTTTTAGGGAAAGAGCTACCGGGAATTCCTGTTGTCCTTCTTATAGTATTTGTATTAGTTGTAATTGAAAGGTTGGTTTGGGAGGTGGTTAGCCGTTTGACAATTTTCCACATCCCTGCCGGAAAAATACTCATGGCATCTTGGTTATTTATACAAGGGGCAGTTGCTTTTGGTTATTCTTTTTTTCTCTTGCGCGTCCCAGCCAGCGTTTTTTACCAGGTTTGGAGTGACAGGCTTCGTTTACTTATTTCCGGACTTATAAATGCCACAATGACGCTTCCATTCGGGCAATATGTGGCGCAGATGGACGGTGTGTATTGGGCCATAATTGCCGAGGTCCTTTTTTATCTCTTATACCCTCTTTTTTTTGTTCCCATATTTCAATATTTGGGTAAGGAGAGAGATATTAAGCTAAAAACAATTCTGGCGCTTTCCCTCCTGCCCTTTTCTTATGGACTTTATCTTATAAGCCAAAGGGTATTGGGATTTGAGATGGTAAAGATTCATCTTATGATCTATTTTATTGCCGGGACGGCGATTGGTATGAATCTTGGGTGGCTTAAGGAAAGACTGACTCCATTTCTATCCGTTATCCGGCACCCTTTATGGTTCTTACTGCTCCTTTTTCTCATATTTGGACATCTTCCGCTAAACAAATATGTTCCTGAAGCTTTTGGTCCCATAATCCAAATATTACTTGTTTTTCCGGTGAGCCTTCTTCTTTTGACTTTGACTATTGATATATCTGCCGCAGCAAAATTTTTCAACAACAGAGTTCTTGTATTTCTCGGTAAATACAGCTATTTATTATTTCTTATTCATACGCTTGTCATCCATATTTCCCAAAAATATATACCAGTTGTCAATAGTTTATCCGGTGTAGAGCTAGCAGTGATATCAGTGATAGGATCTATAACGCTTTCTTGCCTGCTTTATCCTTTCCTGGAAAAGCCTTACTTTTTGAAGAGGAAAAAATCGGCATCAGTGAAATCTACAGGGGTAGCCATTCATAACGTCAGATATACGGCTTTATCCGCCCGAAAAAGTATTGCTGGAATATGTATAGTTTCGTTGCTTTTACTGTATATCGCTTACCGTCCGCCTTTATCACTTTTTACATTTGCAAAGAGGCATGACGCGTTTTTCTTGCCTTTTTTGTCCGGTAAAAAGACTTTCTTGACGTTGAAGCCTGACCCGATAAAAAGAGATTTTACGGCCGTAGACAATAATTTAGGTATGGTTACAGTACATGTCTTAAATAAAGGTATCGATCATCCGCCTGACGGCGCTTCATCAGTGGCGACAAATCTTGTCATAAGTCTTCTGGATAGTAAAAGAAAAGTAATTGCGCAAACTTCCTATGCTACAGGTGAGATAATAGACAGTTATTACCACCCTTTTGGATTTCCAGTTATAGACAATTCAAAAGGCCAAAAATTTACTCTTGAATTGCAGCTTGATAAGCTCAACCCTACCCAGAATACAGACCTTATTACATCAGAAGGAGATTTTATTACCGTCTACTTTCCTGATAAGAAATCGCTTTTAAGGGATCCACTAAATTTTGCTAAATTTTTTATTGCAAAAGTTTCCGAACCGATGAGAAACCCGGTATTTTGGTTTAACTTTTTATATATAGTTCCATTTATGATTTTTCTTGTTATTTTGCTCAACACATATTCTACTGTCAAAAGGAGGTGAGAAATATGGATGCAAACGACACAAAAAATCAGAAACAATCTGTAGCTGTCAATGTTAATCTTGACACAACTCCTATTCTTTATACGGATAATGTTTTTATGAGTACCAATGAATACGGGTTGGTTCTGGACGTTTGTCAGAAAATAGGCAATACCAATCAGCTGAGGATTGTATCACGAATAGGTATGAGCCGCGAACACGCCAAAGTGTTTTTGAGGGAAATGGGTAAACTTTTAGCAATGACTGAAGGACAAATGCAGACAGGAAGTAAAAAACCGAAGAATTAAACATTCAAAACTCAAAAATCTACGGGCAATGATTGAAGGATAGATGCAGACTTGAGGTAAAAAGGAAAGGAACTGAAATCGGGTAACATGTGTAGTATAGTTAAATAAATGGTTCTACTTCTTGCCGATTTGGTACGCAGTATTGTCGGCTTATGTTTTAAGATAAGCGAAGAAGGCGGAGCCTATCTATCAGATGAGGATTATATCGAATCGGTAAGATATGAACTTGAAGCACAAGGGTTTTTTTTCAGGCAAAATGAGGTTATTGAGCTTGAGTATTTAGGGAAAGTAGTTGATAGGCATACTGTTGAATTTATTATTGAAGACAAAATACTTCTGGACCTTAAGGGGAGAGTGTTATTGCGCCACCGTATTTTTTATAAGCAGCTTACCCTCTATTTATTGAAAAAAAACCTCCCTTTAGCCTTTGTAGTAGATTTTCATTCCCACCGACTGAAGCTGAGAAGAGTGGTAAATCCGAATTTCAATTACCAGCTGTAAAAAGGATTTCCATCGATGCTCCACATGACGTAAAATAAAATTGATTCAATATGGGAAGGAGGTGAGATTATGAAATTCTTGGATAAAAACACTACCGGTTTCATATTCGGTTCATTGGCGGGTCTGGCTCACCTTTTTTGGTCAGCGTTAGTGGGCGCAGGGTTAGCCCAGCAGTTTTTGGATTTTATCTATTCTATCCATTTTTTGAATAACCCCTTTACAGTATCAGGATTTGATATTGTAAAAGCGATCACATTGGTAGTGGTGACTTTTGCCTGCGGTTATATCGGGGGATTTGTATTTGCCATCATTTGGAACATGATGGTAGTAAAGAAGTAAAGCTTTCCCACGGATGTCTCATCTGTTGCATTTACTATTAAGAAAATGCAGAAGGTGGTTTGTTGTCTAGTGCATATTATTAAACATGACCGTAATATATTCTTCTAAATTCCTGGAATTTGGTGAAGTAGGACATCCTGAATCTCCACAAAGGTTAGAACTGATATTTAATGAGTTAAGGGGAACCGGTCTGTTTCATTTTGAAACTCCATCTGCCGCAACAGTATCTGATTTACTTCGTGTGCATAACATGTCGTTGGTTGAGCAGGTGAAAAGGAATGAGTTTTATAATCCTGATACTCCCAATATAGAAAATATATACTCATTTGCTCTCCTTTCTGCCGGAGCGGCTTTGAAAGCAGTTTCTCTTCTTGAGGATGGTAGAGAGAAACGTTTTACTTACGCCTTGGCCCGTCCGCCAGGCCATCATGCGACAAGGAAAGAATTGGGAGGATTCTGTTATTTCAATAATATCGCAGTGGCATCTGCCAGGCTTTTGGCAGACGGGAAAAAGGTAGCCATACTGGATATTGATGTCCATCATGGTAACGGTACAGAAGATATTTTCCGTGGTAAAAAAAACATCATATACGTATCACTGCACCAGTCGCCACTTTATCCCGGTACAGGTCTTACGCAGAATGACAATTGTTTTAACTTTCCCTTGCCTCCAGGTACAAGTATGGATTCATACATAGAGGCCCTATCTCTGGGATTAAGACAAATAAAAAAATTCTCTCCTGATATATTAGGAGTATCTTTAGGATTTGATACCTATGCACAAGATCCTCTGGCGGAGATGAGGCTTTACCGGTCTGATTACCGGATAGTAGCTGGAATGATAAAAAGACTATTGTTGCCGACTTTTTTTGTACAGGAGGGAGGATATTCCCAAGATGTAGGCAAACTGGCAAGAACTTTTTTTTCTGAGCTAGTTTAGACCGGTTTTCTCCCTTACTTCCATCTGCATTGTTGATGTTTCTTTTGTCTTCCAGTTGTATCTTATCGCATGGCCAAGGTTATATACCGCCGCATATTTTGCTCTCTCATCTACCGGTTGGTCGGATAGGAGCATAAATTGTTCGATGGCAGAGAAATTTGTGGATAGATGGAGAGGGAGGGTCGCATGCAAGTGCCAGATGCCGTTGTTGTCAAAATATGTGGGAGTAATTAGGAGCCGATAGAATTCAGGATGCAATGCTACAGGGGTGAATATCTTTATCCTTTCATTATCACCAAAATGCATTGCGGGTTTCGTCCAAAACTCTCTTCTTAGAGGATATTGTACGGCAAAGGAAATAGGAATGAGTATACATATATCGTTTATGGAAAAATCACCTTTCTTATTAGCTTCATGGACAGTTTTTTGCATGGAATAGGTGACATCATCAAAAGTGCGATAAATTGATGGCATTGGGTACATACCAAGCATATTATAATTTTCAGACAAAAGTAGAAAAGTGATGAAAGCCTCTTTTGGGAAATCCGGCTCCAGGGAACAAAACTCATTGTTTTTTCTCTTAACCATAATCATATTATAGCTCCTAAATTACTTTTTTTGATGATGGAAAATAGAAATGAAAAATGAATAAGGTAAAATATATGATTTGCTTGATAAGGAGGAATATGCTTATTTGAGTCTCTTATCAGATTTTTTAATGCGTAGGAATTTCAGATATTTAGATGTTTTTTGAATATTTTTTTTCAGTTTTAATAATCTTTCTTCTGATTTATTTGAAATGTCTACATTGACTTTGCCACCGCCCCTCTTTATACCAGAAAAGATCTTTTTCTGCTTGGTAAACAGATATTTGAATATATCCTTTTCCACAATAAAGCCAATAAGTTTCTCCCTTTTGTCGATGACTGGCAAAATCCGCTTGTTATAAGCCAACATACGTGATAACGCCTTAAAAACGTCGTGGTTTCCGTAGACCGTATAGACTGTTCTATTCATTACATCCTTAGCCGTCAAATCTATATTGTCTGCCAATTTCTTTTCAACATCATCAAGAGTTGGTGAGGTAGGATAGAAATCCGTAAAAAACTCTCTGTAGTTTGGGACAAGATTTATTAGTAGGTCTTCAGCTGTGATGATTCCTTGTATTTCGTTTTCTTCATCCAGAACAGGAACCATATGTATCTGCTCGTGGGAAATAAGGCTCCATATCCTTTCAATAGGAGTATTGAGGTATACTGTTTTAGGCTTCAATCGCATCAGGTTTTTGACCTTCATAGATGAAACCCTCTATTAATTTATATTTTAATCGTCATATTGTCAAGAGAAATGAGAAGTTTTTGTGGTGGAGTCATATGTTAAAATAAAATTGTATATGACTCTTGTTTCCTCAAAAATGGTTTCTTTGGGTACAAAAGCCCCGGATTTTCATCTCCATGATGTTTCTTCAGGGAAAATAATTTCATTACAGGACTTTGTAGAAAAAAAAGCGCTTTTATTGGTTTTCTTATGTGGTCATTGTCCTTATGTTATCCATGTGAAGGCTGGATTAGCAGAGTTAGGGCGTGACTATGGCGATAAAAGTCTGGTAATAGTTGCGATAAGCAGCAATGATCCTTCATTGCACAGTGAAGATTCCCCAGAATCATTAGCGCAGATGGTCAAGGAGGAAAGTTTTACGTTTCCGGTACTATACGATGAGACTCAAGAAGTGGCCAAAGCTTACAGTGCCGCATGCACTCCTGACCCCTTCCTGTTTGATGAAGATAGGCGCCTGGTATATCGTGGACAACTTGATGATAGTAGGCCTGGAAATGGTGTCCCCGTTACGGGGAAAGATATCAGAAATGCTATTGATGCAGTATTATCCGGTAGAAAGGTATCAACAATGCAGAAACCAAGTATAGGATGCAGCATTAAGTGGAAACCGAGTAACGAGCCGAATTATTTCAAATAGAATCCTGATTTTCGTATTTTGCCGCATCTTCGGGTCTTAGCCAGAAGTTGTGGATGATGGTGAGAGGATTATATTATTCTTGATTTTCGTATTTTGCCGCATCTTCGGGTCTTAGCCATTGTACATATGTGCAGCCTGTGGCTTCCCGCTTTATCTTATCCCAGCCGGCAGTTGAACATTTTTTCATCTTTTTACCCTTAGCGGTGGTATAAAAAACCAGTTTTGCGCCGCACTCTGGACATTTTTCGTCAAGTTCTATGGATGTGCCTGTGATCCATTGCACATAGTCGCAACCAGTGGGTTTGCGGTTTTCACTATCCCATCCTGCTGTAGAGCATTTCTTCAACTTTTTGCCGAATCTGGTAACTGCAAGCAAGAGCGGCTCTCCACACTTGGGACATTTCTCGTTTAGTGTTTTTGGCTCAATCGGGAACCATTTGACAAATGTGCAACCTTCAGTTTTTCTGGTTTGCGGGTCATATTTGCCTGCGCTGCACCTTTGCAATTTGCGGCCAGTAGGCGTGGTCACAATTTCTCCAAGAGGTTCGCCGCATTTGGGACAGATATCTTCAGGATTGGGTGTGTCGCTCATATAAATGTATATTATATATTTTGTTTGAAAAAAAGCTGAAAGTAAAGAGCGAGTTTTTTTATAGTATAATGTCTGCATTATGAATGACCAGATAATTTGTCCCTACTGTAAACACACAATTCCTCTGACCGAAGCTTTATCCCACCAGATTCAGGAGAAATATCAGAAGTTTTACCGCCAGAGGCTGGCTGAAGAAAAGACAAAAATTGAAGAAGCATTAAAAGAAGAAATAGGCAGGAGGCTGAAAAGTGAGATGGAAATCGAGATGAAGGATAAAGGCAATGAAGTGGAAGAACTGAGGAAACAGAATAAAAGTTTATCTGACCAGCTTTTGGAAATAAATAAACTCATGAGGACATTAAAGTCGGAGAACGAGCAAAGTAGACTGGAGATGGAAAAAAGGATTGTCAACCAGGAAGAGAAGATAAGACTTGAGGAAAATAAAAGGGCAAATGAAGAGTATAAACTCAAAATCCTTGAGAAAGATAAGAAACTTGATGACGCTCTGAAGATGGTAGAGGAATATAAAAGAAAGTTAGAGCAGGGTTCACAGCAACTACAGGGTGAAGTATTGGAGTTGGAGCTTGAAAATATATTAAAGCGCGAATATCCATACGACGAGATTTTACCTGTGGCAAAAGGAGTAAGAGGAGCTGATGTACTGCAGAAAGTGCGAGCCAACAATGGTCGGGATTGCGGAGCAATTGTTTGGGAGTCCAAAAGGACAAAAGCCTGGAACAATGATTGGATAGTCAAACTGAAAGAAGATCAGAGGGAAGCCAAGGCAGAAATAGCCGTCATTATCACTCAGATATTGCCAGACGGCATAAACAATTTCGGGATCATAAACAATGTCTGGGTTGGTAATTTTGAGTCTATTTGCGGGTTATCCCTTGTACTTCGCCGGTCGCTTCTAGAGATTGCCTCCGCAAAATACGCCAATATTAATAGGCAAAGCAAGATGGATATACTTTATAAATATTTCACCGGAGTGGAATTCAAGCAGAGGCTTGAAGCAGTTTTGGAATCATATGATGCGATGAAGGATGATCTTGAAAAAGAAAAGCGCTGGTTTACACTAAAGTGGGCCAAACAGGATAAGAATATCCGCAAAGTTTTCGATAATCTCTCGGGTATGTATGGTGATTTGCAAGGCATGTTGGGCAAGACGCTGCCGGAAGTTAAAGGATTGGATATGCTGCCGTCACCCGATGGGGGAAAAACTAAAGAGACTAATCAGACTAACCTTGAATTATAGTTTCTCAGGTCATTTTAATATTCATATGGTAAGCTAATTCAATGAAATTGAACGTTGGTCAAAAAGCTCCGGAATTCAATCTTTCCGATCGTGACGGAGAAATTCACAGACTTTCGGATTATAAGGGAGAATGGCTATTGATCTATTTTTATCCGAAAGATGATACTCCTGGCTGTACTGTTGAAGCATGTATACTTCGGGATAACTTTCCGGAATTTGAAAAGCTTGGTGTCAGGGTAGTAGGGATAAGTACAGACTCAACAGGAAGTCATGCTAAATTCTCGGATAAATACAAACTGCCGTTTACGCTACTTTCCGATACGGAAAAAAAGACAGTCAGGAACTATGATGTTTGGGGACCCAAAAAATTTATGGGAAAGGAATTTTTAGGTACTAAAAGAACTTCATTTTTGGTAAATCCTGATGGAGGAATTGCCAAAATTTATGAGAGCGTTCAGCCTAAGATTCATGCTTCTGAAGTACTTAAGGATGTCGCTTCTCTGAAAGGAAAAGAATAATCCCCTATATTTTTATAATAATTTCCTCGAATGGTAAAATATACCTTTAATATGACTAAAAAATTTTTCATTAAGACTTTCGGATGTGCACAAAATGAGTCTGATTCTGAAAGAATTGCTTCAATGCTAGTGAATAGAGGAATGGAGGAGACAAAGGATATTTCACTGGCCCATCATGTTGTCATAAATACATGCATGATAAGAGAAATGGCGGAGAATAGAGTATATGGCACGGTTTACAATCTGACGAAGAAAAAATTGGCAAGCGGACTGCCAGAAAAAATTGTAGTGACAGGCTGCATGGTGGGGATGGCGGCAAGGGATAAGACCGGTAAATTTATGCGTCTTATAAGAAAGCGGATGCCCAAAGTGGATGAATTTCTACCTATTGAAGAAGTAGGTTTTGACCATTCGCCGTTGCGGCAGGATTCAAAGAACGCTTGGGTGCCGATTTCAAACGGTTGTAACAATTTCTGTACGTTTTGCGTCGTACCTTTTACCAGGGGGAGGGAGATAAGCAGATCCTTCCAGGATATTCTTGATGAATGTAGGAAATTGGCAAGTGAAGGTTATACCCAGATTACTCTTTTGGGAATGAATGTGAATTCTTACGGGGCAGATCTTGTGGTAGGCGAAGATAATATACAGGTCATGCGCGATATCAATAAAAAATATTTCGAGGGAAGAAAAGCAGTTTTAGCATCAAAAGGTTATAAGTTACCTGATGGCAGAATAGTAAAGCCGGTAATGGTGAAACATCTCAACCGTTTGCGTATCCCCACTCTTTTTCCATATCTTCTAGAGGATATTTGTAAGATTACCGGTATAGAAAAGATAGATTTTATCTCTTCAAACCCATGGGATTTTTCCGAGGAGCTTATTGATGTAATCGCCAGAAATAAGAAAATTACAAGGGATATACATCTACCGGTCCAGTCAGGGAGCGATACAGTACTTAAAAGAATGAATCGTTGGTATGATAAAGATACTTATTTGGGACTTATAAAAAGGATGAAAAAGAAAATCTCATATGTCAGATTTTCCACAGATATCATAGTAGGATTTTGTGGAGAAACTGAAAAAGAATTTCTAGAAACAGTAGAACTAGCAAAAAAAGTAGGTTTTTACAAAGCATACCTTGCCATGTATTCCGACAGGCACATGACGGCAGCGCATAAGGTTTTCAAGGATGATGTTCCACATAAGATAAAGAAAAAAAGATGGCAGATATTGGAGGAACTTATAAACAAACCCAACCTCCCCAAAAGATACAGGAATTGAGTCCAATCCTTATTTCATTTGATCAGAATATTTTCCGGTATCTTTTCAATTATTACCTCTTCTTTGACTAGCGGCGAGTTTAAGTCTATCTGTACTGATTGTACTTCGGGTATATCGCTAGTGACCGCTTTTTTTACATGATCAAGCACATTTTCTATTTGCGTCGTATTCAGGTTTTTTTTGATATCCAAATCAAGGTCTACCAGGATTTTTTCTGTACCGGTGTAGATAGCGGCAAGATGATTTATGGCGATAACCTCAGGAATTTTGGTGACAGATTCCCTGATTTTGATGATTATTGCTTTGGGGACTGCCATTCCCGCAATCAGGTTTCTAGTTTGGTAGGTAAGTATCAGGGTAAAAACTACCATGAGTATACCTATGAAAATTGCACCTAGTCCGTCAAAGACAAGTATCCCAGTTAAGTCATACAATGCAATTGCTGCCAGTCCGGCAAAAGCAGATAATGTTCCGAGAAGGTCCTTTATGAGAGTAGTTTTGACCAATTGTTTACCGGACACCTTAAACACATGTATCAGGTTTGTGCCTGGAATGTGGAGTTTCTTAACACTCTGCATGAGTGAATAGCTGTTAGTGATGACGGAAAATAAAAGAATTCCAAGTGCCAGCCATTTATTGTGGATTATTTCAGGGGCTTTAGTTTGCGAATATCCACGCCAAAGGGATAAACCGCTTCCCAAGAAAAGCATCACCATAGATGAAAGAAGCGACCAGAAAAATACTTCCCTGGTGTAGCCGAAAGGATGGGAAGGGTCTTTTGGTTTGTTGGCCCTGCGGTATCCGATTATTAGAAGGTATGAGCCTAAGGCGTCAGTGACTCCTTGCACCATTTCTGCAAAGATGACCGCGCTTCCTGTAATCACCGCAACAAAAATATTTGTAACGACGTCCAGAATATCAACAAAGAAAGAAATGAAGAGTACTCTTTTGGTAGTGACTTTGGTTTGCATTAGAATATAAGCATACCAAGAGAAGAGTCTTGAAGCAATAAATGTTATGAGAAAAGATAAAGTTCTTATTATTTGTGGGCCGACAGCGACAGGCAAGACTGATCTTGCGGTTAGATTATGTAAAAAATACTCTGGGGAGATTGTGTCAGCGGACTCCCGTCAGGTTTACCGTGGACTGGATATTTTAACAGGGAAAGATATAGACAAAAACTCAAAACTCAAATGCCCCTTCATCCAAACGTTAAGAGGGATTTATGACAATCACAACTCAAAATTAAGTGAGTCTAGTTACGCAGTTAAAATTGGTTATAGATTGAAAGAGAAAATCCCTATCTGGTTGACTGATATGGTTGAACTTGACTACAGTTTCAATGTGAAGGAGTATAAGGATGTTTCTGAGAAAGTGATAAGTTTCATAAATTTGCATGGTAAACTGCCAGTTGTTGTGGGGGGAACTGGGTTTTATATAAAATCCCTACTTTATCCAATTGAAACATTTAGTGTTCAACCTGATATCAAGTTGAGAAATCAATTGAATAGACTTTTGCTTGTCAGTTTGCAACAGAGGTTGGTTATCGAAGACAGAAATAAATGGGAAAACATGAACTACTCTGACAGACAAAATCCCCGAAGGCTGATACGGGCGATCGAAGTGGCAAAATCTAGGGCTCAGTTAGATAATAAAAAAGATGAGAGTTATATCACACAAAAATCTGATGTTCTAATACTTGGGTTGAAAGCCTCATATCCAGTGTTATATGAAAGAATTGATAATAGAGTAGAGGAGAGATTTGCCGGTGGTGCCGTAGATGAGGTGGAGAAAATTTTGGAAAAAGGATACAGTTGGGATTTGCCGTCACTGACGTCAACAGGAGCGATCCATCTCAAAGAAATAATTCAGGGTACAAAACACACTTCCGAAGCCTTAATGGCGTGGAAGTGGGATGAACATGCGTTTGCCCGCAGACAAATGGTTTTTTTCAAGAAACTAAAGAATATATTGTGGTTTGATATCAGCAGGAGAAGTTATATGGGAGAGATAGATGATGCAGTGGGAAAATGGTACAATCAAAATTAGCCATGAATTGTTAGATTTGAGGTTAAAATGAAAGAAACGTATGCCGTCAAAGATTGAGATATCGCACAAGACTATAATTTTTACCGTAATTTTCCTTCTTACATTGTGGTTTTTGCTGCAGCTTAAAGAAATCATTTTTCTCATCTTCATTTCCTTTATACTCATGGCCGCATTCAAACCATTGGCTGATTATTCAGATACAATTCATGTACCTAGGATTCTTTCTATAATTCTAATTTATATTCTTATTATTGCCTTTCTCTTTTTTGCCGGAAGTTCAATATTACCGGTTTTAGCTACACAATCCATTCACCTGGCAGAAAAAATGCCTGAATATCTTAATTCCGTCATACCTTTTGTCAAGATTGATTCTTCAGTTATTTCCCAGCAACTTACTCCAATTGGCCAGAATCTCTTAAACGTCACAATTGGTATATTTGCCAATATTGTGACTTTATTTACAGTCGTGGTTATATCATTTTATTTGCTTTTGGAAAGAAGACATCTTGATAAGCAGTTGGCTGTTTTTATGGGAGTGGAAGGCGCCAAAAAAGTAGTGAAGATTATTATAAGGATTGAGGAACGGCTTGGAGCATGGGTTAGAGGGCAACTTTTGCTCGGAGTCACTATTGGTTTGGCTACGTTTGTGGGAATATCAATTTTGGGACTTCCTTACGCTCTGGCATTGGCGATATTTGCGGGGATTTTGGAAATTGTACCCATCATCGGTCCCATAATCTCTGCTATTCCGGCCGTTCTTATTGCACTTACCACTTCGCCTCTTTTGGCACTTCTGACTGTGGCAGTATATTTCATTATACAGCAGCTTGAAGCGCAGCTTATTGTGCCTGTGGTTATGGAGAAGGCAGTAGGAATTCCGCCTCTTGTCACAATCATTGCTCTTATGATGGGGGCAAAGCTGGATGGTATTGCCGGAGCACTTCTGGCGGTACCTACTTTCGTGACAGTTGAAACGATAATTTCAGAGTATATCAAGTTGAGAGAAACCCACTGACGCAAGCAGGGTACCTTTCTAGTAAAGCGTGTTAAATAACTTGGCTTTTGTAGGAAATTTGTGATAAGGATTAAAGATTTACATCCATTTTATTTTCAAAAAGTGTGAGGCGCAGCTCATACACGGATCATAAGCTCTGACTATTTTTTCAATCTCAAGACTGATTTTTTCTTTTTCCTCCAAATTATTTATATTGTCATTTAGGAATTTACTGATACTGCCCTCAATGCCTATCTGGTTCTGGCCTGTGGGTACGACAATTTGGCCCGATTTTATTTTCCCGGCATCATCCACTTCCAGGTGGTAGTACAGAGTGCCTCTGGGCGCCTCAATTACTCCTATTCCAGTACCCGCGTGCCGAGATGCTATTATCGGTTTTTCCGATTTCACTTCAAACTTTTTTATAATGTCTAGAGAGGAATCAATGGCATGGAGTATTTCAATTGCCTGAGCCAGATTATTGTGAAAGATATTGGTAGAGGGAAAGAGATTTAGGTAATTGGCCGCACTCTTTTGGGTAGCCGGGTGGAGTTTTTCTTTGGCCAGATTGAGCCTAGCAAGAGCGCCAACCATATAGACCTTTCCTGCGAATTTATAGCCTGATGCATGAGAATATGGTATGGTTTTATGTTCCAGAAATTCACCGTATCTTTCGGAGGGTACAATTTTCCCGTCGCTCCTTATAAGATCACCATAAAGGAAAGAATATTCATCATCGGACAGTCCGGCAAAAACAATATCATCTCGGTTCAAATTTTTGTCTTTTTGGGCTAATATTTCCATAAGGTCCAATATCTTTTCTCTTATTGCGTGAAGTTCCGGGATGCTTTTTTGTAAATCTTGTGTTGTTGGCAATTTAGTAAAACCGCCGACAGTTAGAAATGGAGCATGGACAGATCTACCACCCACTCTTTTTGAGAGGTTGTTTCCTACCGCTTTGACAGAAAAAGTGTCATCCAGAAGTTTATGTTCTGCCGGGATTTTTTCGTCAAAGTCCAGAATGGAATCATGTCCAAAGAGATCAGGCAGGACAAAAACGTACAGGTGCAGCGCATGGTCCCTTATGATAAGCCCGTAATTTAAGAGTTTACGAAGTGTGATTGTCTGCTCTGTTGGTGTCAAACCGATTGCGTTTTCCACTGCTTTTAGGGCACAAAGGAGATGTGCGTTGGAACACGTCCCGCAAATACGGGCTGTTAGTTGTGGGAGAGCAATAATGTCTTTTCCTCTTATTGCCTGTGTATAAAATCTTTTATATTCGGCAATCGAGAACTCCACATCCTGTACATTACCGTTTCTGACCTTTATGTTGCAGGCGGCTTTTCCTTCTATCTTTGATATGTCTGCTAAGGATAAATCCAAATCGTGCATTTTTTTATGTAATAGAATTTAGATTATTCCAAACTCCTTCAGATATTTATTTACTACGTTTAGGAATATATTCTCGTCCATTGGGCATCCTGGTACCTGATCATCGACAGTTATCACTTCCGATAGTCTTTTTACTTTATCGGAGTACTGGAATCTGATAAGTATATTTATTATTTCCTCTCTAGTCGTCTGGTCAAACAGATTTCTTTGTGAAGAAGGCATGCCCACACAAGCACAGGCGCCTATCGCTACTAGTCTTTTTGACTCTTTTCTGATCTCCAGAAGCTTCTTTTCCTGTTTTTGGGAAGTGATGGCACCTTCGACAAAAGCCACGTCCAGGTCTTTTATTTCACTCTTTTTTTGCAGTACCAACGCAGATTTTATGTCCAGAAGGTTTTTCCATTCCATGTAATGATCGTTTAGGATTTCAGTAAAAATGATTGTGGAATCTTCACAACAGGAAAAGGAGAACCAGCCGATTTTAAGTTTTCTGAGCATGTCTATAAGATACTGCCCGTCAGGTTTTCAGTCAATAAGAAATTTTGATGAATGATTTTGATGAATGTGTAGAAGATGGTATAATTTAAGTGATCTGCGGAGGCCGGATAACCGCTCTGAGTAGCTTTAGGCTACGAAGAGAGGAAAGTCCAGACTGCTGAAGGCAGGGGACGCGCGGTAACGCGCGATACCGAGTCAAATCGGGACTGGTGATCCCGAGGCGAAAGCCGAGGGATACGATTCTGGAGAAAACCGGATGAGAGAGCCACAGAGACGAGCTGGAACCTAAGACATTTGTTACGGTTCCTTAAGTGAAACGTTCCTGGAACAATTCCTGACGGAATCTTCCGGGTAAAGGCAATCCCACCTGCAGCAATTTCCGAACGGACCGAAAAAGACGGATGTCTTCCCGAGTTTCCCAGCCATTGGCTGGGGATGCGGTCCAAAGTACGAAAGCACTCCGATAAAATCGGAGCGGTAGGATGAGAATTATCATCAACCGAGAGAAATGGTTATCTTAAAACAGAATCTGGCTTACGAGCTTCCGCAGATCAAAAAATTTCTTCAGAGTGTCTTCAATATATCTTCAACCTTTTTTAGTATTATTCCAATTCTGTTCTTATCTGGTGGAATACCAATTAGGAGTAGTTTTTTAATCTTTCCCAATTTGGTCAGGATGCCTAAATCAATCGGTAAGTCATAATCATGGACTGATGTACGGGGTGAAAGGCTGAATTTGGAAAGGTTGTCAAAGACTTCCACTCTTTTCAGGCCCACTACGGTATCCATAAGAATAAATCGGCCTTTCAGAGCTGCCGGATCAATCTCCTCGGTCGGATCAAAATGAATAAATCTTATATTGGGGAATTTCTTTTTTAGGGAAGCAATAAAAATAAAAACTATATTATCATCCTTATCGGTGGGATTTCCGCAGTAATATACTGTTTGCTGGGTCATAAGATTTCAACTGTTGGCGTATTTTATCGCCTGAAGAGTATAAGAAGAAAGGTTTTTCAACTGTCTTTGGGAGAGTTTCTGGCAAAATCTTCCCCAATGGTATGAGATAAAGTCTCTTTCATTCAGGTCTTTCCGACGGATATCCTTTTCTCCCTGCGTCGAAATGGTACGCAAAATATTCCTGTCAAGTGATATTCTACCTTCTTTTTCCGTCAACCCCTGTGTTTTTACGATCAGCTTGCCAGGGAGTATTTTTTCGACTTTCCCCCAATTTATGATGCAGGCATCCATGGTAGACAGCGTGTGTTCTATATCCAAGTGGCCAGTACGCCGGTATACATTCATGACATGAAAAGCGTGGTGGGGAAGCGCTCCTTTATCTATTTTATCCATGAGTATGTTTACCGCCTCCTTTTTTATTTTTCTTTTAAGATCCAGAGTTTCCGTAAGATGTCTGGCAAATGGTTTGGCATAAACTTTGGATAGGAGACTGTTACCCAGCCAGTATGCTTCAACCACCCGCGGATCAAAAGGATCCTTTATCCCGTTCTCATAGGATATGAGTTGAAGATAGTTGTAGAGAGTATGAAACTGTTCCAGAATCCCAGCGGTTCCCAAGTCCACATAGCCGGTCTGGGTATACCAGGAAAGATCGATATTTTTGTCCGGCGGGCCGCAAAGAGCAAGGGAATTCGGAGGATTTGAGTATCGGCAACAGAGAGCCAGTCCTAAAGAATTCATGGCGATTTTCAGGAAAGAGATGCAGGAAAAACCTTTGTTTTTTTCTTATTTGACATTAATAAAGTAATTAATGTCACACCGGCGAAAGTCAGTAAAGTACTTATAATCTGTTGCGGCATAACAAATGGCTGATGCCTAGTGATTGACGACAAAATACTGGTAATGGGTGTTGCCAATACCAGGACTGAGGTGACCAGAGTAGCTGGTGCATATTTGAGTGCTTTATACCAGGTGATAACATAACCGGTGAGGAGCAGTGTGCTTACGATAAGCGGAATTATGTATGAGACCGGAAGACTGAATAATAATCCGAATTTCTGCATGGGGATTGAGGCGGCTATAAGGATTATAGTGCCAAAAAACATCCTACCCCAGGCGACAATATCAGCTTCCATATCCGCAAGGGCAACCTTGGCAATAATGTTTTCGACAGACCAGAGAAGAGTAGCAAAAAAAATAAGGAGTTCACCTGTGTTTGTTTGAAATCCGTGAAATCCGCCGATAAAAAGATTGCTTAAAAGTATAAGGGTGTAGCCGGTTGTCTGCCAGACATTCAGTCTTTCACCCAGCAAGGGTATAGCTAAAAGTGCCACCCAGACAAAAAGAGTTTTGTGTATAAGGTTGGCGTTTACCGCGGCCACCGAACGTAATCCTTCAAAATAAAGCATAAAAGGTATACTGCCGCCTACAAGTCCGATTAAAAAAAGTTTTTTCCAGCCTGACACTTTTAGACCAGTCAAGAATTTTTTTCTTCCTGAGGCAAGTATGATAAAAGACAGGATAAGAGCAACTCCGCCGTTATGGGTAATATTAAAAATCAGCGGGTCGATGCCGGACACTATCACCTGTTTGTTATAAAATATTGAGAAACCTGAAATACAGGCAGTCAGTATGGCAAAGATAATACCTTTTTTCATAAATTCAGTCTCCGTCGAGTGATTTTATCAGTTTTCTTATCTTTAATCCTTCCGTTTTTGAGAGTGAACCGACCGCTACGTTCCCGGCAATTCTGAGGTATTCACCTGGCTGTACTTTTAGTCCATTTCCAACTTTGATGGTTTGTCCACCTTCTACGATCGCTTTATTCTTTTCCACTCTCAGCACTTTATACGGTATGGAAAAGCACATATGTACTTTATAACACAGCGGCAAATTTTTGTCACCCGTTATTAGTGTAATGCAGATTACATAATAATGAGTATAAAGTCACATATAATTCAGACAGTATGTGGTGGCGCAGAATTTTTATTGTATTTGTTATTTTATTACTGATTTCCGGAATCATTTTCAGAATCTACGATTTTACTCATACCCCGGCATTTCATGTGGATGAGTTGGCTTTTGGATATAGTTCGTTTGCCTTAGGAAAAACAGGGGCAGATGAGTTTGGTCAAAAATTTCCCTTAATACTTGAATCTTTCGGAGACTACAAGCTGGCTTTATACTCCTATTTCCTTTTGCCGTTTATGGCTGTATTGGGATTATCTGACTGGGCTGTCAGGTTGCCATCAATAATTTTTGGTTTCCTGACAATTGTCCTGGTTTATTTTTTCATCAAAGAATATTTA
>CAZFNL010000064.1:0-2054 GCA_964520615.1 uncultured Gammaproteobacteria bacterium
CCCTTATAGGGCAAATTAAAATCAATCAAACTATATCAATTACAGAAAAACCGTTAAAAGTTTAAAAAGGAGGTTTAATTTTTTTGATCGGATCTATCTATCAAATCATTAAAAATTGTCTTGACAATGGGGGGAGGCATATAGATCAATTTCAATACAACATTGAAGGTGCGGGAATGGATATACCAAACAAATACCCTAGAGCAAGAAAATTGGGATCAGTAAGAAGATTTGTTGCCAGAGCGATTTAATAAATTATAAGATGTTCTCCGTGAAACAGTTCGCTTTAGCAGGTTAATAAAGGATTTTTTGGTATTGCCCTTTTATCTTTTTTGGAAAACTTTTTCATACATTTTATTTTATCATATTCCTCTTGACTTTTCTTAAAAAAATATTACAATTTTGGTGGTGTATATCATTAAGGTGTCTTTTAGCCTTTGGGGTGGGATTTCGAAAGATATACACCACCCCGCCCCGAGGACTAAAGGACACCTTTTTTGATACCCGCTTAATTTTAGTAGTTGATTGGCTACGAGAGTTAAGCTCAAGCGGGTAGTTTGGGATAAGTACGTTTTATAATTAGTTGGGATTTTGAGAACCCGCTCTTAGTAGCGGGTTTTTTGGTAAAAAAATATGAGTAGTCTTATAAAGTTATACAAACAGCATATTAGAAATACAAAACACAAAGCCATCGTAGTTGAGGTTAGTATTTTGATCTGTAATTTAACATATGCTGTGCATCAAGCATTAAAAACTAAATCGCTCAAGGTTCATATCAATACAAAAGTTTTAAAGAAACTTTACGACAAACGACCCGCAGGTGAGTTTGATGTTTTATTAAATCATCTCCCATCAATCGCAAAATATCCAGAAAATATTTACTCCAATAAGACAGGAAGATTAGGAAAATATCTATTCACCAAAAGAATTGATGAA
Source organism: uncultured Gammaproteobacteria bacterium (assembly GCA_964520615.1). Lineage (GTDB taxonomy): Bacteria > Patescibacteriota > Microgenomatia > 2-02-FULL-39-11 > 2-02-FULL-39-11 > JAMCUI01. The sequence goes on from CAZFNL010000064.1 coordinate 937, forward strand.
GTATTATATATTTGTTCAATATTGGATGAAATGAATGTGATAGTTGACGGAAAGACTGAAAATGTAAATCTCGTTGTTACAGCGTTTAAAAATGATGGAGATTATCTTAAAGATTGTACCTTGTTATGGAGCTGGAAGGGCGGCACTCCTTCATCGTAGTACTTTGGATGCCAACTTACGTTGGTCTACTTGTACTCCGCAGTAGAGCCTTTCTGACTTTTTCAACTCCATAACAAGGTACAAATTGAAATTAAGATATGCCTCGGTGGCTTAGTGGTTAAAGCGTGGAGCTGTTAACTCTAAGATCAGGGGTTCAAATCCCCTCCGAGGTGCATCTTGCTTTCAATTTGGAAAAGAGCCTTCTTATCCACTAAAAACTCGCCTATCTTCTTAGCGAGTAATACATATACCATATATTGGTGATTTTGTCAACTCATGTCAATAAGTAAATATATATCATTCTATATCAAAATAAATCATTTACTAAAAAATCACTTGATATTTACTAAAATTACTCTACTTACAATTATTAACCATAAAAATACTTATGTGCCGTTTTTTATCTAGGATTAAAATCGTTTTATTTTACGAAGATTTTTTCTTATCTCCCCAAATTTTATATATTATGAAAGTGGGTATACCTAAAATAATATAAATTAAAAGCGGTGCAATAACTATATTCATAAGAATATAAAATATAGGATTCCAGTTCCCACAATCAGAGTCTCTTAACGCTTTAATCCAGAAGAAAGCACCCAAAATAACATATAAAGTTAAAATAACCTTTCTCGGAGTATTCATTCACAATATGATAACAAGGATATTGCTATATTGTCAACTACTTGTCAAGGGGTATTGACATGTTCAATTAACATTATTGAACAAATCTACATATAAATTAACATATACGACTTAATTTTAACATTTTGTTAAACCATGTCAACCCCCTTGACTTGACGGTATATGTGCCTCAAAATACTGACCCACCTGCACTTTTTGACATTTAAGTTGAATTGAGAGCATAATAAGATAGTGATAAGTTATTTATCTTGTTATGAAAACCTTAGTAAAAAATGTCATCAGTGTGATCAATGAATATTTCTTGCCTTATGTATCCT
>CAZFNL010000065.1:0-15967 GCA_964520615.1 uncultured Gammaproteobacteria bacterium
GCATATGTCATACCAACTTCTGTACCGACATCCGTACCTACTCCAGCTTGTGATCCTTCAGACTACTACTGCCGCGCCCTAAGAAACGGTGCTATCACTCAAGCTCCGACACCTGAACCGACAGAGATAGCATATGTCATACCAACTTCTGTACCGACATCCGTACCTACTCCAGCTTGTGACATTTCAGATTCATGGTGTCGGGCAAGACAGGCAGGAACATTGGTTATCCCGACACTAAATCCGACACAGAAATACGAAGATTGTATTACAAGCGGAGGAACTCCTGACACTTGTGAGGTACCGGGAAATATTGCTCCAACCGTGGTGGTACCTACTATTGCAACACCTGTAACAAGACCTGTTACAGATTGTGAAGCAGGTTCGATAAATGTAGGAAACGGACAATGTGTTAATTATACAACGGGAGATTCTTATTATTTACCCGGTTACCATCAACCAACTCAGGACGAGATTCTCAGACAGGAATACCCGGCTTTAAAAGCGTGTGACAATATAAGTGATTCTTCCGCAAAAGATAAGTGCGTGAATGATACTCTCAGGACTGAAGAATTAAAAGCTACAGCTATTGGTATTGGATTAGGAGTGGGTACTGCGGCTCTAGTTACTGCTCCTGTGTGGGGACCGGCTGTTGTTGGTGGTGCACAAACAGCCATAACCGTTGGTGGTGGAGCTGTAGCAACTAAACTTCCAGCCATACAGGAAGCGATAAATAATTCTCCCTACCAGATAAACCAGTTTCTTATGGATCATCCAGGAATTAGTGTCAACTTAAATAGACTTGAGACTGCTACCAAGGTCACGTCGGGAGTATTTTGTGTTGCAGGCAGCCAGGAAGCATGCGCAACCTTTTTACCGACAAGCGAGTTGCCTGAAGTTCCTACCGCACCTTCAAAACCCTCAATTCCATCCTGGAATGTGGGATCAAATTTATTAGATAATCCTTATGACCCTTTTCTAGTTGGAATTTCAGCAGAGAATACGAGTAATGTCGTTCCAGTTATAAAGGAAGACTTAAATCAAGTATCACAAATAGAGAACGAAACGAAAAGCTTAGAGAATGATATTAATGCTGCCGAGTTGATACGGAAAGCAGCGTCAATAGATGATTTAAGAAGCAGAATAAATGAGATAAGTGATGTGCAGGAAGTCACAAATAAAAGATTAGAGGCGTTAAACAATATGTCTGAAAAAAGTACACAAGCTGAAGTTCAGGCAGGCGGGCCACAGCAGAATTCCACAACTAGTGTACAAGTTTCGGGTGCAGATGGTAATTTCTCTCTAAGCGGAATTATAAGAGGTTCACCTAATAGTTCATCAACTAGTGTTCAAGCTGGCGGATCGGAATTAAATCAAACAATAGTATCACAAACACCCGGATCCAGAAATAATTTTTCGGTCAGTACCATAACAAGTGGTGGCGGAAATAATCTTTCCACAAATGTGATAGCAGGCAACCCAGTAAATAATTCAGCTGCAATAATATCCGCAGTTGACAAGAATGATAAGTTGGCTATTCTTGGTAATACTGGCCAGGAGGTGACTTCATTATTTAATCAACCTTTGAGTAATTCCACACCACTTGGAATATAATGTTTTGAAATAAAAAAGTATTTATTAATCTTTAATGAAGAGTGAAATTATATAATTAATTGAGTATTCCTATGGCTATCTTCTTTGCTTTACTGACTCTTGTCGGTTGGGCGGTGGGGGATATATTTATCGCCGTGTCTTCCCGAAGGATAGGAAACATAAAAACTCTTTTTTGGGGACAGGTATTTGCAGTCGTCCTAACCTCGCTTTATATTCCTTTTGCGGGTATTCCCACCGATTGGGCAATGTTTTTTGCAGCAACAGTTTTGGGTTTTGTATTGGCATATTCCACATTATTGTATTTTAAGGCTCTTGAAGTGGGAAACGCTTCGCTTGCAGGGACAGTCGGCGGGTCATTTCTGGTTTTGGTGGTTATTATTTCCATACTATTTTTCGGGGAAAAACTGGCGCTTTTTCAGTCGATGGGAATAATATTGGTAACAGTTGGTGTGACACTTGCCTCCTTGAATTTGGGAAATATAAAAAGTAATGGTTTGAGCGCTGTCTTCTCCGACAAAGGGGTAAAGTATGCGCTTGTTGCTATGGTTATCTGGGGGGTGTACTATGCCGTAATCCGCATACCAATAGATAAAATTGGCTGGTTTTGGACTTTTTATCCGGCAAACTTTTTTTTCATTATTTTTCTTTTTACCGGAAAAGTGGGAAAGGGGGCGGCAAAAGTATTGAGGGACAGGAGAAATTTATTGACACTCATAATATATACACTACTTATCACCATGGCCCAGTTTGCCTATAATTTAGGACTAGTGAATGGGTTTGCATCAGTGGTCGCACCAATTGCCGGTTCCTATCCGGTGTTTTTTGTAGTTTTGACAAGGATAGTATTTAAGGAAAAGCTGACAGGCCAGCAAAAGCTGGGGATTCTATCTTCGCTTGGAGGGATATTGCTTATCAGTTTTGCGTCAGTCTAGCGCTTTCACTGTCTTTAGAATGGGAATTACTTTTTCCAGAGGTAAACCTATGACGTTGGAAACCGACCCTTCTATTTTTGAGATAAAATTCTGGCTTGAGGAGATGGCATATCCTCCGGCAAACCTAGTATAGTCCGTATTCTTGAGATATAATTCGATGTCTTCGTCAGATAATTTGCGGAAGGTGACATAGCTGCGGTCAAAGGTTTGCCAGATATCAAAAAGCAAATCCTCGATACTAAATTTTTCAGAGACAGCATCGAATCTATGGTCTTTATTTTCGGAAGGATTCTCGATACCTGTTTTATCGGAAGCTCCCGAGCTTTTTAGACTTCGTTTGTCAGAGGCAAAGTGGAAAGTCTTTTTTTGATCGGATATAGTGAGATTTAGTCCGCTCCTCAAAAAAGGTATCTGCGAATCTTCCGAGTGAAACTTTAAAATTTGAATAATATAAATAGCAGTGATAAATTCATGTTTCCTCCCGGAAAGTGCTTGGAGAATTCGGATAGCATTTTTGTAATCCTTTGGTTTGCCGATAAGCTGTTTGTCCAGGATGGCGCCTGAATCGGCGGAAATTATCAGTTGTGGGTTGTTGTCCAGCCACGGACTGGATCTCCCGCCTTGGGACGGGACCCCGCTGAGGCGGTGACCAGTTGAGGCGGGATGAGTTGTGGGTTGTGGGTTTTTCCTGATTCTTAATTCATAATTCATCATTCTATTTAAGACTTCTTCTCCTTTTAGCCTGGCCCGCAGTTGCAGTGTTTCCAGAGGAGTTTTGCCTGTGATTTTATCCTCGTCCAGTCCGCTGGGGACTACATCAAAAGGAATATTCAGATAAGATAGTAAGTCTTTGCGACCGACAGATTGGGAAGCAAGGATAATTTTCATGACGGGTTTGATTATACAGTGAAGGGATGGCGGGTCACAAATTATCTGAAGTGATTGGGATCGGAAAATGAATGATTCCGGTGATGATTGAGTGAATAGGAGTTATTATGAGTATGAATTTCGGTATGATGAGAAGGAGGATTTATTTTTCTTCTTTCAACTCTTTGCCGGATAAGAGCTTGCCATGCTGAGGCATTTTCAGACATACGATTTCAGAATACAATATTTTGATTATTTTGAAAAGAAAAGAAAGGATGATTATTGGTCGGGGTGTAGGGAATTGAACCCTATGCCTCATGGTCCCGAACCATGCGTGCTACCGGTGCACCACACCCCGTTAAATTTCGAACTTACTCGCTAAATTTATATTTTTTACCTGACTGTTCTTTGGTTTTTCTACTCTTAGCCATATCTCTGATTTATTTCTGATATACGAAATTGGAATAAGATAGAATTTTTTATTCTTCGAATCAAAAATTCCCATTGCATCAACACCACGATCTTTATATGCTTTTGTTTGTCTCTTTGGTCTATCCAACTCTACTCTTAATCTACCATACTTTGGTGTTAGGTATTTTACCTGAATTCTAGTAAATTTGCCACCCTGTTCGAGGACTAAGTCGTAGATTGAATTGGGATTTATAGGAGTTAAGACAGAATAATCTTTCTTTATAAGATGTGTTATAAATTCTAATTCCCCAATAATCCCTTTGAAATGAGTAGTGTACATAAGTCAATTGTATATTAAACATCTCGGTTGTCAACAGAGTAGTCTTTGGTCACTTTTTGTGATAAAATATTTAAAAGAAGTCCCCGTAGCTCAACTGGACAGAGCAGACCCGTCCTAAGGGTAAGATTGGCAGTTCGACTCTGCCCGGGGACGCAGCGGAATAAATTGCTGTGCAATTTAAACGCTGCTGTGGCGTTTAAATTTCTGTGAGATTTATTGCGTCACGCAAATGCCGTCACAAAGCGAAAAAATCAAATTTATCGTTATCCGCACGCTCGGAAATTTTTTCCTCCTCTTCTCACTTTTTGGTATGGCGGCCACTTTCGGGCCGGCTTTCTATATGGAAGTTCTTTACCGGACAAATCTTGCCAGAAACATTACGTATGTTGTTTCTTTTCCTACACCCTCGGTTGCTCCAGGGCACCCTGTGCCAACAATTGCGCCATCGCCCACTCCAAATGCCGGTAAACCTACGCTTTTTGGCGATTTGACCGGAGGAAACAAAGTAGAAGAGCTTTCTCCTATGTCGGCCCAATTTGGGATAATTATTCCGAAAATTGGAGCCAATGCCGCAATTTTCCCAAACGTTGATCCTGGCAATCCGGATATATATTTGCCTATACTGAAAAAGGGAGTGGCGCATGCCGCAGGGACTGTTTTCCCCGGAGTGAAAGGCAATATATATCTTTTTGCCCACTCAACCGATTCTTTTTGGGATGTGGGAAGGTATAATGCCATATTTTATTTACTCAAGGAATTGACAAATGGTGACGAGATCGACATCTTTTATAAAGGTGTGAGATACGTATACAGAGTTACAAACCGTCTGATCGTTGATCCTTCAGACGTGCGTTTCCTGACTGAAGAGACTCCTTATGAACAGCTGACTTTGCAGACATGCTGGCCGCCGGGAACGACGTTAAAGCGGCTTCTGGTGTTTGCGCGTCCCGAGAAGGATTTGTTAAGGTGAAAATATTACGCAGTCAGCAGGAATAATGTTAAAAAAGTTACTTATCTCAAATCTATCTCGTAAAGATTGGGGATAGACTGGGGTTTGTAGAAATTGGTAAGAATTACCAGCTTGCCTGAAGAAGCCCAGGGAAAGACAATATTATCCTCAAATGGTCCGGTATAGACAGTACGTATGTTACTCCCGTCATAATCCACGATATATATTGAGCCTTTTTCTATAAGTATGATATGTTTTGAGTCTGTATACCATGTGATTGCCTGAGGGGTGTTTATGGATTTGGTATCAGCGACAAAAAAGTTTTTATCCTCCTTAGTATCATAAATATAATATTTGCCAGGAGTAACGGAACGTGATTCCTGTGTTGTGTTTGTACCAATAAGCGAAGGAATAATAACCGGAGCAAGGGTAGCTGATGACGTAGCCTCATAAAGTATTTTTGTATCATCAGGGGAAAAACGGATATCGGAAGCTGCGGTATGCAGGAGTGTGGCTACCAGCGGAGGCAATGAGTCTATAGTCGCATTGTCTTTCAGTTTTTGTGTCTCCTGCCAGTCAGTTACAAGAGTCATCCAGCTGGATGTGATGTCAGTAGGAAGAATGTTCGGATTATCCACATAAATCTGGTAGGCGGAATAAACGGTTTCCACCTTTCCTTCAGTTTTGGAAAATTTCAATATAATCTGCTTTTCATCCGGAGACCAGATTATTAATGCGTCATCCCAGACCTCGCTGCCGTTTGCCGTATAAACCTGTTTGGGTTCGCTTTGTCCGCCAAGCGGACCGCTTTTGAGATCCATCACCCAGACGCCAGTTTTTGGCTTGAGGCTGGCGGAATAGGAAGCTTCGTTTGTTGTGACAAGATAGGCTACCCTGCCTCCGCTTGGAGATAGTGTGGGGTCTGTGACGCCTGTAATGGTAAGAGCCCGAAGCGAGGGATTAGTAGGAATAAGAAGAGCATCAGCTCTTGTGACAACTTCGCCCTGTACACGTATCTGTTTTTCCCAAGACTGGTATCCATCTTTACCTATCCGCAAGTTATACCAGCCAGGTGAGAGAGAAAGAGAAACGTTGGTGGCAGATGTAAGTTTGTCGTTTAGCCAAATGGAAGCACCTTCAGGGTAAGACGTAGCTGACAGTATGCCGGTGGGTGTGAGTTCTTTGTCCTGAAGATTAAAGCGGTAGCCCCGGCTGTAGGCGATAATACCTCCGGCAAGAAGAAGGATAAAAATGAATATAATGACAGATGAGATGAGGCGTTTGAACATTTTAGTGATTAATAGGAAAAAAGCCCACAATGGAAATTCTGACTTGTTTTCAAAATAACTATTTTGAAATAGATTCTATGATTTAGGACTTAGTGTAATTGATTGTAATTATAACACAGGGATAGTAGAATTATCTTAAATCAAAAGCGTAAAGCGTCAAGGGTAAAGCGGAAAGATATTTAATATTATTTATTTCTTTACGCTTCACGCTTACCCCTTCTCGCTTCAAACAATGTTCTTTAAACGTTTAGGTATAGATTTGGGAACAGCCAATTCGCTGGTATATCTGGCGGGTGAAGGCGTGGTTTTAAATGAACCGACTGTTGTTGCGGTTGCCATTGAGGACAATCGTGTGGTAGCCGTTGGGAATGAAGCCAAAGAAATGCTTGGAAGAACTCCAGGAAATATTGTTGCATCAAGGCCGCTGAAAGATGGTGTGATTGCCGACTATGTGGTGACTGAGGCGATGCTGCGGTATTTTATCGACAGGGTATGCGGCAGAACCAGATTTTTTAAGCCTGAAGTGATGATTTGTGTGCCGGCTGGTTGTACCCAGGTGGAAAGAAGGGCTGTTATGGATGCTACTATGGCTGCAGGAGCCCGGACGGTATACCTTATTGAGGAACCGTTGGCTGCGGCAATTGGAGCCAAAATTCCCATAGCGCAACCATCAGGCAACATGATAGTGGACATAGGCGGAGGATCTACAGAAGCAGCGGTAATTTCTCTGGGTGGAGTAGTAGTACATAATTCAGTGCGGGTGGCTGGAAATAAGCTGGATGAGTCAATCGCCGCATACATAAAGAAAAAATATAATCTTTTTATTGGGGAAAGAATGGCAGAGGAAGTAAAGATACAAATTGCAAGCGCCTTGCAACCAAGCAGTGCATCATCAAACAAGATGACGTGGTCCAAAAAGATGGAGGTGCGGGGAAGGGATTCGCTTTCTGGGCTTCCCAGAATGATTGAAGTCCTTTCCGAAGAAATTACCACGGCCATACAAAATCCTCTTACCAGCGTTCTTTCCGCAGTTAAAGGTGTACTTGAAAATACACCTCCCGAACTAGCATCGGACATAATAGATAAAGGCATAGTATTGTCAGGAGGAACATCTCTTTTGAGAAACATTGATAAGTTTTTGGTTTTGGGAACAGGGGTACCGGTGCACGTTGCAGAGGATCCTCTTTTGTGTGTGGTACGCGGAACTGGCGTCGCTTTGGAAAATATAGAATTGTATAAAAGAAGTATTGCAAAAAGATAAAAATGCCCCATGTAATTTTCCACGAAGTTATTACAACCTATAATGATATAAAAGGTTAAAAAATTGTAATATAAATAACAATTTTTCACACGGATATTTCAAATAGCATATTAACTTATAGTGATAATGAATTTATCGCTAGGATTTGGTAAAAAGATCGGATATAATAGTCATTTAGGTTATAATACAAGGATTAAATCGTGTAGACAAATAGTGTTCAGGAGGTTTTATAAATCTATTAATTTCCATTCTTTATAACGTAAAATAATTATATTATGGGACTCAAAACAAAAAAAATTCTTGACGTTGTGGTAACAGTGCAGGAAAAAGATGAAATCCTAGAGGAAATAAAAAAGTACTTTAAAAAAGCGGAAAGCGGAAAGCGGAAAGCGGAAAGCGCAGGTGTTAAACCTCTGGTAATTTTTACTCCAAACCCGGAAATCATAAATTTTGCCCAAAAAAATATATTTTTCAGGGAGATTGTCAACTCAGCCCAAATTAATATTCCTGATGGAGCGGGGATAGTTTGGGCGCTTAAAAAAAAGGAGAATATGTCAATTGACAGAATTAGCGGAGCGGATTTCATTTTGGATTTGTGTAAACTGGCAGATAAAAATGGCTTTACAGTAGGACTTATAGGGGGGAAGAATGGAGTAGCACTTAAAACCTCTGAGTGCTTACTGGAAAAATATAAAAATCTGAAAACTGAGGTTTTAGGAGAACCGGGTGTAGAAGTAAGAATTATGAATTATGAATTAGGAACAAGAAGCAGGGAAGTAGCAATAAGGAATTATGAATTAGAAATTAGGAATAGGGATGAAGGGAATAGGATTCATAATTCATACTTCATTATCCATGATTCAAGTGGCAGAAAAGTCGATAGCAAAGAATATTTTTCTGGTTTAGTAAAAACAATAGGTAAAAAAAAGATAGACATCCTTTTTGTCGCACTCGGTTTTCCCAAACAGGAATATTATATAGAAAGCGTTAAGCGGGAAGCGTTAAGCGGGAAGATTGCTAGACCTTTAGTCCTTATGGCGGTTGGGGGAACGTTTGATTATATCTCCGGAACGATTACCAGAGCGCCTTTCTGGGTAAGGGAAAGCGGCTTTGAATGGTTATACCGTCTTATTCGCGAGTCCTGGAGATTGAAAAGGCAAGTTGCCGGAGCAGGATTTTTCTTTAGAGTGTTATTTGGCTGATTTTCGCTATTTGCAATTCATCTTTCCTTTCCTATACAATACCCTCAAACACAAGAAATATTCCAGTCACACCTCATCAATTACAAACTTAAATGTCAAATGTCAAAACTCAAAATCACAACTTAAAACTATTGATTTATAAAGATTTTACATTTGGATTTGACATTTGAGTTTTAAGATTTAAGTTTATATATAATGAGAATTCTATATTTGCAGACTTTTCCTTTGTGGGGATCAGGTTCCGGCACTTACGCCAGATATTTGGCAAGCGAGGTGGGACGACATTTCAAGGTGGCGATGGTATCACCCGATGACCGGGATATTCCAAATGTCAGGCGTTATCCCCTCAAGATGTTTGACAGAGTTGCATTTACCGGACACCCTGAGTGGCCTGAATGTAAATTGTTTACGCAGCTCTCAAACCACGAGATTACCGAGCTTTATGAGGATTACCTGGATTCGGTGATTGACGCAGTTGAATCCTTTCAGCCCAATATTATCCATGTCCACCATGCTTTCCCTCTTTCATGGATAGCAAGGGTGATAAAGGGTATCTATCAGATACCTTACATCATTACTGTTCACGGATCAGAGTTGCCTACGGTGCAAAAAGACAAAAGATATATAGCATTGACAAGTGATGCTTTGAGACGCGCCAGAAGAGTGGTGCCAAACTCTTTTTGGACAAAGGAATGGCTGTTTAAGATTTTTGGAGACGAATTCCGTTCCCAGGTGAGGGTTATTCCTGGCGGGGTTGACCTGCATAAATTTAATCCCAATTTGAATACATCCGATATTGACAAGAAATACGATCTTGCCGGGAAAAAAATTGTACTTTTTGCCGGCAAATTGACTGCTTATAAAGGGGTAAAATATCTGGTCCAGGCAGCCAAGAAGATACCGGCCGAGGTGATGATACTGGGAGAAGGTCCGGAAAGGGAAAATCTGGAAAAAAGAGTGGCTGAAATGAAGTTGACTAATGTACAATTTGGAGGCCATTTGGGAACAAGTAGCGAGCTGAATAAGTTTTATAAGCGCGCATCAGTCTTTGTAGCACCAAGTACTTGGGATGAGCCTTTGGGACTGGTGATTTTGGAAGCCATGGCGACAAAGACGCCGGTTGTTGTTACCAGAAAAGGCGGGATACCACTAGCCGTCAAAGACGGGGTAAACGGCTATTTTGTCCGCCCAAGAAATGCCACGGAAATTGCCGAAAAGGTGAATCTTCTCCTTAATAATGAAGAAAAGAGGCAAAAGATGGCCGAGAATGCCAGAAAAATCGTCGAACAGAAGTTCTCTTGGGAAGCCATCGCCCACCGTTTCATCCTCATGTATATGAGATTTTCCTACTTCCCCAAAAAGAATCATAATAGAAATAAGAATCAAGAATAATGAAGCAAAAATCAAGTAAAATTAAATCTTTTACAGATTTACATGTTTGGAGAGAAGGTTATAAAAATGACAAACGGGTTGATCAAAAAATCTAAGACCATAATTCATGATTCTTAATTCTTGATTCATAATTCTATGCGAATAGCAATTTTAGGTTCAATTGCGTTTCCGGTACCTCCGCCTGCTCTAGAGAGTTTTGAAGTTTATTTTATATGAGAATAGCTATACTTGGCTCAGTAGCTCTGCCTGTTCCGCCTCCAGCTCAGGGCGGGACGGAGTGGATTGCTTATTTTCAGGCTTTAGGACTTGCCAAGCTGGGGCATAAGGTGATTCTCTTTGCCGCGCAAGGGTCAAAGAGGGAAGATGGATATGAATTGATAGAGGTGGGGGGAGGAGATACGGTGGCGGGATCAAAACAAGCTTTGGAATCCTCGATACCGAATTCTTCGGACGTTAAATCTTCGATGCAGAACTTTTCGGTAGTTAATGCGGGTCCTGCCGCTCAGGTATCCCGAGAATCGCTTCAAGTCGCTCGCGAAAAAACGCAAGATGTTTCATTCGATTCTTCGTCGCTCGCTCTCCCTTCGGTGAAGCAATTCTCAGGAAACCCTCCTTCGCGTCACCCGAATAATGATTATAATATCGAATCTTCCAGGGGTTTAAGAAAGGAAAACGTCTATCTTTCCCAAGTGATCGAGCAGTTGATAGAAAGAAAAGACGATTATGATTTGATCCTAAATAACATGCGCGGAGAGGCGGTGTTTCTGCCGTTTGCAAAAATGTTGAATAAGCCTTTTGTCAACGTGATGCACCTGCCGCTTTTTCGGGAATTGGTTGAAGCTTTCAGAAAATACAATACCCGCGTTATCACCATCAGCAATGCGCAGCGTAAAGGATTTGACGGAATAAATTATTTGGCAATGGTAAATAATTGCGTGGATACTGATAAATTTACGTTCAATCCGACTCCAGAGGATTATCTTCTGATGATGGGAAGTATTACGCCGCACAAGAATCAGGCTTCTGCAATCAGGATAGCAAAGAAACTGGGAATGAAGCTGGTTTTGGCCGGCAAAATAAATGACAAAAAATATTTTGAAGAGCTGAAAAAAGATATTGACGGGGAGAAAATACAGTATTTCGGGGAACTCCCGTTTGACCGCAAAGTTGAACTTTATCGTAACGCCAAAGCATTTATCTTCCCCATACTTTGGGAAGAACCTTTTGGGCTCGTTATGATTGAGGCGATGGCCTGCGGGACGCCGGTGGTGGCTTTCGGTAACGGAGCGATACCTGAGGTAGTAGTAGATGGTGTGACAGGATTTGTCATACAAAATAACGATGAAGAAGCGATGGAAAGGGCAATTCAGAGTATCAATCAGATAAAAAGGGAAGATTGCAGAAAACACGTCGAGGAGAATTTCACCGTGGAGAAGATGGTAAAGGATTATGAAAAGGCGTTGGGTACGTTAGTGGTTTAGCATGAGAATACAACTTTTCGAAATGTGCAATTGAAATGGAAATTAATTCTCCACCTAAGGATATTTTCCACGGGGCATATCGGCCGGTGCAGCGCAGTGTCCAGATAGGTGTTTATTTAAAAGATGCAACTTCTGAACAGGTAGAAAGGGGTTTAGTACAGCCATTAAGGTACGAGACACAACAGAGAGAAACAGTGCTACGTGAACCTATTGGCGAGATGATTTTCCAAGATGGGGATATTGAAATTGTCGCTCCGGCATTTACGGATTTGCCAGCAGACGATGCTTATCATCTCCAGATTGTGGATAAAAGCTTGAATACGGAGAAACTTGGCCAGACGCCGTTGTTAACTTCAGATATTGTGCCTACCCGGTTACTTAAATCCCAGGCGTTAGCGATTTTGGTCGAGGAGTTTTTATATAAAAGTGAGAAACATGATGCTGTCTGGATGAATAATAATTGGCATACTACCGTTCCTGCATTGCCATTGGATGCTCCAATAGATGCACAGTATGCATATAATGTAGTGGATGTTCATGCATGGAGAAACGGTGCCAATCCCAAGAATGTTTTCCGGCCACCGCTTATAAGGGGAATGGAGGGTATAGCCGATTGGGAAGAAGGAGCGGAAGTGACAGGCGATATAAAAGATGTAAGTCCTGCCGAAATCGATCAGAATAAACATGATCCGATGACAAGAGTGGAGAATGTTCCCATATTAGGTAAAGTTGTTGATCAGCATCCCTGGAGGGATCAGCCGACAGGACTTAGAGATAAGTCAGGCAGGAATAAATATACAGTTGCAGAAGTGGACTCTTTAAGGTTTTTGCTTCAAACGGAGGAATTTAACAGAAGATGGAAGGCGGTAAAAGACGTAAGTTTATTCGAGACTGATAAGTCTGATGAAAAATATCCTCCCGAAAAAGGAGATGGTGATGCCATTTTATGGAGTTATGATGGTTTCAGGCTGATAACCCAAAAAACGCCCATGTTGGATTCAAGAGAAGGAATTTATTTGCAGCTTCAACTTTCTCCGAAAATAGGCGTACCTTGGGATGATGGTGTAAAAACCTTGGAAGGGTATGCCATAGTTTCCGGAATAATTCGTTTCCTTAAAAATAGTACTAGCATAGGAAAGATAGGAGACGCTTATATTGATATAAACAATAATTGGGTAAAACCTTTGAAAGACAGGCAACAAGCCATGGCGGAAAGGGTGAGGGAGATAAACGAATTGGTAAGAGAAAATAAATTATCACCGGAGGAAGGAAGAAACGAAGAGGAAAAAGTCAAGGTTGTTTCCGACGGTAGGGATATAAATCAGGCTAAAACGGAATTTGAAGAAGCATCCTCATTAAAATTCCATATCCAGCTGGAAAAGGAAGGAGCAACCTGGGATATAATTCCAGCACCAGGCTTGACCGGTCATGATACTGGTAATCATCAGGATATTCCTGAAAAGGTGATAGCTCAGATAAAACAGTCATTGGCGACAGGATTTAAGGATGGGCCTTATGAATTTGAGGGATCTTTGAAGGATTGGCTCTTTCAATTCTGTCGTGGTAAAATTTTTACATAACAATGAGAATTGCCATTCTTGCCTCAAACTATATAAGAATTCCTCCCAGAGCAAAAGATGTTCCCAAAGGCACTAGTGGCGCTACGGAAGAGATTGTATCCAGAATTACTGAGGAATTGGTAATGAGAGGGCATAAAGTGACACTATTTGCTTCAGGGGACAGTAGAACCAAGGCAGATTTAGTTTCCGTTACACCGCATGCTACCGGAAAGGATAAGAATATCGGTTTAGGTCCCCACGAACCTTATGAGTACGCTCTGATTAGTAAAGCTTACCAGATGGCGAATGAAGGCAAGTTTGACATTATTCATAGCCATTATGATATCAAAAGCGCCTTCTTTTCCCCACTAGTTCATATTCCTACAGTATCAACTCTCCATAGCCCGCTTGACCGGATAAGCCCGGCTATAAAGCGTTTTAACAATTCACAGTACTTCGTGTCAATCTCTGACGCACAGAGGAAAGCCATACCTGACTTGAACTATATTGCCACGATTTATCACGGATTGGATCTAAGTGATTATCCGTTTGATGAAAGAGGCGGTGATCATCTGGTTTGGGTGGGGAGGATTTCTCCAGATAAAGGTACAGACTTGGCAATAAAAGTGGCCCAGCATTTGGGAATGAAACTTCTGATTTTGGGTTGGGCTAAGCAGAAATATATGAAGTATTACAGTGAAAAAGTAAGACCTTTTATAGACGGCAAATCGATAATTAACCACGGATTTATAAGCCGAAAAAGCCTCAAGAAATATCTGATGAAAGCCAAAGCGCTTATTTTCCCAGTCAGATGGGAGGAGCCGTTTGGTCTTGTTATGATTGAGGCTATGGCTTGCGGGACTCCCGTTGTCGCCTATGCGCACGGCAGCGTGCCGGAAGTTGTTTCTGACGGAGAAACAGGGTTTATAGTGGAGAATGAAAGTGAAAAGAGCGGTAAGTGTAAGATCAAAACAACAGGGCTTGAAGGGTTAATAGAAGGAGTTAGTAAACTTTATAGATTAAGTGAAGAAGAATATAGCAATATAAGAAAAAACTGCCGTGAACATGTGGAGAAAAAATTTACAATAAAACAGATGATAGACGGATATGAAGACGTATATCAAAAAATTCTAAAAATAAAGAATTAGAGTTAAGCAAATTTTATTAAATATGAAAGTTTTATTTGCAGTTTGGGAACTGGACCCATTTTTCAAATTCGGCGGGTTGGGGGACGTGGCAAGATCCCTGCCTGGAGCGCTTTTGGCCTCAGGAGTAGACATCCGTATAATCATGCCATTTTATAAAGTACTAAAACTGGGAAACGCCAAAAAGAAAAAAGCGGCAGAATTCACCGTAAAGTATGGGGATAAGGATGAATTAGTTGAGATATTCTTGACTTCTCATCCGGTGACTCATGTCCCCGTATATCTCTTGAGGAACAAGAAGTATCTTTTTATAGCCAAATCCGAAGACACATTTGCTTTTTTGGATAAAGCGGTAGTTGAGATGGTAAAGAAAAATGTACTGGGTTTTGTACCGGATATAATCCATTGCAATGATCATCATACCGGTCTTATTCCCGTACTGGTCAAAGAGGAAGAGTTAAAAATCAGGACAATCTTAACCATTCATAACCTTTCCTATCAGGGTGAAGCGGCAGTTGAGATATTGGATAAGATAGGACTAGCCAGGTCAAAAAGCAAGGTTTTGGAATGGGAGATAAAATCCCGAAGACTCAATTTTCTCATGGAGGGGATTATTCACGCCGATGTGGTCACCACTGTTTCTCCGACTTACGCCAGGGAAATAATGACTGAGGAATTTGGAGCCGGGCTTGAAGATGTCCTGCGGGGCAAGGAAGGCAGAGTTTTTGGAATCTTAAACGGTATTGATCTTGACTACCGGACCGATATGAATAACAGGATTTTGGAAATTAGACGGAAAGACGCCCGGGCAAAAAGTGTTGAGGAAAAACACAGAATAGAAAATGATTTGGAGAGAGAAAAGAGGCTCCACAAACTTTATCTGCAGAAGAAGCTGCATTTGACTGTCAATCCTAACATACCCTTTTTTTCTTTCATAGGGAGATTTGATCCGGGACAGAAGGGGATAGACATACTGCACAAAATGCTGCGCAGGATTGATCCGGGAGAATATGAGTTTGTTATACTTGGAAGCGGTAATCTTGATTGGGAAGAGCGGTTTCAATGGCTGTGTACATTTTTCCCCAAAAATATATCATGCAATTTTGTATTTGATGATGTTCTGGCCCACCAGATGTATGCCGCCTCCGACTTCATGCTGCTTCCATCCCGTTTTGAGCCATGCGGGCTGGTACAGATGATGGCCATGTTTTGCGGTACGCTTCCAATAGCGCATAAAACAGGAGGTCTGAAAGATTCTATAAAAGATGACGTGAACGGTTTTCTCTTTGATCAATATTCTTCGGAATCGCTTGAACGAACGGTAAATAAGGCGGTAGATATATGGACCCACGATAAGCCAAGATATAAGAAAATGGTAGAAGCGGCGGTATCAACCGATTTCTCCTGGACTAAGAGTGCAAGGGAATACATCGGTCTTTACCAAAAACTGGTGGCGGGGGAGTTGTGATGCCAGTATGTATCAACTTATCGCCCTTGCCGGCACTTTTGACAGGCTTCATAAAGG
>CAZFNL010000066.1:0-22216 GCA_964520615.1 uncultured Gammaproteobacteria bacterium
CGGCAATCTGTGATTTATTCACGAATAGATGGTTGATCAAAATTGTTATTAGGAGCGCTTAATAAAATTTATTAACGTTAAGGGATAAATTAAGGATTCTTTCCGAATCCGAAATTAACTCTTGACATTTTTCATAGATGACAACAGATATAAAAATCATAGTAGGAATTGTTGTTGCTACAATTCTTATTATTGTCGGAGGAGTATTTTTTGTTTCAAGGCAGGATGCGAGGCTCAATACACCGCTTGCGGGAGAGGAAGTAAAAATTGGCGACAGCAGTCATGTGCCAGTTGGAACAAAGGTATCTTATACCTCTGATCCACCGGCTGGAGGTCACCATTATGATGAGCCTGTACACGCCGGGTTTTATGATACAGTGCAGTCCGATGGTAACCTAGTGCACAGTTTGGAGCACGGCGCGGTCATCATCTGGTATAACCCAAAAAAGTTATCGAAAGATCAGATTGAGGGTATGAGGAAGATATTTGATCAATTAGGCGGCAAAAGTATCATGACGCCTCGGGAAAGCATGAAAACACCCATAGCGCTTTCTTCATGGGGAAGAGTACAATATCTGTCAACTATCGATGAGAAACAAATAAAAGGCTTTTTTGAGACGAATCATGGCCGCGGGCCAGAGCAGGCGTCGATATAATATAATAAGATAATAAAATGACTACCAAAGCACATTTAACCTGTCCGAAATGTCATACTGTACAAGAGGTGGATATGCCTACCAATGCCTGCCAGCATTTTTATAGATGTCAAAAATGCGGTGAATTATTGAAACCAAAGACGGGTGATTGTTGTGTCTTTTGCTCATACGCTGATACGAAATGTCCGCCGAAACAGATGGAGTACCAATAGAATTGCTCACCAACCTATCATCATAAAATCTTAATCCTTTTATTCTTATAATACCCTCATATGGAATACGGTTACGGTAATTGGTTAATGGCACTGGTCAGTATTATTCTTTTCCTCTTTTTTATAAAAAGTGCTTTTAAGCCGAAAACAAAAACTGACTGGCGGACATTTCGGATGTTTGGAGCATTTATCGTAGCACTTTTTACCGAAATGTATGGTTTTCCTCTGACAATTTACCTTTTGACTTCGTTATTAGGTAACAAATTAAATATTAATTTTTCTCACAATAGCGGGCATCTGCTGGAGGATTTTCTGGGGATAAAAGGCGATCCGCATTTTAGTGTTTTACATATCTTAAGCAACATTTTGATCGCTGGCGGTTTGATACTTATTGCCACCGCCTGGAATGTACTGTATAAATCCCAAAAAACACATAAATTAGCAACAACCGGAGCATACCACTATATACGCCATCCACAGTATGCAGGATTTGTTTTAATGATCATTGGCTTTCTACTCCAATGGCCTACGCTAATAACTCTTCTCATGGCGCCAATCCTTATATGGCGGTATATCCGTTTAGGAAAAGAGGAAGAAAAAGCTGAGACTAAGCAATTTGGTCGTGACTATACACTTTATAAAAGTGCAACTCCCGCATATATCC
Organism: uncultured Gammaproteobacteria bacterium; assembly: GCA_964520615.1. Lineage (GTDB taxonomy): Bacteria > Patescibacteriota > Microgenomatia > 2-02-FULL-39-11 > 2-02-FULL-39-11 > JAMCUI01. The sequence continues at coordinate 1,533 of CAZFNL010000066.1, forward strand.
CTTCACTCAAAATGCTCTCTGAAGCTGTTGTAAAAAAACTTACTTTAGAAAAGGCATGAGTTACAAGTATGGGAAGTATTATATTCTCTTCAAATAAAAATGAAGGATCGAAAAATCCCGAGCCTCCCAAAGCCATCCCTCATACCTCTGACCCTATAAGAAGTAGTACAGTCATTTTAATCTGGCAAATTATTGTTCTTCTTATTGTTACTGATGTGATATACGCGCTTATTAATTACTTTTTCCTTAGAGTACATTTTCTCAATCTTAATCTTCCTTTTGATTTAGACCACTATGTTATCGGCATACTTATGATTATTCATGTCTTCAAGACTATCCTGCAAATCTATTTACTAGTGCAGATTGTTCTCAAATGGGCAGGCCAGACCTATTTCATCCATAACGAGCATCTGGTAAAAAGAGAGGGAATTATGACAATTACAGAGAAAAGTTATGATTTGAAAAATATCCGGGCGGTCACAATCCATCAATCAATTATAGGTAAATTTTTCCATTTTGGAGATGTGGTTGTAGAAACAAGTGCTTCTGGAGGATATATGGAGCGATTCGTTATAATCGGCATTTCAAACCCGCAAAAGTACGAACGATTATTACTTCATACCACATAGTTTATTTATGGTATGCTGATTAAAAATGAGTAAATATATTTATATTATTCTCATTGTTCTATTTATCAGTGGATGGTTATATATTTATAAAATCCACCAGACACGAATAGTTAATAAACAAGTAAGCAGCATTTCCTCTCAACAAAAATATACTGATATTACTTCTGACCAATTACATGAGATGTTAAAGAATAAAGATTTTTACTTTGTAAATGTCCATACTCCTTATGAGGGAGAAATCGCCCAAACCGATGCCTTTATTCCCTATGATCAAATTGATAAAAATCTTGATAAGCTACCCAAGGATAAAAATACCAAAATAGTTCTCTATTGCCGAAGCGGCCGGATGAGCGCGATAGCTGCTAAAAGACTTGCTGATCTGGGGTACACCAATGTGTATAATCAAATTCTCGGTATGCATGACTGGCAGTCAAAGGGATATACTATTCTTATGAGGAGATAATACATTGTGTCGATTTTTACATTATCTGACGAAATAGAAGATATAAAGCGGTTCCGCACAATAGTGGCTCTTGTTTATGAGGAGGGGTTTGCCGTTGTTTTAGAAAAGGCCAGACTTCGCTGGGGAGTGCCGATTGAATGCCGTCTGCGCTGTTTTTTAAAACAATGCGCAAGTATGTGGCAACCTGAATCGGGAAATGATTATCCGGTACGACTGCGTATCCTTCTCACCAAGCTTGGGCCCTCCTTTGTCAAACTTGGCCAAGTACTTTCGCTCCGTCCTGATTTATTACCAAAAGAACTGACGCAGGAACTGGCAAAGCTCACCAATCAGGTGCCACCGTTTCCCTATTCCCAGGCAAAACAAATAATTGAAAGTGATTTAGGAAAGCCTCTAGATAAGGTATTCAAACGCTTTGACAAAGAGCCGTTGGCAGCAGCCTCTTTAGCGCAGGTTCATAAAGCAGTACTTCACGATGGAACCAGAGTCGCCGTCAAAGTAGAGCGTCCAGGCATCAGATACACTGTTGAAAAAGACATTCATATTATGGCGTTCTTTGCGCGAGTGATTGAAGATCGCGTTCCTGAATGGCGGGTATATCGACCTACTCTTTTGGTGAGAGAATTTGCGGAAACGATCGGCCGTGAGCTTGATTTTACCATTGAAGCAATCCATGCCAAGCGGTTTGAAGCGATGTTTGCCGAAGATACGTCAATAAAAGTGGCGCATGTTTTTAAAGACTATTCCTCCAAAAATGTTCTCACGATGGAACTGATCGAAGGCATAAAACTCGACGATGAAAAAGCGCTTATGAAGGCTCATATTGATAAAAAGATATTAGCTCAAAATGGCGTCAATGCACTCCTTCGCCAAGTTTTTGTTGAAGGCTTTTTTCATGCCGATCCCCATCCCGGTAATTATTTTGCCCTTCCAGGAAGTGTTTTTGCCTTTATTGATTACGGCATGGCCGGGCGCCTCATGCCAAAGGATAGATTAGAAATGGCGTCGTTTTTTATCAGTTTTTTAAACGAGGACTCAGAATCTGCTATTAAACATCTGCTTCATATGGTTGAGACAACCAAGGTATCCAATATCCCCTCATTTGAACATGATGTGGATGATATACTCCACGAGTGGTTTGGCGCCAAGCTCAAAGACGTCAGCTTGGCTATGACATTTTTCCGGATCATGGAAAGCGGCAGGAGGAACGCTATTTATTTTCCCTCAAGTTTTGCCTTCTTGGGTAAATCTTTATTGACGACAGAATCTATGGGTTTTGCTCTTGATCCAGAATTTGACTTTGCCAAGCAAATGCGTCCCTATGTGCAAAAAATCATCAGAGAAGAACTGAATCCCGCTAAAATACGCACCAAAACCATCGATCAAAGTCTTGACTACATAAACTACGCACAGACCTTTCCCGAGATGACCATGCGCCTTTTGGAAAAACTGGACAGTGGCGAGATAGGAGTCAAGATCAATCCCGAAGAGCTGACAGAATTTGAGAAAAAAATTAGTTCCAGCGGTTTTAAGCGCTTAATTGCCACAATTATCCTTATGATCGTCCTTGCCGCCGGAATAAGTTACCTCATCCAGTACAACACCGTAAATCTACACCTGTCATTTGGCACGTTTGGCGTGATCCTGTTACTGATTCTTCTGGTTTGGCTATGGAGAAAATAAAGAGCAGTATGAAAAAGTACGATGTAATCATTATTGGCGGTGGGGCAGGAGCTTTTGCGGCAGCAATCAAAGCTGATGAACTTAAAGCTAAGTCGTTAATGGTAAATCATGGTTTACCATTAGGTGGAACCTGCGTTAACGTAGGTTGTGTACCTTCTAAAACACTTCTTTGGGCTGGTGAGATAATGCATCTTGCTAAAAACCATCATATTCCAGGAATTGATATTGAGGTAAAAAACTTTGATTTTATTAAAGTTGTCCAACATGAACTTAGTCTAGTGGAAAAACTAAGAATTGAGAAATATGAGAAGGTGCTTTCCGGTTTAGAAAATGTCACTTATCTAGAAGGCCAGGCATCTTTTGCATCTCCAACTGAAATAGAAGTTAGTGATCCCACATCCACCAAGGCTTCAGCGGGCAAGCAAAAATATCAAGGTAAGAAATTTATCATTGCCGCAGGTTCTTCTACAACTGTTCCGCCAATTACAGGGATTAAAGAAGTAGGCTACATAACCCATATTGAGGCGTTACAAATTAAAAAACAACCGAAAGAACTAATTGTGGTAGGAGCGGGTCTATTGGGACTTGAGTTTGCTCAAATGTACTCTCGTTTTGGGACAAAGGTAACCATTCTTCATAGAGGTGTATCAATTTTCAGAGGAGAGGAAGAACTGACTACAAGACTCGCCGAAATACTGACCAATGAAGGAATTACTATTAAAACGAATGTCAAAGTCAAATCCGCCTGCAGAGAAGGAAATAAAAAAATTGTTTCCTATCTTGTTGATGGTAAGCAAGGAATAGTATCGGGAGATGAAATTCTTCTAGCAACTGGGAAAGTACCCAATACACAAGATTTAGCTCTTGATAAGGCAGGCGTAGAGGTTGATGAAAGACAAGCTGTAATAGTAACTCCTCAGTTTCGGACTTCTCAACAACATATCTATGCGGTTGGAGATATCACCGATGCTCCACTCCGTCTTGAAACAACTGCCGGACGGGAAGGAACACTGTCTGCTGAAAATGCTCTGAGCAATACTCAAAAAAGTATTGACTACGATACAGTTCCTTGGACTATCTTTACAGACCCACAGCTAGCAGGAGTAGGTTTGACCGAAGAAGAACAGATGAAACGGTTTGGTATCTGTATGTGCAAGACTGTCTCATTCAAGGATGTGCCAAAAGCACAGATTTTGGGAAGAACCGAAGGTCTCATCAAAATGGCAATTCACCCCAAAACAAAGCAGATTATGGGAGTACATATTTTAGCTCCCAATGCCGGAGAACTTATTGCCGAGTCGATGGTGCTAATTAAAAATAAAAACACCGTTGATGACGCAGTAAATTCCCTGCCCATGTTCCCAACGCTTTCAGAAGCGATAAAAATTGTGGCATTATCCTTTACAAAAGATGTTACTAAGTTAAGCTGTTGTATCTGATTATGACCTACCAACTAGGTTATTTTGTCGTCGATCCGCTTTTTCTAGTCGTTTGGTTGCTTCTTTTTTGGAAGAATAAAGAAGAAAGAAAACCAATGATTATTCTAAGTTTGTTTACTATGATAGCCGGACCGGTGTCCGAATATTGGTATTTTCAGGATTACTGGCGGCCGTTCCTTCTTATCCGTCTGCCGTTTGTGGGAGGAATTGAGGATTTGATGTTTGGCTTTGCCATCGGTGGAATCGGAAGTTTTATTTATGAGGCAATTTTTATCAAAGGATTTTGCCTGTGTGAAAGAAAAAAAATTGCCCGCAGAGAATTTTTATTGTTATTTCCTTTGATTATTTTCTTTTCAATGCTGGTCTTTAATAATGTATTGAGAATAAATTCTATTTTCGCCAGCGCAATCGGCATGATAATCGCCGGATTTTTAATTCTTTTTTTCCGGTCTGATCTATGGCAAAATGCCTTTCTTTCCGGTCTAATGGTTGCGGCAGTTATGTTTATTGTCTATCTTATTCCTCAGCTTATTTTTCCCCAGGCTCATGAATTTTTAGCCAAAGTCTGGTTGTTGTACGGTACTAGATTTGGATATTTGATATTTGGACATATACCGTTGACCGAAATGATTTGGGGATTTTCTTGGGGTTTTGCCTGGGGGCCAATTTACGAATTTATCACCGGTGCACGTATTATTAAACTGAAGTTTTGATAAAGATGAGTGAGTATATTTCTATCGCTGCCATGGTTCTTTTTCTTGGAGGATGGCTGTATATCTACAAAATCCACCATATACGAATATTTAACCCGACTTTGCGTAATTCCCCGATCGTTAGATCGTGGTACGCAGATATTACCAGTAAACAGTTATTTAAGATGTTACAAAAAGAGGAAATAATACTTTATGTCGATTTTCACATGATAGATGAGATTGGTCTTGACAGATACCCCCTAGGGGTATATCATAGGTTGATATGAGGAAAAATATAAAAATCAAAACTTTAACCTCCCGGGATGATAAACCGCAATCTGCCGGGCGTGTCAGACATGAGGCAAAAAACAGGATAAATATCATCAAAGGTCAGCTGGATGGTCTCCTGAAGATGATTGAGGAAGACAAATATTGCATTGACTTACTTAATCAGAGTTTAGCTATCCAGAACTCCATCAAAAGCCTTGACGCGCTTCTTTTGGAAAAACACCTCAATATCCATGTGGCTCATCAATTCCTGCATGAGAAGGAAAGAGCCAAGAAGGAATTAATAACATTGTTTCGGAGGATACACCAATAATGAAACGTCAACCCAAAAATATATACACCTGTCCGATGCATACGGAAGTGCAGGCGGATAAACCCGGAAAATGCCCAAAGTGCGCAATGACACTGGTGAAGAAAAAAGACCAGACACCGCATGAAATGAAGTCAACAAAGCATACTTCAAATACTCCAAAAGTAAATTCACATCAGGGTCAGGGAACGCTCTATACCTGTCCTATGGATCCGGATGTGATACAGGATGCCCCGGGGAATTGTCCAAAGTGCGGAATGGATTTAGTGCCGATGGATGCGGGCGGTGAGGTGTACGGCCATGAAGCTCACCGCGGAAAAGGAGCGGAGCAAGACTTCAGACGGCGGTTTTTTATTACACTCCCGTTCGTCTTACTCGCCATGGCTCTGTCGCCCAATATCCAAAAATGGCTGGGATTCCATTTGGATTTTGGCGGCAAGGAATTTGTTTTGTTCCTCGTCGGCACTTTCATCTTTTTCTTCGGCGGTTTACCGTTTTTCAAGGCATCTAAAGGAGAGCTGTCCCATAAGAACCCAGCCATGATGACATTGGTGGCCTTTGCCATAACCATAGGCTACATCTTTTCCGTCACTGCAACGTTCCTATTCCCGGGAGAATCTCTCTATTGGGAGATATCTACTCTTATTTCAGTTTTCCTTCTGGGACACTGGTTGGAGATGCGGGCGGTACGCGGCGCAACGGGTGCGCTCGCAGAACTGGCTAGGCTGATTCCGCCATCCGCACATTTATTGAAGGACGGCCAGCTGACCGACGTGGAGACCAGCCAGTTGGTTATCGGCGATAGGGTTTTAGTTAAGCCTGGAGAGAAAATTCCGGTCGATGGAAAAGTTATTGAGGGTGAAAGTGCCGTGAGCGAAGCCATGCTCACCGGCGAGTCGCGCCCCATCCCCAAGAAAACCGACGATGAGGTTACCGGCGGCTCTTTGAATCAGGATGGCTCACTGACCGTGGAAGTTTCGAAAGTTGGCGCGGACACTGCCATTGCGCAAATCATGAAATTGATCCGCGAAGCCCAAAGCTCCAAGCCCAACGTTCAGCACTTGGCCGACAGAGCCGCCACCGTGTTGTTTTATGTGGCGGTTATTGCCGGACTATCTTCGTTTGTCTTCTGGTTCTTCGTCTCGCCGCAAGGGGCGGTTTTTGCCGCCACCGTTGCCGTTGCGGCCATCGTCGTGGCTTGTCCGCACGCCTTAGGTCTGGCTATTCCGACTGTCACCTCAATCACGACAACTCTTGGAGCGAAAAACGGCATCCTGATCAAGGATATGAAAGCCCTGGAAATCGCTAGGAAGTTGAATTATGTGGTGCTTGACAAGACCGGCACATTGACCAAAGGAGAATTCGGCATCACCAACATCATGTTATCCAAAGACTCTGGTACTGCCGACAAGAACGAACTCCTCCGACTGGCCGCGGCCGTGGAAGTGCCATCGCAGCATTCCATCGCGCAGGGAATCGTACGGGCGGCGAAAGATAAAAACCTGCAGCTCCCCGCTGTCAAAAATTTCAAGTCTTTTCCGGGAAGAGGAGCAGTGGGAAAAATCGACGGCAAGGAAGTGCTTGTAGGCAATAAAGCATTGATGAAGGAGCTGAAAGTGAAAACCGAAAACGGAGATTTGGGCCAAGATTCAGGAGCAAACACGCCGGTGTATGTTGCGATAAACAACGTGTTTGCGGGAACTATTCTCTTGGCGGACATGATCAGGGAAGAGTCAAAGGAAGCAATCCAAAAATTGCACGACTTGGGCATCAAAACGGCGATGCTCACAGGCGATGCTCAGGATGTGGCGGATAAAGTTGGTAAGGAATTGGATATAGACACGGTTTTTGCTCATGTCTTGCCGCAGGATAAAGTCAGTAAAGTGAGAGAATTGCAAAATGAAGGCAATACCGTCGCTATGGTCGGCGACGGAGTCAACGACGCCGCGGCCCTGACTCAATCGCACGTGGGAATTGCTATCGGCGCAGGCACCGACGTTGCTGTGGCATCTGCGGGTATAGTCCTCATGAAAAGTAATCCGCTCGATGTGGCAAAGGCCATTTCCCTTAGCCGCAAAACCAACGCCAAGATGGTGCAAAACCTTCTTTGGGCCACCGGCTACAATGTCTTTGCCATTCCCACAGCGGCGGGAATACTCTATCCGTCACTGGGAATACTCCTTCGTCCCGAATGGGCGGCGCTTCTCATGAGTGCCTCCTCAGTCATTGTCGTATTTAACGCGCTGCTTTTGAGAAAGACAAAACTTTAAAAAGAAGTAATCTTCATCTTTTCTTAATAATTACACATTTATAATACAATCAGTAAAGTAAAGTTATAATTTATTACAAAATACAAGGAGGGATTATGAAACGAGTTGTCTTTTTATTATCACTGGTTATTCTTCTTGCCGGAGCAAGCCGCGTTTACGCCCAGGGAATGCCTGCCCTGAGCGGAGCCGAAGGGATGGGCGGTTTTAATGATACGAATAGTCAAATCCAAGCGACTGTTGCAACGACCCCCTCTGGTCAGGACGAGCAGGCAGGATCACAAATCTGGCAGAATCTCCAGAATAAACAAACTACCTGCAGTCAACTTAAAAATGATGATTTTGATAAATTAGGAGATTTTTTTATGGGGCGGATGATGGGATCATCTCATGACTTTATGGATCAGATGATGACGCAGCGTCTCGGAGAAAGTGGAAATACTCAGATGCATATTGCCCTTGGAGAAAGGTTGAGCGGCTGCAACACAAATGCCCAATTTCCGCAAAATGGGCAGGGTTTCCTTCCGATGATGGGAGGAATGATGGGTAGCTTTGGCGGGATGATGGGAGGTTGGGGGAATGGCAAGTCTTGGAGAGGAGGTGGATTTCCGATGGGATATGGCGGTTTAAATAACATGATGGGTGGGAACTTCGGTTTGTGGAGCGTGTTTTGCTTCTTAACCTGGCTTGTCCTATTTATTTTTCTTCTTCTTGGTATAGTTTATTTCTGGAAGGAGATAAATAAACCGGAAAAGAAATAAATCCTACATTCTATATTTTGAAAGGAAGGTGATAAAATTATGGATTTTTTAAAGAAGCTTTTCTCTTCTGAAGGAAAAGCAAAAGACGTTGTTTGTGGCATGACAGTCAATACCCAAAATGCACACTATACAAGTATATATCAAGGCAAGACATATGATTTTTGTTCAGAGAATTGTAAAAAGCAGTTCGATGAGAATCCCAGTCAATACATAAAGTAATATGGAGAACATAGATTATACCGTTAACACGTCAAAATCTTTTGACGCGGCAGTTAAAAGTGTAGTATCTGAAACAGAGAAAGCCGGATTCAGGGTGTTATATACTCATGACATAAAGGAAACTCTGGGTAAGAAAGGTTTTGAAATAGAACCTCTCAAAATAATAGAAATCTGTAATGCCGGCAACGCATATAACGCAGTACAAAAAGACATTCGCCTGGCGCTTTGTCTTCCCTGTAAAATCAACGTGTATACCAAGGACGGCAAGACGGTTATATCCGGAATGCGACCCATACTAATAAAAACAGCATTCCCTGATTTAGAAATGGGTAGTCTCATACAAGAGGTCGATACGAAAATAAGAGCGATCGTTGATAAGGCTAGGTAATACAGATAATATCTTCACAAAATCTTAATCTGCCGCCAAGTAGAATTGGATTGATGATAAAACACAAACTTTCCTCTTCTTATATTCATGAAATCTTAATGAATAGGTTGGTATGTTTGAATTATTACTTATTTACATTCGTAAGGAGGATTGACAGATGAGTGCCAAGCCACTTAATAACCGCCATTATATAACCGGACTGGCTACAGGGGTCTTAATTTCTTTTCTCATTTTTTACCTACTGACGAACTTTTCAGTAAATTCACTGGCATCTAATATTTACAAGACTTTCCAGCCTAAGCCAACACCCACTCCGGATGTTGCCAAGGCTCAAGCGGAAATCACTAAAGCTGTGATACCTGATCAGGTCAACCTCGGTATCTCATTTAAAGACGCAGTTGTAAAAATGGTAGCGGATGGTGCAATTGATAAAAATAAGTTTCTGGCGCTTTATCAGGAAAGAGGCGGTTTAAGAAAGGATGAACAGGATTTGCTGGATAACCCGTCTGATAAGCCAATAGTTGTAACTCAGGCAAACGCAGGATTGATACTGAATCTTTTATGGCCATTGGGTATTGCCAATAAAACAGCGGTTCTCTCGCAGGGGCCAATGGGCACCCAATATAATAAGGATGTCAATAACTTTGCCTCAACAGGCGGATGGACTGTGGGTAAAGTTGATGGCGGTAAATTGTTTAACAGTTTCTCACTGGTAACTCTTACCCCGGATGAGGAAGCGCAGGTAAAAGATATTGCTCAAAACATATACCGTCCCTGCTGCGGCAACAGTACCTATTTCCCGGACTGCAATCATGGAGCTGCTATGTTGGGCTTTATTGAACTTGCAGTATCCCAGGGATTGCCAAAAGATGAAATATATAAAAAGGCGCTTGCCCTAAACACCTATTGGTTCCCGCAGACATATGTCGAACTTGGGGTTTACTTTAAAAATAAAAAGAATATTCCCTGGAACAGGGTCGACCCGAAAGAAGCACTGGGAGTGGATTACTCAAGCGGTCAGGGTTTTAACGCCATCGATAAACAGTTGCAAAATGAAGGTTTACTGCCGAAGGTAAATGACGGTGGCGGCGGATGCGGAGTATAAAACATGAAAACAATTGAGAATTTGAAAAAAGTTCCAAAGGAATATTTTATTCTTGGTATAGTTATGGTATTGATAGCCGTCGTCATCCTGAATGGTTTAAGAAAGAGTAAAACGGCAGAAAGTACGGCAGTTTCCGCCTCCGGCACGCTATTTCAAAACAATCTGATAGAAAAGGAGGAAGGAAATATCAGTGTAGAAGTACAGTACCTGCCCGATAAATCAAACGGAAATACCATGTCTTTTGACATTGCCCTAAACAATCATGCGGTCTCTTTGGATTCATTTGATTTCCAAAAGAGCGTGGTTCTGGAAAAAGACGACAAATCTTCGTATCCGACAACTGTCGCGGCAGAAGGAGAAGGTCACCACAGAAGAGCAACCGTCACCTTTACCAAAGTTCCTATGCCGTTTACTGTAGCAGTCCTTTATCTTAACGGCATAAAGCGAAGGGATTTTACGTTTAATACCGTCAAATAACACTGAAATAATAAAATAACCGATGGGAAAAAATATACCACCAATACCGGCCGGAGCAGTCGGCACGATTACTCTTCTTCTTTTTTATTTCCTCACAATGCGCCTTTTGGAAGGCACATGGTATGCCGCTTTTTCTCAATTTGAGGCACTCTGGTATTTGATGATTCCTCTTAGTGTCGGATTCGGGGTACAGGTTGCTCTGTACAAAAAAATAAGAGACATGAGGAAAACCAACTCCGCTAAAAATGTCATGATGGCAAATACGGCTGCGTCAACCGCGGGGATGATCGCCTGCTGCGCCCATCATCTAACCGATATTCTTCCTGTAATCGGACTTTCAGCCCTTTCAACATTATTAGTGAATTATCAAACACCGATTTTAGTGATCGGTATTGTCTCTAACATTTTAGGGATAAGGTATTTATATTTATCAGTTATCAGATATAAAAACAATAGCTATCTAAGATCGGATAAACCGTAAAATGAAAGGGGCAATCCTTACACCTCCTGAATTTTACCCGCCTTTGCTGAAACTTCAGTAGACGAGTCGGCCGATTGGTATCTGGACTGACCGGCTGTTTAGAAACCGGAGATACAATATATGGACTAAAAGGCAGGGTTTACATATAATGATGGCAGCAGATATAATTGATATCATAAATCTATGACTGTTCCTGCCGACCAGAAAAAAATTTCTCTTGACCAACCCGACTTGAATGAAATACTTCTTTCATGGAAAAGCCCCTCCCACCCGTTTAAGAAGCGAAACAGGATGTTTTACCAAACCGTTGCGGCAATCACTTTTCTTCTGGTGGTAATAGTATTTTTCCTTCACGAATTTATGCTTATGGGAGTTATACTCTCCATTGCTTTTCTGGTTTATGTACTGTCGACAGTGCCACCAATAGAAGTAGAACACAAAGTGACACCGATAGGTTTTGAAAATGCCGGCAGGCTCTTCCGCTGGATCGAGCTTGTGGCTTTTTGGTTCGAGGAAAAATGGGAATACAAAACTCTTGTAGTACAAACGAGAATTCCGTTTCCTGTTCAGGTGCGTGCAGTAATGGGAAAGGATTTATCAAAAGATAAAATTAAGGAAGTTGTTGGGAAATACCTTTTGTATATGGAAAAGCCACCAAAGACCTGGGCTGACAATTTTTCCGACTGGCTGGGTCAAAAAATCCCTCTGGAAAACTCTTAATCCGCCTTAAAATTTCCCAATTCACACTTTTTATATATAGGGTAATTAGTGATATAATTTATCGCTCGGAGAAAAGATATTTTGATGATTTTGGGATATTCCTGAAGAGAGAATATAATAGTTTTAGACCTTTGTCCCCGTAGCTTAACGGATAGAGCGCGGCCCTGCGGAGGCTGATATATGAGTTCAATTCTCATCGGGGACGCAGAACATCCCGATTAAATCGGGATTTCTGCCTAAACGCCTGAGATAATAGGGTGGAGGAGCGGTTTTGCTAGCAGGTCTTAAATCCCGATGAAGCGGAGGGTTGGCTGAGTGGTTTAAAGCGACGGTCTCGAAAACCGTTCTGCCGTAAGACAGGCACAGGTTCGAATCCTGTACCCTCCGCTTCATCGGGACGAATCTCGTCCCTTCCGCCAAAAATAATTTTTAAAACAATTATGACCAGAGAATTTTCAGCCGGAGGAATTGTTTTTAAGCGTCAAGCGTCAAGCGTAAAGCGTAAAGATCTTCTTTGGTTGGTGTGTCAACACAGTCAGCACAAAGGCTGGGTATTTCCAAAGGGTCTGATTGGTGATCATATAAAAGGTGAGTCCAGCCGCGATACTGCCGTGCGTGAGGTGGAGGAAGAAACCGGAGTGAAGGGAAGAATAATAACCAAACTGAAGAATCCGGCTACCTATTTTTATGTCTGGCAGGGGGATAAAAGGTTTAAGACGGTTTATTATTTCCTGATGGAATACGTGAGCGGGGATATCGGAAAACACGATTTTGAGATGTCGGCAGTAGAGTGGTTGCCAACTGAGGAAGTGGAGAAACGTCTGAGCTACAAATCAGATAAAGAGGCTTTTGAGGAAGCACGGAGACTAATAAAAAATTTTTAAGCATGAATCATAATTGCTCTTGTAGCTTAACGGATAGAGCGCGGCCCTCCGAAGGCTGATGTGCGAGTTCAATTCTCGCCAAGAGCGCAGAATAATTTTTTAGAAAATTTTCTGCGTAAATAACAATAATTTATGAAAAATAAAATTTCTGATTTTATATTCGAAGCTTCTGCCTTAAAAAGCCTTCAGAGAACTGGCTGGCAGATTTTGGGCGGAAACGAGGAGTCGATTGCCGAGCATTCTTTTATGGCTGCCGTGATAGCTTACACTCTTGCAGCACAAATCGGAGCGGATAAGGAAAAAGCCGCCCTGATGGCTCTTTTCCATGATTTAGGCGAAGCGCGGACAGGAGATGTGTACAAGCTGGCCGATTTATACGTCTCAGCAGACAATGTAAAAGCCACGAAAGATGCTTTGGCAAAACTGCCTGATTCCGGTATAATGGAAAAACTTTTTTCCGAATACGAAGAAGAGAAAACCCTGGAATCAAAAATCGTTCATGATGCAGATACGCTGGCCCTTGTTGTCGAGCTGAAAAAGATGATGGAGAATGGTAACGAAAATGCAAAGGAGTGGTTTGGCGCAAACTACAAATGTCTGCATCTTGATATATCAAAAGAAGTTTTCAAAGATATAGAGAAAGGTAACAGCCAGGATTGGTGGAAAAAGGAAAGGGAAAAAATTCACGGCAGTTTCTAGGTTTTTGCAAAGAATATTTGGAAGGGTCGCATAGTTGGTCTAGTGCGAACGCTTGGAGAGCGTTTATATCCGCAAGGATATCGTGGGTTCGAATCCCACCCCTTCCGCATGTATCCTATAGTTCTAAAAGACTCGTTTATTACATCCGAAAAGATTGTTGTGGCTTGCTAAACTTATTCAGAATCAACATTTTCCAACTTTGGAGCCTGGAGAATTGTTGGGGTAAAGCATTATAGGATCACAAGTAATATATTATAATCTGCAGCGATGAGGCTCGCCAGTGTCCCCCGATTAGTAAGGGAGAATGATAGCTTCTACCATACGGTAGAGGCTTTTTTTGTTAATTAACCTATGACGCAAGGCAACAAGCATAATCTATTCTTGAATTCAAGAGATATTGTTCAGAATGCTACTTTCTCAATTGGTAAAATGCCGGCAGTTAAGCAAAATAAACTGTTGGCAGAAAGAGTTTTTCAATTAGTGCAAAAACTGGGAAAAAATGAGTTTCAACTAGTTATACTTGGCCAGTTTAAAAGAGGCAAAACCACGCTTATCAATGCTCTTTTGGGAAATAACGTATTGCCCACAGCGATCATTCCTCTTACTTCAATTGTCACCATCATAAAATACTCAAACACCCAAAAAGCGACAGTACTGTTTACTGACGGCAGGAACAGGGAAATTTCATTTGATATTATTGGGCAGTACGTTACGGAGGTCAAAAACCCCGGAAATATAAAAGGCGTAGATAGGGTGATAATTGAATATCCTTCCAGTTTCCTCAAAAACGGGATACAAATAATCGATACTCCCGGTGTAGGGTCGGTGTACAAACATAATACGGATGTAGCGTATGAATTCGTACCCCAGGCAGACGCCGGTATCTTTGTTTTTACCGCCGATCCGCCGATAAGCGAATCAGAGCTGCAATTTCTCAAATCGGTCAAGGACTACTTAGGCAAAATTATCTTTGTCCAGAATAAGATTGACCGGATATCGGAAACAGACAGGCAGGAATCACTGGAATTTACTAAAAAGGTCATTAACGGGGCTGTAAGTACATCAGATTTATTGTTTTTCCAGCTTTCAGCAAAAGACGGTCTTGAGGGAAAACTTACAAATAATAATGAAAAACTGATACAAAGCCGACTGGCTGATTTTGAAGGAAAGTTATTAGGCTTTTTAATGGAGCACAAGGGGCAAATCTTGCTCATATCGGTTGCTACCAAACTACTCTCCATAATCGAAGAGGTCAAATTCAGCCTTCAGATTGAAAAACAAGCCGTATCAATGCCTGTTTCCTCCTTAAAAGAAAAGATTTCTCTTTTTAATAAGGAGCTGGAAACAATAAAGCAGGAGAAGGAAGATAATGACTATATTTTACAGGGACAAACGGAAAAGCTGGTCAATCAGACACTGCTTGAAGATATTGAATCTCTGAAAGAGCGGCAATTACCGAAGATATTAAACGAATATGACTTATTTTATAAGTCGCACCGGGATCAAAGTGGTAAAGAGCTATTCCTCTTTCTTGATCGTTTTTTAGAAGAGTCAATCAAGAAGATTTTTACCGGCTGGAGGAAAGAGGAAGAAAATAAGCTGCAAAAGTCACTTGAATCCTTATTGAACCGTTTTTCTTCACAAACAAACGAATTTATTAAGCGGGCGATGGAACTGACGGCCAGCCTTTTCAACATCAAGGTAAGAGAAATAAAACAAGACAAAAGACTGGCTGAGCAATACGAGTTTAAATTCTCTTTTGACGAATATCAGGTGGACATAGATTTCTATACTCCGGTGGTGTCCGGACTTCCCAAATTCTTATCTCACAGACTGTTATATAAGAGTATGAGAGATAAAGTTATCCAGGTATTTGACCAGCACTGTGGACGAAGCAGATATGACTTTCACCAACGCGTTCTGGAAAGCATCAATAATTACAGGGATTCGCTGGATGAAGTTTTGGATGAGACTGTAAACGGGATAAAAATCGCCCTGGAGAAAGGGCTATCCCAGCAACAGAAAAATATTAAAAAGGAAAAGGATGTAACAGGAGCCTTAAATCAGGAAGAATTAACACTTTTGGAAACAGAAAGTAAAATTAAAGAGATCACTAAGAGTTTGGGGTAAGTTATGTTTAAAAAGAAAGTACCACCATCAGTCTGGCTCTTAGGTTTTATCAGCTTTTTAATGATACCGCCTCGGAAATGCTTTATCCTATCATGCCCATTTTTTTGACGCAGATTTTAGGTGCTCCGGTTTTTATTGTCGGCATCATTGAGGGAACAGCGGAGGGTTTATCTTCATTTCTTAAAACGGTGTTTGGCGCCTGGTCAGACAGAATCCAGAAAAGGAAGCTTTTTGTTTTTTCCGGATATTTATCTTCAGCTTTTTCAAAGCTGATTATTGCTTCAGCCTACAGCTGGCCGATGGTTTTTATCGGCAGACTGGTTGACCGGTTCGGTAAAGGACTAAGAACAGGCACTAGGGACGCTCTTCTTCTGGAATCAACAGATAAAACTAACAAAGGTTTTATCTTCGGCGTCCATAGAAGTCTTGATACGGCAGGAGCAGTGGTTGGGCCTTTAATTGCTTTACTTCTTATCCAGATTTTTAAGGAAAACATCAGATTTATCCTTTATATCGCTGCAATTCCCGCTTTTGCAGGACTTTTACTCTTTGTTTTCGTTAAGGAATCAAAGAAACAGATTACAACTGCTAAAACAGCTTCCCATAATAAGCATCTGTACGCTTCTGGCTTCAGTTATTGATGGATTCCTGTGGTCAGCAGTCAGACCGGAAACTATTTTTATATTCGGTGCGATTTGCGCACTGGGAGCTTCAGTGTTATTTATTTCTCACCCCTTACAGGCCACGGCTTATGAAAACACCAATAAGAAGTGAAATCACCAAAAATACCAGGAGAGTAAAGACCCCCGCTTCAAAGGAATGCTTCAAGACTATTTTTTTCTCCATGAAATGGCGGGAATATTCATTGTATGTCAGAAGAAAAGCGAAAAGGGCTGCCAGAGGACTGAAAACCATACCGATAAGAAACGATATTTTGACTGAATCCATATGTCGTACCTAAATCAGCAATCTTTCATGGTAAAAACGTTCACAGGAAACCAAAACTGATACAGCGTAATAAGTATATTCTATGGTCGGAATGCCGAGATTTCTTGAGCGGGAAAATCCTCCATTATCCCGCCAGCAATCTTTTAGAAACAAAGTTATTTCATACTGCGGTGGCAGAGGCTGTTTCAGTAAAGTCAGGCATCCTACGGTCCAATATAAATCCTCCAGATAATTTGTTTTTGCCCGGGCAAGATTTATAAACAGCAGGGCTTGCTTAAGCGATTTAAGTGAGAATGAAAGCTTATGAAGGATAGTGAGTGCGTAAAAAGTAGTGGATAATTGCGAGCCTTGTAAAGAGCCAAACCCGCCGTCCTCATTTTGCAGGGAAAGGATAGAAGCTATAATTTTCTTTCTTTCGGAGAGAAGATCAAAATCGGCAAGCAGGCTGGTAAGAAAGTGTAAATCCTTCAGTTCACCCTCAACAACATCCGTATAGAGTGTATTGGTGGAAGTATCGTACGTTCCGATCTCGCCGTTATCGACCAGTTCAAATTTTTTCTTTTGCAGTAACTGATCATCAGTTAGCCGGGCAGTCAATAATCTTTTATACCCGGAAAACGGAACAATTGACAGACCAAGTTCTTTGTATGTTTCAGCCGCAAAGTAAAGACCTCTGAAATCGTCCAGATTTCCGTTTTCTTTCTCCCTTTTCCAGAAAGAGATAATTGATTTTTCCATTTTTGGCCGGACAGCAAGAAGTTTGAGAGTTTTAACGGCAAGACAGGTATCCTGCCCGCCGGCCGGGCGGACTTTGGCAAAAAAATATCCTCCATCCGGTAGATGCTTGTCCTCAATATAATCAATGATTTTTTGCCTGTAAAACATAAAAAAACTCCTACTTTTAAGTAGAAGCTATCAATCCCGAAAGATCGGAATGTTACGCGAGCCTCATCACGCTCTCATTCTTTTGATATTTTTCCGTATTTGACGATTTTTACCTTCTCTTCGGTTATAAGACCACTTCCCATCATATTTGTTTCCTCAAAGACTTTTTTGAGTTCCTCAATTCTTTCTTCCGTATCAACAATCTCAATCACAATAGGTAAATCAGAAGATAATTCTAAAATATCAGAGGTATGTATTTTGCTGGAATGGCCGTAACCCTCAATACCCCGAAGTACTGTTACGCCTGAATAATGGTTTTTCCTAAGGTATTCTGCCAGATATTGATATAACGTTTTACCTTCATATTTGTCAGATTCACCTATAAATATCCTCAAAAGAGTTGCTATAGATTCTTCCTTCATATTTATTTATATAACATTATAACAGCTTGGCGACTAAGATATACGGCTGTAAGACAGAAACCGACATTTATGAATAAATTTAGCCCGAACATCGTATATTCTCCCAGTTCAAATAGCCTGAAAGTCTCGTAAGAGAAGGTAGACATGGTAGTAAATGCCCCAATAAAACCGATTGTGGCAAAACCTCTGACATCAGGAGATACATTCTTACCAGCCAGGACGCTGTAATTGATAAATCCCAAGACAAAAGTACCGATGAAATTAACCAGGAAAGTACCTAAAGGGATAGAGGTAAAGAGAATTCCGGCATATTTTGACACCAAAAACCTGGATATTGCCCCCAGGAATCCTCCTAGTCCAATATAGAGTATTTGAATCATAAGAATTAAAAAACCTCTACGAATTTTCGTAGAGGTCATTAGCTTTAAGCAATTAACAGGTGAACCTCATCACCTGGGTGTTATTATAGAAAATTTAAGAGGAATAATCTACCTTCAGGAGGAAGATTCTGTTTCATATGCATCTAATATGTAAAATTGGGTTGGAAAAATAGATGATAACACTGTAAATGGTGCCCCGCTGCGTCATTTTTATTTGTATTGGTTATACCAATCCATCTCCACTTTATCCTTTTTTGAAAAATATATCTGGGTATCGGTCACTTCGGTTTCGGTGTAATTGGGATCGGTCTTCAGTCTCCTGTAAAGAGTATTATATTCCCCCTCCGGCAGTGGCCAGAAGTTGTTGGGATTCTGACCCAGACGCACATCAAGCGCAATAGTCTGCGGCATAAACTGCCAGTAATTTTCCCGCAAAAGCATTACGTCATAAGCATGAGTCATTTGCGGCGCCAGATTATTTAGCGTCATTACCATTCCCCTGTCGGGTATCTTTGAGAGAAACGTGCGCAGAAAATTCAGGTTTTTGGTATGTGAGTAAAAAGCGGGATTATAAGAGAGTCCTAGCGGGCCGTGTAGTTTGACGTGAAGAAAAACTGCTAGAATTATTATCAAAACCGCATGTATTGTCGCAATTTTCCTGTATTTTTTAAGTTCCATAAGTTTCTTTACTCCCAAAATGCTTCCATAAGCCAAAAGAATTGACGCTATAGCATTGTAGTGGAGACCGAGGTCAAGCCGGGCATTGGTGCCGGAGATGACAAACCTGATAAAGTAATCCTGGAGAATAAGGGGCAGGAATAATGGATTAAATAAGGGTAGGAAAGAAAAGGAAAGGAAAGAAAGAGCGAGAGTTCTTGTTTTTACTAAAGGATAGAAAAACTGGGTTATCATCTCAGGAACAGAATACCGGTTGGGGATATAGGCAAAAGGCCTGCCGGCCAGATACGGCATTATTATTTTTACCGATATGAAGTAATAGGCAAGAGAATAGGTAAAAGTAAGAATCCCCTGTTTATAGTTTTTCCTCAAAATAAGGTATATACCAAGGACAATCCCAAAAACGACAAACGTCTCCTTGCAGCCTAAAGTCAGAAGAAAAAAAAGCCAGTACAGACGCCACTTTTTCTTCTCCAGTGAGTAGAAGGTTAAACCCAGTGTGAAAAGAGCGATAAACTCGCTATGGAAGTTGGAGATGACGGCATTTTGCAGTCCGACAAAAAGGGTGTATGCAATAATGATGGAGAATAAAAGCAGTTTGTTTTTTATCTCACGGCCCAGAAAAATCAACATAAACGCGCTTGCCGTTATGATTGCATTTTGGACGACAAGAATTGCCGTATATGAGGAAGTAAACCAATAAATTGGCACAAGAAGAAAAATGGTAGGGTCAAAATGGTCTCCAAATTGGTTGAGAAGATGATTTTCCACGTGATCAATAAGAGGGATCCTGAAATGTGCCAGGTTCCATAGTGCCTGGTCATATATGCCATGGTCAAAATAATAAGCTTCAAACTGCCGGAAGCGGTTGAGGACAACAAGATTAATAATTATAAAATACGCGGCCAGATAGACGATGATAAACCACCAGTCTTTGAATATATTGGCAAGTACGTCTGAATATTTTTTAGACATGTTTTGCAAAATACAGTCTAATTGTAGCTTAAGAGAAGATCTGCTGCATATGTGGATATTATTTGTGTTACCGGGTAAAATTGGTATAATTCCGGATAACAAACTGGAGAGGTGCTGGAGTGGTTGAACAGGCTAGTCTTGAAAACTAGTATATCCGCAAGGATATCGTGGGTTCGAATCCCACCCTCTCCGCCAGTTGGGAAATGAGAGTCTAGGCTCGCCCGATACGCGGGCTCGCCAGCCTTTTTTCGGGGAAATTTCAAGCCGTTTTGAATTCAGCATAAAGTTCGAGCCGACATTTTTAAGAAATGCGCGGATTTGCGTTTTGTCGCCCTGCGATAAAAGAATTTTGGCTTGGCTACTCAATAAAATGACTTCTCGCATGGGTTCGAGCCAATTATTTCCCTTTTGTTCAAAATCTCTGATTTCTTGGTCAATATCGGCTTTCTCGTTGAGCAACTTTGCTTTCTTGGTTTGATATTCGTCCGGCGATATTCCCTTACCCTCAATGTAAATATCGAGAAGCCGATCTATTTTCTGCTCCACTTCCACTTTCTTTGTTTTCAGATTTTGAACAAAAGCAACGCCCTCGTTTTGGATACTCGCTTTTTCGCAGTCTAACTCGGCAAGCATGTTGTCTCTCCAATCGTCGGGAATAGAAACTTTTTGAATGACGGATTTCATCTGTTCAACAAGTGCTTCCTCGCGCAAATACTTTTCATTACAGGTTTGCTTTTTCTTGGTGCAACGATAGTAAATAT
>CAZFNL010000067.1:0-3581 GCA_964520615.1 uncultured Gammaproteobacteria bacterium
TTTATCATAATATGGTTTTATTGCGTCATAGAGCGATCCAACATCTTCGATAATCAGAAGTCCTAACCCGAAAAATCTCTCTTGAGCCAGGTTGCCGCTTTCATCAATAAAGGCAAAGTAATTTTTCATTTCGTTTCTTTAAGTGTAGCAAAATCCCCGGGGATTAAATTCTGCATCCGTTGACATTCGGTCCTTGTCTTCGCCGGTTGTTGTCCATTACCGGATTTGGATTGAATAGGGTTTGTGGTTCGCTAAATTTGTTTAGCTTATTTATCATAATAAATTTACTTAATAATATAACCTAGTTAAGATATCTGATAAAATATAAGTGTGGCTATTTCACCTATAACGATATTACTTGGAAGTTTAGTAATTTTCTTTGCATTTTATACAAGGGCATTATTCGGTTTTGGCGGTGCTTTAATTTCTATTCCACTTCTTGCATTTTTTCTTCCACTTAAATTCGCAGTACCACTTGAGGCTGTTTTTGAAGTCGTTTTAAGTATTCACTGTAAGAGTTCACATTTCTTGACAAAACCATATCAATCCGTGTCATTGTGAGGAGCGTAGCGACGAAGCAATCTGTTACCGATAAGAGATTGTTTCACTCCAAAACTCACCGCTCGCCTTGACAACCGCTTGTAATCTTTGTCAATGACCGTGAACTCTTACCCCCTCCAATTCCACTGGACGCTCCTGTTATCAAAACAACTTTTTTTATAAAATTGGTCTACGCCTAATTTTTAACTTGTATTACCCATGTCAACAGCAACTTTCCACTCATTATTTTCTTTTACCCAAACATTAAGATATTTTCCTTTTATTACTTTCCCATCAGATAATACCAATGTATATATTCCCCAGGTATAACCCAACTCTCCAGACTTAGCTATCTTTCCATATTTTGGATTCCAAGAAAGTTTATCTTTGGAATCAGGATTATTCATTGAGTCATAGATTGCCTTTATTCCGATTATCGGCTCTTTATTTTGAGGAAGCATAATCGCATCTTTGATTAAGTATTGAGAAAAAGCATAAGCAGCTCCTTTTCCAGAAGATAATTTAGAAAATTCTTTATCGGTTTTTAGAAGGTCATTAAAATTACTTTTCATTTTTAATTTTCTCTATAAGTGATTCATCAACTTCAATGTAACCTTTTTTGAGATTTTCTTGTCTTAATTTTTGTGATTTTTCGCCAGGATAAAATATTTCTGTTACTCCTTCTCTTTTTTTGGAGCCTTTCAATTCTGATATGGCAGTATTAATATCTTTTTTGAAATCTTCAATAGGTCTAAAAATTGTAGGATCAAAAAGAATAAAGAAAATTCCCCAACCACCGGGGACAGAATAGCCAACGCGTGAACCGGTTAACGCACCAGCTAGCATTTCGCCAATAAACATTAACCCCGACCCCTTGTATCCACCAAAAGGGACAAGTGCACCTTCTATCCACGCCAAATCCGCATCAGTTGTATAGTTTCCTTTTCCATCAATTGCCGATTCAGGGGGCAACGGTTTTTTATCCCTTTGTGAATTCATGAGCTGGCCAACTGTTATTTTTGAAGTAGCCATATCAAGAATAATAGGTAGGCGATTTGTTGGAATTCCTATTGTAATCGGATCAGTACCATACAGTTTTTGAGCCGAACCAAAGGGAGCATCTCGACCATTGGAATTATTCCAGCATAAGAAGATTAAGTTTTTTTCTGTTGTTTTTCTTGCCCAAAATCCAACATAACCAGTTGAAGGAGCGGTATTGTATAAACCAACTAATACTACTTTGGATTTTTGAATCTTTTCAAAACCTAATTCAAGCGCTTTTCTTATTACTAAATAGCAATATTCCTCAAAGCCTCATAGCTTCGTAGGTAACAACTAAAGGGAAAAGAAGGGAAAACCGAATTAGGTTTTCCCGTCGATTACGATATACTGTACTGTAATTATGAGCCAGTATATCAGAAAATCCCATAACGTTTCGGTTTTGATATATCATTTGGTTTGTCCAGCCAAATACAGGAAAATCATTTTCAATAAAGACATTGACCAAGACCTGAAAAATATCTGTCTGGAAATTGCCAAACGATATGAAATCATTTTTCTTGAGATAGGTTGTGACCTAAACCATGTTCATTTTCTCATTCAATCAGTTCCTATGTACAGTCCAACCAAAATAGCCCAAATAGTCAAAAGCATCACTGCCCGTGAAGTCTTTAAGCTTCATCCTGACCTCAAAGCCCTCTTCTGGCATGGAGAGTTTTGGACAAAAGGGTACTTTATGAATACCGTTTCTCAAAAACACTCAGAAAAGGCAATTTCCCAATATATCAAAGAGCAAGGGACAAACCAAAGTTATCAATTGTTACATAAACAACAGTTAGACCTATTTGATCTTACCTGATACCTCGAAGCTTGCTTCGAGGTACGTCATTTTAATTCTATTTTTATTGGAAAATGATCAGAAGCTTTGTTTGTAATACTGTTTTTAATTACGGAATAAGACGTTAAATTCTTCAGAAGGGATTTTGATAGAAAAATATAATCCAATCGCATATTTGAATGAGCAGAATATTCATTGATAGAAGTCGGAGCAGTATAGTCTTTGTTTTTCTTCATCTCGAGAGCCGAATCAAAGTAACCTACTGATATAATTTTATCTATTGCATCAAAACGGAATTTACCGTTAGTGGTAAACTTTTTTTTCTGCATATCGTTAAATGACTTTATTATTTCCGGATTATAACCGTCATATTTGGATAAAGAATTCATATCACCCATTAAAATTCTATTTGGATATTTTTCCTGGAACTTAACAATTAAATCTATTTCCGGATGCCGTAAATCTTCGGTATATGGAGTTAAATGTAAGCTGGCAATAGATAATTCTCCTATTTCTGTTTTAATCCTTGCCACAAAGCAGGCCATTGCTAAGGGTTGAAGTTTACGTATTTCAAGAAAAGGATATTTTAAAAAAGCGGCGACGTGATAATCGTACTCACCAGACAACGAGATATCAAAATAAAGAAAATTAAGCTTTTCTGCTACTTTTTTAAGAATTTCGTTATTGTTTTCCGCGAATGTATTTGCTTCATTGATAGTTAAATAATCCGGAGATTCTGCTTTTATCGCTTTAATGACAAGCGATAAAGTATCTTTTGCCCCGTTCAGTATGTTATAAGACATTAATTTCATATTATCCTACTTCAAAAGCAGTAACTCCAAAAACTTTATTTAATGACAATTTGGGTGGTTCTTTTGTATACATTCTTGCGGTTTCAAAAACATATTTCATATCATGACTTTTAGCCAAATTAACTGCTTTCGGGTTTACTTCCGGCGTATCTAAAAATATCGGTTCACCTATTTTTACAAAACCGCTCATAGTTCGGAATAATTTTTCGGCAATCTCTGAATTGTCCGCAGAAAGCGGACCTATCTTATATCCGGTTTGGCATTTACGAATTACACTATAACCCACAAGTTTATTATCTTTTCTATAGCCTATAGCTAAGCTTTCCGGTTGAATAATCCAGTATTTTAGAAAGTTGGACCGGGGAGCAGGAAATAATTCTCTGTCGTAAGAT
>CAZFNL010000068.1:0-36769 GCA_964520615.1 uncultured Gammaproteobacteria bacterium
CTGGTACAGAGGATTAGTAGTGGATTTAGGAATGTGGATGTGTATATCAGGAAGGCAATGCTGGTTTTATTACCACTATCGGTTGCGGTTACCGGCACCGTATTTATTAACAAATACCCACTGCCGTTATCATAGACCCGACTGGATATTGCACAAGACGGCCCCGATATGGCATAATTGTCTTTTATGTCAAAAATCACTACAAGCGATTTTGCCAAAGGAATCTTTATAGAATTCAAGGGTGAACCCCATCAGATTATAGAATTCCAACATGTAAATCCCGGAAAAGGCTCTGCTTTTATACGCACCAAGCTGAAAAGTCTGAAAACCGACCGGGTACAGGAATTCACGTATAAATCTGGTGAGACGGTTGACGAAGTCCCTATAAATGTCCGGGAAATGCAATATCTTTATAAAACAGATGAACAGTTTTTTTTCATGGATCCGGGAAGCTATGAACAGTATACTCTTGGGAAAGATATTGTCGGATCTTTTCAAAATTTCATCAAGGAAGGTGAGACCTATCAGATCCTTATACATGATGAATCAGCCGTAGGCATGCGGTATCCCAAAAAAGTCCGCATGCAGGTTACAGAAGCTGAAGAAGGATCAAAGGGCAATACGGTTACGGGTGCAAAAAAACTAGTCACGATAGAAACAGGTGCCCAAGTAGCAGTCCCTCTTTTTATAAAAAAGGGAGACATTATTGGAGTTGACCCTGAAAAGGGAGAGTATCTTGAAAGAGTGAGTCAGAAATAAATTCTTCTAATTCCTCAACAAATAAACTTTGTACCTTACTTGACTTTGTCACTAATATATGGCATTCTATGCAATATCATGAAAATGATTGTCCTGAAGTTCATTTTCTGGACAGTTTCCACAAGCGCACTTCTTATCTTCTCATTTTCTCTTTTGAAATCCTACGAGAGGCCGGTTGTTGGTGCTTTACTAAACCCTCTGGTTGAAGCAAAAAGTTATCAACTGATAAACGATGCTCAACAACCGACTGTTGATCCAAATATCACTCCAACCCAGGATTACAGAATAGCAGTATTAAAAAAATTCTTCCATGATTACAATTTACCCCTGACTGGACAGGAGGAATATATCGTCCAGCAGGCAGACCTAAACGGTATCGACTATGCATTGATACCGGCTATATCAATGCAGGAGTCTGGAGGTTGCAAAAATATTCCTTCAGACTCTTTCAACTGTTGGGGATTTGGCATATACGGAAAAACCGTAACCAGATTCAAATCATATAAAGATGCTATCGCTGCCGTTTCTAAATCGATTAAAGAAGCCTATATTAAAAATGGATTAACAAATGCAACTTTGGTTGAAGACCGCTGGACTCCATCAAGCAAAGGCACTTGGTCATATGCTGTAAACTATTACATCGGTAAAATTAGAGATTACGAGAAAAAAATTACTGCCTCATAATACAACTGACCCTCCGGAAATGCTCCCGGAACATAAAGGCCTTGACAAGCCTATAATATTCTGATATAATCCCTACCCAGATCCTAAAGTTGTTCTGATTTTTATCGGAGCTGGCTTTAGGGTTTTTTTATTCTCTAGAAATTATAGCCCTGAATAATCTGAGTTCGTTGGGAGCCGGAGCTGGCTTTATGTACAAGCATAAATCGAATATGAGTCAAAAAATAAAATATTTGTTGTATTTTCTTTTCTTTATAGGGAGCCTATTTTTACCCGCTAAGATATATGCCGAGATGAAAATCGCGGCAGAATCGGGAAGGCTGAAAGAAGTAATTCCTGCTGAAAGTCCAAAGACGGATTACAGGGTTGACCGTCTAAAGGATTACTTGAGCAAAAATAATTCTATATTGTCTTTATACTCTCAGGATTTTATTTCCGCAGCGGATGAAAATGGAATCCCTTGGTCACTTGTTCCAGCAATAGCCGGCGTAGAATCTACTTTTTGTAACGCAGTTCCGTCATACTCCACCAACTGTTGGGGTTGGAACAACGGAGAGTATCAGTTCGTAAACTATAAAGAAGCAATATCAACGGTTTCCCAAACATTAAAAAAATATTATTTCGATAGGGGATTGGACACGCCAGAGAAAATTGCCCCAGTTTATGCTCCTCCCTCAAAAACTTGGGCTGGGAAGGTACGGTTTTTTATGGGCAAAATAGAAAGTCATAAATCATACGATTGGAACCGGCCTCTATCTTTCAGCTGATTTAGGCTTCCTGTTTCTTCCCCGTTAAATAAAATATTATATAATAATGTTTGGCTAACCTAAGCCGAGGTGGCGAAATTGGCAGACGCGATAGGTTTAGGACCTATTGACCGCAAGGTCTTGGAGGTTCAAGTCCTCTCCTCGGCACAGTAAATTTCCTCATAAATTTACTGTGTAAACACCCTGATGTAATCAAACCCTTGATGAAACACAAAATTTGTTTAGAGGACATTCAGCGCAGTTGGGATTTTGAGCTTTGCACAAAGACCTTCCATGGTCAATTATCCTGTATGTAATACCAAACCATTCATCTTTCTGCAGATTTTTCATCAGTTCCTGTTCAATTTTTTGGGGGTCTGCATCTTTTATAAAATCCACTATTTCCTTTCCATCCTTATTAAAGGTTATTTTCCTTTTTCCCCCGATTTTCTCCATATCTACTAGTCTTAATCGCTGACTGATACGATGGACATGCGTGTCCACGGCTATACCTTCAACTTTATTATATGCATTGCCCAAAATAATATTTGCAGTCTTCCTTGCCACTCCGGGTAAGGTAAGCAATTCCTCCATAGTATCAGGAACCATTCCCTTAAACTTTTCTTTGACAATTTTTGCAGTAGCCAGTATGTTTTTGGCTTTGTTTCGGAAAAATCCTGTTGATTTTATATCCTTTTCGAACTCTTCTGGTTTGGCATTCTGGTAATCATCAATATTTTTATATTTTAGGAAAAGCTTACCAGTAACCTGATTAACCATTTTGTCAGTGCACTGGGCGGAAAGAATTACGGAAACCAGAAGCTCCCAATTACTGCTGTAATTTAAGGCTATTTTAGCCTTCGGATAATATTTTTTCAGTATCGCCAGGATTTTTTCATTATTTTCTGTCATATATAGGTGTAGCGCTTTTTAGGAAATCAGAAATAATTTTTTTATGATCAAAAGCCAACTTATCCGGCAACAAGTCAAGGTCGAAATATTTTAAGGATAGGGCATCGCTTCCAGCTACAGCTTCCCCCCCGGCTACTTTGGCCGCATAAGCCAGCGCAACAGACTGTTGCGGGTGTCTGTGAGGATCGCTATATACTCCAATAAAACTTAGTTTTGTACATTCTAACCCTGTCTCTTCCTTGACCTCCCGCTTTACCGCTTCTTCAACAGTCTCACCAAAACTCACATGTCCTCCCGGTAATGCCCAATAATTTATGTAGGGATCAACTCTCCTTTTAACAAGAAGAACTTTATCCTCTTTGAGGATAACCCCATCGATAGTCACATCACGATTCAGGTAACGGTGACAGAAAAAACAGGCTTTTTCTTTGTCGACTTTAACCAGTTTTGATAATAAGGAAGTAAACATTGAGATTTATTTTAACATATCAGCTATATTACATAAGTCAAACGTTATGATATAATCCCTACTATGATTACATCTGAAGTCAAAAATTTACCAAAAGCTACTGCCGAAATCCAAATCACCATTTCCTGGGATGAAATAAAGGAGACTTATGGAAAAATCCTGGAGAAATATACCAAAGAGGTGGAACTACCCGGCTTCAGAAAGGGAAAAGCACCAAAAGATCTTGTAGAAAAGAACATAGATAAGTCAAAAGTCTATGAAGAAGTGGTCAGGGAAATTATTCCCAAAGCATACACTAAAGCATTACAGGAGAATAAATTGACCCCGGTTACTGCGCCAAAAGTAGAAGTGGTAAAAGCAAAAGAAGGGGAAGAGTGGATTGTAAAGGCTACTCTGGCTCTCAAACCTAAAATTGTCTTGAAAAATTATAAGGAGAAAATAAGAGAACTAAAAAATGGCAAAACAAAAATCTGGACTCCGGGTAGCCCAAATGAAAAGGATAAAACAGAAAACAAGCCAAATCTGGAAGAAATCCTGTCGGCAGTTGTTTCAGGGATCGAAATAGAGCTCTCTGACTTGCTAATTACCGAAGAAGCAAACAGGCTTTTATCAAATCTTGTCGACCAGACTCAAAAGCTGGGATTAACTGTTGAACAATACCTTATATCAAAAGGAAAAACTACGGAGCAGCTGCGGGCTGAATATGCAAAACAAGCCTCCAAAAATCTCACTGTAGAATTCGCCCTGGCTGAGATAGCCGATAAAGAGAATATTACTGTTAGCCAATCCGATATAGATAAAATACTGGAAAAAGTCGAAGATGTTAAGGAAAAAGAAAGGCTGAAGCAGGATTCTTATTACCTAGCTCACCTTATTAGACAACAAAAAACACTGGACTTTCTTAGTAGTCTGTAAAATCAGACTTACATGAACCTTGAGAATAAAATATAATATATCCGTATCACCACTAACTGTAGGAAGTTTTACTATAGGATTATTTGACAGTGCTTATGAAATATGGTATAACGCCACCGTATGTTCAGTAAGCCAGCACACAAAATAAATCCGAATCCCTGGGGAAACGATAATCCAGAAAAAGATAAACAAAGTTCTCCACCGCCAAAAACTATCGGATTCAAAGACCAGATTAAAGGGTTTACCAATACAGATTCTATCTGGAAACAATTTTTTGGCGAAAAAACTCAATTAGAGAAATCTCAACCAATTTCGGAAAAGAAACCATCCAAGCACACAGAAACACTTATTTTTTCCTATTCCAAAAATACAGAACAAAAAAAGATGGTCCAGGAATCACAAATTATCCTTCAAAAGCTTCAGGAACAAATAACTCTCCTTGAGAAATCCGAAAAAAACCTGGCTCATGAAGTGTCAAAAGTCAAAATCGATACACTTCCGGCCAAATCGGGTATTTATTACATACATTTTCTTGAATGGTTGTTAACTGTAGTAAAACAATTGCGACTAAAAGTAGAAGATGGACGAGCCTGGCTTTCTACCTTCTCTCAAAGAAAAAAGAAAAGAATGGGTTACTGGAAAATGTATAAAAAACACGGTACCACATTCGGGCTTTCACAAGAACGCACTCTTGCCACTCAAACAGGCTAATTTTTCTCATTTAACATTTCTTTCTCGTCGTCCTGAACTTGACGGGTTACCGTCCGGTACCCTTCTTGTTTCAATTTCATCACAATAGTATAATCAATCTTTAAGTAAGGACCGCTTAGCTCAGTCGGCTAGAGCGTCACGTTGACATCGTGAAGGTCAAAGGTTCAAATCCTTTAGCGGTCACAAGGTTTGCATATTGACTTAACGTTATAATCTGATATATTTTAAATAATATTATTTCAGCGTTTGATAGAGACTCACCAACTCTAAAGAAACTTCAAACATTTCACGTTGAACGGAAATATCCGAAAATAGTAAATTAAGCCACCAAGCCGGATGGAACCCCCCGATAAAATCAGGGTCCGACAGAAGTGGTTTTTTTGTAATTACCATGAGCAAAAATCAAAATGACTATCTGAATAATCTCCGGCATACAGCGGCTCATCTTCTGGCAAAATCCGTAAAGGAGCTTTATCCTGGAGCTAAAAATGCCATCGGACCAGCGATTGAGCACGGATTTTACCAGGATTTTGATATGGGGAAATATAAAATATCTGATGAGGATTTACCAAAGATTGAACAAAAAATGAGAGAAAATCTCCCTTCCTGGACCCATTTTGTCTTTAATGAAATCACACTTTCTGATGCCAGAAAATTATTTAAGGACAATCCTTATAAGGTAGAAATGGCCGAAGAATTCGCCAAAGGCGGTAAAAAACTTTTGACAAACGACCCCGGCAATTTTTTGGACTTATGTAAAATGGGTCACGTGGAAAATCCGTCAAGAGAGCTCAAACATTTTAAGCTCCTAAAAGTTACAGGAGCATATTGGCGCGGGGATGAAAAAAACAAAATGTTGACACGAATATACGGCACAGCTTTTCAAACAAAAAAGGAACTCGAGAAATATTTGTGGCAACAGGAAGAAGCCTTAAAACGCGACCACAAAAAAATCGGTCGGGAACAGGAATTATTCATAATTTCCGAAGACGTTGGACCCGGTTTCCCTATATTTCTACCACAAGGCGCACTTTTACGGCGAATAATTGAGGATTACATAATTGCGGTAAAAAGAGCAAGAAACTATCAATTTGTCTGGTCGCCCCACATTGCCAGAAGCAAACTCTATATGACTTCCGGCCACTGGAAAAAATATGACGCCATGTTTAACCCGATGAAATTGGATGAGGAAGAATATGTTCTAAAAGCGATGAATTGCCCTCATCACTTCCAAGTTTATCTATCAAAACCCAGAAGCTATAGAGATTTACCTTTGAGAATCGCCGAAAACGGCACAGTGTATCGATATGAAAAAAGTGGTGTATTGAACGGTCTTTTTCGCGTCCGAGCACTCACAATTGACGATACTCATACATTTGTCCGTCATGATCAGATTGAGGAAGAATATAAAAAAGTACTAGACCTTATACGAAAGATTATGTCTGATTTCGGTTTTAGTAAATATAAGATGAGAGTATCGGTTCGTGATGAAAAACATAAGGAAAAATATATGGGAAATGAAAAACTATGGAATATTGCTGAAAAAGCTATTAAAAACGTGGCTCAAAAAAGTGGAATTCCTTGGTACGAAGGGCCCGGTGAAGCGGCTTTTTACGGTCCAAAACTTGACTTGATGTTTGAAGATGCCCTTGGACGAGAATGGCAGTGCTCAACAGCTCAACTGGATTTTGTGCAACCGGAAAATTTTGATATGCATTTTATTGACAATAAAGGAAAAACTGCTCGACCAGCCATACTCCATATAGCAATTCTTGGTTCGGTTGAAAGATTTATGGGTATCCTCATTGAACACTACGGGGGAAAATTTCCGTCCTGGCTCTCCCCGGTACAACTGAAAATCATACCAATTTCTGACCGCCACAACGAATTTGCCAATAGAATAAAAAACATTATGTCAGAAAACGGGCTAAGGATAGAAGTTGACGACAGAAACGAAACCATGCAGGGAAAAATCCGCGATGCAACTTTACAAAAGGTACCTTATATGTGTATAATAGGGGATAAGGAAATGGAAAAATCCGGAATTGATAAACCGGAAGGTACGTATATATCAGTAAGATCAAGAGATGGTAAAAATTTAGGCCAGATTGACCTGGCCCAACTAATAAATAAACTTAAAGTTGAGATTGAAAAGAAAATTTAAATATTATCGGTTAAACTATCAGATTACTGCACCCCAGTTGAGACTTCTTGATGAAACTGGTAAACAGATTGGGATTGTTGACAAGAACGAAGCTTTAAGACGTGCTCAGGCGGAAGAAAAAGATTTGGTAGAAATAGCACCAAACTCCAAGCCTCCGGTGGTAAAGCTCATTGATTTTAAGAAGTTTAAGTATTTGGAGGCGAAAAAGGAAAGGGAGTCGAGGAAAAATATAAAACACGTAGGTGTGAAGGAAATCAGGCTTTCACCTTTTATGGGTGAACATGATTTAAATATTCGTTTGGGACAGGCGCAAGAATTTCTAAAAGACGGGAACCAGCTTAAAATTTCATTACCCTTTAAGGGACGTGAGATTGCGCATCAGGAATTCGGTAGGGAAATAATGGGGAAAGCGATACAACATTTGCAGGAAATATCAAAAGTGGTAAAAAATCCATATATGGAAGGAAGAGTGCTAGTAGCTATCCTGACACCGGCAAAAGCAGTAGGCGGGAATGATAAAAAAGAAAAAGATACTGATTGATAGAATTATTAAACCTAAATTTATAGTATCAAAAAATGCCAAAACTCAAAACTAAAAAAACAATTGCTAAAAGATTTAAGATTACGGCTACCGGGAAGGTAATAAGAGGACATTTGGCAGCTCGCCACCGAATGTTCCATAAGGACACCAGAAGAAAGCGCAGGTTCTCGGAACCGATTGTAGTAGGAGAAAAAATGGCGAATGCGATAAAATCAGTTATTTCAAATTAAACCAGTAAACATATGAGAATAAAAAGAGGAATTGTCAGCCATAGGAAACATAAAAAGCTTTTAGAATCCACATCAGGGTACAGGATGACCAAAAGAAGACTGGTAAAAGTTGCCAAGGAAGCCTCACTGCACGCAGGCCAATATGCCTATGCAGGAAGAAGGTTGAAAAAATCAGATTTCCGGAAGCTTTGGATCACAAGAATATCTTCCGCTGTCAAGGAGCAGGGGATATCATATAGCTTTTTCATCAATAAATTGAAGAAAGCCGATATTCAACTTGACCGTAAAATACTAAGCGATATTCTCTTAAACGACGGCAAAACTTTCAAAGCAATAGTTGACAAAGCGAAATCAGTTTGATATATTCCGATATAACAACATGAATTCAAGCACACCAACCTGGTCAAAGTATTACTTTTACTTTACCTCCTAAAAAGGGGGTTGGTGTTTGTGTGAAATAAACAAAGTTTAATAAAATTTATATAACCAACCTCCTTAAAAAGGAGGTTTTTTTATGCAGTTCTAATCTTCACTTCGTATCAGCAAGAACTGCATAATCCCGCCGAAGCCTTGGTGAAGGCGGATAGATTGGATATCTTATGATCATTTTCTTAAAACTGCATCTTGCACTCGACAAGGAAAAAGAATTCAGGAAGTTCCTTGTTGATCGCAATATTAACGTAATCCCTGTGAGGCGTCATGAACAAACCCTTCTTGTGGTGGCTGGCCGATTTGGCGAATTGGTCAAAAGGGAGGTAGAAAACCACCGCTACGTCGAAAAAATTCTTGAAACTGACAAACCGTATAAACTTGCTGGGATGAGTTTCAATAAATCAGGCACCAAGATAAAACTACCCAAAGGCACGGTAATCGGGAATAAACACATAGTAATCATGGCGGGACCGTGCTCGGTCGAAACAAAGGAACAAATCATGACAAGCGCCAAGGAAGTCAAAGAATCAGGTTCACAGATTCTGCGCGGAGGCGCCTTTAAGCCTCGTACGGGGCCTTATGACTTCCAGGGTTTGGGCAAAATTGGGCTTCATTTTTTGCGCGAAGCGGCAGACAGAATGAATTTATCAGTGATTACCGAAGTTTTGGATGTACGCGATATCGAAATGATAGAAAAATATACCGATATTTTCCAGGTCGGAACACGCAATATGCAGAATTACCCTCTTCTTAAAGAACTGGGCCACTCTAGAAAACCGGTACTCCTCAAACGCGGCATGTGGGCAACCTACAAGGAGCTTCTTTTGGCAGCTGAATATATTCTTTTGGGTGGGAACGAAAATGTCATACTTTGTGAAAGGGGCATCCGCACGCATGTGCCGGAAACCAGATTCACGCTTGACCTGAATGCTGTTGCCTACCTGAAGCATGAGACGCATCTGCCTGTCATTGTGGACCCCAGCCACGGTACTGGCCGGGCCAATATGGTCCGCGCGATGAGCAAGGCTGCAATAGCAGCGGGAGCTGACGGGTTACTGATAGAAGCGCACACCAATCCGTTGAAATCCGTATCTGATGCCGACCAGGCGATTTCGATGCAGGAATTGAAAAAATTAATTAAAGAGGTAAAAAGGGTGGCTGAGGCTGTAGACAGAAAATAGACAGGAAAACATATGCCAAACACTGACGGCTATAATAATCAAAAAATTGCATATCTGGGAATTCCCGGATCTTATTCATATGTCGCAGTACATAAATACATGAAAAATGAAAAAAAGATAACAGGAGCAGAATCGATAAAGGAGGTTTTTGAACTAGTAGACTCCGGTAAATGCTCAGCCGGAATAATACCTTTGGAAAATACCACCACCGGAAGTATTTATGAATCATATGACGCGCTTTTAGATACGGGTCTGACGATAACAGCGGAAATAATTCTATCTATCCACCACCATATATTAGGGATTGATAAAGAAGTATCTGAAAATCACTTCAGGAATGTCCAAAAATGCCTATCCCATCCCCAGGCAATCTCCCAGTGCGTCGATTTTCTGTCCGCTCACCCGTGGATAAAGCCTGTTTTTACTACCGACACTGCGTCTGCCGCCAAAGAGGTGGCAAAGTGCGGAAAGTCGGATCTTATAGCCATAGCTGGAAAAGAAGCAGCAGATATTTACAACCTTACCATTCTTGGTAAAAATATCGAGACTGTCTCATCCAATTACACCAGGTTTATAAAAGTGCAAAAAAATATAAACAAGTCAGAAGGGAACAAAATCTCACTGGCTTTCTCTGTCCGTCACATACCAGGTAGCCTTTCAAAAGTTTTAGAATCATATGCACGTACTGGTCTAAACCTTACCAAAATTGAATCAAGGCCGGTCTTTGGACGCCCGTGGGAATATATCTTTTTTCTGGATTTTGAGATCGGTAACAAAGGTAAGTCTGTAGAAAATGTTCTTTCCGAAATGAAGGAAAACACAAACTTTCTGACAGTTTTAGGAAGGTTTCCGAAGGGAAAAATATATGAGACTTAACAAATTCAGAAAAGAAATAAACAAAATCGACGCAAAGATTCTGGAACTTTTGGCAAGACGTTTTCTCTTTGCTCATAAAATCAAAGAGATTAAGAAAAAAGAAAAATTGCCCATTCAGGATCAAAAAAGAGAAGAGGAAATTTTTCTAGACATAAGTATTCTTTCCAAAAAACTGGATCTCAATCCAGTTTTTGCTGAGGAAATATTTAAGAAAATTATTAAAGAGTCGCGCAGACTTCAAAATGAAAAATAATTTCCCCGAGAAAATTGCCATAATCGGTGTAGGCCTTATAGGAGGATCTATTTCTTTGGGTCTAAAAAAGCAATTAGGCTCTAAAATCACCGTTTACGGTATCTGCAGTTTGCCCAATAGGACTGAGCAGGCACTAAAGACCGGAGTAATTGACCGGAAGATTGAAGCTGTCCATAAGTTATCCAAAGATATATCGCTTATTATCCTTTCAATGCCTATAAACAAAATAATAAACTTCATAGGAAACGCAAACCTGAGTCTTTTACCAAAAGATTGCTTGATTATCGATACGGGAAGCACAAAAGAAATTATATGCAACAAAGCAAGAAAGCATTTGGCAGGATTTCAAAGGTTTATAGGAAACCATCCTATGGCGGGAAAAGAACAAAACGGATTTGAGAATGCTGATCCGTACCTTTTCCGCAACAAACCGTGGATTATTTGTCCGGATGAGAAAAGCCGGAAGACGGATATTTTTTTATGCCGGAAAATAGCACTTCTTTTAGGGGCAAAAACACTAATAATGAAACCTGACATACATGACAGGATTGCAGCTTCGGTTAGCCACTTACCTTCTGCTGTAGCAAGTATACTAACAATAAGCATTACGGGTAATTCAGCCTGGAATAACGAGGCCAAAAATATTGCCTCTACTGGTTTTCGTGATACTTCAAGACTTGCCAGCCTAAGCCCGGAAATCAAACGCGACATATTGCTCTCCAACAGAAAAAATGTGATCAATTCTCTTGAAAATTTGGGCCGTCATATAAATATATTCACCCGGCTTATTAAAATGGGCAAAAGAAGACAAATATCAGATTTCCTGGCGAATGCAAAACGAGAAAGGGACAGATGGTTATTAGACTATTTTGAAAAAATATGAAAATATTAAAGAGAGTCGATCAAATCGTTCATTCGGAAAAAGTTGAAAAAACCACGCTTCTTACGGGCTCTGGTATTCTGGGTAATTTGTACCATTTGCCTGAAATAAACAGTCCCCAATATTCGTCTTTCCTGCTTTTGGCCGATAAAAATGTTTTTGACATTTACGGAAGAAAGTTAGTCTTTTCACTTAAAAAAACAGGAAAAAAAGTGTTCGTTTCGCTTTTCGATCATGGCGAAAAGGATAAAAACCTAATATCCATCACTAAGATGATAACTCCTTTTATATCAGCAGGTATCGACAGGAAGGCATGTCTTATCTCTTTCGGAGGCGGAGTGGCTTCAGATATTGGCGGGTTTATGGCCTCTATACTTTTGCGCGGGATTTCCTCAATAAATCTTCCTACTTCGCTTTTGGCCCAGACCGACGCTGCACTAGGCGGAAAATCAGGTGTCGATTTATGGCTTCCTGACGGTACTATGGCAAAAAACATGATTGGTAGTTTCCGCCAGCCCCGTGAAGTTATTACTGATATCGACACTCTTTCTACACTACCCCGGAAAGAATTATTAAACGGTCTTGGCGAAATGGCCAAATACGCTATCGGATGGGATATTCCCGCAAAAAAGAAGCTTCAAAAATTGGCAAAAGGAAACTTTGCCGATAAATCTTTGTTGATGGAGGTAGTATTTAACTGCCAGAAGTTAAAAGCGGAAATCGTCCGAAAAGATCCTTTTGATATTTTGGGAGAGCGGGAAAAACTGAATTTTGGTCATACTGTGGGCCATGCCGTAGAAGGCGCCAGCAAAGGCAGATTGTCACACGGCGAGGCTGTATCAATCGGTATTGCGGCAGCAGCAAAACTCAGTCTATTTTTAAGTCTTATCAATCAAAATGAATATAATTCGATTATTAATTTTTTAATAAAATTGAATCTTCCCATAAAAACAACATGTTTAAGAAAAGAAAATGTGCTGTCACTTATGAACTTGGATAAAAAGGCGGGCAGATTTGTCCTGATTAAAAGTCAAGGCAAAAAAGAATGTCTTGTAATAAAAAAATTTATTGAGGGAAAGATTATAGAAAAAGCCGTGAACGAAATATTAATACATTAGAATTTTAGTGTTAAAAATCTTACTCAAAGAATTATGAAAATACTTATCTTAAACGGGCCGAACCTAAACATGCTGGGAAAACGTGACCCGTCAAAATACGGTAATATGACACTTGACCAAATAAATAATAACCTTCGGGCAATAGCCGCACAAATGGATGTGTCACTTGTTTTCTTCCAATCCAACTGCGAAGGGGCTTTGATTAATCATATCCAGAAAGATACGATTAAAAATGACATCTCTGGAGTAATCATAAACCCGGGAGCACTTGTACGATATGGCTATTCGCTGCGCCAGGCGCTTATAGATTTAGGGAAACCGGTAATGGAAATTCACATGTCCGACATAGATAAAACGGGTGTCAGTAAATCCGTAAATGTCCTTGAGGATGTCAGGATTGGCCAGGTGAAAGGAATGAAGGAAAACAGTTATTTTGTAGGATTGCAAAAACTAATTGAGTATATCAGGTTAAAAGGACAAAAATAAAAATATGATACTTAAAGTAGAAAAAAGCAATAATCTGCGTGGAGAAATCAGTATGCCGGCGTCAAAAACCCATTCATTCAGGGCGCTTGTTCTTGCCTCCCTTGCCAAAGGAACATCAGTAATCAGGAATCCCAAGGTGGGAAATGATTGGGATGAGGCAGTCAGGACAATGACTATGTTCGGGGCAAAAATAGAAAAAGAATCTGAAAAAAATATATATCAAGTAAAAGGAGTTGCAGGACAACCTCAGACGCCTGAAAATATCATAAATGTAGGCAATTCAGGAACAATGCTTTTTTTTGCGGCAGGGGTATCAGCAGCATGTCCCGGCTGGTCAGTCATAACCGGAGATGAGTCTATAAGGAAACTACGAAAAATTTCCAAAAATCTTTTTGTTCCATATAAAGAATTGGGTATAAATATCATTTCTACCAAGGATGACGGTATGGCGCCACTTTTAATAAAAGGTGGTATAAAGTGCGGAAAAGCCCATATGGACGGTGTTGGCTGCCAACCAGTCTTTAGTGTTTTAATCGCTTCTGCTCTTTCGCCAAAACCAGTGGAAATTTTTACCAAAAATCCGGGAGAGTGTGCCTACATCGATCTACTCCTTTTTTGGTTTGATAAAGTAGGACTGAAATACGAAAATGTGGGCAATAAACACATGCATTATATTTTCCCGGGGAATAAGTCTCCAAAACCTTTTGACGTAACCATCCCATTTGAATGGTCTGCACCTCCCTATCCTCTGCTTACGGCTTTGCTTACTCAAAATTCAGAAATCAGTATTAGAGGTATGGATTTAAGTGACCCTTATGGCGATAGGGAAGTGATATACCTATTGAGGCAAATGGGAGCAAATCTGAATATTTCACCAAATATTTTAACTGCAAGGTCAAGCAACTTGCATGCCATCGAAGCAGATATGAATAATCTTCCTGACCAAGTACCCACAATAGCGGTAGCGGCTTGTTTTGCCCGGGGAAAAACAGTTATAAAAAATGCAAAAACAGCAAGATGGAAAGAATGCGACAGGATAACTGCCGTCTGTAAGGAACTCAAAAAAATGGGTGCAAAAATTTATGAGAGAGAAGACGGATTAGTCATAAACCAGGATGATAGTTGGAAATTAAAAGGTACTTCTGTTTCAGGCTGCAAGGATCACCGCATGGTGCTATCCCTTGCTGTTGCCGGCCTGGCGGCAGATGGTGCACCTACACTCATTAGTGACGCCGAAACAGTAGAAAAATCTTTTGAAACATTCATTCCGGAAATGGAGATAGCCGGGGCAAGACTAAGTTTAATAAATTGATATGTCAATCGTTCTTATCGGTATGAAAGCAAGCGGAAAGACTACTGTCGGAAAAATATTGGCCGAGAAGTTAAACATGAACTTTGTCGACATGGATAATATTATTGAAAAAAAATACAAAAAAAAATCCGGCCAAAGTTTGTCATTCAGGGAAATATTCAAGAGATACGGCGAAAAGTATTTTACCAATTTAGAAAGCGTTTGTTTAAGGGAAGTATGCAAAGAAACCAACGGAAATATTATTCTGGCATGCGGAGGAAGAACGCCGTTAACCAAAAGAAACCAAAATCTTCTGAAAAAAATTGGCCCGGCGGTCTACCTTGATGTAGACAAAAAAAAATTGCTTTCCAGGACATTGAAAAATGGATTGCCCGCTTTCCTAAAATATACTGACAATCCCGGAAAATCGCTTGATATGATACTAAAAGCACGAGATCCTATTTATGAGAAAATTGCGGATATAAAAATTAGTTGTTCGGACAAAAAGCCGGACAAAATAGCAAGCTTGATCATAAAAAAATATTATGACCAAAATTGACGGCAACACCAAAATAATCTGTTTCTTCGGCGCGACTTACAAAACTAGTAAAATGTACGCTGTATATAACGCAGCCTTTGCTGCTTTGGCTTTAAATTATATCTATATTCCGGCAAAAGTTACAGATCTTAAAGCAGCCATAGAGGGAATTCGTACTCTGGGAATAAAAGCTGTTGGTATAACTGTACCTTATAAAGTTGAAATTGTTCAATTTCTTGATGGATTGTCACCGGAAGCTAAACGCATCGGCGCCGTCAACACTGTGATAAATAGTGATGGCATACTCACTGGATACAACACTGATGGACAGGGAGCTGTAAAAGCGTTAAAAGAGGTGACCACTCTTAAAAACAAAAAGGCGTTACTTATAGGAGCTGGAGGCGCAGGAAGGGCAATTGCTTTTGCCCTTGCCAGCGAAGGAGCCAATCTTACTGTCCTAAACAGGAATAAGGAAAAAGCAGCTAATTTGGCAAAAGCAGCCGGATGCCAATCAGGCGGACTTAATGATTTGGCAAAAACAATTAAAACTATGGATATTATTATCAACGCCACAACAGTCGGCATGTTTCCCAATATCAACAACTCAGCCGTACCTAAAAAACTGTTGAAACCTGATATGATAATACAGGAACTTGTTTCAAATCCTCCTGAAACCAGATTGGTAAGAGAGGCAAAAGAATCAGGGTGTAAAATAGTTACGGCAAAACGTATGCTCTTATGGCAAGCAGTTTTCAAGTTCAGACTTTATACCGGAGAGGAACCTCCAGTAAAAATTATGGAGGAAGCGATAAATAAAACTTAAGGCTATGCTTAAATTCTTGACAGCGGGTAAGATCATATAGGTAAAAGTTACACAATTAATAAGATTACAAAGGCTATGCTTAGATTCTTGACAGCGGGAGAATCACACGGACCGGCGGAAGTTGCCATATTGGAAGGTATTCCTGCCGGATTGACCTTATCGGTTGAACATATTCAAAAAGAACTTGAAAAAAGGCGGGACGGCGTTGGCCGTGGCGGTCGCGGCAAAATAGAAACAGACAAAGTAGAAATTCTGTCGGGTGTGAGGTTTGGTAAAACTATCGGCAGTCCCATTGCTCTATTGGTGAAAAATAATGATTTTATCAACTGGCAAACCAAAATGAGCCAAGATGATATAGAAGAAGCTGAGAAACAAAAAATAAGAATCACCAATCCAAGACCCGGTCATGCGGATCTTGCCGGAGTACAGAAATACGGTTTTAATGACATCAGAAATGTTCTTGAACGGGCTTCTGCACGCGAAACGGTAATGCGGGTGGCTCTAGGAGCCGTAGCCAAAAGACTGCTTTTGGAATTCGGTATTAAAATAGCCAGCCATACCCTTCAAATAGGCAAAATCAAACTGGAAAAAAAGGGTTATGCCTTTTCCCGGATAGAAAAATCTTTTGAGAAAGATCCCGAATTGAGGTGTGTAGATGCAAATACCGCCCGGAAAATGAAAAACACCATACTTTCCGCCATAAAAAATAGGGATTCATTGGGCGGAATAGTGGAAATCGTAGCGCATAACGTCCCCCCGGGTCTGGGAAGCTATACACATTGGGATAGACGTCTTGACGGAAAAATTGCCCAAATTCTTATGAGCATACCCTCTGTCAAAGCCGTTGAGATTGGAAACGGTGTTGACATCGCTTCTGAGTACGGTTCCAGAACACACGATGAAATATTTTTTGAAAAGGGGAAGTATATGCGGCAATCCAACCGCGCAGGAGGGATTGAAGGAGGAATGTCAAACGGGGAAGATATCGTCTGCCGAGTCTACCATAAGCCAATATCCACCTTGGGTAATCCTTTGAGAACTGTGGATATTTCAACAAAAGAAAAAGCTCTGGCGACTATAGAGAGATCCGATGTTTGTGTGGTGCCGCGCGCCGGAGTAATCTCTGAAGCCGGGCTGGCGTTTGCCCTGGCGGATACATTTCTGGAAAAATTTGGCGCAGATAGCCTGCGTGATGTAAAATACAGTTTTGAAAGATATGAAGAGTTAATCTCTTTTAATAAGCAAGATGTCTAACAAAAGTCATTCTGTTTTAGCAACTACAGGAGATAATAAAATCTTGCCAGAACTGGCAGATAGGTTGAAAAATACCAGTGTATCGGTCATAAAGGAGATGATGTACCTTGGTGCACAAGAAAAAGCAAAAGACAAGAATATTGTCTCTCTTGGTGTCGGTCTCCCTTTCTATCCCGCTCCGGAAAATATACATGAGGCGGCTATTTATGCGCTCCACACCAAACCCGATATAGACAAATATACTTTATTGACGGGACTCCCAAAACTGCGCGAGGTTGTGGCGCAAAAATCAGAAGAAATGCTATTTAGAAAAGTCACTCCAGAAGAAATACTAATCACTCCCGGCAGCATGGCTGGACTCCTATACTCATTTCTTGCCCTAGTCAATCCCCAAGAAGAAGTGATACTCCCTTCACCTTATTTTTCCTCAAACGGCGAACAGGTTTCGATTGCTGGTGGCATTCCAATTCCCGTAGCTATGATCGAGGACCCGAAGTTAGGTTTCAGACTTGATGTGAAAAAAATAGAAAAAGCCATTACCAAAAAAACAAAGGCGATTGTGTTAAATAATCCACAGAACCCAACGGGTGCAATCTACCAGAAAGAAGACCTGCTGGCCCTTGCCAATGTATTAAGAAATAAAGACATATACGTAATTACAGATGAAGTTTACGATTTTTTGGTTTTCGACAATTTCGAATATTTTAATATAGCCACATTGGACTTTCTCTGGCCAAAAGTCATAAGGTGCTGTTCTTTATCCAAAAAATACGGCATGATGGGTTGGAGAATTGGATATCTTCATACAAACAAAGACTTACTTATGAATATATTAAAAATCCACGACGCCAATATAGTCTGTGCTCCCCATATCTCCCAAGAAGCGGCAATTGAAGCTCTTACTGGACCTCAGGAAAAAGTAAAGAATCATTTCAAATGGTTATCCCAAAACCGGGACACCATTTGCAAAAGACTGGATT
This sequence comes from uncultured Gammaproteobacteria bacterium, assembly GCA_964520615.1. GTDB lineage: Bacteria > Patescibacteriota > Microgenomatia > 2-02-FULL-39-11 > 2-02-FULL-39-11 > JAMCUI01. Next base: position 18,241 of record CAZFNL010000068.1, read on the forward strand.
TACTTCCTGACTTGTTTTCTTATGTCAAACCCAGGGGTACGTATTATGTGTTCCCCAAATATTTGTTGCCAATTCCGAGTATTGAGATGGCTAAACGCCTTCTATACGAAGCAGGAGTTGTCACTGTTCCGGGAGTAGGTTTTGGCCCTGAAGGAGAATACCACTTGCGTCTGTCCTTTGGCTCTCCCCAAAAGGATATAGAGGATGCCTTTGACAGAATAGAGTTATGGTGGAAAAAACAGAAATAATCATACCTTGGACTAATTCCGAATCCAAAGCCAGCTGGAATCGGATCATTGCCCAATCATAAATAAATTAAGCCTAACAATAGCTACTATTGAAATAAGAAACCTTTTCATTCTAAAATGCACTCATGGAAAGACAAATTTCCCATCTGCAACAGGAGGCTCTTCTAAAATTCAGCAATTGTACTTCAACAGCTGAACTGGAACAGATCTTTCTACAATATTTCGGTGCAAGCGGAAGCTTCACTAGACTACTCAAAGATTTCAAAAATATTCCCGAAAAAGAGCGGCCCAAACTTGGGAAATTGGCCAATATGGTAAAGAAAGAGCTGGAAGATGCATATAACCGTAAAAAAGAAAAGATTATTAGAGCACGGTCTGAAGAATCCATAGATATCTCCATCCCGGGAAAAGAACCGCCACTGGGACACCTCCATATAGTGACACAAGCAATTGAAGAAATCGATAGGATTTTTACCCAAATCGGTTTCACGCGGGTACGCTATCGGGAGATAGAATGGGATTGGTATTCCTTTGGCAGCCTAAACTTCCCTCCTGATCACCCCGCACGTGATGACTTTGAAACTTTTTTTATAGACGCAGATCCTTCACCAAAATACGGCCGGATGCTCCTCTCACCCCATACTTCATCTGGTCAGGTAAGAGAGATGGAAAGAGTGCACTCCCATCCCCCAATTAGGATGATAAATATCGCCAAATGTTATCGCCCAAACTGGGATATATCGCACACTCCTATGTTTCACCAGTTTGAAGGGCTTGTCGTTGACGAAGGGATTAACATCACCCATTTGAAAGGAACAATGGATTATTTTGCTAAACAATATTTCGGTCCAGAACGAAAGACCAGACTTCGACCTTTTCATTTCCAGTTTACCGAACCATCTTTTGAGGTTGACATCACCTGTGGCGTATGTCTGGGAAAAGGGACGCTACCTGACGGGCAAAAATGCAAATACTGCAAAGAGGGTTGGCTGGAACTTGGCGGCAGCGGTATGGTTCATCCCAACGTACTTGCCGCTGGCAAAATTGACCCTGAAAAATATACCGGTTTTGCTTTTGGTTGGGGAGTAGAAAGAACTTATATGATGAAATCCGGCACCAAACTGGATGATAACAGGCTTTTATATACCAATGATATTAGGTTTTTGGAGCAGTTCTAAAATGAGCGTGAAGCGGAAAGGATAAAGCGAAAAGAAAGAATCTAACCCGCTTAACGCTTAACTCTTATGAATATTTTAATACCCGACTCCTGGCTGCGTGAATATCTGGAAACCGAAGCTGCGCCTGAAGAAATTAAGGAATACCTTTCACTTTGTGGTCCTTCTGTTGAGAGAATAAAAAAAGACGGAAAAGACTGTATTTATGAGATTGAAATTACTACAAACCGTATCGATATGGCATCAGTCTATGGCATAGCCCGGGAGGCTGCAGCAATACTGCCGAGATTTGGCATAAAAGCCCGACTGAAAAATTTGGATATCCCGGATAAACTGCCCTATACGGCAAACCCTCTTCCCATGGATATTGCAGACCCGGCAAAAATATGCAACCGTATTATGGGAATTGTAATGAAAGTAGACCAGATGAAAATGTCTCCGGAATTTATGCAAAAAAGAATAGAAAAATCAGGAGTCAGATCATTAAATAACCTTGTCGACATCACCAATTATGTCATGCTTGAAGTGGGACACCCTTGCCATGTTTTTGACTACGACAGAGTAAAAACCCATACTTTCATATTGAGAAAAGCCAAAAAAGACGAACCGATTGTCACTCTTGACGAGAAAAAATATTTATTAAGCGACGAAGATGTGGTAATCGATGACGGGACAGGAAGGGTAATTGACCTTCCAGGGATTATGGGCACCCAAAACAGTGTAGTAACGCCTGATACGCAGAGGATTATTTTCTTTATCGAATCGAATAACCCCATTCTTATACGAAAAACTTCAATGCGCTATGGCATAAGGACAATGGCCGCATCAATAAACGAGAAACATCCTGACCCCCAACTGGTAAATACTGCCATCTTGCGTGGTATTGAGCTTTATAAGAAGTATGCCGGGGGAGAAATATCAGGAAATCTTATTGACATTTACCCGAATAAAACCAAACCTGCGACAATCAATGTCAAATACAAATTTATAAATGACAGGCTTGGGATAGAATTAAAACCGCAGGAAATCATAGATATACTAAAATCGTTACATTTCCATGTTACTGTTTCCTCAACTGACAACTCGCAACTAGTTATTACCCCTCCCTCTTTTCGCCAGTTTGACATTGCCATACCAGAGGATATTGTTGAAGAAGTTGCCAGGCTTTATGGCTACCACGCTTTACCGACTCGACTTATGGAAGGGAGTATTCCCATTTCTGACAAGCCCAAAGATATACCGCTTGAGAAGATTGCCAGACAGGCCCTGAAATATTGGGGCTTTACTGAAGTCTATAATTACTCATTTGTTTCCAAGGATTTTATAATAAAATCCGGTTTGGATCCTAAAAAGCATTTGAAAGTCGTAAATCCCTTGACTGAAGAGATAGAGTATATGCGCCAATCTCTGATTCCTTCTATCGCGCAAAATATTGCCTACAACCAAAATCTTGAAAGTAAATTAAGACTTTTCGAAATGGCAAATATATATATCCCGAGAGATTCTGGTTTACCCGATGAAATAAATATTTTGACCATTGCCTGCCAAAGCACTTTCGCAGAGATGAAAGGTATAACTGAAACCCTTTTGAAAGAATTGGGGGTAATAAATTATGATTTCACACCTACTCATATACCACTTTTCCATCGAAGGCAAACAGTGGATATAAAAGTTGGAACTGACACTTTAGGAACAGCTGGAAAAATTGACCCCAAATTGATGCAAATCTTCGGCATAAAAAATGACATCTTCATCTGCCAGCTTGACATGCAGAAAGTAACAAAACTGTCAAACCCTTCCAAAAAATATACACCAATACCCATTTACCCGCCTGTAAGGGAAAACTTGACGCTAGTAAATACCGGCAAACAAATAGGAGATATTCTAAAAACGGTAAAAGAAGCAGATTCTCTTGTTGCTGGTGTGGAGTTGGTTGATACATTCAAAAATAATGTTTCGTTAAGGGTCGTTTATCAGGACAGGAAGAAAAACCTGGAAAGCGAGAAAGTAAAAAAAGTCCGGGAAAAAATACTTAACAGGTTATCCTCCAAACTCCAAGTCACCCTCAGAAAAAATTAGAAAATTAATTAAGGGCTTGATGTAGGAATTGATACCAATGTAGGAGTGGGTTGCGGAACCGGTGTTGCAGTTGGATTGGGAGAAGTCTTGACACCAATAGTTACATCTGACTCACTTGTATTTCCATCAGCATCATAAGCTTTTACCCCTATTTTATGTATACCGGTATCAAGATTAAGCGTCTCATCAAGAGAATTGCTGTTCACGCTGTCCTTCTGACTGCCGTCAATATATAATTCCATTTTCTTTATATCTTTTATTGCCTTTCCTTCTGCTTGCACATGGACGCTGTTACTGTCCGTTTGAGACTGGTCAGAAGGGCTTTTTATATTTACCACCACCGAATTTGAGTCTACGTTTGACATATCCGTCGGTGGATGGAATTTGGGATCGGACTGCTGGGATACCCAAGAATCTATGCCTTCCTGCCATCTGTTCTTACCGTCTGAGGAAACTGGGTCGGCTTCCTTAAACACTACAAATTCCTTTTCTACATAATTACCCTTGGCGATCTCGACAGCGTTTGCCAGTTTATTATTATCCGATTTTGACAGTTTGATCTTCTGGTAAATAGGAGATACGTCCGTGGGTTCGGTACCTTTTATAAAATACTCAGACCTTGTCGGATCGCTACCATGAGGCAAACCTCCACCATATACATCTATAGTTAACGAAATCACATTATCAGGTTTTCCAAATGGCTGGTTAGGACTATTTGTTATGGCCGCCTGCATCACTCGATTCCATATGGGTGCTGCACCTGTAATTCCAGAGGCTAAACTCTGATCCATAGGAGAATTATCGTTATTACCCACCCACACGCCTACAACAACATTTGGCGTATAACCCATAGTCCAGTTATCCCTCTTATCATCTGTCGTTCCTGTTTTTGCCGCCACTGTCTTACCTGGTATATGAAGATAACTGTTAAGCCCAAATTCCATTTTCCTGGCCTCGTTATCAGACAGAATGTCTGAAACAAGAAAGGATATATCCGGCGGAAGTACTCTTTTGCCTTCAATTGGCTTATGCTCGTATAGAACTTTACCAGTACTATCCTCAACTTTTTCTATTGAATAAACGTCATTTTTTATACCTCCCGTAGCAAAGACGCCGTAAGCCTGAGTCAGATCAAGGAGCCTTACTTCTCCTCCTCCCAAAGTCATTGAAAGTCCCAATCTTTTCAGATTTTCGTCAGTGGGGGGAAGAGTGGATAAACCCATCGCATAGGCATTTTTCAATATATCCCTGACTCCTACTAAAGCCGTAGTCTTCACTGCCGGAACGTTGATGGAATTTGCCAAAGCATATCTTATCTGCACAGGACCGCGGAACTTCCCATCGTAATTATGTGGTATATAATCAGGGCGTCCTGCTCCGGCCGGGAAATGCGTTTCCGTATCCATCAAAAGGCTGGCAGGCGTATATCCCTTTTCAAAAGCCGTCGCGTAAGTAATAGGCTTTAACGCACTTCCCGGTTGCCTATAACCCATACTGACAACATCAAATTTTCCTCCCATTTTGGGATCCGCAGCATCATAATCACGGCTGCCCACATAAGCCAATATTCCTCCTGTCTGGGGATTTATGACAAGCACGGCTCCATTTGATACATTCAGACTTTTCAGTTTATCGAGCTCTTCACCAACTATGTTTTGCGTCTTGAGTTGCAGATCGCTATCAAGGGTGGTTATCACCCGCAATCCCTCTTCATTTACCGCTTTCTCTCCGAATTTATCTACCAACTGTTGCTTTATATACAAGACAAAGTGGGGTGCTATAAATTGTGATGATGGCTTTTGGAATTTTACTTGGGGCAACTGTTTTTCCAAATCACTTTCCTGTTGAGGAGTAATCTTTCCATCTTCCATCATACGGATCAAGACTTCCTTAGTCCGTTCCACATACTTGTTGCCGCTGAAAGGGGAATAGTACGTAGGACTCTGGGGTAAACCAGCAAGGATGGCACATTCAATTTGAGTCAGATCTTTAGCATGTTTACCGAAATAACCTTCAGCTGCCGATTCAATTCCCCACATAGTACCTCCATAGGGAGCTTCGTTAAGATACATCTGAAGAATCTGATCTTTTGAGTATTTTCTTTCTATTTGGACTGCCAGTATGAATTCCTTAATTTTCCTTGTCACAGTCTGTTCGGAACTCAACAGAACATTTTTCACCAATTGTTGAGTCAGTGTAGATCCACCTTGTATACCGCGAAACGTAATTATGCTCAAAAAGGCTCTTACTATACCTTTAGGATCAAAACCCTGGTGCTCATAAAAATTCTTGTCTTCAATTGAAACCGTGGCTTTTTTGAGAAAATCAGGGATATCAGAAAAAGTTACAGGGATTCTATTTTGACCGTTATAAATATCATAGATAGTCTTTCCATTTTTATCTAAAATCACTGTGGAAAATCCTTCCTTCCTTTGAACACTGTCCGGAGAAGGAAGATCTCTGGAATACCATATAAATAGAAAAAAGGTAAAAATAAACAAGCCTATGGCTCCAATGACTCCAAAGGTGATAAGTTTGTTTATTAGCTGTAGTTTAAAAAGTCTTGTTCTATAGCTTCGTGATCTTCTTGATCTGATGTATGTAAAATTGGATGACATACTAATATAGTGTATCAAAACTGGATAAGCGTTTCTATATATACGGGCATAAAATCTATTTAATTCAAGCAATTAAAGTGATAGAATATGAAAATTATGGTAAGGGATAAAATAGACGAGCTTCTGACCCGCCGTGTTGACAAGATTTACCCTTCAAGGGAGACGCTCGAAAAGGTACTAAGAAGCGGAAAAAAACTGAGGCTTTACCAGGGCTTTGACCCCACAGGCATACAACTTCATATAGGACACATGACGGGCCTTATGAAACTGCGCCAATTTCAGGAACTTGGCCACCAAGTCATATTCCTTATTGGAGATGGTACCGGACAGGCAGGCGATCCATCAGGGAAAACGCGTGCCCGGGAAAAATTTCTCACAAATAAGGAACTCAAAGAGAACGCCAGGGATTATGTGTTGCAGGCAGCAAAAATTATTGGTTTTAAGGGTAAAAATGCTGCTCAAATCTTATACAATAGTAGTTGGTTAAACAAACTGGACCTCGTTGATATATTAAATATTGCCCAACATTTTTCCCTCCAGCAGCTTGAGGAAAGAGATCTTTATTTTGAGAGGAAAAAAAGGGGAGAAACCATCAATTTGAGAGAATTTCTTTATCCTCTTTTACAGGGATATGACTCAGTAGCTATGGATGTCGATTTGGAACTGGGGGGAACAGACCAGACTTTCAATATGCTTTGCGGCAGGCAACTGGTAGGAGACATCCTTCACAAAGAAAAATTCGTCATGACCACCCCTCTTCTAACTGATTCTTCAGGCAAAAAAATCGGCAAGACCGAGGGAAATGTGATTGCGCTGACAGCCCCGCCAAAGGATTTTTACGGCATGATAATGGGGTTATCCGATGACGTTATTGTCAAATCATTTGAATTCCTTACAGAAATACCTATGACAAAAGTAGAAGAAATCTCCAAAAATATCACAGGAGGAGACAACCCCATGAAATACAAAAAAATGCTCGCTTACACATTGACTTCAATGTTAAACAGCGAAAAAGAGGCCAAAGAGGCTCAAGATTTTTTTGAAAAAACATTCCAAAAAAAAGAATTACCAAAAGACGTGCCTACTATTAAGATTAGCGCCATTGAGAATATAAGCATCAAAGACTTATTGACAAAAAGCAATCTCTCAAGCAGTGGTACCGACGCTAAAAGATTAATAGTCTCAGGAGCGGTAGAAATAGACGGGATGAGAATAACCAATCCGCAGCAAACGGTGAAAATAAAAACAGGAACCACTATAAAGGTAGGTAAGCATAAATTTGCAAGGTTGGAATTAAATTAAAAATCTATGAACATTTTTAGGAAACACAAGAAAGTATGGATCGTGATAGTTGCCATATCAACTATCGCACTTATCGCCGCTTCTTTTGCGCCATTTTTGCTTTTACAATAAGCAAATTTTATGTTCCAACTCTCACAGCCCGTAAGCATTTTACGGATGATTGGCCCGTCTTATTTATCCAGATTAAAGAATTTGGAAATAGAAACAATTGAAGACCTTCTTTACCATATCCCTTTCCGCTATGATAACTATTCGCTCGTTTCAAAAATATCAGATCTTCAGGAAGGCGAAAGAGTTACTGTAATTGGTACAATCAAATTTATCAAAAATATATATACCAAACACGGACGGAAAATCCAGAAAGCAGAACTAGAAGATGAGACGGGAAAAATTGATATTGTATGGTATAACCAGCCTTTTCTTACTACGATCCTTCATACCGACACAAAAGTATCTATTGCCGGAGAAGTAAAATGGTTTGGCAAACGGCTGAGTTTTGAATCTCCGGATTACGAAATAATTCAACAACCTCTATCCCATAACCCGATTCTTGTCCATTCCGGCCGTCTTGTACCGGTATACCCGGAAACTGCTGGCATTTCGTCAAAATGGATAAGATCCAGAATTTACTCCCTTCTTTTTAAGTTTTCGCCACAAATAGAAGAGTATCTTCCCCGAAACATACTTAGTAAGTTTCAGCTTATGGATGAAAAAGAAGCAATCTTTTCGATCCATTTTCCAACAGATTACAACTTAGCTCAAAAAGCCAGAAAAAGGCTTGAGTTTGACGAGCTATTAACTCTTTCTCTTTTTGCCCAAATAAACCGCAGAAAACGAGAAAACGAGAAAGTGAATCTGAAATTCAAAGTGCTAGAATTTGGGGAAAAAATAAATAAATTTATCCTAAATTTGCCTTTTGCACTGACTCTAGCACAAAAAAAATCTGTTGAGGAAATTGTTACCGACTTAAAGTCAGACAAACCCATGAATAGGCTTCTTGAAGGGGATGTAGGATCGGGTAAAACAGTTGTGGCAACAATTGCAATGTATATAGCTTACCTAAACGGATACAGCTCTGTATTGATGGCCCCTACCGAAATATTGGCCAAACAGCATTATGACACGATCTCCGGCTTTCTTTCACCATATGGAATAACAACAAATCTTGTTACTGCAAAGAACAAAGAGCCAAGGAATAAAAAGAGGACTAAATCCGCTGCTGTCACTATAGGTACACATGCACTTCTCAGTAAGAATTTAAGATTCCCCAAATTGGGACTTGTCGTAATTGACGAACAGCAAAGATTCGGTGTAGAACAAAGAGCTCAGATTAGAGAAAAAGGTGACTATCCCCACATCTTGACTATGACCGCCACTCCAATTCCTAGAACAATAGCTCTGACCATATATGCTGATCTTGACTTATCAGTGATAGATGAAATGCCTTTGGGACGAACTATAGTCAAGACTTGGGTGGTACCTTCTGAGAAAAGAAGAGCCGCCTATAATTGGATTAGAAAGCAAATATTGTCTTCCATACCTAGAAACCAAGTTTTTATAGTTTGCCCGTTTATAGAGGCATCTGAGAGTCTCATAACCGTAAAAGCGGCAACCATTGAGTATGAAACGTTAAAATCAGAAATATTTCCAGATTTGAGGTTGGGCCTTTTGCATGGACGGATATCTTCCGGTGAAAAAGATAGGACGCTTTCTGATTTTAAGGAAGGGAAATTGGATATCCTCGTCTCCACACCAGTTGTCGAAGTCGGCATCGACGTCCCCAATGCTACCATAATGTTAATTGAAGCAGCTGACAGATTTGGTTTGGCCCAACTTCACCAGTTACGCGGACGCGTAGGCAGAAGAAATATTCCATCTTATTGTCTCTTATTTACTGAAAAGGAAAACGCAAATACACTAAAAAGGCTTAAGTTTTTGGAAAGTACATTTTCAGGTCCAAAACTTGCGGAATTGGACCTTGAATTGCGCGGGCCGGGTGAACTTTTCGGCCTGAGACAGCATGGTTCCCCGGGCTTAAAAATAGCGTCCTTTTCAGATATCAAACTAATCGAAGACTCCAAAAGTGCAGCAATTGAGATACTCTCTACCGGCATTCGGCTTACAGACTATCCTCTTTTGCAAAAAAAAATCCAATCTTTATCGGAAAAAAACGTCACTCCAAACTAATTTTTGCTCACGATTATTAGCTCAATCTACAACAAGTAACTTAAGGCTTCTGTAAGATATTACTACTTGCAGAAATTAGCACAAAAATATAAAATAACGTATGTATGGCTCCGTTACCAAAAAGAAGACACTCATCACGAAGAGGAGGCAAGAGAGAAAAAGCAAATCTCGCAACCAGACTGGCTAACACAAACGTCTGTCCAAAGTGCGGTACTCCCAAAATGCCTCACCATGCATGTCCCAAATGCGGATTTTACAAGTAATACTTCTAAACGGTTTTCAAGCCCAAAAGTAATCTATGAAAAAAATAGATGATCCTAGGCACCTAAAAAGAGTCAAGGTCATGCAGACGCTTTTTGCAGAAAGCTTTATAGACAAAAAAGACAACGACGAAAACGTATATTTGACGGGAAAAATTATTGAGAATTTAACTACGATAGATCCTCTGATAGAAAAAGCAGCCCCACAATTTCCCATAAAAAAAATTGCAAAAATCGATGTCGCCATACTCAGGCAGGCAATTTTTGAACTGATGTATGAAAAGAGAGAACCCCCAAAAGTCATAATTGATGAAGCCATAGAATTAGCCAAACAATACGGAGGAGAGGGAAGCCCTGCTTTTATAAACGGTGTATTAGGAAATATATTAAAAAATCTTACCGCGAAGGCTTAAAATGAAATTAAACGATCTAGCCCAAAAAGTCGATTTAGCATTTAAGGATAATAATCTTATCCAACAAGCGTTCATACACAGGTCATACCTTAACGAAAACAAAGAATACGCTTCGTCAAACGAGAGATTGGAATTTCTAGGTGACAGTATTCTGTCACTCCTGGTTTCAGAATATCTATTTAAGGAGTACCCCGACTTTAGCGAAGGGCAACTAACAAATCTAAGATCTTCAGTGGTAAAAACGACCACTTTAGCGCAAATAGCTAAAGAACTCAAGCTGGGAGAACTTCTTCTTTTATCTCATGGTGAAGAGGAAGGCGGAGGCAGGCAAAATACTTCCATATTGGCTGATACTTTTGAAGCTTTCCTGGGGGCGGTTTTCCTCGACCAGGGACTTTTATCAGCAAAAAAAATACTTTCTGCTTTTCTTTTTCCTTTACTAACAAATATATTAAGAGATAAAAAATATAAGGATGCCAAAAGTGAATTCCAGGAAGTCGTACAGGAAGATAAAAAAGTATCACCTGTTTATAAAGTGCTTGACCAGAAAGGACCTGATCATGCCAAAGAATTTACGATAGGCGTCTATGTGGAAAATATACTCTATGGTACTGGTCAGGGAAAAAGTAAACAGGAAGGCGAAATGAAAGCTGCAGAAAAAGCACTAAACAAATGGCAAGTCAAGAAATAATTGATCCCGTTTCAGTCAAACAAGTGCCAAAAACCAATGAGTGACAACATTGAAAAATGTATATACTTGAGATATTAGAAGAGAAATATTATAATGGAGAGATTAGTAAAGATATTTTTAAGCTTATGGCGTTAAAGATAAGACTTCAAAGAATGGGAAGAAAAGATATTCCTTTTTTCAGAATCGTCGCCGCGGAGGAATCTGAGAAACGTGGGGGGAAAACGGTTGTCCAGTTGGGATTTTATGACCCTAAGACCACTCCGGTTACAATAAATGTCGATAAAAAGGCTTTAGATAATTTGCTTTCAAAGGGCGCACAACCAACAGAATCGGTAAGGAAACTGCTTTCCCTATAATTTTTAATCATTAAACATGCAGGATTTTCTCAACTACATTGTTTCACTAATTGTCGACCACCCTGAAGATATAAAAATAGAAGAACGCTCTTTAGGAGAAAACATATCGCAGTATATTATCTCCGCAAACGGAGAAGATATGGGAAAAATTATTGGTAAGGAAGGAAAGATTATACAGGCGATCAGGAATGTCGCCAAGATTCTGGCAATTAAAGAAAACAAACAAATCCGTATAGAAATTGCAGGGTAAAAAGATTAATCCAAAGTGGATATCTCAATCCTCACTCTATTTCCCGAAGTTATACAAAACGTCCTTTCCTCCTCCATTATTGGGAGAGCACAAAAAAAGGGGCTTTTAACTTTCCACATAATTAATATCCGGAATTTCGCTACTGATAAGCACCGTTCAGTCGATGATAAGCCGTTTGGTGGGGGAGTCGGTATGATAATGAGAGTGGATATAGTGGAAAAAGCTTTATCACAAGCTAAAAAAATTTTTAGGCAAAAGCATAGAATTTCAGTTTCTCAGGAAAAAACGGTATTGCTGGACCCAGCAGGTACAATATTTTCCCAATCTACCGCAAGGAAATACTCTAAACTTGACCATCTTATCCTTATATGTGGACACTATGAAGGCATAGATTACCGCATCCGAAACTATTGTGACGAAACTTTATCTATCGGAAAGTATGTACTGACAGGTGGAGAAATCCCGGCAATGGTGGTTAGCGATACGGTATCTAGACTGGTTCCCGGAGTATTAGAAAAAAAAGAAGCAACGCTTTATGAATCGTACAACAAAAAAAATGTCGCCGAATATCCCCAATATACAAGACCGCAGATATATAAAGGGTTAACAGTTCCGAATGTTTTAATATCGGGTAACCATAAGAAAATTGCGGAGTGGAAAGAGAAAATGGCGGGGAAAATAAGGAAATGAGATGAACGGCTGATGGTAAAAAGCCAATTTGCAAATTCCTATTGGAATAAGTTTTTCTTGCCAACCGCAGAACTGGGTAAACTGTATTCTTCGCTACTTGTCTGCTGGATCTTAGCAATAGTATTTAGTATCTTCTCCTCATTGCTACTCATATTGGGTAAAGGCGTATCAACGCTTCCTAAAGTAGCTGGTAAAGGATAAAAATACGCTTTTCCGACCAATGTCGCAATAAAAGCATCTCCACCTTTAGTCTCGATTTGAAACGAATCAACGGTAATATATCTCCCGCTAAAATCACCCAGGGCTTTAATAAAATTTTGAATGGAAGAGAGATTACCCAATATTTGTATCCCCACAGGCAACACGTAAGCTGAAGATCCAGGAATTCTGGTTAGCTGTGCGGAATTTGTCGAAATTACACCCAACTGAAAGTCGGTTTTCAAAAGTGACACATTGGTTTTCTGTTCCAATGTGTCAAAAGTATAAAAAAGGGAAACATAATCTTTTTCAGTTGGCAGAACTTGATCAATCTTGGCAAAATTATTTTTGTAATATTGAGCATCAATGGAAGCTAGAGAATTTACCTTTTTTTGGAGTATGTCACGATTTCTCTTCAAATCCTGCTGTTGTGCATAAATATTTTGAGCTCTATCAAAGTTAGGGATAAGAAGTGAAAAAGTCATCACTACGACAACAAATATCACTATAGACGAAGCGATAATTATCTCATATCTTTTCAAAAGAGGAATATATTTTTTATAGTCAAAATCTTTATTCATTTTAGAAGCGAATTATTTGCCAATAAAGTTATTGTTAATGTATAAGAACCAGTTTTTTCTCTGACTATCCCGTGTGCCTCAATTTTGGAAAAAATCTTTTTTTTATCTTTATCCAAAAGATAACTTACTAAAGAATCCATGGAAGCGGAAGATGAAGCGGCAACAGAAAAAGTCACGTTTCCTTTATTATCAGATGCCATATTAGTAATTGAAATACCCGACAAATTCATTTGGTTTATTGCGCCAATTAGAGAAGTAAAATTTGCGCTTTTCCCAGAAACTTGATCCAAAATATTTAATCTTGAACTGGTAAGCGTATATATCCCTTCTGTATTTTTTTGTGATCCTATATTGTTTTCGAGCTGGTCAATCTCACTTTTTAATAAGTTAAACTGAAAAATGTTTGAATTGATATAAAAAATCGAAGCCAAAAAAACTATTGTAAAAGTCAAAAGTGAAATAACAGCAACCACTGGTAAAATTATTTTCAGTTTTTTTACTACTGGTTTATCTTTTTCCAAAGGAAGAATCAAATTTACAGATTTTTTTGGCATAAATTATGACTATTTTTATGTTTCTAACTCTTTCAGCGCTAACCCTACGGCAGTTGTATATATCGGAGCGTCTGGAGTTAAAGCCGGTAATATGTTGGGGTCAACTGAAAGGTTTATAAAGGGATTGTTTATCTGCGAATCTATCCCCAATTCTCTTGTCAGATGAAGTACCAAACCTGGTAACTTAGCTCCGCCGCCGCAAGCAACTACCGTTTTTATCTCTTCATGAGGAAACTGTTCCTTAAAATAGGCAGTAGTTTTTTCTATTTCCTCAAATAAGCTCTTGAAAAACGGGGTAAGCGTCTTGTAAATTTTACCTTCAAGTTTATTCTCATCCAAGCCATAATTTTTCTTATACTCTTCAGCTTGGGGTAATTCAAAACCAAGTTCCTCAGCTATCGCCCTTGTAAATGTTGTCCCTCCAATTGGGTGCGACTTGGTAAAAACAAGTATATGGTCCCTGACAAGCGCTATTTCCGTACTTGAAGCTCCGATTGTCATAAGAAGCAAGTTTGGCAGATCGGGAAAGCTTTGAGTTATACTTCTAACATCTGCTAGAATCTCAGTTTCCAAAGCAACAGGATTTAATCCAGAAAGGCTTATAATACGCATATACCTTTCTATTGTACTTATTGGAGCAGCAACAAGAAGAACTTTCATTTTATTTTTTTCCTCATTACGGTCTATCACCACATAATCGATTTTGACTTTGGCCAAGGGAAGAGGGATATATTGTTCTGCTTCCCATTGGATACTAGAATCCAACTCCTTATCGGTCATATTTGGAACTTCAATCACACGGGTTATTACTTTACTTGAGGGTAGCGATGCGGACACGTCAGCTGTAGCAACCTTCATATCATGAACCAGTCTGTTTATTGTATCAGCCAAAGCCTGATCATCACTGGGAGACATTGATAAAAACGATTTTGTAGGGGTAGCTATATAACCAGCAGCCAAAAGAGAGTTTGCGTCTTTATTAGACGAAATTTGGACAGCCTTTATAGACTGCATGCCGATATCTAGTCCTAGTAGTAACTTTGCCATGGGCAGTAGAAATCCTTATCAGGATCCGTTATCATATTATTACATATTATAAATACAATTTTCCATAGGAATAAACACTTGGTTGGCAAATAGGGGGGATAGAATTAATGGCTGCAATTCTCGCAGAACAAAGCCATGTCAAATAATGTAGGAAAGGACTTATATCCTTGTGTCACCTGTATTTTTCTCACGATTCCCGTAGAAGTTTGGCCGACTGAAGTAATGAGCGAACCTTGTTGTGGAAGAGTTGCGGATGGCTGCACAGCTAAAACAGTACCAAAAAATAATGGTTGAATCCTCATTGCCAACAATATGTCACCTGAAGACACTCCTAAACTCGTCGGAGTTATCACTTGTCTAAAACGATAATCCCCTCCACAATATCCTCCCGCTTTCTCCGCTTGTGTAAAATTATCAGGCGGTGTCCTTGTAAGAGGGTCGGGGTCATAGGCACCCTTGGCAATATAATATTGGCCGCCTGCATCTTTATAATAAATACTTACCTCAATTGCAGACTCATCCGTTGATTTGGTTGCTTGGGAACCCCAACAGACTGTAAGCGTGGAAGAAGGACTATACGAGTTTGTGGCTGATTCATCTAATATTTCATTTGTATGAGAATTCAACCATAGAGTCTGAATATCGTTTGTCTCAGTATACGGATAGATAAAGACCGAATTGTTGCCACCCAACATGGTAACGTTGTAGTTTGCCGTAGTATTTGCGGTTACATTTAGAGAACCGCTAGAACCCACCTGAGCTCCTTGTAAAGCCGTTTCCACTCCCGCCTCTGCGGCTGAAAATGCGCGGCTGGACTGCTCTATCTGGGATGATATTCTCACATCGGTAACAGTTCTTGATATAAGAGACAATCCCACCGTCAATCCCACAACCGTGATTAAAACCAATATCAGAACGACCTGTCCACGATTTAACTGTCTTTCCAAAACAAGCTTATTTTTTTCCATTAATACTCTCACTTTATCAATTATCATTCTTAATTCATAATTCTTAATTCATATTCTACGGTGCTGCCTCCTGCCAATTTACTTGGGATCTCCCCATATATTGCAATAGTTTTACCACATACTGTGGCTGATATATAAATTTGAATGCAGGAGTTGAAAAATTTGGAACGTTTCTCAATAATTGTAAATCATACGCATATACCATTCCGTTTATAGTGATAGGCTGGTCCGTTCCGTTTGACGTAGCTACAGTGAACGTTCCTCCATTACAACTGTTTACATCGTTACATCCTGATAAATACAATCCATATAATGTTGTTACGGTACTATCCACATATATATGTCCGTTTACTATAAATACCAACGTGTTTAAGACATCTGAAGGAGCTGTCGAAAAATCTATATTATTGTTTACCATCAGTGTTCCGGAAACCATAAATACAACATCGTGTAAACCTTTAGCGTCAAGATTTGCTTTCAGATTTGGATCAACGGTATATGTTCCTGATCCTGAGTAAGAATAAACATGTTTAACTGAGCCCAGATCGCTTGCAGCTCCGACAACTGAATTATTTACACTAACCGCTTGTTCACTAAGAGTTTTCCAATAAAAAGGAAAATTAAAAGCATTTGAAAGGCTTGTTTGTTGTTTCCAGTCATTACTTTGTTTTGTCGATCCGTTTAATGTATTTAAAGTTTGCGAGTATCTCACTAGGCCGCCACTGTTTGGATTTGACGGACTTTGAATATCTTTTAATAGATATTGACCAGCCGGCACGTCCTGTATGATATTTTTCTGATAAATGTCGCCACCCTCAACCTGCATCCAACTGCCTGGTGTTGGAGTAGGAGTAATGGTGGGTGATGGGGTAACTGACGGAGTCAGAGACGGAGTTGGCGTATAAGTTGGCCCGCCAGGAGTAGGGGTATATTGAGGAATTATAAACGGACACACAAACGGACCGGCAACATCTGATGGAGCTGATAAATTGCCAACGCTGTCTTTAGCTTGTACTTGACCGTATAGACTTTCTCCTGATTGAATAGTACCTGCGATACTCCATGAGTTACTACCGGAGTCATAATTGCACTTAAGACTAGGATTAGAACTGTTTACGCACCAACTATAATCACCACCTCCACCCAAAGGATTTGTCCAGAGTATAGGATGATAATTATCCGTGTTTCCACAAGACGCATCTGTTTCAGGATCATCCTGCCAAGAACAACTGAATGCGCATTCACCCGTATAAAGATTCTGCGGCTGAAAAGTACATGTTGGAGTTCCCGGTTTACCCGGCGGGGAATAATCCATATTTAGAAGTTGGGCGGGCGCATCGTTTGACTGGGGGCATGTTGAAGATTTAGTATACGCTGTCCACCAATATCCACCAGTAGAGTTTAGCATGGAACTGTCGGAAACGTATTGACTATATGTTCCGGTAGGGTAGGGAGGCACTACCACGCTTCCCATCCTGTTAAACTTCTCATAGGCATTGCTGTAGAATTGAGCCCAGGCATTATCGCCGTTGGGATCTTCTACATAAGCTGAAAAAGTGGGCTTTGAGTTTGTACATAAAGTGTGAGCAGGAGCAATTAGAATTGGGGTCGGTAAAGTTAAACAAGACGCCGGCTGGGTAATAAGGGGAGTAGGCGTAACCTGTACTGAAGGAGTAGCGGTAGGAGTAAGATTTGCTGTAGGAGTGGGTGTCGCTGAAGGAAGTCCCGGTCCGGTAATGGTAGCACCTGGAGTAACTGACGGGGTCACTGTAACAAAAGGAAAATCTGCATAGGCCGGGCCGCCCCCTATTTGTACCACCTGAGGATTTGTATATGGAGGAAACAGAACTGATCCGGTAGGAGTTACGACCAGTTTTACCAGATAATTACCGTTCAAAAATGGGGTAAAAAGATAATTTGCAGTGTAAGCAGTCAAATCGGGACCTGTTACCTGGCTTGGCGCTGAAGTCACCTGAGCTAGTTGACTACCCTGTACTCCTCCAGTGTAATCGTACAAATTTACTGTGTAATTGGGTATTAACCCCTCAAGGTTTTCGTTTGCTCTGGTAACGCTGTTATTTGTCTCTGTATAAACCCAACCATTAATATTATAAGTAAAAAGCGGAAAATTTACCGTTTGGGTATCGCCGTTTACATATACCACTACAGGATTTGACGCTCCGCAAGACGTTTTTAGCTGGTAGTTTGGAGGAATTGTTACAGCAATCGTATGGTTTCCGCCTCCCAAACCTTTTGATACATAACCATTACTATCAGTCAGGTTGCACCCGCCGTCATAATATATGCAATAATTGCTTTTGGGATCCTCACCTGTCTGGTAAGCGCAATCTCCTCCATTCTCACCCCAGATTTGGGAATTTACAGTACCAGGATAAGGTTGAGCAAAGCTCGGTTTGACAAAAATAGCTGCTACAAGAACAAAAATAAGGAATAAAATTATCCCATCCCAAAAATGGAAACTGTTACTTTCCATAATTATTAGCATACCTTTGCTTATCGATTATTGTCAATAACTGGAAACAATTTGTCGTAAGCATATTTGATATCTGGATCATTCATATCAATCCACGGAACAGAATCCAATCCTTTTTGTGCAATCTCATGAAGTTTTTCACTTGCCGATTTATCATCACCTTTATTTAAGTACGACAAGATTGGTTCTAAGTCTGAACTTAGAGACGCTTGTCTTGAAACACTAGGAAAAATGTTTATGATGCTGACCAGACTGTTATATGCCTGGATTAATTGGTGTTTTTTTATACTATATATGACATTAGTAATCATATATCTATATATACTTTTATATGAACCCTTTGTATCCAAAGGGTTTGTCCAAATAGCCATAAGATGATTTTCCAAAGCGCTATCATAATTTCCCAATCCGTCCTCAA
>CAZFNL010000069.1:0-13275 GCA_964520615.1 uncultured Gammaproteobacteria bacterium
AGGATGGAACAGTTGATGCGGTGGACGAAAATTTTATTACGACACATATCGGATGCAAAAAAACGGACAAATGTTGGAATGAAGTTATTGGAAAAACTCTTAGCGGCGATAATCCGATATATACTTCTGATTCGGACCTAAATCATAATGGTGTAATTGACCAAGGAGATCTTGATGTGTTAAAATCTGCTGAGAAAAGATAATCTTCCGTTTCTAGAATATCAAATCACTATGCTATAATATTTATTGCTTGGCAGGTACTTTGACAACGTTTGATTTTTCTTTCCCCTGTAGCTCAATCGGTAGAGCAGGTCCCTGTTAAGGACAAGGTTACTGGTTCGAGTCCAGTCGGGGGAGCTGAAGAGTTCTTATTATAACCGCTTGATTAGCTTGTAATACCAAGAAAATCGGAGTTGGTATAGTTTTTGCCACCTTCTTATTTTTAACATAAATCTTTTCGAAGAAGAATCTGAGGTAATGACGCTTCAGAAATTGGGGAGCATCTAAATAAGCCTGATATATATTACGTGTAAAGGCCAATACTTCTTCAACGAGATTAATATCAATTCTTGCCTTATTTTCTATTTCTTGAATGTTATTATTCAGGTTCATTATTTTGCTTTCTAGTTCGGCGTGTTTTCGCTTAAATACATCTCTTTCAATCGTTCCGTCAAGCAGTGCGTCTTCCAGCTTATTCCTTTTAGCTTCCAACCCTGTCTTTTGATTTACGATTCCTTGTTTTAAACCATCCGCTGACTTTCTGTTTTCCTCGACTACTTTCTTTGTCTGTTCAATAACCTTGTCAATAAATGTTTGTGAAAATTCCATAGTAGCCATTTGTTGGGCAACTTGTTTTTCCAAATCACTCTGTTCAACATAGGGCGCCGGACAACCATTTCTACCTCGTTTTTGACAATGATAATAATGGATATTTATTGGATTGACTTTAGAGTGATTAGGATGAGGTTCTGCAGTATAACGTTGCTCACAATCCTCGCAATATATAAATCCTCTGAGTAGATAATCGTGTTTCCTTCTTCTAAGCAGAAAGTCTCTATGTTTTGCTAATTCAACCTTAGAAGTTCCGCGGTCGTAAGACCGGGCGGTGTATCGGGTTCCTAATTCCTACTATAGGAATATATAAAAAGTGCGAAAATAGCCAAAATGCTCTCTTAACCCAGTATCTACTTTAACTTTAGGTTTTTATATATTGTTAAATTTAAAGAGTTTTGAGAGCACCCTAAAATACTATAAGAATACTCACAGACTGAGAAAACCACTATTTTTTATAACTCCCCTCATTGTTAGAAACTACTTTGTCTTGTATAATCAGACTATCAGGAGATTGTTGTAAAGCGTAAAAAATTGAGATTAATATGGCAAAAATCACTCTCTCACAATTAGAAAACCATCTTTTTACTGCGGCAGATATTTTAAGGGGCAAGATGGACGCATCTGAATATAAAGAATACATCTTTGGAATGCTTTTTTTAAAGCGTGTTTCTGATCAGTTTGAAGTAGAGAGTCAATCAGTCAGGGAAAAATGGGAAAAACAAAATTTGTCAAAGGATCAGATAAAAGAGCTATTGGAAGATCCGACTCAATATTCTGATAGTTTTTTTGTTCCGCTAAGAGCCAGATGGAAACTTGAATCAGAAATCACTCTTGAAAACGGAAAGAAATTTTCAGGCATTTTAAACTTAAAAGATGACGTAGGAAACCAATTAAATAAATCTCTTGCTGCTTTGGAGGAATATAACGAGGAACTGTCAGGAGTACTAGGACACATTAATTTTCTTGCTGAGATCAGTAACAAACGCAAAGTTAAAGATAACCAACTTGTTGATTTAATTCTTCATTTCAACCGATACCGGCTTACCAACGAGGATTTTGAGTTCCCTGATCTTCTAGGAGCAGCCTACGAGTATTTGATAAAAGATTTTGCCGATAGCGCAGGTAAAAAGGGTGGCGAATTCTATACTCCTTCTCAAGTAGTTCGTCTTTTGGTCCATATTCTTAAACCGCAAAGCGGTATGTTTGTTTATGATCCAACTT
Source organism: uncultured Gammaproteobacteria bacterium (assembly GCA_964520615.1). Taxonomy (GTDB): domain Bacteria; phylum Patescibacteriota; class Microgenomatia; order 2-02-FULL-39-11; family 2-02-FULL-39-11; genus JAMCUI01. Next base: position 2,056 of record CAZFNL010000069.1, read on the forward strand.
GTGGGTCTGGAGGAATGCTTATCCAATCCAAGCAATACCTTGAAGAAACCGGACAAAATTCCAAAAACATTGCTTTGTACGGACAAGATAATAACGGTACGGTTTGGGCAATCTGTAAGATGAATATGTTTCTTCACAACATCAACGACGCTCAAGTAGCCTTAGAAGATACCTTACAAGCTCCACAGTTTGTCGAGAGCGGATATATCAAGAAGTTTGATAGGGTTATCGCCAATCCTCCATTCAGTCAAAACTATACTAAGTCAACGATGCAATATCCTCAACGTTTCAGATATGGATTCTCTCCCGAAACCGGCAAAAAAGCCGATCTGATGTTCGTACAGCATATGATCGCATCTATAAAAGAAAAAGGTATGATGGCGACGATTATGCCTCACGGTGTTTTGTTCCGTGGTGGTGCTGAAAAAGCTATCCGTGAGGGAATGATTAAGGATGACATAATTGAAGCAATAATTGGATTGCCTCAACATCTTTTTTATGGCACTGGTATTCCTGCTTGTGTACTGGTAATAAATAAAAATAAACCTTCGGAATTAAAAAACAAGATACTTTTTATCAATGCCGATGCAGAATTCGGTGAAGGAAGAAATCAGAACTTTTTGCGACCTGAAGATATTGAAAAGATTACTTATACTTTTACCAATCATAAGGAATATCCAAAATACTCCCGCTTGGTTGAGATATCTGAGATTGCCACAAACGAATATAATCTCAATATTCGCCGCTATGTTGACAATTCTCCCGATCCAGAAATTGAAGATGTCAAAGCTCATCTATTGGGTGGAGTGCCAAAACGTGAATTAATTCTCTATGAAGCTGAGATGGCTCGTTATGGCATCAAATACACTGATCTACTTAACAACAAGGATAATGATTACGCATTATTTAAACCGGAGATAAACGAAAAACAGAAAATCAGGGAAGTTATTGAAGCGTATCCACAAGTAAAAACTGCAAATGAAAAAATGCACAAAGCTCTTGAGACCTGGTGGAAGAAAGCGCAAATCATTATTGAAGATTTTCCTCATCATAACCACGCGGCTAAGTTTCGCAAAGAACAGATCGAAGAATTTAAAAAGGCATTTTCTGATCTCAATGTTCTTCATAGTTTTCAAATAGCAGGTGTATTTGTAAATTGGTGGCAGGCAATCAAATATGATTTGAAAACAATTGTTGCAGTTGGTTGGAGTCCTTCACTTATACCTGACGACTATATTAAAAGTGCTTTCTTCTCAACCGAACTTAACGAATTAGAGAAGTTAGAGTTAAAGACTGTTGAATTGGAGAGTAGTTTGTCTGAAATATTGGAAGAAGTGGAAATAGAAAGCGAAGGAGATAAGGAAACAGAAAAAACTCCAAAAAATGTTAAATCCTTCCTGAAAGAACAGATCAAAGACTTAAAAAATGTCAATTCTGAAAACTCTCAAAAAGACATTGTTGAGTTTGAAAATACCTTAAAAATAATTGAAACAAAAGAGAAAGAGATTAAAGATGTAAAGGCTGATTTGAAATTAAAAGAAAAAGGATTAGAACAAAAAGTTGAGGCTAAAAAACTTACTTTTACAGAACAGGAAGCAAAAGACTTAATTCTCAAAAAATTGTTCGATTTAATTCATTCAGAATTGGATCGTTATTTAAACGCAGAAAAGAAAAAGATCGTAAGTATTTTTGAAAAAATGTGGGTTAAATACAAAACTCCACTTACAGAAATAAAACAATCCCGTGATGAAACAATAAGTAAGTTTGATAAATACTTAAATGAATTAAACTATATAAAAAAATGAAAACTGCAAATAAGATGCTAACCATACCTCAAGATTGGCAAATTAAACCACTTAGGGAATTTGCTTATCTAAATAAGGGCATTAGTTATAAAAGTGAAGATTATTCCAAAGATGAAAGCGGATATATATTTGTCAATTTAAAATGTATTAAAAAGTTCGGTGGATTTAATCCATCTGGAATTAAATACTTCAAAGGATTTGTGCCAATCAACAAAAAGCTACTTACTGATGATTTGCTTATTGCAAACACTGACTTAACTAGGGATGGTGATGTTATTGGGTGTCCTACATTATTGCCAAAGTTGGATACTAATCAGGAAATTACGATGTCAATGGATTTATCCAAAGTTGAGATAAATGAAAATTTAATTAATAAAAATTATATTAATTTTTATCTAACAACTCCCACTGCACGTAAATTTATGAAGGATCACTCAAGCGGTTCTACAGTCTTACATCTTCAAACAAGTAAAGTCCCCAATATGATATTTATTTTGCCGAAATCGAAACTTGAGCAAGGAAAAATTGCAAAAATTATATTAACAATAGATGAAGCTATTTCAAACACGGAATTACTTATCGAAAAGTACAAAAGTATTAAACAGGGTTTAATGCAGAATCTTTTTAAATATGGAATTGATGAAAAAGGACAAATCAGAAGCGAAAAAACCCACAAATTCAAAAATTCTCCATTAGGTAGAATTCCCGAAGAGTGGGAAGTTGTTGGCTTGTTAGATACCTGTAAACTTATAAACGGACGTGCATTTAAACCTTCCGAGTGGCACGATGACGGATTGCCCATTATTAGAATTGAGAACCTAAATGATATTAATGCTCCTTTTAATTATTGTAAAGCTAAGGTATTAAACAAAAATATTATTAACAATAATGATCTGTTAATTTCTTGGTCTGGTACACCTGGAACTTCATTTGGAGTTTTTCTGTGGACGAGAGGTAAGGCCGTCTTAAATCAGCATATTTTCAAAGTTGTTTTGAATAACAAAATTGAAAAACAATTCTTTTATTATTCGTATAAAAACTTACTAAGCGAAATGATTCGCCAATCCCACGGAGGAGTAGGATTACAGCACATTACAAAAGAAGATTTAAAAAGATTGAAATTAGTTTTACCAAAACAAAATGAACAGAACTTAATATCTGACAAATTATTACAAGTCGATCATTCTATTATAAAAGAAGAAATATATTGTCAAAAATTAGTTTCATTAAAACAAGGTTTAATGCAGGATTTATTAACAGGGAAAGTGAGGGTAAATCATTTATTGAATTAACTATGAATAGAATTCAATTAAGCGAATTAAAATATGTTGAGGAACCATTCTTGCGTCAACTTGAACGATTAGGGTGGTCTATTTTACGAGCAGGAGAAGAAGGTAAAGGTGATCCTGCAATTACCTTTAGAGATGGATTTAATGAGGTCATTATAGAAAAGAAACTCCGAGAATCATTGAAAAAGCTTAATTCTTGGCTTGAAAATGATCAAATTACATCAATAATTCACGGACTTACTACACCCAACATTACGGGAGGATTAATTGAAAATAACCGCTACATTCTTGAGAAACTTTTAGAAAATATTTCAGCAGAAAATAGGCAAACGCACAGGTCTGAATCGGTCAAGATTATTGATTTTACTAATCCAACGAAGAATGATTTTCTAGCGATCTCTCAATATAAGGTAAATATCCCGGGTACAGAAAAACATATCATCCCGGACATTGTTCTATTTGTTAACGGATTACCTTTAGTTGTTGTTGAGTGTAAATCCGCCTATCTACCTGATCCGATGGGAGAAGGAATCGCCCAGCTTATGCGTTATCAGAATCGCAGGGGAGAAGATAAAGAAGGTAATGAAAAACTATTCTGGTATAACCAGTTAATCATCTCAACAAGCGCACAAATCTGTCGTTATACATCGATTACTGGCGAGTTTGAGCATTTTATTGAATGGAAAGACCCTTTTCCTTATTCTCTCAACGATATTGATACCGAGGGTAGTGGATCGGTTACGAGTCAAAATGTGTTAATCCAAGGGATGTTAGACAAAAAAATCCTTTTGGATATTATCCAGTCATTCATCATCTTCCAAGACGGTCCGAAAGGAAAATTGATCAAAGTCGTGCCTAGATATCAGCAATATCGCACTGTTTGTAAGATCATCACAAGATTAAAATCTGACAAAACCCAACAGGAAAAGGGTGGCATTGTCTGGCATACTCAGGGATCAGGAAAATCACTCACAATGATGATGGCAGTCAGAAAAATGTACAGGGATACTGAGCTATCTGGATTCAAAACCGTATTCGTTACCGATCGTACCGATCTGGAAAAACAACTGAAAGATACAGCAAAAAGCATCGGTTATACTCTCCAGATTGCCAATAAAATCTCAAAGTTAAAAGAACTTCTGGCTACTAATTCTCCAGATTTAATAATGGGAATGATTCATAAGTTCCAGGAACACGAACTACTGCAGGAATTTCCGGTACTGAACACCAGTGAAAAGATTTTAGTGATGATTGACGAAGCACACAGAACTCAATATAAATATTTAGGGGCTAATTTAAACAAATCATTACCAAACTCCATAAAAATTGCTTTTACCGGAACTCCGATCGATAAAACCGAAAAGACATTCGGGGATTACATTGATAAGTATTCAATAAGACAGGCAGTTGAGGATGGCGTAACAGTTGAGATCATCTACGAAGGACGCACCCATAAAGCCGAAGTGTATGACGCCGATGCGATGGACAAAAAATTCTTTGATGTTTTCCCTGAAGCGGTTGAAAATTTTATGGTTCGTGATCAGATCAAAAAACGTGAATGGAAAGGGTATCTGGAGGCGGAAGAAACAATCAAAGCCAAAGCGGAAGATATGCTTAAGCACTACTTTTCCCATATCTTTCCTAATGGTTTTAAAGCACAGGTTGTCGCAGTATCAAGAGAAGCCGCTATCCGATATAAAAAAGCCATTGACGGACTTTTAGCAAATAAAAACTGGATCGAGGGAGTTGTAAATACTTTAGAAAAAGAAACCGAGATAAAAATAGATAAAGAATTAATGCGTAAATTGAAAGCGGAAATAATTATATCGGGAAGTCCTAACGACCCACCTGAAATGAAAAAGTATACCGATGAAACAAAGATAGATAATATCATTGCCGGATTTAAACTCCCATTCGGAGGAAAAACTAACGAGGGAATTGACAGCAACACCGGGATTATAATAGTTCAAAGTATGCTTTTAACAGGCTTTGACGCTCCAATGGAACAAGTTATGTATCTCGATGATTTGATTAAAGATCATAACCTTTTACAGGCAATAGCCCGGGTTAACCGTATCGAGAAAAATAAATTTGCGGGTTACATCATTGATTATGTTGGCATTACGAAACATTTAAGAGAAGCGTTAGCTAATTTTGAGGATAAAGACGTTGAGGAGATTTTAAAGGTATTCAAAGATGAGGCTCGTGATCTTGATGAGCTGAATTACGCAAAATCAGAACTGATTGAGTTTTTCAAGAAATACGATGTTGACGATGTCAACGATGTTAATGCCTGTGTTGACATTCTTGCTGATGAGGAAGTAAGGAACGACTTCCTGGCTCTTTTTAGAAAATTCTCAGCCGCTTTAGATCGCACTTTACCCAAGCCGGAAGCATTGAAGTATGCCAATGATATGAAGCAGTTCAGCTTTATATCTCAAGTAGCCCGAAATAGGTATAGAGATGATAAATTCAACTTGCGTGATGTCAGTAAGAAAATCAGAGCCGTAATTGATGAATTCCTTGTTTCAAAAGGTGTCGATCCTAAAATACCACCTATTCCAATCTTTTCCGAAAAATTTAAGCTGAAAGTTAAACAGGAAAAATCTGAGCGCGCACAAGCTGAAGAGATGAAAAATGCAGTAGCAGAATATATTAGTCAACACACAGAAGAAGATCCCGAGCTATACGAACGATTTAGCGAAAAACTGGAAAAACTACTAAAAGAATACAAGAATAATTGGGAACAACTCGTTGTAGAACTACAAAGCCTTATAGAAGATCTTAAAGATGGTCGTGAGTCAGAAGAAAACTTCGGTTTTGACAGGCAAAAAGAAATGCCTTTTTATGGTCTACTCAAAAAGGAAGTATTTGGAAAGATTGAATTAACAAAGGATCAAAAAGAACTATTGGTCAAAATAACCAAAGAAGTATTGGAGAGGATTAAACAAGATACCCAGATGGTTGATTTCTGGAATAACATACCGGCGCAAAAGCGATTAAGAGGATTTATAGCCTCACATTTATTGACTGAATTTAAAAATATTCCTGCACTATTCAATAAACGGATTATTTTAAGTCAGAAAATATCGGAACTGGCTTTTCATTTATATGGTAAAAATCAAAATCAATACAATTAAGCGTTCCAAAAGGAAGACTATTGCTCTTCAGATCAATCCCGATGCCACTTTGACAGTTAAAGCTCCTTATCTTGTTCCGAAATTTTTTATTGAAAGTCTAGTAGATAGAAAACACGTATGGATTACAAGAAAAGTAAAAGAAATTAAATCAAGGCCACAGACTGTTGTCAGGGAATTCGTAAATGGTGAAGCTTTTTTATTTTTAGGTAAATCATACAGACTGAAAATTGCCAATAATGCAGTAATAAAGTTGGGTGACTATCTCTATTTTCCAAAATCCAAGAAAGTAAGTATCCGTGAAGATTTATTAGATTGGTACAAAAAACAAGCATTGAAAAAAATAAAACAGAGGGTAAATTGGTATTCAAAAAAAATGGGTGTTAATTATTCATTATTAAAATTATCGAATGCCGGTAAGCGGTGGGGTTCGTGCGGAAAAAACAATGTTTTAGCTATTAATTGGCGCTTGATTATGGCTCCCTTAAAAATACTTGATTACGTTATCGTTCACGAATTAACTCATATAGATCAAAAAAATCATTCAAAAAGATTTTGGAATAGGGTAAAGGTTGTATTGTCCGATTACGATAAATCAAGGAGTTGGTTAAAAGAAAACGGACATTTACTAAATATATAACTATGCAATTACAAAAAATAAAAGTCGATGAATTAAAACTATCCGATATTGTTAATGAAATAGAACACGGGCAATTACGTATCCCTCGTTTTCAAAGGGATTTTGTCTGGGAGCGATCAAAGGTGATTAAGTTATTGGATTCAATCTATAAGGAATATCCTATTGGGAGCTTCTTTATCTGGGAAGCAGATAAAAAATACAACCTTTTCTATCGCAATATTGCAGAACTAAATTTACCTCAACCTGATTCCTATACTTCCATCCGTTACATTCTTGATGGACAACAACGCGCTACTTCACTCTACGCCGCTATTAAGGGATTGAAAGTTGATAGTACAGATTATTCTCAAATTTGCTTTGATTTTGATAGTGAAGAGTTTGTGGTTCGTTACCGAGAGCATGATAACTGTGCATCTTTGAGGGATATTCTTGGGGATAACAAATTTCAAATATATAACAAGCTGACAGATGAACGTAAACGTGCCTTTGATAAATGCTACAGCATTTTTACCAGTTATCCGCTTTCTGTGATTATTGTCCGTGAGAAAGAGTTGGATGAAGCGAGCGAGATATTTGAGCGCATTAACCAAGGTGGTAAACGACTTTCGATATTTGATCTTGTTGTTGCAAGTACTTGGGGTGAAGATTTTGATTTAAAAGAAGAATATCTCAAATTGTATAACTTCTTGGTGGATAGAGGTTTTGGGAAAGTTCCCCCTGAAGTTGTTACTCATGCCGCTTCACTTATCATTAAGGGTTACTGCCGAAACTCCTATCAGCTTCAACTTACCAAAGAAGAATTATTGGAAAATTGGGATGAAATTTCTAATGCGATTAAATTGTCTGTCGATTTCTTAACGAATAATCTCGGAGCAAAGATTTACGAATTTGTACCGTATCCTTCCATTATTTCTTTATTGGCATATTTTTACTTCAAAGCCCCAGGACGCTCTTTAACTAAGCAAATGACAGAAAAAGTGCATGAATGGTATTGGAAAGCTGCGTTAAGCGAACGGTATACATCATCACGAGAAACAAAGATGGAAGAAGATCGAAGAGAAATATTTGATAAGTTGCTTGAGGGTGAAGATATAAAGATTGGATACTCAATTAATCTTGATGAGGAAAAGATCACAAAAAGCAAAATTAGTACTAAGTCTGCATTACGTAACGCCTTCTTCTGTATGTTAGCGATGCGACATCCTAAACATTTCAAGACTAATAATATGTTTGCTCTCGATTACTCGCTTTGTTCAGACTTTAATAGTCCTGAGAAACATCACATCTTCCCACGACACTTTTTGCGAAAGAATAAACTTGATGGAGAGTATTCGTTAGTCAACTTCTGCTTTATTCCCGCTGAACTCAATAAGGAAATACTTAACCAAGCACCAAATGACTATTTTGCCAAATATGATAAAGAGAATTCTGATTTTAAAGACGCTCTTGAAGCACAACTTATTACTTACGATGAGTCAATTAAGAATAATAACTATAAAGAATTTCTCACAACACGATCTCAGGCTATATTTCATGAGTTTGAACGATTGCTAGGTTCAAAGATACTCCAAGTTGCCGGAACTAACGCAAACAAGGCTCTCGATGAGATAGAAATGCTTATCCGTACTCTTATTGATAAAACGCTTCTTGGAAAAACAGGTAAAGATTATTGGTCAACCATTATTCCAGGCGATATTAAGATGAAAGTTCAGGAAAAAGCAAAAGAATACTTGAGAAAAAATCCATCAAAGACTTGGCTTGATCTCTCAACTGCAGACAGCCTCAGTTTTTGTGACATCATGGATTACTCAAATATAATTTTGAAGAATTGGGCACTATTTGAAGAAACCTTCCGTTCTAAGTTTGAAATCGAAAAGCGATTTATTGCCTTTAAAGACTTTAGAAATGCGGTTAAGCACAATCGAGATATTGATACCGTTCTTCAACGAGATGGAGAAGCGGCACTTGAATGGTTTTCTCAAGCTCTACGAAGTAAGGTGGTACCGTTTGTCAAGACATATTTTCGCATGGAACTTCAAGAAAAAAAGTATCTTATAGACTCATTTACTCCGATTCAAGAACTTCTTAAAGCTAAAAAAGCTTCAAAGGTAAATAGAATTGTGTCGATTCATTATTACGGACAACACAAAGGAAATTACGTAGAAAAGTTTGTTGAATATTCTGACCGATACGAGATTCATATTTTGAAAGAATCCCAAGGAAGATTTACTTTGACAGAGCATGCCAAAATCAAAGACAAGGAAACTGGTATAGCCTGGCTCAAAAAGAGAGGATTCGAGAACGCAAATATTGTAAAAATGGATTACAAAGAATATAAATATAAAGGTGGAACTGTAGGATTGTATACTATTGATGATTTTTTACGTTCAGTAATTCTGAATTATCCTGAAGGTAAGCACGAAGCTATTGAAAAAGAGTTTGGATTACAAAATGCCAAAGTTATTAAGGTCCCATATAACAAATTACTTGATCAAATGAATCGTCTACGTTCAATGAAACTGGAATGATTTTATTCTTTCAAACGTTCATCTGGCGTTTCCTCGAGTACTGGAATATATAGGAAATTAGCCTTGTAATATGTTCTAATGTCATCTATCATTCCTGACTTGCGCAAAAACTTCATAAATTGATTTTTAATATAAGGTTTATCCCTTTACAACAAGACTTGACCTTTTTAATTGGGACACTGAATTGATACAATATTGGTATTTATGTTCGTGAGACGAATAAAATCAAGAAAATCAACCTGTTTCCAAATAGGTGAAAAGAAGTATGGAAAATTTAAACTAATCAAACACGTTGGCTGTGCTTCAACAACAGTCGAAATTGAAGCTCTTCAAGTAAAAGCAAATCAAGAACTGCAAGAAATGATTTTAAAAAATCAATTATTACTTTTTCCAGAAATTAAAAAATCTTTTAAAGCAAAATTATTGAACTGGCATATTACCGGATATCATTTAGTATTTGGATTTGTTTACGACTTAATTAGATTTCCAGACAATATGCTTCGGGATTTAGTTGTAGCTCGCATCGTTCATCCAAAAAGTAAAGATGCCACCGTTCGCTTCTTGAAAAACTACTTAGGAATACTATTGTCCAAAGACAAAATTTATCGATTCTTAGATACTCTTGATAAAAACAAATTGACTGAGATTGCCTATGAATTTGTTTCTCTTAAAAACAGTGGTGTATCTTTAATCTTTTATGACGTCACAACGCTTCATTTTGAAACAGAGAAAGAAGATGAGTTTAGAAAAAAAGGTTTCTCCAAAGACCACCGTGGTGACATGCCTCAAGTTTTAATCGGACTGTTTGTTGACTTTGAGGGATACCCATTTGATTTCGATTACTTTACCGGTAATACCTTTGAAGGCCACACGTTTAGAACATCAGTTGAAAAGCTGATAAAAAAGTATCAATTTGATAGTCTTACCGTTGTAGCCGACGCCGGAATGCTCTCTGAAGATAATCTTGCGTATTTGGAAACCAAAAAAATAAACTACATCGTTGGAGCCAGACTCAAAAATACAAAAGAAGAAATATTAAAACAAATTATTGATCATAATTACAGAGTTGAGTCAATAAATGAAATTGAATTAGATGCTCAGAGATTGATTATTGAATATTCAGAAGATCGGGCTAAAAAGGATATGAAAAACCGAGAAAAAATAATCGACACATTAAAAAAGAAATTAGAAACCGGAAAACCGGTAGTTCATAAAAACAAATTTCTGGCTTGGAAAAACAATGACAAAATTACTTCGATAGATGATAAAAAAATTGAAGAGGATAAACAGTTTGATGGGTTAAAAGGATATATTGTCAATAAAGGCAACCAAAGCAACTTTAAAGAAATTATCAATCAATACCACAATCTCTGGAAAGTCGAAAAAGCCTTTAGAATGTCAAAGAATGATCTTAAAGAGAGACCAATTTATCACCAAGAAATTAAAAGAATAAAATCTCATTTAATTTTATGTTTTGTTAGTTTGCTTGTAATGAAAGAGGCAGAAAAAATTCTGAACACAAAAAAATACACAATAGAAAGAGCAATAGAGTTTTTGGGTAAGGTAGGTGAAGGAGAAATTCGGATAGGCAATACAAAAATGCCGTTGGAATCAGAACTTAATCAAGACTCAAAGAATATTTTGAAGTTATTTTCAGGACACTGAAATGCGCAAGTCAGGAGAGGAATTATGGAGGAGTTAAAAGAAATACCAGAAATAGAAAATGTTGGATTAAAAAGCAATGGGAATACAAAAGAAACATTATTGAGCCCAAGTTATCCAGGGCTTACTTCAAGATACGATAAGTACGCTTTTACTACA
>CAZFNL010000070.1:0-2959 GCA_964520615.1 uncultured Gammaproteobacteria bacterium
CAAGCTAAAAAATCTGTAGACGCAGGCGGTTTTCCAGCAGGAGCAATTATTGTCAAAGACGGAAAAATTGTTGCCGAAGGAATAAGTGTCGGCTTTATTAATAATGACCCAACCGGTCATGCAGAAACTTCAGCTATCAGGTCCGCTTGTCAAAATCTAAAAACTCATAGTTTAGATGCGTGTGTAATGTATGAATCTCTAGAGTCTTGTAATATGTGTTTTTCTGTTGCATATTGGGCAGGAATCTCAAAAATTATTTACGCTTGTCATAAGACACCTGACATGGTTAAAAATTTTTATTATGAGGGAACAACAAATAATGAGGAAATAAATAAGACAAATAACCGGAAGATCGAACTTGTTTTTATACCTGATTTCGAAAAGAAATCATTAAAAATAATTAAAAATTGGGTAGATAAAAACAAATGAGTAAAAAAGTCGCTTTATCGGATATTATTCTTGAAGTTCATGTGCCGGATTTTGGTATTGTTCGAGATTTCTATGGAAAATTAGGATTCAAGGAAGTATGGAATTATCCGCCCAAAGGACAATCGGGTTATATGGTGATGAAAAGAGGTAATAGCGTGTTAGCGTTTTTTTGCGGTAATGAAGAAGTTTATAATCACTCTTTTTTCAAACGATATCCAAAAACAACTCCAAGAGGGTATGGTATTGAAATTTGTCTATATGTTTCAGATCAGCCAATTGATAAATATTACCAGCATGTACTTGATGTAATAGGGAAAGAAAAGATCGTTACCCCTCTTGAGCTTAAACCATGGGGAAGTAAAGATTTCCGGATGATTGATCCATTCGGTTATTATATATGTATTAGAGAACCAAGCGATATTTTACATGAATAATAATCTAAAAACTAAAGTTGATAATATGCTTCAAGAAAATCTATACATGACTATTTCTGTAGCCAGTGAAGTCGGTGATCCGTGGATAGCCAATTTATATTACGTTTACGATAAGGATTATATCTTTTACTGGTATTCACTAACAGATTCCCTTCATTCACAAAGAATAAGTGAAAACCCCTTAGTCTCTTTAGCAATTTTCAATTCAATTGCTGTTGGCAATGATGTTGACGCTGTATATATTAAAGCAAAAGTTTATGAAATCACTAGCAAATCAGAATTAATAAAAGGATTAATCGTATATGCAGAAAAACTGATCAAGACTAAATTTGCAAATCAATCAGGAGCAGAAAGGTTTGTAAAACAGTATAAGGATTTTCAAGGATTGTCAAAACTACGTATGTATAAGGAAGTTCCTGAGAAATTCTGGAAATGTGCTCCAATGAAAATGTTTAATGGAAAATTTGTTGATGGTAGAGTTAAGGTTAAAATGAAGTTATAAATTTTAACTTCCCTGTTGGGGAAGTTTTAATTGAGCATTGATGGATTATATACCAAAATATAAAAGGAATATTTACCTTTATTATTTTACTGATTTCTGCTTTAACCTCTTTTTTACAATTCCCGTCTGGGTCACGTTCTTCCACCAATATCTGACATTTACCCAGATGTCACTACTAAACGGAGTAGCAATTGCTGTTGAGTTTCTTTTGCAGATACCAACTGGGGCTTTTGCTGACATGGTAGGAAGAAGAACAAGCATGGTAGTTGGAGCAATTATTTGGGGATCGGCACTTATCCTTGAGGCATTTGCAAAAAACGGTTTAATGATCATTGCTGGAGAACTGTTAGCAGGGGTGGGAACAGCGTTTGTATCTGGGGCAAATCTCGCTCTGGTATACGATTCACTCAAACAAATAGACAAAGAACACGAGTTTTATAAAGTACGAAGCATCGACGTTCTTATGATGCAGATGGCAATTATTATTTCCTCAATCATCGCCGGATATTTATTTAATTTCTGGCAGGGATTGCCCTTCCTTTTTACCGGAATTGCCTTTATCACAGGAGCAGTTGCAAGCATGTTTTTTTATGAAGTCAAAAAAGATCACAAGGATTTACGATTATCCCACTATATTGAACAATCAAAATTAGGGTTTAAAGAAATATTTAAGGATGAAGCAACTAAACAAGTGTCACTCTTTTATATTTTTGTTGGCGGTTTAACCTGGGCGTGGCAAACTTATTTTAACCAGATTTATGCTACCAGTATTGGATACAGCGTTATGGGGAAAAGTTGGCTCTTTGCAATCATTCGATTTGTTAATGCCATTATTTTGATACGCGTTCTTCATTTTGAAAAATACGTGACAAAACGAAATATCTACTTGTTTTTTCCGGCAATTATTTTATTTTCATCTTTTTTTGCCATTATCCCTTTCAAAACATTCGGCACATTTTTATTATTCACTATGACCATATCATCAACAATACGGGTAATCGTTTTGGATAAATATGTAAACGAGAAATTTGAATCCAAATATCGAGCAACAGCACTTTCTGCTCTTAATATGTTTTTGAGTATATTTATGATTTTTCTAATGATAATCAGCGGACCAATAATCGATCATTTGTCAACAGGAATAGCATATTTTGTAATGGGGGTTATTGCGCTTATTCTTATTCTGCCTCGGGGAATCGCACTATCAAAATTAGGAGAAGACAAAGTAAGTAAAGTTATAGAGAATCCTTCAGTCTCGTAAACAATTACATTAACCGTTTACTCCATACCTGCGCATGTTTGCCTACATCAAAAAAATTATGTAAGAGTTCACAACTCTTGACAAAACCATATCGAACCCTATAAAGTTTAAGAATATGGTTGAAATTGATAATACAAAGCTCTCTCTCCTCTCAAACGGAGAACTCATAACAATAATCTACAAGTTGGTAGAACCTGACTTGACCAAATTAGTTACCTTTTTGTAATTTATCCATAAGTTTTTTTATTTCCGGGGATAGTTCAGCTTCTGTTTGGTATTCCTTACCATTAATAATGACGTTTCCTGTCCGTATAGTACGTATTGTTTTAACGA
>CAZFNL010000071.1:0-9135 GCA_964520615.1 uncultured Gammaproteobacteria bacterium
GCGGAAGGGAATCGAACACTTCGAAATTTCTGATGAAATTTCTCAGTGTAACTTCCCCAACTGCCTAATATCTAACTCCGCCTCTTGAGGCGCGTGCCAGAATCGAACTGGCGCATAAGTGTTTTGCAGACACCCGCGTTTCCACTTCGCCAACGCGCCTGAACTTTATGACTTAGTGCAGGCACTTCGCCAAAGCGCATGAACTATTTATTACTTCAGACCGATAAGTCACATTTTATCAAATATTGTGTAAAAAAGACAATAAATTGTTTACGGGACAGAAACTTTCTATCAGTTTACTTTATTTCTGGCATTTGTTATGCTTTGTAATATATATTACAAAAGGAGGTGATGATTATGAATAAATTAGGAATATGGCTGATTGTTGCCGTGATTATTATTACCTGTGTTTATGCCATTTATAGGTATACAAATAAAACAAGTATGTACCAAGCTGTAAACCAACCCGTGACAGAAGTTACTCCAATGCAAGGATCAAATCTTTCAGATTCAACTGCGTCCGGGAATAAAATTATTGAAATGAGGTCAAACCAGAAACTGGGAACATATATTACCGATAGCAAAGGGATGACCCTTTATGTTTTTACAAACGATAAGCCCGGAGTCAGTAACTGTACGGGAGGTTGCCTTACCAAATGGCCGCCATTTCTGCAGACAAATTCAAATGGGAAATTAGAGACAAATTTGGGAGTAATAAAAAGAGCAGACGATGGTAAGATGCAATATGCCTGGAAAGAAATGCCTTTATACTACTTCGTCGGCGATAAGAATCCAGGTGATACAACAGGTGATGGCATAGGCGGAATTTGGTTTGTAGCAAAATAACAGTTAGACTAAAGATTTATTGTAATTTTTTCTCCTTTTTGCACTTCTCCCTGGAGAAGTTTTTGCGCGACCTCGTCTTCTATTCTTTCTGCGATTACTCTTTTCATCGCGCGCGCGCCAAACTCAGGGTCAAAGCCTGCCGTTGCCAGTTTTCTTATAATCTCAGGGGTGATATCCACGGTTATTTCTTTTGGTGCCAACCTTTTATTTAATGCTTCCAGTTGCAGTCTGGCAATTTCTCGTAAATGGCCTTCAGAAAGCGGGGTGAATACTACTGTCGCATCAAAACGGTTTAGGAGTTCAGGTGAAAATATTCTTTCCTGTTGAACGTACTCCAGAATTGCCGTTTTCAACTTTTCATCTTTGACTCCCTCTTTGACTTTTTCCCTAATAAATTCACCGCCGGCATTGGAGGTTGCGATAATAATAGTATTTTTAGCATTTATCTTTTTGCCGGTAGCATCAGTGACATACCCTTCATCTAAAAGAGAAAGAAATAGGTTGTAGATTTCCTTATCCGACTTCTCGAATTCGTCCAGAAGCAGAAGGGAAAACGGATGGTCAGACAGTTGAGAACATAGTTCTCCTGGACTTCCCAGTTTGACAGAGCCGATTAACCTTTCAAGCCCCTCTTCTTTCTGGTATTGGCTCATGTCAAATCGCAGCATTGCTTCTTGTGATCCGAAATAAACACGGCTTAAAGCTTTGGCGGTTTCTGTTTTGCCAACACCCGTGGGTCCTAAAAAAAGGAATGACCCCACGGGTTTTTCCCGGTTGGAGACGTCAAGTCTAGCCCGTCTTAAAGCAGATGAAATAGCGTTTATAGCCTCGTTTTGGTTTATAACCTGTTGGTGTAAAAGACTTTCCAGTCTAGCCAATTTCTCTTTTTCTGCCATCTGTATGTTGCCGATTGAAATATGATATTTTTCAGATAAGAATTCGTCTATATCTGACGCTGTCAGCGTATTTTTACTTTTATTTGAGTTAATAAATATAATTGACTGGTCAAGGAGTTCAATAGTTTTTGCAGGAAAGGGAGTGGTAGAGATATACCTGTCGGAATCATCAATAGCCTTTTTTATCGCAGGATAGGTAATCGTTATGCCGTATTTTTTCTCAAGTACCGGCGCAATTGATATTTCCATTTCAATAAGTACCGTTTCTATATCCGGGGGATCAATTTCTACTTTTTCAAAAATTGAAGAGATTTCAGAATTAGGCTCTATATATTTGTGGAACGCAGAGGGTGTAGTGATACCTATAAATCTCAGAGAGCTTTCTTTATATTTGGTGATTATATCTGAAAGATCAATTCGGCCTTCACCCGTGGATACATATTTGTCGAAATCATCGATAACAACTATGACATTGCCGGCAAAACTGGCTTCGTCAAAGATACCAGCAATCAAACCCTTAGCATCTTGTATAGATGAAGCTGATGATATCATTGCGTGCATATTCAGGGAAAGAATGCGTTTGTGGGATAGAGTCGCCAGGCACAGTCCCGATTGGATATAATGGGCAAGAGTTTCTACCAGCCTGTGCCTGGCTACCCCAGGTTCACCGACAACTAAAGCATTATTGTTTTCAGTTTTTGAAAGCAGTTGTTGCAGAGTTTCAAGTTCGTTTTCCCGCCCGACCAAAATCGGAAATGAAGTCGTATTTTTGGTCATGTCGGTAGCAAACAAATCAAAAGCAACTGTATAACCATAAGACCATTGTGTGCCTATACCTGGGATTTTTTTTATCCTGTCAAGATCCGAAAGAAGCGGATTTCCCTTTTTGCCGGACAAATCTTCTGCCCAGATAGCAGTTTGGTGGACATCTTCACTGTCAAAACCGTATCTTTGCAGAAGGTTTTTGAATGGACTATATGTTTTGGCAAGAGTTTGGAATAGGTCCGGTAAGCTGGTATTGTTACTTTGTTCCTTTGATTTCCCATTGATTTCTCTGGGCTGCTCCGTATGCTTAAATTTATGAAACGCAGTACTGGTCGCGTTATTTAACTGGGAGGAATTAGATGATGGATTGTCCTGATATGAGTCTGGCATTTTTGTTGACTGGTATGATCTAAATACCCCAAGAAGATATTTCGGGTTAAAACCCAGGTGGCAAGCTATAAACTGTCCTTCTCTGGTACTAAAAAGGAGATTGGCTAGTTTGTTTAGGTTGCCATTGCTTTTTCTAAGCAGATCTGTCGTCTCTTCTGCCATGGATGCATTTTTTCCGATATAAAAAATAATGCTGATCCCAGGAATGATGGGCCAGAGAAAGGAAACGGTAAGCCCCAGGAGAAAGAAGACAAGCATCAGAAAAAGCCCTGAAAGTATGGTGGAAAGTCTGATAAAACACCCAATGATTCGGGATATGGAGTTAAAAGCCATTACGGATAAAAGGTCGTCAAGGTGAAATCCTATTCTCATTTTTACCCGTTGTCGTTTCCAGGGGGCAAGAAGTGTAGAGAGGTGGAGTGGAATTGAGAAATAATAAAACGGGAAAAGCGTAAGATTGCGCCAGGAGAGCAAAATTTTAGGCCAGGCATCAAAATAATGCCAGTCTATATATCTTTTTAGGACAGGCAACATTTGTAGTAAACGATTTTAGTAATACTTTGACATCTTAAAGGGTCATCTGATACCAATATTTAGAGGTTGAAGTATATTTGCATTGAGTATGTTTTTACCGCCAGAGGCGATAATTGTTTTGATTTTATCTATCCTTATGGAAGTGGAAGACGTAGATTGTAGAGTGTTGAAAGTAACTGTACCAATGATGCCTTTGCCTATTGGGATGATGAATTTTTTGTTTATAAGATTTGCCAGACCTGAGATTTTAGCAGAGTCAGAACTGATATTCTTTATGGGATAAAGGAAAAAATAGTTTCCAGAAGAGATGGTGGCAACAGATAAATAGTCGGGATCAAAGTCCAAGACAAAGTCGGCTGCTTCTACTCCCTGATCGGGTGAGTCGATATTTATAGTGGCGGAAATCGTAGCGCCAAGTTGGGCGCTAGAGAGATTGCTAGTCAGCCAAAGCTCTGCAGGAAGAGGAATTGGTGTGGGGGAAGGCGTCGGAGTAGGCGCGACATTATATGTCAGTTTCTGGTAGGCTGCAGGTCCTGTGATGCCAAAGACAAACGCTATCACTAATATGGTTATTATTATAAACTTTTGAATTTTTCCTACACTTCTGAATTCAAGCAGAGAATTTGTAAGGAATTTCATCATATTTTTAAATAAAAATCCGTAAAAAGACCATTGCGCTCTTTTCTCTAAAAAATTACATTACATTCACCCCGAGCCGGATTGCAAAACATAATCTGAAGTCCGGGAGCTCTGGTAGCATTTGAGACATAAGATGATACTTGAATGGGATTTAGTGACCCGTTCATATAGTCTTTTATTACCTGGGAATAATCCACATTCTGATAATTGTTGGAGAATAATCCAGCATCATTTATACTGCATAAATTTTTACATTTATTCAGGATACTAGCCGCGCACTTGGGAATATTGATTAGACTCTTACACCAGGAGAAAACAATCTGCGGCAGAGTACAGGTGGCGTTTGTCGCGGTGTTAACAGGTATGCCGTTATTGTCGGTATTGATACAGGCTGCGCAATTTGATGATAATGATGTGGAAGTATCGCATTGAGCGCCGGCTTGGCCAGTAGGTGTGGGTTTTCCTGAGGAGGCAACCGTAAAGTTTAAACTGCCGCACTGTTGACAACTATCAGGAGTAGAACAGTTGATATAAAAGTTTAATGAATGTTGTCCGGAAGAAAGCGGTCCGATATCACCTCTATCATAATTCCAATTTCCTACAGAAGCACTGTTAAAACTGGCAGACTGTATAGAGGTACTGTCTAATCTCAAATCCACATAGGCGGCTTTGGCTTGCTTTTGGGATGTTACATTCACTTTTAATTTTGAAGTATCATCCGGGTTTTGAGGATTAAGGGAAATAGTACAGTCATTATTGGTAGGAGAAGTACCAGCGGGAGAAGGAGTGAGTGTTGGAGCCGTTGGAGATTGAGTAGCCGTAGGATTATTTGGATTTTGGGTTGGGGAAGGAGTTAGATTGGGTGCGGAAGCTGTCGGGGTTGGAGCTTCAGTAGGCGGCGGTGAGTAAGGTACAGGTTGTATCTCTGAGAGATTTTTGATGCTGCACTTGTCGGAGGGTGAAATGACAGGCATATTATTGCTGTCATAACTGATATCGCAGGAAATGGTGTCCCACAGGGTGACTGGACTTTTTGGACAGTTGTTTACTGCTCCCTTAAAAGTGACAGAGTGTGTTAATCCGTCATTGGGAACAAAATATGGTGATTTGGTCCATTGTTCACTATAATCAAACGCGGGATTGACAGCTTCATTCCAGCGGTTGGGTCCGGCGATAAGTGTGTCACCTCTATATAATGTAATATCGCCATCACATCCGTCGAAGTTGAACTTTACGTGTACATTGAAATTGATACCGTTTTGAGTGTTTGCTCCGTATACTTCTTCAGTCAGATGGAATAGGTTGCCCTGTGCTTGTGATTGAGTTTGTAAATGTTGAGGGGAAGAGAGGAAATGGCTACCTATGACAATGCCAAGTGACATGAGTCCTATAAATGATAAAGTCAGAAAGGCTGCAATTTCACCTTTTTTATCAGAATTCTTGGAGTTAACCCGCATAAACTTAGTATAATTAATATATCCCTTATAAGGCAAGAGTGTGTATATATGTTAAAATTAAACATATGATATTATCCGATCGGGATATTAGAAAAATGCTTCATGGCGGTAAAATCCGGATAAAGCCTATACCGGATCTCAGCCAGGCATTAGGTTCGTGTTCTATAGATCTGCGTCTTGGACATACTTTCAGGATATTTGAACATAGCCGGTATCCTTATTTTGATCCCTTTAATAAAGATTATTCAGGAAAAGTAACAAGTGAAGTGAAAGTAAAAGACGGGGAGCCGTTTATTTTGCAACCAGGAGATTTTGTTTTAACAACAACTATTGAGTCCTTTGAATTGCCGGATAATTTTCTAGCCCGGCTTGAAGGGCGGTCTTCGTTGGGGCGATTGGGGATTGTGGTTCACTCGACAGCCTCCATTTTTGAACCGGGGTGGAGGGGAAAGGTAGTCATGGAGATGGGAAATCTGGGCCGTATGCCTGTAGCCCTTTATCCGGGCATGCGTATCTGCGCACTGACTTTTGAAGAATTGTCCAGTCCGGCAGAGGTGCCTTACAATAAGAAAAAGAAGGCAAAATATCTCAACCAGGAGTCCCCAATGGAATCAAGAATAAGAGAGGATTGACTTTTTTAATTTCCTAATCTTTTAAACATTTGCGTAATTAAGTTTAGTGCTATAGATTGATCCAATATCCCTGCTCTTTGATCGGGATTTTGCGGAGTAAAAGGAGGAGTCTGGTATATCTTTGGTGGACTAGTTGCAACTGTGATGACTCCCGATTTTGCCATAGCTTGAGCGATAATATCCATTTGTTCTTTGATTGTTTTGTCCAACCTCAATTTGCCTTCTGAAGATTCGAATTTATTTCCATGTTTGATTTCACGCCATTGGGCATCAACAAGATCAGTAAAAAAGTCGACGTCCCAGTCGGCAATTAGATTACTGTTCCCGCGATTTAACAGTTTCTTTAAGAGTGGGGAATTAATTCCGATTCTGGTGTAAGGCACATCATATTCATTACCCGGAAAATCCTCGAGTTCCACACCCGTAATGTCAGGGTCAACAAATATGACTTTCCCGATTATCCCGGATTTTAGTCCGGAGTCAATAAACTGGGTATATTTCAGCTGTTTAGCCTTATAAGCAACTTCTTTAAGATCGTAAATATTATTTATTCTGATATCCGACCTGCCGCAATCATCATGAGCGTCAAAATGTATAAGCGTTGCACCTTTTTGTATTTTTCCTTCCGTCAAAGCCTCTGCCCAGCCAAACAGAGCCATATTATGGTGGTCAAAAAAATAGGCTGGAATTTTTTTGGGCCCGATTTCATCCCTGATATACTCGTCAAATCCCCAGTACTGGGGATCAACATGACCTTTATAATAGTTGTTTGCTAGTTTTAGATCTCTATAGCTTCTTTTGCGAAGCAGCGGTACCTTAAACCCGTCTGCAAAAGGGTGGAAACTCTGTTGGTGCAGATAAATGGATATGCCATTACCGTCATAATTTCCGGGTATAGGCATTTTTAATTCAGCGGGGAGAAGTTTTCTAGTGGAAAAATCAGTTTGTGGCAAGTCAGATGTTATATGATCAAGAGCCATATGATGATTTAATGATAAATGTTATTTTACTAAAACACAAAATATCAAGATTTAGGGTAAGGTTTTGAGGCAACTTTTAGCCAGAAGTTGACGAAATACGGATTGGTCATGGTAGTAATGTTGGTTAATCATCTCTGGTGCGATAAAATATAGTCGACTTATGAGACAGTTTGCAGCGGGAATCATTGCCGGGGTTATTCTAGGATCAATCATTTCACAGGGAATGGTGCTACTCAAAAAGCAGAAGCTCCTCTCGCCTCTGGCCGGAGAAAATCCGGTAAAAACCGAAAAGCCTTTGGATAAATACACTTATGAAAATCTCAAAAAGAGAGTATTTATTGGTAAGAGCATTACTCTTGGCAAACTACTGAATGACCAACCGGAATTTTCTTCAAGAATGTTTTATTACACTTCAGACGGAAAGAAAGTCAGCGGATTGGCAAATTTTCCCAAAAGACCCGGCAATTACCCCATTATTGTCATGTTCCGCGGTTTTGTTGATCCCTGGGCGTATTCTACGGGTGAAGGTACGGTACATGCCGGTGAAGTTTTTGCCAGAAACGGTTTCATCACTCTTGCTCCTGACTTTTTAGGATATGGGCAATCAGCCTCTCCGTCAGCTGACGCGATGGAAGAAAGATTTGAAACGTATACGACAGCCCTAAACCTTCTTGCATCATTAAAAAACTTAAATACCGCATTGGCGGATTCAAATATAAATATTTCTGCAGACGTTTCAAAAGTGGGTATATGGGGACACAGCAACGGCGGGCAAGTTGCCCTGTCGGTTCTGGAGATTTCAGGAGGAAATTATCCTACGGTTCTTTGGGCTCCGGTTTCCAAACCTTTTCCTTATTCGATCCTTTATTATACTGATGAGTTTGACGATAACGGCAAGGCGCTGCGGAAAGTCGTGGCAAACTTTGAAAAAGATTATGACTCAGAAAAGTACTCACCGACAAATTTCTTCAACTGGATAAATGCTCCTATAGAACTACATCAAGGGGTAATTGATGAAGAAGTGCCTCAGCTGTGGTCTGACGATCTTTATGCCAATCTGAAAAAAATGGGAAAAGATATCACATATTATACCTATCCTACAGAAGATCATAATTTTGACGACAGTGCCGGTTGGTCATTTGCTGTTGAGAGAAGCATGGGGTTTTATAAAAGCAAATTTGGAGTCGGGAATTAATTTTAATCCTACAATTAATTAACGCTACAGTATTGCATAAAATAGCGGATTTTGTTATTCTGTCAGGGAAAAGAAAAATATGAAAAAATTGTGGGAGAGAGTTTTTATAATTCTGGCAATATTTATTGCAGGATTTGCATTTTTAAGACCTCAGGCAAAAGCTGTTACAACTGCTGCGCCGATAGTTGTCCTTTCTTCGGATCAAAGCGTAACAAACGATTATGTAGCTGCAGGCAATTCCATCACACTTTCAGGAACTGTGTCTTCAGGAGACGCTTATGTGGCGGCAGGGACAGTACTTATCGATGGAACGGTTGACGGGGATTTGTTGGTGGCTGGGGGAAATGTAACAATCACCGGTACTGTCAACGGTAACGTACGGGCGGCAGGAGGCAATATTGTTCTTTCAGGCCGCGTTGGCAGAAATTTCAGTGTTGCGGCGGGCAACGTGACTGTAGGAAAAGACGCTACAATTGGAGGGAATTTAGTCAGTTTTTTTGGCAATCTTGAGGATAACGGCTTGGTAGAGGGAAATATGACATTGACAGGCGGCCATGTTTCTTTGGGTGGTACAACACAAGGCAATATTGATGCAAAAGTGGCGCAGTTGTCTTTTGCAAAGGGGGCGCTTCTTGCTGGAGATCTGACTTACACCAGTCAAAACGAAGCAAAATTTTCTCCGGAAGCAACAATTAGCGGAAAAATAGCTTATACGCCTTTATATATCCAAATGGAGAAAGACCAAAATGTAAGACCCTTTACTCATGCTCTCGATGTCTTAAGGAGTATGAGGCCTGCCTT
>CAZFNL010000072.1:0-20697 GCA_964520615.1 uncultured Gammaproteobacteria bacterium
GAGCTCTTAATATGATATTAAGTCATAGCATTATTCCGATTAACACATGACGATTCAAGTACTAAACGCCACACCAGAAGGAGTACCTGGCTTGCGTCACCCGTGTAATATTAAAATTGTGCGCGAAACTCGTACCATAACCAAATTAATCTTGGCACTTTCCCATTTTTTGCTATACCTCTTTAACTGAGGTTTGGGCTTCGACTAAGCTCAGCCGAATGTCCATCGGTATATACCTATTGCAACACAAAAGTTGCAAACTGGAGTAAGATGGGTATAAACTATAACTGTTACAAATTTACGTCTAGTTTATACTGAGTTTGATAAAGTATGAAAATAGCCAAGAGAGAGGATTTCGCACTTATTTTCATGAGCGAGCTTTCCAAACATTATCCAAAAGAGTATGTTTCTTTGGGACTAATAGCCCAAAAAACCAATCTTTCACCTCTTTTTCTCAAACATATTGCTTCCATTCTTTTGGAAAAAAATCTTATTGAAAGTAAAGAAGGAATAAACGGCGGTTACAGGTTGAATAAACCACCGCAAAAAATTGCCGTTTCAGAGATCATTAAAGCCATATCCAATGGAATTGTGGCACCGTCTTGCGTACACGGTGGAGTATGCAGGCTCAAAAGGGCATCATGCAGCTGCCTCTTACTTTGGGATAAGGTAAACAAACAATTATATGCATATCTTGACAATATCAGTCTTGCCGATTTTGGGAAATTATAAATATGAGTCTTGTAATAAAAAACTTGTCGGTGAATTTAGGGGAGAGAGAAATACTTAAGGATATTTCCCTGAAAGTGGAACCGGGTACCCTTCATGCAATCATGGGTCCAAACGGTGGGGGGAAATCCACTTTTTCAGCTGCTCTTTTGGGTAATTCCGCTTATACAGTTACAGACAGTGTAAGAGGGAAAAACCGGCCGAGAATATCAGTAGATAACAAGGATATAATTGGTTTGCCTACAGATATGAGGGCAAAGCTGGGCCTTTTTTTGGCTTTTCAAAGCCCGATAAGCATACCAGGAGTAAACGTCGCAAATCTTTTGAAAACCGCGTACCAGTTGAAGAAAGAACAAATAATAAAGATCAAAGAACAGAAAAAAATCCATAATCCCGCTTTATCCGTCTGGGAATTTAACGAAATGCTGGTTGCCGAGGCAAAAAAACTCTCAATACCCCAGGATTTTTTGCGCAGAAGCCTAAATGAAGCTTTCTCAGGCGGGGAGAAGAAGAAATTGGAGATGCTTCAGGCGGTCATCCTTTCTCCAAAATATGCGGTTTTTGACGAGATTGACACGGGTCTTGATGTTGACGCCCTGAAGATAGTCGCAATTGGAATTGACCAATTGAAGAAGAAAAAAACCGGAGTCATTGTCATTACTCATTACCAAAGGATACTAAAGTATGCCAGACCGGATTATGTCCATATACTTGTCGGAGGAAAGATAGTAGCTTCAGGAAGTAGAAATCTGGCCAAAGAGGTGGAAGAAAACGGATACAAAAAATGGGTAGATAAAAATTAATTCCAGTGGATTTTAATTATTATGCCTCAAGTTGCAATCCAACCAAACGATTATAAATACGGGTTCAAAAAGCCTGAAAATTATGTCTTCAAGGCAAAAAAAGGGTTAGACAGTAAAATTGTGAAGGAGATTTCTTGGCATAAGGGGGAACCTCTTTGGATGAGGGATTTTCGCCTCTCTGCCCTAAAGATTTTTGAAGGGAAAAAACTGCCCATGTGGGGAGGTGACCTGACGCATATAAATTTTGACGATATTTACTATTACATAAAACCAACAGAGAAAAAGGCCAAAAGCTGGGATGAACTACCGGAAGAGATAAAGGATACTTATGACAGGATTGGGATACCGGAAGCGGAAAAAAAATATCTTGGCGGCGTAAGTGCACAGTATGAGAGTGAAGTAGTCTACAAAAGTATTCAGAAAACACTGGGTGAAAAGGGTGTTATCTTTTTGGATATGGATTCGGGGTTGAGAGAATATCCAGATCTAGTGAAAGAATATTTTGGAACTCTTATTCCACCGGCTGACAATAAATTTGCCGCGCTCAACAGCGCCACATGGTCGGGAGGATCTTTCATATATGTGCCGAAAGGCGTGCATGTGGATTTGCCGCTGCAGGCGTATTTCCGCATAAATGCCGCCAACATGGGCCAGTTTGAAAGGACTCTTATTATTGCTGACGAAGGCAGCTTTGTGCATTATGTTGAGGGATGTACTGCCCCTATTTATACCACCGACTCCCTCCACAGCGCGGTGGTTGAGATATTTGTGAAGAAGGGTGCCCGGGTGCGCTATACCACTATCCAAAATTGGAGCAATAATGTATATAACCTGGTGACAAAAAGGATGAGAATAGAGGAGGAAGGGGTAGGCGAATGGGTGGATGGAAATATCGGCAGCAAACTGACGATGAAATATCCCTCTGTTTACCTGATGGGAAAGGGGGCACGGGGAGAGGTACTATCAGTAGCGTATGCCGGACCAGGCCAGCATCAGGATGCAGGCGGTAAGGCAATACATTTTGCTCCCTATACCAGCTCAAAAATCACTTCAAAGTCTGTTTCCGCAGGCGGGGGGAGGACTTCCTACAGGGGATTGGTACAGGTGTTTCCTTTTTCCAAAAATGTCAAGACGAAAGTAGTCTGTGACGCGCTTATTATAGATGAGGCTTCAAGGTCAGACACTTATCCGACTATGGATATCAGAAATAACGATGTCCAGATAGAGCATGAGGCGACAGTGTCCAAAATCGGGGATGAACAGTTGTTTTATCTTATGAGCCGAGGGCTCAAAAAAGCTGATGCTGAAGCGATGATAGTGAACGGATTTATAGAGCCGATAGTAAAGGAATTGCCGCTTGAATATGCTGTGGAATTGAATCGGTTGATACAGCTGGAGATGGAAGGATCGGTTGGTTAAATGCAAAATAATAATTCAGTAATAATTATTGACCATCTGCAAAAGAATAAACAATTCGTTGTATCGGATGATAAACAGAAAACTTTTTTTATCCTGCTCGGCGGCGGAAAGGACGAGAGTGGAAATGTGAATATAAACATAAAAAGTGAAAGCGCTAACGTACAGATATTAGGGGTAGTGTTGGGATACGGGAAACAGAAAATAGAGATGTCTACTCTCCAAAAACATCTTATGCCTAAAGGTGTATCTGATCTTTTGATAAAATCAGTACTTTTTGATGAGTCAAAGTTTTATTACCGGGGACTTATCAAGATAGAGAAAGATGCGCAAAAATCAAACGCATATCAGAAAAACCAGACTCTCCTTTTGTCAGGCAAGTCATGGGCGGATACACGGCCTTATCTTGAAATTCTGGCCAATGATGTACGCTGTACTCATGGAGCAACTGTTGGTAAGTTGGATGAAAACCAACTTTATTATATGCATACCCGCGGGATTGATACCAAAAATGCGACCAAACTTTTAATTTCAGGATTTCTTCAAGAGGTGATTGACAGGATACCGCAGGAAGATGTAAGAAAGAAAGTAGAGGAGCAAATTAAGAAAAAGGTGAAGCAATTACTAAGTAAATCAGTCAAAAATTGAATTATGGCAAAAAAATTTGTCCAAGTGGCAAAAAAATCAGACATACCAGACGGAAAGATAAAAGAATACAAAGTGGAAGGAAAGACTATCGCTGTCGCCAATACTGACGGGGAATATTTGGCGTTTGACGGGTTCTGCACTCATGCTCAATGCTCCCTTGCCGGAGGCATGTTGGATGGATATACTGTGACGTGTTATTGTCATGGCGGCCAGTTTGACTTAAAGACCGGTGAAGTCCTTGCTCCTCCTCCACAATCTCCGATCAATATCTACAATATCAAAATAGAGGGAGAAGATCTTTTTGTAGAGATCTGAAGTATCTGATGCTGTTGGGCTGATGTTCAGCAGTGAAAATTTCCACATGCTTCACTTCTTTTATTTTTATTTAGAAAGTTTAAGGTTTTAAGAAATAATATGTTCGACCCCAAAAAAGTAAAAAAGGATTTCCCTATTTTTGACAGGCTGATAAACGGCAAAAGGATTGTATATCTTGATTCTACGGCTTCGACTCTAAAGCCGCGCAAAGTGATAAGTGCCTTAAATGATTACTATACCCGCTATAGCGTCAACATATTCCGTGGGTTGTATACTTTATCGGAAGAAGCTACAGCCGAATACGAAAAAGCCCGGCAGAAAGTAGCCGGGTTTATCGGTTGCGGGAATGCCGATGAAATTATTTTTGTCCGCAATGCGACAGAGGGAGTCAATCTTGTGGCTCAATCTTGGGGAGAGATAAATATCGGTAAGGGTGATGAGATTGTTACTACAGTGATGGAACATCATGCCAATATCGTACCCTGGCAGGAATTGGTAAAGAAAAAGGGGGCAGTATTGAAATTTGTAGATTTTGACAATGAGGGATATCTGGATTTGAATGATTTAGAGAAAAAAATCGGCAGAAAAACAAAACTGTTTGCCGTGACATATATGTCAAACGTTTTGGGGACAATAAATCCTGTTTCCAGAATCATTAAAACAGTCAGGAGGATAAATCCGCAGGTAAAAATTCTTATTGATGCCGCACAGGCGGTGCCGCATCTGAAAGTGGACGCAGGCAATCTCGGATGTGATTTTTTGGTTTTCTCAGGCCACAAAATGCTTGGACCGACCGGAATAGGAGTAGTCTGGGGTAAATATGAGCTTTTGGACGGGATGTTTCCATATCAGTTTGGAGGAGATATGATAAAGGAAGTTTACCTTGACAAGACTGTTTATAAAGAGCCTCCGCATAAATTCGAAGCAGGTACTCCGCATATTGCGGGTAGTATAGGTTTGGGGGCTGCTGTTGATTATCTTTTTGAACTGGGTATGGATAATGTCAGGCTACATGAGATTAAATTGACAGAATACTGTTTGAGGAGTCTGAAAGAAGTGGATGGTTTGACAGTTTACGGCCCGCAAAAAGCTCAGGATAGGGGAGGAGTATTGGCTTTTAACCTCAAAAAAGTACATCCTCATGATGCGGCGCAGGTACTAAACGAGGACAATGTCTGTATCAGAAGCGGACACCATTGCGCAATGCCCGTACATACAAAGTTACACATACCGGCTTCTTGTCGTGCAAGTTTCTATATTTACAACACTAAAGAAGATATTGATCAACTTGTATTATCCCTGCACAAAGCAGTTAAAATATTCAATTAACAATAGTTTGCTTCATGGATAATTTCTATAGAGATAACATACTGGATCATTATAAAAATCCCCGTAATTTCGGCAGACTTAAAAAACCGGATGTTTCCTACAGTGAGGAAAATGTGACGTGCGGGGATAAGATAGGAATGGAACTAAAATTCAAAGTTCAAAATTCAAAGTTCAAAATTATAGAGGATGTGCGTTTTTGGGGAGAGGGGTGCGCCGTCTCCATGGCTTCCTCTTCCCTTTTGACGCAGAAGGTGAAGGGCATGGATGTATTGAGAGTAAAGAATTTGGGCAAGGAAGATATACTAAAACTTTTAGGAATTGAGCTGACTCCAACCAGGCTTAAGTGCGCGCTCCTGCCTCTTGAGGTGTTGCAAAAAGCTTTACAAGGAGAATAAAGGGGTCTTGTCATCATATTGTATTTGTTTTATAACTGAAATACTGTCCTAAAATGACTTTATTAATGTAAATTAATTTTTGGAAGGAGAGAGATATGGACCAAACAAATAATTCGGGAGGTACTTCGGGACCGTCCGGCCCAAAAAAGGTGAACAATGTTACTGTGGTAGTAGACAGGAATCTATGTATCGGAGCGGCTTCATGTGTGGCTGTAGCGCCAAAGACTTTTGCGCTGGATAACGAAGCTAAGGCAATAATACTGGATACAGCCGCAGAAGATAGTCTGGATACTCTGATGGATGCGGCCAAGTCGTGTCCGGTAGCTGCGATAATTATACATGACGAAACGGGTAAACAGTTGTTTCCGTAAATTCTGATATCCAATGATAAATAATCTGCCCTCCACAGTTTTAAGTTCGTCCGTAACTCAATTAACCGCGGACAGCGAAAGAATTTCAGTTTCTTCCCGACTAAATTTACACAGTTGTCCTTCATGCAATTTTGAGACGCTGATGGGTATGCCGGGCAGCGCAGACGCGATATGCAAGAATTGTGGATTTAAGGAACCGTGTTGTGCTGATTAAAAGTAATATAACTTTAATATTCTGAATTTAACTGTAAAGTCTGGAGGAGTATTAATAATTAGTGATGAAGTGATGTTGACTTAGTTTACTATGATTAATTTGACCATAAAAATAGGCGGAGAAGCGGGGTTTGGGATCATGACAACAGGACTTCTCCTGGGAAAGATTGCAACCCGAAGCGGTTATCACGCTTTTGAATATACTGAGTATCCTTCCCTTATAAGAGGCAGCCACAATGTGGTGGGAGTCAGGATATCGGATGAAAAAGTGTATTCGCAGGAAGAGAAAGTTGATGTGCTTCTTTGCCTGAATGCGGATACTTACAAACGCCATATTGCCGAGATGAGAGAGGGTGGTATGGTGGTTTATGACAGGGACAAAACCGAGATAGACAAAATCAGGGATACCAGCCGGACGGATATTGCCTATGTCCACGTGCCCTTTGCCAGGATACTACAGGAGGGAGCATTACCTACCGTGATGCTAAATAATATTGCCCTGGGTGCTCTGATGCATCTTATAGGTGCTGATTTTGGAATACTGAAGGATCTGATTTCAGAAAATTTTGCCAAGAAGGGAGAGGAAGTTATAGAAAAAAATGTCCAGGCGTCAGAACTGGGTCAAAATAAAGCCAAAGAGAGCAAACCCGAAGGTTACAAAGTAAAAATCCCCAAAAAAGAAAACGTTATTTCAAGAATGTATCTGTCGGGAAATGAGGCGGTCGGACTTGGCAGTATTGCCGCAGGATGTAAACTTTATGTAGCCTATCCGATGACTCCGGCATCGGCACTTTTACACTACCTGGCAGCAAAAGCGGAAAAAAGCGGTATGGTAGTAAAGCACGCGGAGGATGAAATATCCGTAATCAATATGGCTCTTGGCGCATCATGGGCGGGAGTCCGCTCCATGGTAGGTACCTCAGGCGGGGGTTTTGCCCTGATGGTAGAATCTGTATCCCTTGCCGGAATCACCGAGACTCCGATTGTTATTGTTATGGTACAGCGGCCGGGACCGGCTACCGGCATGCCGACATGGACTGAACAGGGTGATTTACTGTTTATTCTGCACGCAGGCCACGGTGAATTCCCCAAAATTGTACTTTCCCCCGGAGATGCGGGAGAAGCCTATCAGATGGCAACTGAAGCTTTTAATCTGGCGGATAAATACCAGACGCCGGTTTTTATACTTAGCGACAAATATCTCTCGGAAGGAAAACAGAGTATTGACAGGAAAGAGATAGAAGAATACAAATTTGAAATAAACCGCGGAAAACTTTTGACAGCCGAGAAACTCGCGGCATTTCCAAAAGGCGGATACAAAAGGTATTTACTGACGGAAGATGGTATTTCTCCCCGAGCAATTCCGGGTTTGCCAAACAGTTTACAACAGGCTAATTCATATGAGCATATTGAAGATGGACACACAACCGAAGATGCACAAGAAAGGATAAAGCAGGTTGATAAAAGAAATAGAAAAATAAAGACATATCTTTCTGCCGACTTTAAGATGCCACAGCTTTTTGGTCCAAAAGATGCTGAGTTGACAATAGTTTCATGGGGATCAATGAAAGGACCGGTGTTACAAGCCATGCAAGATTGCGGCAACAAATTCAATTACCTGCACTTTACTCATCTTTGGCCTATGGATAAAGAAAAAGTATCACAGGTATTGAAAAATCTCAAAAAGACATTGTTAGTGGAGAACAATTCTACAGCACAATTGGGACAGTTATTGCAAATGGTGACTGGTGTGGAACTTGATAATAAGCTTTTGAAATATGATGGACGCCCGGTTTTTCCGGAAGAAATATTAGCGAAGATAAAAGAGTTAGGAATTGATTAAAATGAAAATTATGGAAACTACAAATCCAAACGTATTCGCAGGTTACTTCCCTACATGGTGTCCGGCTGATATGGAAGGAGTAAGACAATGAATGCGGCCAGTTCTAATGTTTTTTCAGGTTACTTTCCTACATGGTGTCCGGGATGTGGAGATTTTGGGATCTGGGCTAGTATAAAGGGAGCTTTGGCAAAGCTGGGTTATTCCCCGGAAGAGATAGCTGTGGTCTTTGGCATAGGCTGTTCAGGCAATATGAACGATTTTCTCTGGGTGGATAGTTTTCACGCTCTGCACGGTCGGGCAGTCCCAAATGCCGTAGGTATCAAAATGGCCAATCATAAACTACCTGTTTTAGCTATAGCAGGAGACGGAGATTGTTATGGGGAAGGCGGGAATCATCTGATACATGCCTGTCGTGGGAATCACGATATTACCATATTGGTACACGATAATAGAGTTTACGGGTTGACGACGGGTCAAGTTGCACCTACAGGTCTGAAAGGTTTCAAAGCCAAATCTACTCCGCAAGGGGTGATAGAAGTACCTGTCAATCCGGTAGCGCTAGCCATCACCCAAGGCGCCACATATGTGGCACAGGGATTTGCAGGGGACATAAATCATCTGACAGATCTTATTGTTGAAGGGGTTAAACACAAAGGTTTGTCGCTTGTAAACGTATTTCAGCCGTGTGTTACTTTTAATCATATGACGACTTACGCCTGGTATAGGGAAAGACTTTACAAGCTGACTGCGGAAAACCATGACCCTACAGATATAAAAAAAGCATTGGATAAGTCTTTGGAGTTGGATACACATATTCCAATTGGGTTAATATATAAAAGCGAGAGACCGACCTATACCGATTGCCTACCACAGATTTCAAAAGAGACTTTGGTGGATGCGGGGTTGGGTTTTACGAAAGATGATTCCAGCGCGATGTTGCAGAAATTCATTCCTGAATTCCTTTAACCTAAAGCTCACAGTCTCTTGACAATTAGCACTCTCTTTGTTAAACTGCTAGAAACTTAATACTTTTTGAAAATATGCAAACTACTGAGGAACAAAATACGAAAACTTTACCGGTTGTACCTATCCGTGACGGAGTTGTTTTCCCAAATACAGAGATAGTTCTTACTTTTGGCAGACCCAAGTCGCTAGCTGCAATTGAAGCTTCAAATAATACTGACAGGATGGTTGTCCTTGTCATGCAGAAAACTCCGCATGTGCACGATCCTTCCACAAATGATTTATATAAAGTCTGTACCATCGCCAGGATAGAGAGGCTTCTAAAGACAGAAGGAGAAATAAACGCCCTGGTAAAGGGGATAAACCGCGTACAGATATTATCTTACGAATCCACAGAACCATATTTTCTGGCAAAAGTGGCAGAATTACCCGATGATGCAACAGGATCAGATGAGGTAACAGCTCTGGTAAATCATATTACTGCCGAGTTGAAAAAAGCCGTCAATATGGGTAAATCGGTCGACTTCTTGTCATTTATGAATATCATGTCTGGACTGTCTCCGGCAGAGTTTTCCAATCATGTTGGTGCTATTTTGGATATAAAGCCGGTTGAAAAACAACAGCTTTTGGAAATGACAAATGTTAAAGACAGATTGGTGAAAATTGCCGAGTACTTGACGCATGAAGTTAAAATTCTTGAGATTGAGCGAAAGATTGCCAGTAAAACACAGGAGAAATTTGACAAATCAGTCAAGGAGGCGGTGCTGCGTGAGAGATTAAAGACGATTGAAAAAGAATTGGGTGAAGAGGGTGAGACAAAAGAGATAAGAGAACTTTCAGATAAGATAAAAAAGGCTCTTATGCCTGCGGAGGTTGAAGAAAGGGCAAGAAAGGAACTGAAGCGTCTGGCACAAATGTCTTCTTATAATCCAGAGGCTTCATACGTGCGTACATATCTTGATTGGCTGATAGATCTTCCCTGGTCGGTGTCAAGTTCCAATAATGTTGATATAAAGCAGGCGTCAAAGATACTTGATGAAGATCACTTCGGACTGCAGAAAATAAAGGAGAGAATTCTGGAGTATCTGGCTGTGATGAAACTTAAGGCCGGATTGAAGGTGGAAGACTCCGCTAAAGCGAGAAATGACGGGGATAAAGGCGAAAAAAAGAATATCAAAATTGCCACGCCGACAATTTTGTGTTTTGTCGGTCCTCCCGGAGTTGGTAAGACTTCAATCGGTCGTTCCATAGCCAGGTCTCTGGGGAGAAAATTTATCAAAGTCTCGTTGGGAGGTATCAGAGATGAAGCTGAGGTACGGGGTCACAGGAGGACGTATGTGGGAGCATTGCCGGGAAGAATCATACAGGGGATAAAACAGGCAGGCACAAAAAATCCTGTATTTATGTTGGACGAAATAGACAAAGTAGGTACAGATTTCAGAGGAGACCCATCAGCGGCACTTTTGGAAGCACTAGATCCGGAGCAAAATCATGCCTTCTCCGACCATTACTTGGAAGTTCCTTTTGATTTGTCGGATGTCATGTTCATCACTACATGTAATGTCTTGGATACTATACCTCCGGCGCTTCGCGACAGGCTTGAAGTGATACATTTCCCTGGATATACGGAGGATGAGAAATATCATATTGCCCGTGATTATCTTATCGATAAACAGCTTGAGGCGCATGGTCTGAAACATGATAACGTAGTGGTTACTGATAAAGCGTTGCGGGAAATAATAAGGCGGTATACCAGGGAAGCGGGAGTCCGTAACCTGGAAAGGGAAATTGCCAGGATTTTCAGAAAAGTGGCAAAGGATCTGGTTGAAGGCAATATTAAGAAACATCTTATTACCACATCCGTCCTGCATAAATACCTCGGCCCGCAAAAATTTACATCATACCTGGCTGAGAAAAAGGATGAGGTGGGAATGTCTACTGGTCTTGCCTGGACTGAAGCAGGAGGGGATATACTTTTTATAGAGGTAGCCCTTATGAAGGGAAAGGGAAATCTTCTTCTGACCGGTCAGCTTGGAGATGTGATGCAGGAATCCTGCAAGGCGGCATTATCATATGTCAGGGCGCGTGCAAAATACATTGGTATTTCAGAGAAGTTTTACCAGACGACAGATATACATGTTCATGTGCCTGAGGGGGCCGTACCCAAGGATGGACCTTCTGCCGGAGTGGCAATTACAACCGCCCTTGTCTCCGCACTTACAAATACAGCTGTCAAAAAGGATGTTGCCATGACAGGTGAAGTGACTTTGCGGGGTAGGGCTCTTGAAATCGGTGGTGTAAAAGAAAAGGTGATTGCGGCACATAGGGCAGGGATAAAGACAGTAATATTGCCCAAAGCCAACAAAAAGGACCTTGAAGATATTCCAAAGTATGTCTTGAAAGATCTGAGATTTGTGTTTGTTGACCACATGGACCAGGTGCTAAAAGTAGCTCTAGTACAACCGCTGAAAAATGAGGAAGAGGTGACTCCGCAAACTATTCCTCAACCACTCACCGCCAGATTACATTCTTAAATTGTAATCTGAAAGTCTTAAATTAGAGAGAAAATCACTCTGTTGTAGGACTTCAAGAACTAGGATATATTCTTAATTTTGGCTATTTTTCATGTAGTTATATACCAATCCAGAAATATTTACCATAGTTTTATTTGTTTTTCCCACATCAGTAGTGTCAGTAGTCATAATACCGAGGTAGTAAGGTCTATCTGGTAGGTCGATAATGCCCACATCATGAATTTTGCCTATATCATCACCTGTTTTATGATAGATTTTTATACCGCTATTTTCTGGAATACCTTGAGGAATCCGGTCGTCAAAGTCGCTCTTATCCATAAATCCGAGCATTTCAGCTGTGAGAGGTTTGGTGGTAATTTCTCCTTTGTACATTTTGGTAAGAAGTATAGACATATCTTTGACTGATGTTTGATTATCTATCATATTGGTTTGATGCAATCCCCAGGAGTCAACAAGTGACTGAATTTTGTCCTGTGTTAAGACAAGATTTGCCAATAAATACGCAGCTGTATTGTCTGACTGCTCCATCATGAGGCGGGCTAGAGTTTTGAGGGAGTAGGGGGTACCGGGAGTAGCATAGCGCATGCTGCCTGAGCCGTAATCCTGAATATCGTCTGGCTGTAAAATTATTACTTTATCCAGGTCAATTTCTCCCTGTCCCGCCAGTTGATAAAGAGCAGCAAGTATGGCGATTTTATTTACGGAGGCAGCAGTCATAACTGTATTCTCATCAATCCCAAAACCGTTTTTCTTATTGATGTCGTAAATATATACAGAAAAAGTTCCTCCATCCTCTTTTTCTTTTTTGGATATTGCAGAGAGGAGCTCATCTTTTGAAACGATTGGGGATATGTAGAAATGATTTTTACTGGTAAATTTCCTCAATATATTTTTCCCGCTGCTAAAAATTATTATCGCAGCCAAAATGATTCCTATGCATAAAAAAATTAATAAAATTTTTTTGAAGACGCTTTTTCCCACTTTTTCTTCTTTTATATTCGGCAAAAAGGAGTTTTGAGAAAATTTTTTCAACGAATCTGGTTTTAGATGGACAGAATAATCTCTCATTTTTATCAGTTATTTTTTACTGGGTCAGGAATTAATTATGTGGATATTTTAGCAGAATGTTACCTTTTGCTGAAGAAATGTAAGATTTATCACAAATATTTAATCCGATAAAAAATTGCCACTTGAATTTTACGTTTTGGGGTAACTTAATGAAATTAAAGTTGCCCACAATGGAGTGGGTCTGTTGATTGTTGGAGAATTGAAAAATCATGCCAGCCCGTCGTAAAACTCAAAAACTACAATCCATACCAAAACTTTCACCGAACGCTATCGTAGCATATAATAACAGTGTCTATCTTCTTTACGGTCTGAAAAATGGCAAATTGAAGGATATCAGAATTGATGAAAGTCATGACGGTATTCGTTTTAATCCTAAAGGAGTAGGGAAGAAGGGAAACGCTTCAACCACGGGAAAAACTTCAGAAAAAAGCGATCTGGTAGATATAAGAATCGCTAGTATAGACTCCAACTTTTATATGACTTATAAGTACCAGAAAGGCGGTAAGAGTTCGCTTTTCAGCAGCGTGTCTTCTGATTTGCGCCGTTGGAAAGGAACTACTGAGCTTTCCCAGATAAACGAGACGGGAGCAGTCGTCTCTCAGTTCAAATATAAAAATAAATATGTCATGTATTATGGCGACAGTATTATAAGATGTGCTTACTCAGCTGATCTGAAGAGATGGGAAAAGGCAGGCGGGACTTTACTTGAACCACATAAAGATTTTTTTGGTGTTTCACCGCTGAAAGTCGCAAACGCGTTTGTGACAAACGATGGTATCGTACTTCTTTACTATGTCCATGTGGCAGGTAAGGTACACAATAAATATTCTTTATTCCTGGCACTTTTGGATCGTGAAAATCCCACAAAGCTTGTAAAAAGATACAACACTCCGCTTTGGGAAACTACGAGAGAATTGATGGATAAAGGTGTTTATCCTTTGGGAGTTGTGAGTCTTGGCGCCAAACTCATATCCTACTGGTTGGGAAGGGACGGTGTGGCTTATGCCGTAAGCCATATTCTGTCAAAGAAACAGGTGCACAAAGTACCTGAAGTTTCGGCGGGTTTACTCAAAAAGCTGAAAGATAATCCTATATTAAAGCCAATAAGCGACCACTTCTGGGAATCAAGGGCCACATTTAATCCGGCGGCTCTCTATGAGAAGGGGAAAGTGCACATAGTTTATCGTGCTATAGGGGATCATGATATATCAGTGTTGGGATACGCGTCCAGTTCCGATGGTAGAAATATAGAAGAGAGGCATCCCGAGCCTATATTTGCGCCCAAAAGTCATCTAGGAGCTCCTACTCCTTACGTACAGCAGGCACCCAGCCTTTCGCCATATACTTCAGGCGGAGGCGGTTACGGAGGATGTGAAGACCCAAGGCTGACAAAAATTGGAGATAAGATTTATATGACATATGTAGCTTATGATGGACATAGTCCACCGCGTGTGGCATTGACATCGATAAAAGCAGATAACTTTTTCAATCATAATTGGGATTGGGAAAAACCAGTTCTTATTTCTCCTCCTGACGTAGTTGATAAAAATGCCGTAATTTTCCCGGAGAAGATAAACGGAAAATATGTCATCATGCACCGTATTTTCCCCAACATTCTTATAGACTATGTAGATAGTTTGGATTTTAATGGCAGTACCTTTCTCAAAGGCGAACACAAAATTCGACCAAGACTTGGCAAATGGGATAGCAGGAAAGTCGGGGCTGGAGCCCCTCCCATAAAGACTGATGAAGGATGGCTTCTTATCTATCACGCGGTAGGGGATAATGATAGCGCCAAATACAAGATGGGAGCGATGCTTCTGGATGCCAAAGACCCCACCAAAGTATTGTACAGATCAAAAAAACCCATATTGGAACCTACAGAATCCTATGAAAACGAAGGTTATAAGGCAGGTGTGGCTTATCCGTGCGGCGCAGTTAAAAAGGATGATGAGCTTTTAGTGTATTACGGAGGAGCGGATATGGTGGCTTGTGTGGCTTCAGCGAAATTATCCACATTTCTTTCACGGTTGAAATCTTCTGATGAGGCAGAAGTATATCCCCTCAATAGTCACGTGGCGATAAATTAAGATGGTAAGTATAGACAGATTTTCGGCAAACCCCTTGCTTTCACCTGACCCGAAACAAAATTGGGAGTCTGAGGCGGTATTTAACGGTTGCGTGATTGAGGAGAAAAATGCAGACGGCGGTTTTGTGCAACATATGCTTTATCGGGCAATGGGTAAAGCGCAGAGTGTGGGTGGTATCAACTTAGAACTTTCTACTATTGGTATTGCTGATTCCACAGACCGTATGCATTTCCAAAACAGGAGACAGCTAATTGTTCCGCAAAACGATTGGGAGAAATACGGTTGTGAGGATCCCCGCATCACCAAATTTGAAGGTAAGTATTATGTCTTCTATACTGCCTTATCAAAATTTCCTCCTGATGCAGACAGTATTAAGGTAGCCGTAGCGGTTACCACCGATTTGAGTAGGATTGAAGAAAAACACATTGTGACCCCTTTCAATGCCAAAGCCATGGCACTTTTCCCGGAAAGAATAGAAGGCAAAATTGCCGCCATACTGACAGTTCACACGGATCTTCCGCCGGCCAAGATGGGCATTGCTCTTTTTGATGAAATTTCACAGATTTGGGACAGAAAATACTGGGAAAGATGGTATGGAGATCTCGACCGTCATGTAATTCCGCTTCTCCGGTCAATTAACGATCATGTTGAAGTCGGGGCCCCTCCCATAAAAACCAGCGAAGGGTGGCTTATCCTATACTGCTATATACGGAATTACATGACATATCATAAGATTTTCGGCATTGAAGGACTTCTTTTAGATCTACATGATTTGCGCAAAAGACTGGGAAGGACAAGAAAACCATTACTTATTCCGGAAAAGGATTATGAACTTTACGGCAAAGTGGCCAACGTCATATTTCCTTCAGGAGCATTGGCAAGCAATAATCATCTAGGAATATATTACGGGGCAGCGGACAACACTTGTTGTCTGGCCACATGCAATTTGGATACTCTTTTGTCTGATATAAGACCAAAAAGCCGCAGGCGCCAGGCTTATCTGGGACTGAAAATCTTTGAGCCTTACATGGGTAATCCTATATTAAAACCGATTCCAGAGCATGATTGGGAGTCAAAATACACTCTCAACCCGGCAGCAATTTTCCTTGACTGTAAGGTCCATATTCTATACCGGGCGATGGGTAAGGACGATACTTCTGTTTTGGGTTATGCCTCCAGCCGAAACGGTTTTATAATAGATGAAAGATTGTCAGAACCTGTGTATGTGCCGCGTGAGAGTTTTGAGAAAAAGACACACCCGGGTTTTTCCGGCTGCGAGGATCCGCGTCTAACCGAGATTGGAGACAGGATTTATATGTGTTATACGGCTTATGATGGAGTGATTGCTAGAATCGCTTTGACTTCCATAACCACCGAGGATTTTGTCAGTCACCGCTTTAATTGGGAAAAACCTATACTTATATCTCCACCAGGCGAGTTTGATAAAGATGCTACCATTTTCCCGGAAAAAATAAACGGCAAGTATGCTTTTATACACAGGCTTCAGTCGTCCATCTGGATTGATTATGTGGATGATCTGAAATTCGGTCACAATAGATTTTTGGGAGGTAAAGCGTTTATGCATCCTCGTCCGGACAAATGGGACAGCGATAAAATAGGATTGGGACCGCAGATACTAAAGACACAATATGGATGGCTTATGATCTATCACGGTGTGGGGAAAAACGACAGGAAATACAGGATGGGAGCAGTCCTTTTGGATTTGCAGGACCCGTCAAAAATTATCGCCTGGATGGATGATCCGGTCTTGGAGCCTTTGACCAAAAGTGATTACCAGGGTCTGCGACCGGGGACAGTTTTTGCCTGCGGGGCGGTGGTGGTGGATAACGAGCTTTTTATGTATTATGGAGCGGCTGACCAATATTCTAGTGTGGCGAAAATCAATTATCCCAAATTCCTTAACGAACTGAAAGACGCAAAATATCCCGCTCCTTAATTTTGTTGCAAATTCCTTTCCGCCCGTTTGCGGTTCAACTTTGTCAGGTGATACTTTCGCAATCTCAATGATTTGGGAGTAATTTCAAGCAACTCGTCGTCAGACAAAAAATCCAGGCTTTGCTCCAATGTCAGCCTTGTAGGCGGGTCAAGCTGTATGGCTACATCAGAATTTTCCGTATGCATATTGGTGAGTTTTTTTGATTTGCAAACATTTATATCAATATCTTCCTCGCGCTTATTCAGGCCGATGATCATACCCTCATAAACTGGCTCACCGGGACCAACAAAGGCGGTTCCCCGCATTTGTACCGTCTCCAAAGCATAAGCTGTTGATACTCCGGATTCAAAGGCAACGAGCGCTCCGTTTCTGGTTTTGGGTACATAGTCTTTTACCGGTTTGTAACCTATAAATAGTGATGCAAAAAGGCTGTTGCCTCCGGTTCTTGACAGTAACAAACTGCGCAGTCCCAAAAGGTTACGGCTGGAGACGGAAAAAATGTATCGTGTTGTATTTTTCTCTGTTGATTTGACGTCTATTATGTTTGCTTTCCTCCTTCCGATTTCTTCAACTACGATGCCTACATATCTATTGTCTACTTCTACTGTGACTTCCTCAAACGGTTCATGCTCCCTCCCTTCTATCTTTTGGAATATAATTTTGGGTCTTCCTGCCTGCAATTCAAAACCTTCACGCCGCAAAGTTTCAAGGAGTATAGAAAGGTGTAGTTCTCCGCGGCCGGAAATATCAAAACCTCCGGAAGGATTGGGGGTTATAAGAAGTCCTATATTGGTCTTCTTTTCCTTCAGAAGCCGCTGCTCCAGTTGTCTTCCCGACGTAAACTGGCCTTCTTTTCCGGAAAGAGGAGACGTGTTTGGCGAGACTGTAATTTTCATTGTCGGTTCTCCCAATTTTATACTTGGGAAACCATTTGGATCTTTTGGGTCGGCAATGGTCTGTCCAATTGACACCTCAGGAATGCCGGTGACGGCTATGATGTCTCCCGGCTGGCTTTCTTTTACAGGTATTCTGGAAAGACCGCGGCTGGTATAAACCTCTTCTATTTTATATTCGCCCATCTTTTTGTTTTCAGACAGAAGGATTACATTTTGTTCCGGTTTTACGGACCCGGCTGCCACCTTGCCTATGGCATAAGTGCCTTTATAACTGTCAAAATCAAGGGTGGTTACCTGCATCTTAAAGGGTTTATCAGGGTTTGTGACCGGCGGCGGTACTACAGCAAGAATTTTTTCAAAAAGAGGAGAGAGATCAGCGGGAGCATTTTTATCTTCAGGAAGGCTATTCCAAGCCTTCCCTTCCCGTCCTATGGCATAAAGTACAGGGAAATCCAAATGAGAGGCGTCATTGGCCAGTCTCAATATCATGTCTTCTGTTTCTTTGAGGACTTCTTTTGCCCGTGCATCCTTGCGGTCTATCTTGTTTATGACAACGATGATTTTCAGGTTATGGAGGATTGCCTGCTCCAGGACAAACTGGGTTTGGGAAAGAGGTCCTTCGGCCGCGTCGATGATAAGGAGCGCGCCGTCGACCATGCTTATCGTCCTTTCCACCTCTCCGCTGAAATCCGCATGTCCCGGGGTATCAATTATATTTATTTTAGTATTCTTATATAAGACGGCCGTGTTTTTGGCTAGGATCGTGATGCCCTTTTCCCTCTCCAATTCATTGGAGTCCAATATGGTAGTCTGGTTCATTTCAGCCTCATTTTCTCTGAAAGTATGAGTCTGCTTCAGCATGCCGTCCACAAGCGTAGTTTTGCCGTGGTCAACATGGGCGATGATGGCGATATTTCTGATATCCATATAAAAAATAGACCCTTCTTACTGTGTTCCAATTTATTGGGAATCAGTTTAGAAGGGTATATACTGATTGCCGTATCAATAACAAGAAGTATAAACCCGCATCCCCTTTTGCGGGTAAAGTAAGCAGAAAAATAAGTGGCTTCATTATACACCCAAAACCTGTCGAACGCCAGCAGCTTGATTCTGATTTAACCTGGACCAGTGATTACAGTAAGTGAGCGTATTGACGATATTATTCTCCAAAATTATACTTTTCTTTTTTCCCAGAATTCTTTTATCTTTTTGAAGTAAATAATTCTTTCATTTATTTTTGAAATTTCATTGGGATAAAACTGGAAGAGATTATCACATAGCTCAATCATCCATTTTTTCCTACTATTTTTGGGAACAATTTTTACATGGTTGGAATTTGCGATTTGTATCTGTCCCCATCCTAAGGCCCCAATAGTTAAACAATCCCAAGAAAAAAATTCAATCGGAACGAAGTTTACTTTTTTTATGACTGCCTTTGTTTTTGTAACTTCATAATCTATCTTTAAGACAACAAAATAATTCAGATCATCCTCATAAAATCTTGCAAGTCTTTCTACTGAAGTAAGATTTGGCATATTGAAAGCAGTATCAAGACGGTGAGTTTTGACATCTACGACATAATAGAATCCGCCTTTATCGTTAAAAGCAAGATCAGCCATTGCTCTTCTAGCAAATTTTGCGGAATAATTTAATCCTTGGTCATCGATTATTTTTTCGAAATTTGCAGCCAAAATATCCTGGACTGCATCACCTACCGCCCGTGGGCTGTTTGCTGTAGCAGTGGAAAGGAAATCAGGTTGACTATTTAAGAAAGCAAGAATTTTTTGTTCAAGCTTTATATAATTATCACTATAGAATATGTTGCTTTTTTTAGTCATAAAATTTGGTTTGAAAGAAGACTTCCTTGTTTGAGATTTGAGAAATTACCGTGATTATCTTTAATGTTATTCTTGTTGCTATTCATTTGTTCATTCAGAGTATTTCTTTCCCAGAAGACTCCATCGTGGTAACCCTGGATAGATTTATCGTGATTTGCCATTTGAAGTCTTTTTTCCGCTAGACAGCAATAATGTTCATCGGTTTCTATTCCAACATACCGGCGGCCTAGTTTTTTTGCTACGACTGATGTGGTTCCTGATCCTAAGAAAGGATCAAAGACTATATCTCCCGGTTTTGAACTTGCAAGAATAATTTTTGCAACCAATTTTTCCGGTTTTTGAGTTGGATGGTCAGTATTTTCTGGCATCGACCAGAACGGGACAGTAATATCAGTCCACAAGTTTGAAGGGTGTGTAATTCTATATTTTCCATTTTTTTCTTCTTTCCAGTCTTTTGCGCTGCCTGTTTCATCCCTGTAAGGAGCCAAAACTTTTCGTTTCATTTTTACCGTATCCACATTGAAGAAGTAATCATGTGACATCGTGCAAAACCAAATATCTTCAGAACAGTTTTTCCAGTTTTTTTTGGCGCCTCTCCCTTTTTCTCTTTCCCAAGTAATTCTATTTTGTATATAGAAATATTTTTTTGCTACATTATAAATTGCGCTTGATGATTTCCAGTCTCCACAAATATAGACAGAGGCATGAGGTTTTAGAAGTCCTTTAATTTTGCCCATCCAGGATTCCAACCATTTCTCATATTTTTGGATATCCATCTCCCTAAAAGAAGTTTCGTTAAAAGATTTATTTAGGTTGTACGGTGGGTCAATAAAAGCCAAATCTACAAACTGATCCGGTAGGTAATTGATTGCCTCAAAAAGATCCTGATTAATTGTTTTATTTTCTAAATATTCTGTCTCCGTCTTTGAGGATAAGATGATTACTTTTTTGCGTAGATGTTTTAATTCATCTCTGTTTATGAAAATAGTTCTATTGCGTGGAGCTTTTTTTTTGGAAACTGATTTTTTGCCGGACATAGCTTTTTCATTATAGAATATTCTTTCTTTTATACAATGTTTCCTCCATATCCTTTGCTTTCCACTAAAAATCCCCTCATCGTTTTGCAAATAAAACTTGAGGGGATAAATAGTATTACTCCTTTTTAACCGTTTAGATGAGATAGGAATAATTACATGAATAATTACTCATAACTACATCTAAACGGCCATTTTGCTGAAAACTTTTTTCCTTTCGGAAAAACAATGGCCGCAAGGCCAAGAGTCTCCCCA
>CAZFNL010000073.1:0-2304 GCA_964520615.1 uncultured Gammaproteobacteria bacterium
GCCGTATCTGAAGCTTATGAAGAGCGACATCGCGGATATCAGAAATATCAGTACCACCCGGTGGGGAGGAGCTATAACCGCGGCATTATTCCTAACGGAGTTCGTCAAAAAAGATCACTGGGTACATTTCGATATTGCCGGCACTGCATTCAATGAAGGTTCTCCACATGATATTATCCAGAAAGGTGGAACAGGATGGGGAGTGTTGACCTTGCTGGAATATTTAAAAAAAAGCACATCATAGTAATCTAATTGATATTCTTCCATATATTTAATACAATCTACAGTTAAATCATCTATACTTATCATATATGATATGAAGGACCTTAAGAAAGCTAACAGACTTATAGAACAGATTGCTAAAGAATATAAAGAGATTACTCCTATTACTCTTAAAGACATACCGCTTTTCGAAAAATTCTTTAAAAAAGAACCGCATACATACGGAAATTCATTGACTTATGTTACACAGGGAAAGTATGGTATTGGGCCAAATGGCTTAGGTTACAAATATTATGATGGCAAAAATCTCTCTTCTTTTAGTGTCTATCCCCACATGGAGATACCAAATACTATTTGTGTATATTGGACGAGACCGATGGGTCCA
Source organism: uncultured Gammaproteobacteria bacterium (assembly GCA_964520615.1). Taxonomy (GTDB): domain Bacteria; phylum Patescibacteriota; class Microgenomatia; order 2-02-FULL-39-11; family 2-02-FULL-39-11; genus JAMCUI01. The sequence goes on from CAZFNL010000073.1 coordinate 608, forward strand.
AATATTCTAAATATTATTGAAAAAATATCAAAAGACTTACTGAAAGAATATAGAACCCCTACCTATGTCAAAAAAATATTTAAAGGTCAGCACGATTATTTATTAAAACGTAATTTTAAAGAGACGGATGAATTTCCATGGCATTCAGATAGTCCATCTGAAGATGATACTTTTCCTGAAATAATTCTGGACGTAAAAGCGACTGTTGAAAATACCTCAGATAGAGAAACGATTAAAAATGCGTTAAAACGATATCGGACATTAAAGTCATTGTTTACTATAAAAAAGATTACTAGTGATAATCAAAAAAAAATTGCATGGCAAATCGCTAAAAAGTTTTTCAAGCAAAATCTCAAAACCCTTGAATCGAATGTTTCCACAAGCTATGATTTTTACAACCCTATTTTTGTTACGAAATCTCCGGAATACAAGACTTACTTAATTTTAAAAAATGCGATTCCATACGGAGTATACGATTTAAACAAATTAGATAATACTTATTATTCAATATACATGTCTTTAATGTTAAGAGAAAAATTACGTAATTTAAATGAATTTTCTATCATATATCGGTGTAACGAAGTGTTACAAAATGGTGGATTATATTTAAACATGGGAGGATCCGAAACAGAAGGACTAAATGCTTTTAAAAACAAATTCCAAGTTATAAAAACAAATAAAATGTATTGGGCAACGTATTGTTAATAACTTTTACCTGAAAGGACTTTCCATACAATACTATGTATTGCTTTAAATCCTGCCGCCATGGCTGGTGAATAACTAATAATCGCATAAGGTTTTTCTTGATTTAAATACACGAGAGCAACTTTATTATCAAATACCATAAAATCGAAGTCTGAAAATGTCACATTAGGAGGAAAGAAGCAAAAATGATGTCTTTTATCACTTTTAATCGCCAATTTACGGGTTTCTTTTGATGCTTCAAAAATATCCCAAAATTCCCTATTAGGATCACTTTCTAAAGCTTTTTGGAATAATTCTGGGTTTTCAGGAAAAACAGATTGAATTTTAGTAAAATTAACAAAAGCATAGATTTTTTTTGCATTAAGAATTTCTCTATAGATAGGGCGAACAGCATTTAATCCCTCGTAGTATTTAACTTGGATGTCTTCTCCACCCTTAGAGTGAGATAATGTAGAAATCGTTTGTAATAAAGGGAAGAAATCATTTCTGATACTTTGTATCTGACGCTCTTTTTTTTCTATTAGATACTCAAGTCTTTCAGGAGGTTCTGCCGTTATTTGTCTACGCGACCCATGAATTGTTTGTGCCACAAGGCCGTTTTCTATAAGATTTTTAATATTGAAATGGGCAGTAATGCGCTTAATTCCTGTATGCTGAGCTAATTCCATAATTGTAGTAGGTCCTAGTTCTAATAAACCTTGGTATAGTATTGCTTCGATTTCGGTTAAACCCAATTTTTGCAGATAATCTATTATTTTTTTCATCTAGTCTATTATACAATATTGGCAAAATTATGTTATTGACAAATAACTGTCAATATTATATAACATAAATATTGCCATATAAATGGTATATTTTAAAGCTAATATCTTATTGAATTAAATATATGTTGTTGTTATATAACATGTTGTTTTTATAAAACAACAATACACTTGACAAAATAAAACTTAGGGAGTTAAATAGGTATAGGCTAATGTCTATACAGGATATTC
>CAZFNL010000074.1:0-2038 GCA_964520615.1 uncultured Gammaproteobacteria bacterium
GGCTGTACATTGACGTACGGTACGCCAAAGAGTTTCTTAGCCCGCTCCTGCGCCAGGGTTTCAACTTTATCGGCAACAATATTGCCCTGATAGTAGCGTTTTTTAGGATAGCCTTCCGAATATTTATTGTTGAGGACTGAACCGAGCGCTTCCAGGACCGATGCAGAAGTGTAGTTCTCCGATGGGATCATTTCAAGAACGTCTTTTTGGCGCTTGGCTTCGTCTCTGATAAGGCCGTATACTTCCGGGTCGGTGGCTTGCAGTTTTGTCATCTCGCTGTATCTCTTACTATAAAAGAAAATGTCGTTTCTGACAAGTGGTAAATTATTAAACACGCTGCTGTACTGCTTCTTTTTGAAACCTATTAAAAAGCGAAATATTTCAGACTTCCTGACGAAACTCTGGCAGATTTATAACCAAAGACTTAAAGAACTGTTGTACACTTTTATCCTATGGATTTCGCAACAGCCCCACGCGGAGAACTTGTCACTTTGATTTACCAGCAGCAAACGGAAATTGAAATCCTCAAGGGACGAATTATTGAACTGGAGGAGAAATTCAAAAAGAGAGACGGGAGCGATGACAACGCAAAAACACAGTCGTTTGTTTTTAAAGCGAATATCAAAAGAAAGAAGCGGATACAAGAGAGGAAAAAACGAGCTCATGGATTTGCGCGAAAGCGGGAAAAGCCGACAGAGACTGTTTTCCATTCTTTTTCCCATTGTCCAAGTTGCCAAACGGAAGAACTTGGTCAACCAACAGTCAGTTATACCCGCCAGATCATAGATGTTCCCCAAATTACCTATACAGTTACTGAGCATGTTGTTTTTAAACGCAACTGCTTTCAGTGTAACCGCATGCTTTCCCCGCATGTTGATTTTTCACCGTTGGTTGTCGGACAAGGCAGGATTGGGATTAACTTAATGGCTGGAATATTTACCATGAGGGAAATGGAGAACATGACTGTACACCAGATCCAGGATCACATCCGGACAATCTATGGGCTTACCCTTTCGCTTGGTGAGATCATTGAAATTCTGCACCAGGAAGCCTCACTTGGAAAAAATCCTGTTGCAAAAATACAGAAAAAGCTCCTCCGCGGGAAAGCAATCTATGCCGATGAAACAGGAGGGCGGGAGAATGGAATTAATGGCTATCACTGGAGTTTTTCAAATCGGAAGTACCAACTACTCCTGTACAGAAAAAGCAGAAGCGCAAAAGTAGTTGCGGAAGTATTCGGGAAAGAGGGAGAGAATTATACCGGTGTTCTCGTGACTGATTTCTATACAGCCTACAACGAATATTTCGGACCGCGCCAGCGTTGTTGGGTACACTACCTGCGGGATATGAAGAAGCTGAAAGAAGAGTATCCGAAAGACAAGAGATTAAGGCGGTGGATAAAACAGGTCCATGCTGTTTATGAAGAAGCGAAAGCATATCCAGGTCCTGATCCACATCTCAAGATTGGACTCAAAGAGCAGGAAAGGAGAGAAAAAGAGACGTACTTCAAACTGAAACTCAAACGGTTATGTGAACCGTACCTAAAGACAGATGTCCCTCAGGTAAAACTTGCAGCCCGGGGGATACGATACCTCTCAGAACTCTTTACCTTTGTCAGGTTTGAGGATGTTATGCCGGACAATAACATGGCAGAACGGGCAGTCAGAAAAACGGTAATCCAGCGCAAGATTTCCTTCGGAACACGATCAGCTAAAGGATCAGAGACAAAGTCGATTCTCGGCTCGCTCTTTGGTACCTGGAGATTACAACAACTCAACCCCTTTGAACAAATGCGGCTGCTTCTCATTAATGCCTCGAATCAGGAAGTCTGAAATATTTCCTGATAATGAATAAGTCGCGATACATTTCATATACACTGAAGCGATTTATGACAACGTAAAAAACCTGTTAAAGAACCTTTTTCCAAAAAAATAAACTACTCCGGCTACTCCTATTGCAATAATGGTACTTCCAATAATGTCTTCTATATGATGCACTTTTGCAAGTACACGGGCAGTCCCCACAAAAATTGCAATTA
>CAZFNL010000075.1:0-6414 GCA_964520615.1 uncultured Gammaproteobacteria bacterium
GCAATAGAGTTTTTGGGTAAGGTAGGTGAAGGAGAAATTCGGATAGGCAATACAAAAATGCCGTTGGAATCAGAACTTAATCAAGACTCAAAGAATATTTTGAAGTTATTTTCAGGACACTGAAATGCGCAAGTCAGGAAGATATAGTTATAAGATATAGTGAATAGCGGAGTGGGGTAAAAATGTTTGCGGAGGCTGAAGCAAATCCGCACCTGCCTCCAAAACCAAAGTGTACCTGTATTTATACCAGAGATCGCTTAGTTTACTTTCTCATAAAAAAGCTGGGGATTTTCTGCTCTTAATCGGAGTATAGGAATAGACCCATCATACCGATATTGTAAATGAGGAAAAGCTGTATAAGCGGTTTCCTCCAAGTCAACAATCCCACCTGTATTATCAAAACCCAGTAAGACTGGTATCCCATTGTGAAATCCCATCCCTGGTTCATATCTTTGTAGAAGATCAAAAACTTTTACAAAATCATCAGCCTGTTTTTCAAAATCTTCATACTGTAAATAGATTGCTCGGTGTGGTTGCATCCTGGACACTCTTATTCTACTGTCCATAAGTATAACTGGTATTCTGTTGAACTGGACAGCTTTTTGAATTTCTACTCCGTATCCAGTTGAGGACAATATGTTATGCCCAACAAAGAAGCGGGCACCCACAATTTTGCCAGAGTCAATTTGATAAATTTGATTTGGCTGTGTAGACAAGTTACGATCAGGTGAGTATGGTGCGGTAGCAGGATCATAGGCTCTTAGGCCAGCTCTACTTACTATTTCCGTTAGTAGTCTTTGTCTTTCGGCAAGAATAGGTTTTAGCTCATCTGGTGTTGAAGTAAGTGAGACAGGACAATAAACAGCCTTTGGGTCTTCTTGTATGTGGGATAATCCGTCTATCGCTAATAAAAAGTCAATGTATTCTATTCGCTTGTGAGGGTCTAATGCCACCGCAATGCCATCTGTAGTGCTGGCTTCCACCAAAACTCTGTTATCCCATATTTCTAGCGTCATATTGTATTTGAAAATTATTTATGCCCGTTAAAATCTTTTCCACCCTTACTAGAAGTGAATGTCTTTTTTAATTCTCTTGTCAGATCATGTATTGCTAAAACAACATTTTCCTGTTCTTCTGTGGACAAAATAGGCTTGGGAATGACTTTTCCTAAAATTCCCTTATATTCCATACTTATTTGCTCTACAGGAATAACTGGGTACTTACCCATATTTATTTCAAGTATTCTTTTTACTTTTGGCGATAGTTCTTTTGAAAATCTGGCTGGCATTTCTGAAAATACAATTCTTTTTCCCAGTGCCATAGCATAAGCGGTTTCAATACTGGCACTTCTACCAAGATAGCCATCATGGACAGCGACATATAAGACCTGCTGGCTCATGGGTAAATCCTGTAGGGCTTTCAAAGCCCGCAGATAGCCAAACTCTATTTCATATGGTTCTTCCACATCTTTTTGGCTACCAAGAAACATGAATGTGTCATTACCACCATCAATTTGTGTGATAGTAGGTTCTGGACTAGGGTATACAGCTAAACCTAAATCCTGAAATGCTTTTGCGGCCTTTTTAACACTATTAAACTCATCACCGTAATATCTTCCCGCAATAAGTACACCAGTTCTATAAAGGTAAGGTGGGACTATTCCCCTCTGACTTTTATCTGGATCAGGAAGTATACCCAGGTTTTGAAACCATTCATACCAGACAGGTTCCAAACCTGGGTCTCTGGTAAACTCATTTTGGGATATTTCACTGGCTAGATATGATTCTGTTCTTTTGGCAAGAGTCTCCAATTCTTCCCTACCAACCCATTTCACCTGTTTTGTTTCATCTGTATTACCGCTTATTCTTCCTTCCACTGTGGCATGGTATATTCTCCAGTCATGGAAACCGCCACCAGGTCTTCTACACGGATTATGTTTTTTACCTCTTGCTATTTCAGCAAGATCATTTACCGTTGAACCCACTTCTTCATTTAGTTCCCTTATGGCCGCACCACGGAATGTGTCACCATCAACATGACCAGCAGGTGGAGCAAAACCAGGGGGAAATCTTCTTCTTTCAATAAGAAGCATTTCTCCCAGATTATTAAAAACTAGCATCCCCACGCTCCTGTTGTCGCAAAGAGATGGTAATTCTGTTGTGTGTGTGTGAATCTTGTTCTAAAAGATCAGGCCTATTTGTCATTACCTCAATTGGCATATATATTTGAAATTAAATTATTTGGTTTGTGCTATTATATCAAACTAAATCAAAAATACCAGAAAACTGACGGACCTATCATTTCGATGTAAATAAATTAAATACCACCTCGAATATCCAGATATGGATTCTTAATTTTCCTGACTTGAGCTTTTGGATCACCATGATTTCTTCTTGCCATTTCATAATACCGATGGTGACCGTGAATGATCAAAATTCTACCAGTATCATAACAGGCGTCTATTGCTCCTTGAGCTAAGCCTGGATTACCATCATCAGTTTGGGTTGGCGTTAAATTCGATACGGGAATACCGATAATCTCTCCGATTGGTAACTGCGAAAACAGTGTAATGTAATCTTTTGGTGTAAGAAATTCACGCATATTCTTGGTTTGGAAATTCATATTTAGGCCTATATTATAGCATAAAATTGGTCAAGCACAAAAAAGGAATAAGTATAAGCTAACTTCAAAAGAATAGTGAGTGGAACGGTGGGGTAAATTTTATGCGTTGGCGTATGCCCTCAAGTCTGGAATATAAATATACTCATGTTGTTGCTGAATTATCATTCTAACGTTGTTTACGATGCGGAGCCAGGCTTGACGAACGGCATATTCCAAGATCGTATCTAGAGGTTTTATCGCTTCATAGCGTACCGTTTTGCCTTCTACTCTAAGGTTCGATAGTGTTAATCACGAAGACTTGACTTGTATGATGTTACCATGGTTTGGAGGCGGTCGAGTTCTTGTTGATGGAAAACTAATTCAAGAAAATGGTGAATTCCTCGATCCACGACTTGCAGTATTAAATTCTTCCTCTTAATAATTGTTTTTAATTTAAAACTGTGCGTAAAAAGTCCGAACTTGGTCAAGTCTGTGGAGCCAAAGTTGATTATCAGAGCAATTTAAGATTAAATTAAAGGGTTTTATCACGTTATAACGTAGTTTTCTGCCTTCAAGTGTAGGATTCTGAAGTATCAGCTCCAAAAGTAGCCGTTTTTCGTGAACTTCAGAACTTTTAAACAGTTTACCTACGTTAGAATCCAGTTTTTCCAATAACTTCTTTTGTTTTGCTCGTAGCTTATCTCTGGTTTTGTTATGGTAGCTCTCAGTAATCCGCCTATTTGGTAGAAAAGAAACGTATATTTTTTACTCATATGTACCAAGCGAAGATTCGGCTCATCAATAGTATTATTAACACTCTTGACAACCCCATTGGAATTGTTTAATCTATAAGTAGATAGTCATTGTAAACGGTGACTTACACTATATGAAACAAACAATCCTTTCCACCCAGCAAAGCGCTCTACTTGAAGATTTAATTGTCAAGTATGGCCAAATTGTGACCTCTGAGCAGATCTATGTCCAGGGAAAGGATGTGTGGGATCAAAAAGTGGCAAAAAACGTTATAACTAGGCTCACTCGTGATGGGTGGCTGATTCGGGTGAAGCGGGGTCTTTATGCCATTTCCGACCTAAGTAATCGCGGGTTTTTATCACTCTCGCCCTATGTTGTGGCTCATCTTCTGGTTAAAGATTCATATGTTTCGTTTGAGTCAGCTTTGGCTTATCATGGCATGTTTGATCAGCTTACCAATAAAACCATTTCTATTTCTCAGGTGCAGTACAAGTCAGTTCGGCTGCAATCGGTTGAATATAGCTTTGTGAAAGTATTGGATAAGTGGTTCTTTGGTTGGGAAGAGGTGAGTATTGATAATAAGACGGTGCGTATGGCCACTGCCGAAAAAGCTTTAATCGACATGATTCAGTTCCATAAAAACAAATATACTGTTGACTTGGTGATCGAAAAACTCTCTTTGTATAAAGATTCACTCGACATGGAAAAAATGACTGAGTACTTGGGTAAGATGTCTTTGACCACCATTAAGACGTTTGGCTTTCTGTTTGACCTCTTAAGGATTGATTCTGGTGATCTTTATAACCAAGTCAAGTTAAAAGGCACTCACTTGATGCTCTCTGGGGACACTAAGTTTAATGCCAAATGGCGACTCTATTACGACGCCTATTTTGATAAATATCAGTCGGTCAAATAATCCCTATGCTTACCCGACAACAACTCGAAATAATCAACCGCAAAAGCCTGCGTTATCCTCTGCACATTGCGGAAAAGGATTATTTCTTAGCTCTAGTCATGCAGATTATTGCAGCTTCCTCAACCGGTAAAACCCTTATTTTCAAGGGTGGTACGGCTTTGTATCACTGTTACCTGGATCAGTACCGTTTTTCCGAAGACTTGGATTTTTCTTCAAACAAGACGCTATTACCTCTTGAAGATGTCCGTAAAATCTTTGACAACATCGACTATTTGAGTATCAAAAAGGATTATCTTTCCAATGCCACTATTAAACTTGAAAAACTCCAATACACTGGACCACTAATCCAACCTAATTCGCTCAAGGTAGAAATTGATTTTCTGCAAAATGTGCTGCTCCCGCCTCAAACCTTGGCCTATCATAACGTCTGGGGTGTGGATTTTACGGTTGCTGTCATGGATATCAAAGAAATTTGTGCTGAGAAAATCAGAGCCATGAGTGATCGGGCTCGTTACCGTGACTTTTATGATATCTACTTACTTTTGGAAAAGTACAAGTTGGATCTGGATGAAATTGTCTCCTATGTTAAGCAAAAAGAGATTCGTCGACCTATCACTAAGGCCAGTATCCAAACAAACTGGAAGGTGATTGCTACAGAGAAAGAGCAGGAAATGGGCCAGATTTACTACTCCCAGCAGGTAGAGGACAGCCAGATTGAAGAACTAATCAAAAGTTTGCCTTTTGACAGCATTACGGCGGCATAAATATCTATGGCAGCGATATCTGATTGACGGGCACATGGTAAACTAGGCGTAATGTCTCTTTCGAAGCCAGGCCTTTCAAGCCGCGAAAAACGAAAGAAAATTATTAGGAGTTTTAACAGGCGTACTATGTCTGGAAAATATTATCCGAAGGAGTTGAAGGAGGAAATAATCGGAAAGATTAAGACTGAAGGAATAACTGCTGTTGAAGCTGCCAAATAGTATTGGATTGTTCTATTGCGGCAGGGATTCAATAGACTACCAAATCCCCGGAATCAAAGCTCTGGTTTTCTTCATGTAATCAGCGTATCTTTTTCCAAATACCTTAATCATGATTGTTTCTTCTTGTTTTATCCTTAATATAAAAAATACGGAAGAAATTAAAAAAGGCACAAGGATAACTAGAGATCCATAATACAAAATGGCGCCAATAAACATCAAAATTAGGCTCAGATAAATCGGATGCCTGACATATTTATACTGAGCAATTTCTACGAACTTCTTCAGATTTGTACGTTAAAATCAGAATCTTTTGACAAATGGGTAAAGTTCAGCTAAACTATATGAATATGAGTTCATATAATTGTTGTACACCTTCGGGTAGTGAAGCAAAGAGAGTGGTTTCCTTATCAGATACTTTAAAAATTGTATCCGAGGAAAGCAGATTAAAACTGCTGTGCGTTCTTAGATTAGGAGACCACTGCGTTTGTGAATTGATGGATCATCTTAAACTTTCCCAAAGCCTGATTTCCCATCACCTTAAAGATCTGAAAGATGCCGGAATTGTGGAAGATGAAAAAAGAGGCTTGTATGTCTATTATTCGCTTACCAGGAAAGGCAGGCGCATTATTAATTTGTTATTCAAGATATGAAAATTCAGGTTCTTGGTTCAGGGTGTCCTACTTGTAAAAAGTTATACGAGATTACCCAGAAAGCGGTTGATGAAATGGGTATGAAAGAAAAAGTAGAATATATCACTGATATTTCAAAGATCGTTGAAATGGGGATTATGCAGTCTCCGGTATTGGCTGTTGACGGTAAACCGGTAATGACAGGTTTTACTCCCGATCTTGAAAAGATAAAAAGTTTACTGAAAGGAAATAAATAACCATGGATATTTTCTACCCCGTCCAAAGTCTTTCAGACGAGATTACCTATAATATTTTACCGATTCATAAAGGGACGATTTTAGCCGGAACCGTTAATTTTTTCATTTATGACAGTATTAAAATACTTATTCTCCTATGGGTTATCATATATGTTGTTACTTTTCTGAGATCTTTTCTACCGCCTGAGAAAACTCGGAAAATTCTCACCAACAGATTTGAAATAATTGGAAACATATTGGCTTCGCTTATCGGTATTATTACACCTTTTTGTTCC
>CAZFNL010000076.1:0-3402 GCA_964520615.1 uncultured Gammaproteobacteria bacterium
ACTATTATTTTTGGAGAACGTATGACAAACAAGAGGTTGATTTAGTCGAAGATAAGGGAGGAAAACTTGATGGTTGGGAAATAAAATGGTCTGAAAAAAACAAAAAACCTCCTAAAGCGTGGACGAATTATAAAAATTCAATCCAAGTTTAAACCCAGTTGCCTTTCCAACAATTAACATACCAAAAAGTGATATAATAAAAACATATGAAAAAAGAAACAAAGGTATGGCTTGAACAATCAAAAGAACATAAAAAAGATGCACAATATTGTTTGAAAGGAGCGCGTTATGGTTTATCGTTATATTGCTATCATCAAGCCTTAGAAAAAATATTCAAGGCCGCTATCATAGAATTTGTAAATAAAGTACCGACAAAATCTCATCAACTTGATTATTTATTGAAAGAAACGGAATTATCAGACTCAAAAAGTCAATGGTTTGAAGAATTGGCTAAAATTACTCAACATTTTTGGCGAATACGATATCCAGACATCCGTCTTTCAAATAAATATTCCTCGGAAGAAAAAGTAAAAGAGATTGTTAAAAATTTTACTGAAATATATCAATGGGTAGAAAACAAGCTCAAGAATACATAAATCAATATATTAATAGATTAAAGCAAGATTTATCTTCTTGTAAGGTCATTCTTTATGGTTCATTATTAAAAGGGAACTATCAACCAGGCATAAGTGATGTTGATTTATTAGTTATTTCTGAAGATTTTAAAGATATGGGTGAAGATGAACGTTTTGATCTTCTCTATAAAAAAACCGTCGGGCTTCCTCTCGACTGGCATATTTATGGTCTTACTTCTGAAGATATAAAGAAAACATATCCCTTAACCACTTTATCGGAAGCCTTAAGGTATGGAAAAACCATTAGTTAATATTCATTTCCGTTCTTCATTTTCATTCCTACTTTCTTTTTTGTTCCAAAATTTTGTCCTCTATTTTGTCGATAAAAGGACAATTCAGGTTCTATTGTTTAGCCAAATCATCAGCCCCCTGATGAATTTGACTTTTATAAAAAAAGGCTTATAATATATTTATATGGCCGCTATTGGACATGAAAATCTCCCTCCATCATCTTCCCTTCCCCGAAGAGATGGCGACCGCTTACGGTCAGGCCTCCTGCCATTAGAAGCCGCATTCCCCTTCCTGCACTCTATGCTTGGAGTCCTTCCAACTAACACAGGACCCCCAGTGGTTTCCATTCCTTTTTTTAATGGGCAAGGAGGATATAATATCTATACACTGCAACCACGAGGTGTTCCTGAAGGTCTTTCGCATGAAGAAGCACAACTTAAATTTAAACGAATGAGGCAGGAAGCAGCTACCGCATGGGGACATAGTGTTGATCCAGGATTGCCCTGGGCTCGAAGAAAAGAAGAAGGAGCTAAATTTAATGGAGTAATGTATAGACTTGTCAATAGATTTTATACTGTGTCCCTATCTCCTGCTCAACCACCTGATGAACCTCTTATCCCACCTGATGTTGAACAAGAAATAGAAGAAAAGAGGAGCGCCATGGAATTACCGTCAGAAAAGCCCACAGATTTAAAAAGAAATAAGGCTGCCGCTGCTCTTGGTGCGGCAGGAATTGCTGCGCTCAGTGTGGTTGGTTGTAATATAATACCGGCACATGTAACAACAATAGCATCACCATCTCCTACGCCTACTCATCATGTTGCCCCACCAGGAGAGCGCACACCGACTATTCCACATGCGGCAGGTGTGTTGGCCATACACTTAAAAGATTTCAACAGGCTTGAAGATAAAAATGCACAAGCAACTATGGTTTCTGCCCTTTCTGCATATAATTCATCGGCGTGGGCTCAAGAACATCCGCTAACCGATATGGCGCTCATTGCAGGAAGATTTGTTATGGTGGAAAGTATGGACAAACAAGGAAATACCTCTTATTTTGTCGTGTATCAGGACGGTACCAATACCGTCATTGCCCCTCCATTCCAAGACAGGCTGACCAGAAGCAGTGATGGAGACATTATTACTACCGTACTTACAACCAGAAATGGATTTATTCCCATTCTTACTTATACATGCGATCATGTCGTCTTTGATGCCGAAGGAAAAGTTGATTTTGCACGGTCGGGATTACGGTCCGTTACTGTGGTGAACCCGGCCGATCCCAACGATACCATAACCTATTTTGCTTCCCAATTTGCCGGCGGAATGATCCCCGGAGGTATTTTCGCGTCAAATATAATAATCGCCCCGCCTCCCAGTTCAACGCCTGAACCCACTGACACTCCTCCACCTCCTCCTTTGACATCTTCACCACCTCCACCTGATACCGAAACGCCCGCATCAACTATTACCACCATGCCCACATGGACGCGCGAACCTGTAACACCGACGACGCAACCAACGGCGTGGTGGTCTACTGATCAACTTGGCAATGGACCCGATGCGGAAAAGGGAAGAAATCAATATCATGTTCTTTCTACGGGTTTTGCCCTACCCTCACATGTTGTTGATACTAAATATAACAACGGTCCATCTAAAACATTTATGGCAACTATCCTCGGTACCGTAAATAATCCTGAAGGAAAATTGTTACTTCAATATGCGTTTTTTGATATGGACAGCGCTACTCCAAATAAACCAATTTTCTTTACCTCATTTCCTGCCTCAACACTTTCTGGAACATGGCCTAGTGATGCCCTGAAGTATATCCCCCCTGGATTAATTTATAAAGTGTTTATCAGTCCTGATGACTTTCAAAAAATTATGAATGGAAATAATCCAAATATTTCAATCATTGGTGGTGTAACAATGACATTAGATAACCCTGGAGATGCGAAGCCTTTATTCCCTGCTTCATAAAGAATTTATAAAGTTTGACAAATCTTTCCTATTTGTTACTATGTTATTATAAACATAAATTTTACTATGAAATATTTGGCATGTTTTTTTATTTTTACTTTCTTCTTTTTATTTTTTTACACTTTCCTTTCTTACAAAGCGGTTTACGCCTGTAGCCCAAATTGTCTCCCTAACCAAAATAATTGTGGTAATTCTTGTTGTTGTACAGATTCTACTTATGGTGATGCCTGCTCTGGACAGCCTCGAACTTGTACTGGAGGAAGTACTGGTGGTGGATATTCTTGTAGTGGTCCTCCTCCTGCCTGCGATGCAAAGTTTGCCTGCGGCGCGCTTTATTCTGCTCAATATGCTTCGGCCCAATGTGTGGGTGGTCAATGGACCTGTGTCTGCAGCGGCTCACCCGGAGGCAATAATAGTCCAACCCCAACGCCCGGCGGACAAGGACCATCATGCAACCCTGTTGCCGGAGCTGCTACCGCATTAACACCATATGGTACGCTTACCGCGGGTCAATACACGCTGTCGTGGACTGCGGGAGCAAACGCATCTTATCATC
>CAZFNL010000077.1:0-2499 GCA_964520615.1 uncultured Gammaproteobacteria bacterium
CGTTCTGCAACACCTTCCATAGTACCAGTGAAGAAAAAAGAAAAATCCCCCAAGCAGAAGTAAAGGAATAAGAAACTGCTTTTTATCTCCTTCCTGTCGAATCACTAAAAGATAACCGGATGTAGCCAGGAAAATGATCAGGCCGCCACAGCAAACGATGTGAAATAGCAAAAAAGGGAGAGCCGAGCCTAGGAATTTCTTCATGAAAATATTATAAAAACCTACTAATTAAGATTTAATGAAGGTGACTGTATAATCTGGTTATGATAAAAGTCTCCCAAATGACTATACCTCCGGAATATGAACCTTTGCTGGCTAAAATACTTGCATGGTTTGATTCTTTGATCTATCTCACCTGGGCATCGCGGTATTTTCACACTACCCGTTCGGCTAAAAAAGCAAATATAGAAAAAACATATATTCCCGGAGCACGGACTATTTGGAATTCATTTACTCCTGAACAAAAGGAAAACTGGAAACTGGCCAGAGGCTCCACCAATTGGAGCAGCTCAAGATAATTTATTTACCTTTTGTAGACGAAATGATCTTCCTCACCGTTTTTGGGGGGAAGGGGGGGCGTGAATTCCGTTCCGAAATGATCAGTTAGTTTTTATTAGTTATGTGGTAAACTATTTTTTGTTGAGAAATTAACTAAGAAACGTTGGCTTAAGGGTCCTGAATGAGGATCCTTTTTGCATTTATAGGGGTAATCGTATTACAAAATCCGGTATCGGGTACTTCTGCCCATGCCGATCCGCTCGATCTTTTTAATACTTATAAGTTTTTCCAATACTTGATTAACGGTCGGTCTTGCTACTTTTGTATTTCTAGCGATAACCCCCGGTGTTGCTTCTTTAACCTTCTCTAAATATTCTAAAACTGTCAGCTGTTTTCCTGATAATGTTTTTTCCACATTATCAGCGTTAAGCAAATCAACTGCTTGTTTTGACTGGTCCAAAACAATATTCAGGAAAAATGTTAACCAGGGAATAAGATCGGCCTTTTCCGTCTTAAAAGTAATTTGTGTTTTTCTCAAGGCAACATAATATTCCTGTTTCTTTTCTTCAACAAGTCTCTCATGAGATACATAGGGCATATAAAGATATCCTGCCTGTAGCATTAATAGATTGGTGAGTATCCTCGATAATCTGCCGTTACCATCCCTAAAAGGATGAATCTTTAAGAATTCGACCACAAAATTGCCAATCACCAGTATCGGATGATATTTTTTTTCCTTTAAAACTTCAATGGTCCATTCGACTAATTCCTGCATTTCGATTGGCGTTAAATAAACAGGAGTGGTATCAAAAATTGTGCCAACGATTTTTCCTTGAGCATTAACCATCTGCACCTTGTTTTCTGTGACTTTATACTGTCCTCGGTGAAAAGTGTCTTTTTCTACATACTTCAATATTTCCTGGTGGAAATGCTTGATCGTTCCTTCATTCAACTTAATTGATTGCCAGGAATCAAAGACGTTTTTTAAGAGCTCAAAGTAGCCTTTTACCTCCTGGACGTCTCTATCCTTGAATTTTTGCATGGAAATACCTCTCATTAGGTCCTCCACATCAGAATCACTCAATTTTGCCCCCTCAATACGGGTAGAAGCGCCTGTTGAAGTAATAAGAACAGACTGTTTCAGCCTGCCTAGTATTTGAGGGTGTAGATTGGCACCGGCCGTCCAACGGCCTTTCAGCTCGTCAATTGAGGCGATAAGTGTAAGAATATTGGCCGGAAGTGCTTCCAGCCTTGTGTCGAATCTGGTTATATCTGTCATAAGTTATATTATAATCTAACTATATAAGATTATATTAGATTATATAAGATTAGTCAACTGTTTGACACACAAATGACGTACCCCGCAGCAAGCTGCGAGGAATTAAATCGTTATAGGTAGATTAAGGATCTAATCTTAGCAAATACATTGAGGAGTTAATCACCCTTAAAAAAGTTGTATAATTATGAGCATGAAGCAGGAAACACAGGTTTGGCTGACTATCGCAGAGGAAGATTTTCAGTTGATGTCGGTGATGAAAAGAGAAATGAATTTACGGCCAGCTGTATTATTTGCCCAACAAGCGGTCGAAAAGGTTCTTAAAGGATATATTTGCGAAGTCATAAATGAAAAACCAAAAAAGACGCACTTTATAGAACAATTAATAAAAACAGCCAAACTTGACTTAAAAGAAATCGGGTCGCCAAAAGTTGAAAAGTTAGGAGTTGCTTATGAATGGGCGCGCTATAAGGATTTAAGTAAAGTTCATTTTAAAAAGCCATCCGATATAGAAGAATTATTAATTATGGCGGAAAAGATTTACCCGTGGGTACTGAAAAAATTAAAAGAACATTAAGTATTTTCGTAAAGAGAGTGAACAAAAAATATAGTCCTCATAAGATTATTTTGTTTGGCTCTTATGCCAGAGGTGAAGCTAAGGAATCAAGCGATGTGGACGTATTAGTCGTGGCCGATAATTATGAGAAAAAAAAGTGGTTTGATAG
>CAZFNL010000078.1:0-1524 GCA_964520615.1 uncultured Gammaproteobacteria bacterium
CCGTTTACTTTCCAAACATAATGCCTTCAATGAAACCTGTTCATTACAAAGATCTCATAAAAGTATTTAAGAAAGATGGCTGGTTGTACCAAAGAACTAAAGGAGATCATATGATGTTTACGAAAGAAGCATTCCTTCGACCAGTGGTTATTCCAAAGTACAAAACAATTCCTGTATTCATAATTAAGAATAATCTCAGAACGGCAAAAATTTCCAACGAACGATATTTTAAGATATTAAAAAATATTTAAGGTAATTAATAAAGAAATTCTGCACGTCAATAACCAACAGGGCGTTTTTCATTGTCTTTATTTTATCACGGGTTATATTTACTTATATTTTTAATTACTACATGATAAAATACTCTTCATAAATGCGTTAACAAATAAATATGAAGAGAAATTCCGCTACTCTTAATAAACAATATAATAAATTTGCTCATGATTATTCCGAAGTGATAGTAAAAAAGTCGGATCACAGCAGAAAAATATACTACAAGCATTTCAACTTTCCGTTAAAAGGCAGGAAAATATTGGATGCAGGATGCGGTGACGGTACGGAACTTTTATACTGTATGAAGCGCGGTGCAAAAGCATACGGTATAGATACCTCCGAGAAAATGATTCAGATAGCAAAGAAAAAATCAATGCCAGCAAAAGCATTCGTCGCTAATTTCTCTAAACTTCCTTTCTCAAATTCATATTTTGATGTGGTAATCAGCAAACATGCCTTACAAAGTATCGCAAACGTCGAGTAGGTCTTTGGAGAATTTCATAGAGTATTAAAACCAAAAGGTCTTTTACTATATCTTTCTGTACATCCATTGCGACAGTTTATGGAAAAGAAAAAGAAGAGAAAAGATTATTTCAAAAAAGAAATAGTTGAATCTGTCCTTTTTGACGGTTTCATAACAGTTGAGGAGCCTACTCATACTTTGGAAGAATATTTAAGCCCTTGGTTTCTAAAAAATTTTGACGTTATGACTTTTGAGGAACACTTTGATCCGTATGCTGCGGAGATGGTTGAAGGAAGTTCATACCCTGGATTTTTTATTCTAAAGGCACAAAAGAGAAAATAAAAAACAGCATCTTTATCCTGCGCTTGGAGTCGGTTTGCGATCCCAACGATGAGCGCGCAATTTTTGAATAAGTTGTAAATCCAGTTTACCTTTATTGCTTGCCGAAACATTCGCTTCCACATTCTTTTCTTTCCTCATACCGGGAATAACCATTGCTATGTATTATGCTATATTCGTTACTTTGTCTGCTCGTACATCATCTATTTCTGAGTTATACTTATCATATGGGATTTTTCGAATTTTCATCTTTGGACTCGATCGAAGACCTACTCGTATCATTCCTCCATAGAAATGCCTATGTCGGACAGGCGTTGCTTTTGATTCTGGAGGAAGCGGGTATTCCTATTCCGATCCCGGGCGATATCATCATTGCGTATACCGGATATCAGATTGCGCGGGGAAGAATTTCCTATCCGGTTGCATTTGGCGTCATTATGGTTTCCGTA
>CAZFNL010000079.1:0-21553 GCA_964520615.1 uncultured Gammaproteobacteria bacterium
AGGTTTGGCTCTTCGTATTGCTCATGGAGACGTTCCGGAAACCCTTCTTCATAAAAGGGTGTTATCACTTGATCTGATGTCTCTTATAGCCGGAGCAAAGCATCGGGGGGAGTTTGAAGAGAGGTTGAAAAACCTTATTAAGGAAGTCAAGGCCGCCAGTGGAGCAATTATTCTTTTTATTGACGAGCTTCACAACATGGTCGGAGCGGGTTCAGGCGGCGAAGGCACAATGGATGCTTCAAATATATTAAAACCTTCCCTTGCCCGTGGTGAACTGCAGGTGATAGGGACGACAACCGTGACTGAATACAGAAAATATGTGGAGAAAGATCCGGCGCTTGAAAGAAGATTTCAACCAGTATATGTTTTGGAACCCACTTCCGACGTGGCTGTTGAAATGCTTACTGCTCTTCGTGATAAATATGAAGCTTTTCACCGTGTAAAAATATCAGATGAGGCTTTGGATGCAGCTGTAAAACTATCACAGCGTTATATTGGTGACAGATTTTTGCCTGATAAAGCGGTTGATCTAATCGATGAAGCTGCGGCTTCTGTAAGATTGCCCGCAATTTCCTTACCCGAGGAAATAAAAAAAGGCGAAGACAAATTGAAAAAGTTGGATAGTGAAGCAAAGGAAGCGGAAAAATTAGGAGACGAAGTTCATCTCCAGACTATAAAAAAAGACATTCAGGAATTGGAACAGGCCCAAACAGAACTTAAAGAGCAATATCAGGTAAAGAAATCGACTACAACCAATATTGTCGGGCCGGATATAATTGCTGATATCGTTTCCCGCTGGACAAATATTCCAATAAGCAGGTTGACTGAAAGCGAATCGACAAAGTTGATGAGTCTGGAGGATATTATCCATAAGAGGCTTATAGATCAGGAGGATGCGGTGTTGGCGGTAGCCGAAGCGGTCAGGCGCGGCCGGGCAGGACTTAAATCAAATAAGAGGCCGATTGGTAGTTTTATCTTTATGGGGCCAACCGGCGTAGGAAAAACAGAGTTGGCAAAAGCTCTGGCTGAGATACTTTTTGGCAGTGAGGAAATGATTATCAGGCTTGACATGACCGAATATATGGAAAAGCATGAGGTGGCAAAATTAATTGGTGCGCCTCCTGGATATGTTGGTTATGAAGAAGGAGGGCAATTGACTGAAGCGGTGAGAAGAAGACCGTATTCGGTAGTTTTATTGGATGAAATAGAAAAAGCCCATCCAGATGTTTTTAATATTCTTATACAGCTTCTAGATGATGGTAGGCTGACTGATAATAAAGGACATACCATTTCTTTCAAAAACACCATTGTTATTTGTACTTCCAATTTAGGCAGCGGTATCATCCAGGATGAAATGTTGGGATGGAGCGATAAATCGAAAAGTCATGAAGACAGTTATGAAACTAAAGAAAAGGAAATTTTGAGTACTTATACTATTTCGCCAACTGGACGGGAACTTGTGAGTTTTAAGGGAAAACTATGGGAGAAGGAAGGAAGCGATAAATTTTGGACAGTTTCTTCACTGTTAGACTATTTTGCCGGTTCTACGGTGACAGAGGGAGAAAAAGATTTCCCCCAGGACGGCATAGATACTCATCTTATCGCTCCTGACGGCTCGGAAATTATAACTTTTGACGACAGGTTGTGGCAGCGTACCTCAACAACAACTAAAGAATGGAAGCAGAAATCTCTTTTGGATTATGTCAAGGGAGGTGTAGTGGTGAACGCTCTTCCTGACCGGCCTCAAGAGCAATTGCCTACTGCGAGGATTGATACTCATGCCGTATCCCCTACCAATACTGAAGTGATCTCTTTCGGAGACAGGTTTTGGCTGAGGAAGAATTTGCAGACAACAGATTGGACTACGGGTTCGCTAGCTGAGTATTTTACGGGATGTACACTGAAGTGCGCAGATAGTGTTTCTACAGAGAAAATACCTGAAGGGAAGGAAAAAGCGGACGGTTCGGATATTTCAGGAGAAGATATAAAGACAGACGAATTAAAAACCGTAAACAATAAAACAGACAATGGTGGCGCCAATCAGACTGAAGCAAATACAAGTGAGAAAAAAGTTGATAATACCCAGCAGTCAGAGGATAAAACAGGAGTTGAAATTAATCTTAAAGAAGAGGAGAAGATGGAATTTCCTATTGAAAAATGGGATCAGCACGTGTTTAAGCCTACGGGTGAGGAATTAATCGTTGCAAATAGACGTTATTTCCAGAGAGCAAATACGGATTCAACTGAATGGATTTCCGGAAAGATGGAAAAATTATTTAATACGGTAGAGGCGCAGACTAAAAAGCCTGAGGACATTATACCTTTGGGTTTGGAGAATAAAGAAGAAGAAAAACTGGATAGTGGAGAAGATGAGATGTTTACCAAACTGGCGGATCGTCTGATGGAAGAGTTGCGCAAGTTTTTCCGTCCGGAACTTCTCAACCGTTTTGACGAGGTGGTGGTTTTTAGACCATTGACCAGAAAACATATGGTTGAGATAGTAGGACTTCAGGTGAAAGCTCTTTCCAAACTACTCGAGGAACAGGATATTGCTATAGATATCAGCCATGATGCAAGGACATATATAGCCGAAGTGGGTTATGATCCGGTTTTTGGCGCCAGGCCTTTGCGCAGGACAATGCAACGTCTCATAGAGAATGAAATTTCCTCGCTTCTAATAAAAAGAGAGTTGGCTGCTGGTGATACGGTGATGGTGGATTATGACGGGCAGCAACTAGCTTTTAACGTAAAGAAAATGGAGCTTAAAAAGCCGGCTGTGTTAGATGATAAGACACAAAATCAACAAGAAGAAGTGACCGGGGGAAATAAACCTCAAGAAGATCTCAAATCATACCAGTGTCTTAACTGTTCCAATATCTGGCAGAGGAAAACAGATGATGTTTCTCCCCTTTCCTGTCCCAAATGTGCCAGTGAATTAGTAAAGGAAATGGAACAGAAACCATCTGAGACATCAATTGAAGCGACGGATCAAAAGGATAACCCAAATACAGAAAATCCGGAAGCCCAAGTAAAGGATTTGAGTGTGCAGGAGGGATTAAGTGAAGAAGATAAAGACAAAGCAGTTCATGCGTCTCCCCAGGAGAATAATTCACAGGTACAAGCCGCTCAAAGTCAGAATCCCTTGAGTGATTATTTTCAACAAAACACCTCTTTAGATCAAAGTCAGTCTCCAGTTTCAGATACAGGGCCAGTTTTACCTGCGGTAGATACCGGGACAAAAGAAGCTACTGCGGATTCTAAAACATCAGCCTCCACAACTTAAATTTCTATCGTTCAATAAATTTTCTTCCCAATATTTTACCCAAAAGATTTACCATTAGATGCAATATTATCAGTAGAAGCCAGTCAAGTATAAGAATAAACAATAGATACTTATTGATACTTGTAAAGAAGGCCCCAATTGCTTCTGTTAGATTTTGGTTGAGAATGACCCTTACTCCTATCAGGTATAGAGATAAGGTTATAAGTAAAATAATCGGACCTGAGATGATCAGGCTTTCCGCATCTTTCCTGCTGGAAAACATAGTGACTGAAATAACTATAGAAACGAAAAATACCGCAAGCTGCATGACTGTTATTTTGAAGTTAAACAAAGAATTGAGCTCCAAACCGGAGTTTTTGCCTAAAATAAAAATAACAGTCAGGCCGGTCAAAATTGGCGCAAGGCCTATTAGGGAATATCGGAAAGGGTCAGCTTTGCCAAGTTCCAGTTTTCCAGCCTTTATTTCCCCTTCTTTTTCCTCCTCCGGAAGAACCGACAGGTTTCCTGTGGGTACTCTAAGTATCGTTGCGGCAAGAAAATGAGACATTTCGTGCAAAATGGTGCCGGGTAAGAATATAAGAGCCAGCAGAATGTTTGTAAAATGTTTGTTCTGCGATATTAGAAGAAATATGGTATAAAGGGCAGAAGAGATTCTTTTACTGATAAAATAGAGAAGGATAAGTAGGATGAAGGATAATAAAATCTGGATGATCATAATTTAGTTTGGACTTCATGCTTGTTGTTTTTCCTCCGGGTTTGTTTCAAGAATCGGTTGCACTAGACCCATGACTGTTCCGCCACCCATTATAAACATAAGAATTTTACCTGCATCCAATTTCAGCTTCGGATCTTTGACAAATTTTTCTGCTATCACAGCATGTCCGCGCAGTGCCGCTTCCCTGGTTTTAGCAATGTCCGGCCAGTTTGCCTGGCTGGTTTCTCCGGGTAACGCCGCGTTTTCCACAATCCGTTTGGCATTGGCAGCTATATACTGGGGGAAATTACCCATTTCCTTGGCGTTCATACCGACCAGATTTAGCATCTGGTCAAGATTGGTGCTTTCTTTTGTACCACCTGGGAGGTTTGTCAATATACCTCCGGTGCTTTCACCTGCAAGACGGGCTATTAATATCTGATCGCCTGCAGTAAGCGTAATACCTCTGCTTTTGAATTTTCCCATCATCCGTTCAATCTCATGAGGTTTGGTCAGCCCGTTTTCCCTGCACAGCGCGGCAAGGCTTACCGATTGGAAAAATTGCTCCATGTTTACGTCGTGCGGTCCGCCCATCATGATATCCACATACCCTTTTTTTATTGAATCACGTATGTCTCCCATATCGTCTTTGAGCGCCTGATTGTTTCGGAAAGCATTCAGCTGTTTTATGACTCCCGGTTTTTTCTTTAATTGATCCAGCAGCCGTGCGTTTTCCTCTGAAACTATTACTGCAGTTTGAGCGTTGGTAAGGCCCATAAGTCTTTCATTCATGGCTGCAAGAACCATATTCCGCTGTAAAGGTGTAAGAGGAGGATTGGTAGTTTTCAGACGGTCAAGGAAGAGTCCCAGTGTGGATACAAGCGATGATACGTCTTTTGTTGCGGGAACTCCCTGATCACATATGGTATTGAAGACATTTTCCGCGGTTTGGATAAGCAGTTCCTGTCCCGTCTCGCGTTCCTTTAGCATTTTTTGCTCCGGAGTATATACCTGGAAGGCGTTTTCATCCCTGTTATAGTGGAGAGACTTTAATAGCTGTTGGGCTCGGGCCGCGTCGGCATTGGGTGTACCGTCAGCAGCAGGTGGCAAATCGGCGACTCTGATGAGCTCGTCGTACATCGCTTCGTAAGCGTCATCATAAGAAACGGCATCTGCAGTCGGCTTTCCGTCTGCGCCAATTTTGTGATACTTGCGATTATCCGGGTCATAATAATCTTCTCTTTTGACTCTTTTTCCTACTTCCCCTTTGTTGATACCTGCCCTTATATTCTCTTTTTCCCTCTCCGTCAGATCGGTAATCACGGCTTCAGGAGGAGTTTTGGTATTGGCAACCGCATTTCTCTTTTGAATTTCCTCTTGGATGAGCCGGTCACCCTCATCCTGAATCGTTTTTTCTACAGCCGCATTGTAGGCGGCAACAGCGTCCTGGGCGGTGTAAAGTGTGTCATAGGCAGAGGTAAGCCCATCAATCCTCTTTTGAGCGGCTCTTATGGCGGCTTCTTCCTTCAAAGATGGATCATTGGCGTCTTTTCCCTTCCATGGACCGTCTTCTGCGACCATTTTTTTTGCCTCTGCGGCAATCATTTCCTCTGAGGCGTCTTCCTTTTTCGGTTTTCTGGCCTCCTGTTGCTCCGCTTCCCTTCTTTGCACCTCAGCGTCAATTTCCTGCTGAACTGCGGCGTCCCCTACATTTTTCCCAGCAGCCTTAAATTCTTCTGTAACGGTTTCCTTTTTGGCGTATCCCCTGTCAACCAAAGCCCTATTGCCGTTTGCCGTGCCGTCAATTTGGATAAGCTGCTTAAAGTCTTTATGCAGTCGGGGTTTTTCACTCGGGTCAGGTTCTTCAGGCGTTTCCCCCGGAAGTTTCGGTTCCACAAAATGAGCAGGTGCTTTTGGAGCTTCAACAATAGGTGGAGTTAGTAACTCTGCTTGTCCCATGCTTTTATCATACATAGTAGTAAATACATTTTCCAGTAGTCACCAGTTGCAATTCCCCACCCCATTTGCTAGGCTGAAATTATGGTACAAGCTACTCCGGATACATTACCAAGAGCTCAACTTCCTGCACATACAACAGCCGATACTCCTCCACCCGCAGTTGTTCAAGCAGCCCAAGCTGCAGCGGCTAGAAATGGACAAGATCATAACGCTCAACCTTCTGCAGCTCAGAGACAAGAGTTGCATCAAGCAGAGCCAGCGAAGTGGCAAGGAGGAAAAGAATTCGGTAGACCCGGTTTGCATGAGATTAAGGCTGATCCCAAGGTGATGGAAGCATACAGGAAAATGGGAGAGAATATTGGGGCACAACTTGAGGCATATCAGGATGCAGGCGGAATTTTATTAGCTGACCAGAAAATCTTTTTGGAGCTTTTTAAGAGAGCAAAGGGTGATTTTCATGAACTGGTGAAGTCAGAAGCGGGTATAGTTGCTATACATGTTATTTCTGAGATTGAATTGTTTCGTAAACTTATGGTCAGACAGGAAGCGATCGCAGGAGCAAGAGGGAATGTTCCCCGCCCAGCCGACAGAGAAGTGGTGTTGGATGCTTATGCTGGGCAAGTACAAAAAATAAGTGAGGGTGTGAGACAAGCTATAAATCAGTTGGTTGACTCTTTTGGTTTAATAGACGCTCAAGGAAGACTAGTATTAAACAGAGGTGCGGGAGCAATAAACTGGGATTTCCTTCCGGCTGAGGAGCGGGCTTATTTGGAATATATGAGAGATAATTCTTTGGCAACAGATGACAGGGTGGTAACTGAATTAATGGAGACAGGCACAGCGCACGCTGATCTTTATCATCTGTTGGGAGTAAAGTTGAATATGATGGGTAATTTTACCAGTTGGGATTCATTTGCCTTGACAGTCGCGGGAGATGTGCGGGTAAATCCAAATGCGTTGGGTTACAACATGGCAAGCAGGTGGAATGGATTTAGAATGCGCAGGGCAAGAGAAGGAGGGATGTTTGTCGGTCCTCTTTCCCAGCAACGGAGGGTAGAAATATGGGATAAGGCGCAACGGGAGACGGTTGTGCATTTTACCGAGAGGGCATTGGAATTACTAAACACTGAGCCAGAAAAGGTTTTCACTCCGGCAATAGCTGAACTTGATGCCAAAAGAGATGCGGCAGCAAAGCCAAGGATGACGGCAGAACAGAAACAAATGAGAGAAGATGAGTTATCTGACGCAAGAAATAGAAGAAATAACAAAAGAACACAATTACAAACCGCGCGGGAAGCTGTAACAAGATTTGAGAGTGAATTGCAGGTTTTGCGAGGTAATGAAGCTAATTTGACCCTGGAGCAATCGACTTTGGAGCAGCAGATAGAAAATATGTTGTCACCTAGGCGTGCAGTTGAAACAGAAAGAAATAATGCACGCCGGGAAAATAAGAGACGAATTAATGAGGCGTTGGCAGCCAATAATCAGGCTTTAGCCACTGTGTTAACTACTGGCTGGCAGGATGAGAATGCGGAGTTTACCGAAAGAATTGCCGAAATTGACAGGCAAAATACCGCAAACGGACTGGCTGCAAAACAACAGAGGTTTGAAGAAGTTAAAAGAGATCTTGCCAGCATACCTGCAAAGGATAAGGAAAGGCAGCAAAAAGAAAGGGAAGTGACACAATTGACACAAGAAGTGTCAGATCTTGAAGCAGATATAGTTAGGCTAGGTAAGACAGTTGAAGATGCTGGTAAACCTGTATCTGCCACAGAAGAAGTTATACATATCATCGATACGGCAAAGGCGGCGCTTCTTAGATACGGGCAGATACATGGCGAGCTGAACGATCCTGATAATCAGCGTGATTTTTCCATACAGAACTTGACTGATGTATCGCGGGAGACGATTCATCCGCCGGCAGGTGATACCACAAGAGCTTCGGTGACTCTTCTTAACGGTTATATAAAGATACAAAGGGCCATTTTTGGAAGAGTTCCGGGGAACGTGCTTGCGGTTGACCGCGCCAGATGGGCCTCTGAGCTTTTGCCTCCTGACGCAGTGGCAGATATTTTAGTTGAGCGGTTTGAGTTGACCTTACAACCCGGCGACAGGTTGGAACAGGCGCTTACAGCCTTAAGAGCTCTCTATGATGGGGGGAATTTATCCCGTGTAGATCTGCAGCTTGCGGTTCTTGATATGATGAAAGTAGTTGAAAACAGAATCGAAAATTATCCTTTCTAATTCTTAAAAAGAATATGATTGTAACGTCACAGCATTTACTTAAGTTTTTGCCGATTGATGAAAAAGTCAGGAAGGAAACTCTTGCTAAAATCGGGTTATATACTCCCGATCAGAAATTAATGCTGGAGAAAATCCTTTGGGCAGCTTACTATGATTTATTAAAAGCGAACATTCAATACGAGTTTGAAAGGGCGCTTTTAGATGTACAGAATGGAAAAAGGGCGCTTGATAAGAATTTATATACGAAAATAGAAGATCAGGTATATCAGAAATTTATGCGGGATCTGCGGGAGCAACAGGAGAGCGAGACGATTACACACTTGAGGGATGAATTCAAACAAATGATATCCACAAAAGTTGAAATGACAGGAAAGACTTTGTCAAAGTCCCCATCTCAAGCTAAATAATTGCTCCGTTTATCTGCTCTACCGGCAATCCAGCGAGTATTCTGGCGATTTTTATGGTATAGAGACGATTCGGATTCATCCCCCGCAAGGGTCCGGGCTGGGGCAAGCGTGTCCAAACCTCACTTGGGATAGTTTGGAATGCCAAGCGCAGTCCTGTCGGGACAGTGGGATCGTTCATAATCTGCCTTGTGGCAATAAGACCGGTAAGAGTGGCGATATTGGCTTGATTAAAACCCGCCAAATATGCCTGTATCTCTCTCATGTTTTGATCTTCTGCATCCAAATCAGCCGCCACTGGAGCAGTTGCTCCAGCCCGCGCAGCAGCGATTCTGCCCCGTTGAGTCGTGATTATCCCATTATTATCAGGTCTGGCGCTGTGGCCGTTACGGCGAATATCTGCTCCTGTCAGAATCGCTATATTATGTAGTAACCTGATCTGAGTTGCTGCGTCATTGGTTTGAGTAGACAGCCAATCAACCCTGGCAATATCGATCTGTGCCCTGTTTCCCCCTGTATCATGAATAAGAGATGTTTCTTGGATTACTCTTTCCTGATGGTATAAAATTTGCGGAATAATTGTTGGAATAGGATCTATTATGGCATTTGGTACTCCTAGATTTTGAGCAATTGTCCGCACGTCATTTACGACTGTCTGTATATCAGTTGCTGCCCCAGTTGCTGGATCAATTCTGGCACGCGGCGCTCCGATTTTTTCAGCTTCTCCCCTAAATGATTCTACAGTCGTTCTGATTGTGGCAAGCGGGCAGTTATCTGCGTTGGGTACTGCTATCAACCTGCCGTCTGTTCTAAAGTCGCCGACAGCCACAATCATTTCCCGCGGAGTAGCGGTTGGCGAGGCTCCAGCTATATCCGCCTGAGATCGAAGTAAAGGCCGTAATTGATCAAGCGAGCGGGCGGCATGCGCCGCAGTAAACTCGGGGATATTGACGTTTTGAACATTTGTCCAAAACTGGTCTATGGCTATTAAGACATTGGCAATATCCGCTCCTCTTGCGTTTGCCATACCGATATTTTCTGCCAGTGTTTTTCTCTCAACGACTGCGTTGAGTATTTGCTCACGCGTAGCTGCGGCGGTCAGTCCTAATGGGACAGGGTTGATTGCGTTTATTTGCGGTTCTATATCAGCATATCTTGCGCCGGCCATACCGTTGGAATTAGCAAGGGTTACGAAGGTATCCACTCTTCTTACCACGCCGGTATCACCCTCAAGAGAATCCGTGTTTGCCGAAGCCATGCCGATTGCCAAAGCGCTATCTCTGTAAGCACGGGCCAGATTGATGATTTCGTCAGGTGTTGCGTTTGCCGCGGCGTGAAGTATGTTGCCTGCTGCTGTCAGCCTATTTTTGAAAGTACTGGCTGAATCAGCTGCTGGCGTAATATCCGGAAAGCCGGCAGCTCTGGCTCTTTGGATTATACCGTGGATTATTGCAGTAAGGTTGGCGGGTGTATCAACGTTTGCGTTTGCAATATCCAGAGCGGCGGCATCCTGCCTGATTTGTCTAATGACCACATTAATATCTCTTTGAGTCATTGCTCCAAAAACTCTGGCGTCTGTAGCATTTCTTCTGAAATCTATTAGTCTTTGAGCGATGACATCAGGAGTGTCTGCATTGTTTATAGCAAGTTGCGCCGCCCCAGCATCATTTCTTAATTGCACGATCAGGTTATTTATATCCCCTGTAGTATCAGCACCAGGAAGCGCTATGGTTAATTGCTGTCTTAGACTGCTAACTGCTTCTGCCTGTGTTCTGAATGCATCAGTAGCTGCGGGAACTACAGAACTAGTTGCTCTTGCATGTTGACTACTCGTTTGTTCAAGGGTGGTAAGTATTTCATCAAGAGTGCCTGACTTTCCTATCGCCGTACCCGCTGATCTGATATTTACAGCTAATGTGGCCATAAGTGCTGTATCTGCATCTGTTATACCTCTTGCGATTGCTCTTTGTCTTAATATGACTAGAGTATTTGCTTTGTCTTCCAAACCCAGATTATTTTCAAGTCCGGCTGCCTGCGCTTCAGTATTAATAAAATTCACCACACTTGACAATTGGTCAGCCCGAACGTCTCCGGTGTATTTGGATTTCTCTGCATTATCCCGCAGAGTTTTGACCCGCGCCAATCTGGCTTCCAATGTGACTCCACCGGCATTCTGATCGACATTGAAATATGTATGAGCGTCTTCCCTGATCTGGGTAGCTAAATCTGCGTATGATGTGCCGGGAGTTCTTTGGTAACCCGCTTCCCTTGCACTTGTATTAAAACGGTCAATGCCGGTCAGGAAATTTCTGATTGAAGTATTATCATTATTCGTAAAGCCGATTGCTCCTGCAATTCCCCGAAGTTGCGCTTTAATTCTATCCATTGAAAGATTATTTACGTTTTGGATTCCGGCAACGATTTCCGCATCATGCCGCAGCGTCGTAACCGCATTGAATTTATTTGCCCATGTATCGGTTGCATCAATACCTGCAGCTCTGGCTTCGTTGTTGATATTAGTCATAAGCTGATTGATGGCCACTTGTCCTTCTCCCCTGGCGCCTGCAATACCTGATGCTTGTGCTTGATCACGAAATTCGTTGACAATTCTGAGGGACTCGCTGATATTCTGGTTGTATGCATCAAAACCTGTTTGGATTCTTATCGCATCCTGTCTGGTGGTCTCCACTGTATTTAGTATTTCGTAAGCGGCAGTATGGTCCGGAAGTCCGAGAGTGGTACGGTGCGTTTCAAGAGTTGCTATTTGAGCAGCTAGATCTGCTCCGGCGATATTATTTTTCGTTATTAATGCTCTGAATGTTCTTACGTTATCGGCCACTTGCTGAATGTCTGCATTCCTGTCGTATCCCGTAGCTTGCGCTTCATTGCGGAATTGCGTAGCAGAAGTAATAATGTCGCCAAGCGGAGAATCTTGCACCAGTCTCAATGCTCCTGTTGCACGTCTCATTTCACCAACAAGGTCGCCGACATGCCCGGCCTGAACTTCGGCAAACCCGGCTGTTCTGGTATTTTGAAGAATTGTAGTAATTTGTCCGAGAAGTTCCTCAGGAGTTTGGTCTAGATGATCCGGGATTTGGAGTAATCCCGCAGTATTATAGATGTTATCGACTGTTGTGCTAAAATCCCCCGCAACAACTTCTACTTTTGCAGTCTTTATTTTCTTATTGAACTCGATAAGTTTTTGGGCGATTTCTGTTGGTGTTAATGTGCCAACATTTTCCAGTTGAGCAATGCCTGCCCTGGTTTGCAATTCCATGGTAATCGATTCAGTAGGAGTTTGGGTATTATCAGCATCATCGATTCCAGCATTTTTGGCAGCCACTCTGAATTTTTGTACATCGGTTTGTATCATGCGCAATGAAGTAGCAAGATCATCTGCGTTTTCAACACCCGCCCCAATTCCCTCCTTAATTACTTTATCAGCAGCACTGATGATAACTGCTAACGGTTGGTTGGCTGAATCTTGTACTCTGAGCGCAGGACCTTGTATTCGTAGTTGCCGTGTCATTTCCTCCATCGGACGATTGGCAAGGTTTCCAAAATGTGCAGCTCTTACGCTATTTCTGAGGTTTCTAATATCTTGGGCAATTTCATATGCCAGGCGCGGCCGTTGGTTTTGTTGAATATTGATACCACCTGCAATTTGTGCGTCGTTTATGATATGGCTGCACAATTCCCTAAGAGGCATAGTATTAGTTCGATCAGTGATTAGAGCGGCGTCAATCATATTACGAAGTCCAATTGCGTGGTTGACGATTTCTTGTACCCGATGTTGTTGTTGACGTCTTGTCCCCTGTTGTTGATTGTCTCGGAAAAGGATATCCTGATCTGCTCTTATGGTTCGTACCAAATCAGGAATGCTTTGCGTAGCGTCGTATCCTGCTGGTTGTATCTGTGTAGTAAGAAAATTCTCAATTCTTCCGATAACTTCGTCCACATTTCCATCCCTGCTGAGTTCCAGGTTTCCTGCGTAATCTCTCAGTCTGTTTTCTATCTGCTGTCGGGAGAGATTATCAACGTTTCCCATCCGGATATTTCTTGCGGCGCGCGTTCTAAACGTTCCAAATCTATCAACTGCAGCAAATTGTTCAGTTACTGTTGCACCGTTTACCGCTCCTGCTCTTTGTGCTCTGTCTGCCAAATCACCAAGAAGTTCTTCCACAGGACGTTGATTTCTCCCGGTTGAATCTGTAATTCCTAGTCGGTTAGCATGTTGACGGAAATCATCTACTGTATGAAGCGCATCATTTATTGGGGCAGCAAAAGCGTTTCCCAAACCAGAAAGTTCTGCATCCTGGCGGGTATCATAAAGAGTGGTGACGACTTGTAAAGGCGCATCAGTGTTTGTATCCAAACCTAAAGCTTGCGCATCAGTTTGAAGTAAAGCAATCCCATTTGCCATTTCCTCCACGGTGGTTCCTTGCAATCCTAGTATTACTCCATGTTCTTGAAATTGCCTGAGTTGTGAGAGTATATTCTCAGGTTCTGTTGCACGACTTCCTACCAGCATTCCCAAATCTCTAATTTTTTGTTGTACTACGCTGGGTTTATCTTCGGGTTGCAAACCCATCATATCGATATCACGCTGATAACGCTGTGCATTTCGGACAGCTTCTATATTTTCAGGATGATTTTCATTAAATGTTGGTTGGCCTTGTATAATATTTGCGTTATAATTCCGGATTATTTCAATTGGCGTTAATGTTATATTAACAGTTCCACCAAGACGGTTTCTTACCATATCGTAAGTCGTTTTTGCTCGGGTAATTGCGTCGGTCGGTGTTGGTAGATTTTCGCCTAGATTAACCATAATTTCAGCGTAAAGCAGCTTCAGGCGAAAGTCAAGCAATATTATCTGGAATTTCCATCGCTCTTATTGGATAACTTTATTATTTTCGGTTAAAGTTAGATTTGTTAGTAATATAAAATACGAAAACAGATGAGAAATAGACTCCTTGATTTTCGCTTCGTTTTTTTTGAGTAAGGATGTTGTTGTTTTCAAGAAAAATATATATGATTAATAATCTAGAGGTTAAATTTTTAACGATACTAATGAGATGTTTATAATTGAATCCTAGTTTTGAGTTTATTGAGAAAATATGAATTCTATACTAATCAATACCGACGGAGGGGCAAGGGGAAACCCGGGGCCTTCAGCCATTGGCGTAGTCATAAAAACCGAAAATGGGCAAGTTCTTGCGGAGTTGTCCCGAAACATCGGGCAAACGACCAATAATATTGCTGAGTACAGCGCTGTTATTAGTGCACTTGAATGGTTGAGTGAAAACAAGAAACAAATAACAAATAACAAAGAACAAATGATAAAATTTTATCTAGACTCAACACTTGTGGTAAATCAACTGAATGGATTATTTAAGGTTAAAGACTCGCATCTTAGAGAGTTATTACTCCAGGTCCGGCAGCTGGAGCAAGAAGTTGGAGGGAGTATCTCTTACGCATATATCCCCAGGGAAAAAAACCAAAGAGCAGATTATCTGGTAAACAAGGCATTAGACAGTCGGGATTAGTCCACTCCCCTTCTCCAAATATTTTATTCCCTTAAGTCATATTCTTATTTAAGTTGTATTTCCATAAACAAGAAGTATAGTAAAATAAATTCAGTATGCAAAGACGGAAAGTTGTGGAACTGGTTGAGGAAAAAGAATTGCCTCAGGCGCTTATTATTGGCGGCACAATTATTGCAGATCTTCTTACGCAAAAATTGGAAGAGTTAAGTTGTCATGTGATAAGAACTGATTCGTACTATCCAGCTTTAGGAAAGTTCGATTATATCTTCCAATTCGGTAATTTTTCTACAGTTGAGATAGCCCTAAAAAATTATCTTAGGCCAGCCGGAAAAATCCTCTTTATAGAAACAGAGAAAGAAGTACTACCGGAAAAACCCTGGGGCATAAAAATCGTCCGTATCGGCGACATCAGCCTTTGGAATCCAGATAGGTTGGTTAATATACTCCTGAAAACTATATTTTCTGGTAATTATGAAATAGTAAATGTCAGGAAAATATCGTCATTAAGAAAAGATATTTACCGAAAATTTACCAAAGAGACTGTCCCATTTAGCCGGTCGTTTGAGGAAAAAAAACAAATTGTTGAAAGCCACACTTTTATTCCTGAAGTTAAAAAGAATTTTTTGGCTTCTACAAACAAGTCTTTTCCAAGAGAAAAACAAAAAGTTTTGCTTGTAAAAAAAAGACGCTTACTATCAAAAAAAAGTTTTGCTGTTTTCGGATTATTTATTTTATTGATAATTATTGTCGGTTTTTCAATGTTGTTATTTTATGTCTCTTCAGTAAAAGATCTTGCAGGCCGTTTCCAAAAAGATATGGCCGCTTCCAATCCTACGGCGCTTTTAATCGATTTGAATGAGGCTAAAAATAAATTGGTTCTAGCGCAGAAGATCTACGGGGTTTCAGATACTCTTTTTTTTCCTTTGCGCTCTACAACTTTTATGAGAAGTATTAGAAATGTGCTTTCGGCAACTGATGATTTACTTACAGCCGGACAAGATGCTTTTGCATTTACGGTAGAGTTCCAGAAGAAAAATTCAGGATTCATTAAACAGAGTTCCAGCTTAACTCAAATTGATCTTGATACTCTTAATCAAAAAATTATATCTTTGCAAAAATCTATGGTTCTTGCCAAACAACAGATGGATGAAGTGGATTTAGCATACTTTCCCAAGGATGATTACCTCTCATTTCTTACCTCTATTTCCCAACGTTTATCATCGGTGTCGGATATGTTGCCGGTAATGGAAAAGTTGTTTCTTTCTGACAAACCCAAGCTTTATTTGGTTCTATTCCAAAATAGTATGGAACTCCGTCCAACGGGAGGGTTCATCGGGTCTTTCGGCTTATTGGCAGTTGATCATGGTAAAATTTTGGATTTCAAGATAGAAGATGTTTACACGGCTGATGGTCAGCTTAAAGGACATGTTGATCCTCCCCTACCTATCAGAAAATATATGTCTCAGCCAAATTTTTTCCTAAGGGACAGCAATTTTGATCCTGACTTTGCCGCATCAGGTATTCAAGCAGAGTTTTTTCTAAATAAAGAGTTGGGTAAAAGCGCTGATGGGGTGATTGGTTTCAATCTCTTTGTCGTGCAAAAAATTCTACAGACAGTTGGTCCTGTTAAGTTGCCTGATTTTAACAATGACGAGATAAATGCAGAGAATTTTTTTTTCAAAGCCCAGTACTATTCACAAAATAAATTTTTTCCGGGTTCAACACAAAAGAAGGATTTTCTTACGGCTATGACAAATGTTCTTATAGATAGGTTGAGTTCCAACAAAGGTTTTACCATGGTGGATCTTTTACCTGTCATAAAGCAGTCGCTTGATGAAAAAAATTTACTTTTGTATTCCAACGACAATCAAACACAGGATTTGATTGAGAAACAGGGTTGGGGTGGAAGGACAGTGGAGGTAAAATGTCTGTCTAACTCTACAACCGGAGAGATTAATGATATGGCAAATCCCGATAGGTGTTATCCCGATTATCTTTCAATCATCGAAGCAAATTTGGGAGTAAACAAAGCAAACTATTTCGTCAGCAAGTCTGAGGCTGTGGAAAAAAAGATAGGGGCAGACGGCAAGGTTACCACTGTTTTAACTCTTTCATATCAAAACTCCAGCACGCCCGAGATTTATAGTAATGATACATATACTAATTATATCCGTGTCTTTGTGCCGGTGGGAAGTCATCTGGATAGCGTGTCGATAAATGATGTTCCAATGTCACCTGGTGATGTTGATTTACAAAACTATGAGTTGGATAAAATGTCGTTTGGATTCTTGGTAAGAATAGCTCCGGAAAATAAAGGGATTGTAAAAGTTACTTATACATTACCCCGACCGGTTACAACTGCTGTTTCGGAATATCAGCTTTTTTTCCAAAAGCAGGGGGGTGATAAGGTGGCGCCTCTTGTACTATCATTTACCTATCCTTCACAATTTTCTTTCTCCCCTGCAAATTTCAAATCTACTTCCGGAGGGAACGCTGGCGAAGTATATTATTCTACAGACACTTCGGTTGACAGGATTTTTGCATTTAATAATTCAAAACAGTGAAAAATCATGGTGATTGAGAGTAATGGTGATGTTAGAAGAGTGGTGCAACCTACACCAAGAAATAAAGCTGAGGTGAGAAAAGATTTTGAAAGATTCGGATTTATTCCTCTAGGTCAGGCTCTAGAACCTTTTAGCAGAATTTCTGGAAGAGATCTTCATGCAACCGTTAAAAATAATTATGAGGGTAAAGCGCAAGAAAGTGTTCCAGATGCAGATGATATTAAACCTTATTTTGATGCGCAGAAAAAGAGAAAATATTGCGTACTCTTGAGGCGTGACCTTCCTAAGGAAACGCCAGATTATAAAGACGTTGCAGACACCATTCTGGTTGAGGAAGAAATGGAAGGAGGGTTAACTTTATTATCTATTTTTGATTACTCATCACCATCATGGTATCGGGAAATTTATTACGAAGCAGTAAGAGATGGTAAAGTTGTGAATGGAAAAGAGAATATTCCATATTTACGCTTGCGCGAGGTTATGGTGGTGGATAAAGAAAGCGATATTGCCGCTGCCTTATTTAAACCAGATGAAAAGGCAAGATATTTGTTAGATGCAGGTTTGATTGATAGAAAAAGATTAGGAGAAAAGAAGAATTGGGTAGGAAGATATGGTGCTTCTATACTATGGAAAGACTTTGCTTTGGTCGCCGATGTTCCAGATGCAAAAGGACAATTGACTAAATTCCCTAAAAGTGATGAATTGCCGGAGGCGTTAAATGGTTGGGTAGCTGCAGCTTTATATGAATTGCCTAAGGCAAAAGCGGCTGAGAATGTAGCTCGTATGAAAAGAAAAATAATTGACATCTTAAATAAGAAAGGCTCAATAGAGAAAAAGTTAGCCAAGAATTTAGTTAAATTTCCAATTAGCGAAATGGCATTGGATGTATTGCATGGTAATGAACGTACTTATATGAAAGCGCTGGTAGATCATAGGGAAGAATTGCGTAGTAATGAGGGTGAAGGCGCAGCAAACGAATTTTGGGATAGGATAAAATTACTTATGCGGTTGGTTAGGGGTGTAGTGCAAGAAAATAATATAGAAGAATTCACCAATTCGTTAGTTAGATTAGGTTTTCCGGAGCTGGATCTAAGTTATATTTAATGGAGTCTGGGTGTAATTTCCAACACTCCTATTTAGGGCTTTTTTCATAACTGATGTTGCCAGAAGCTTGTAAGGTGCCTGGGTGGGGAAAAGGTCGGCAACAAGATAAACCAACTCAGGAAAGCCTGTTAAGTGAGATGTCTGCCGTATGACTGTAGGGAACGATGATTCCAGAGGATGGGGAAGGAAGTGCAATTGGGAGAGGGTGAAGCGTTCAAGTTCCACCCGTCGTACTAGATAAGTCTCTTCTTTAATAAGATTTTTCATCTCCATGTCCATAAGGCGGAAAAACTCAACGTAAACATTTTTGGTTAATCCTCCGCTCTGCGTTTTAGCTATTGAAGTTCCATGTTTTAGTAATTTATTACCTACGGTTTTTTCAGTATAATCATTTTTTGGATTTGTTTCAGAGGTGAATCCTTCAGAAAGATCGTCAAATACAGATTTGTCACTTTCATTCATTCTCTCCCCTATCTGTTTTATGCCAAGATAGATACCCTTTATGCTCTCTCTTATGGCAAGGCTGAGGAGATAAAGCGAAGAGTGAAGATGAAGAGCAGAATCTGTAAATTTTGACAGTTCATGCTTCTCCCCCGTCCCCTCAATACCTTCTAAAAACAGTTTGGTCGATTCCGACGGTTTATATATCTGATTCATTGCAGTTTGGCTGAAATTTTTAATCTCTTCGGACTGCCTTCGAAAGTTATTATCAGTCAGATTTTTCCTTGCCTGTTCCCAAAGATAAAAAAGATATGAATGAAAGTTGGCCAAATACTGGAATATCAAGGGTACAGAATCAGTAGAAAAAGTATCTTTTATGGAATGGTAGATTTTTTGTGTTTGGACATCGGCTTTGTCTTCTGGAATTGGTTTTAATGTCAGCATGGAGGTTCTTACTTAAGATGTAACGTTTTTAGAAGATTCTCTCCTTTTGTTTCAAAATCGAATTGTTTTTCTGCTTTCATTTCGTTTACAAAATCCTCTACGAAGAAAGAATTTTGAGTTTTATCGGGGTTAGTCAAAACATAATCAGTGAGGAAACGGTAGTGATAGTCATTTCTTTTCCCGGTCTCATCTATTTGCAGCCACAATTGTTGGGAGAATGGTACGTTTAATAACTTAAATGAATCTTGAATATTTCCGCTTGCGATATAATCTTCGGATTTTAGAAGTAAATTATCCAAATAGGTTTCTAGATCTTTCTGGTAATTTTCATAATCTGTGTTTTTCATCCAGTCTCCGTTTACATAAATGGCTGGGTCAAAATGCAGGTTTTGCAGATTATAGGAATTGTCCGGTTTAGTCACTAAAGTTATTAAACTTGGATTTTTAAGAGTCCCCTCTTTTGCCAAATTATCAAAAATAGTCTCGGCGGTATTATATGGCATATCGGTATCCACCATTTGGTACAATATATAGCGAAGCGGTTGAGGTAAAGATGATATGTCAGACACATGTTTGGCTATCATATCTTTTATAAAAAGTGCTTGGTCATGACTTCTTTGGTTGTCTCCGTACGGCAGGCTTCTATTTCTCAAAAATTCCAATGCGGGCGTGGTGGGTAATCCAAACATCCGCAGAATTCCCAGAGTTTGGGAAAAACCCACTTTGACCGTATAGTCAGGGGTTATTCCTGTGATTTTACTGATGAGATCTATTGCATATTTTATCCCCATATAGTGGCATGCATTTGAGATGTAGTCACTTTCTTTGTCCACTCCAGGTATGTCGACAATTGTGCCGCGGGGTACGGAAGTAATTGTGACCGTTCCTTGAGTATTATCGATCGTTAGTATATGGATTGCGTCACATCTGGGACTTCCGTCTCCTTTTCGTGCGTCAAGTCCAAGGAGAAGTATATTAGTCTTTTCCGGTAATGTTTGAAAGTTATTGGTATTAATTGATTTTATTAGTATCATGTTACTTTTGTTTTCCGTCGGTAGGGGACTAAGAAACATTGTTTCTTTGGGGTGGGAAGCATAAGAGTAAGTAAGAGGGAAAATGACGGCAAAAACAAGAGTTGTTAGGAAAAGGGAAATTTTGAGCAGTTTCTTCATCTTAGTTTATTATAAACACAATTGACGGAATAGAAAGAAGCGTCATAATTTTATAATAACCGTTGACTTTCGCCTATCAAATATATAAAATGGTGTCCTGTCATTATGGAAAAACATACCTTAAAAGCAATCAAAAGAACCATAGCCGGCCGCAAAGTCAAAAAATTGAGACATGAAGGTAATATTCCCGGTAATATATACGGGAAGAAAATAAAATCTCATGCAGTGCAACTTTCGGAAAAAGAACTGCTTTCTGTATATGCTAAGGTGGGGGAGACAGGGCTTGTAGAGTTAGTTGTTGACGGAGAAGTCAGACCGGTTTTAATACATAACATTCAGCTGGATCCAGTCAGCAGCCGGCCGCTTCACGTTGATTTTCATCAGGTAGATCTTAGAGAAAAAGTGACTACGAAAGTGCCTTTGGAGATGGCTGGAGAATCTCCTGCAGTAAAGGATAAGGTAGGTGTGCTTCTGAACATCATGTCAGAGGTAGAGGTTGAAGCGCTTCCTGCTGATTTGCCTGAGAAGATAGAGGTTGATGTATCAGTTCTTGCCTCAATTGATCAAGCCATAAAAGTGGCTGATCTGAAGATTTCCGATAAAGTAAAAATACTAACCGACCAAGCACTTGAAATGGTTAAAGTAGCTCCGTTGGTTTCAAAAGAGGCAGAAAAGATGGCTGCTGAAGAAGCTGCAGCAGCAGCCGCTGCAGCAACAGCCGCACCCGCAGCTGGCGGTGAGGGCGCAGTACAAGAAGCTGGAGGAATTGCATCAACGGGCGGAAATGAAACAAAAGCTGCACAACAAGGAACTCCTGTGGGAGGTGCGGCAAGTGGACCTGCAAAAGAAACTGGTAAGTAATACCCTCTGGTACAGTATAATTTATTCCTCTTCTAATTTCCTGGTAAGTTCAATAACTGTTGGGTCAAACGGGGCGGTTTGATTGAGTATTTTGATATAATCGGAGGCACTGTTTTTATCTTCTTCTTCGAGGCTAATTACTGCTAATCTCATATAGGCATATAGATAATTAGGATGTGTTAGGTTTACTGATTGCCAGTATGCTTTTTCCTGATCAAGCCTTTCTTTAGCCGTCAATATGTTCTCCAATTTATCCATAGGTGATATTATAGTATTGGAAGTTTTATTTCTATCCCATTCTGATAAAATATTTGAGTTATGCGATTGGCTTCCTAAAACTTTACTTCCCTTTTCACTGCTTGCAGGAGTATTTGTTTCCTCTAAGTTATTGAAATATTCCTGAGCCAATATATATTCATGATATGAAGCATCTTTGTTTATATTCAGATAAGACTGGCCGAGTTCTTCATGAAGTGCTGATATAAAGGGAGAGGTTAGTATCGCCTGTTTTAGTTTCTCTGTGCGATTTTTCTTGTTAGTTATGGGAAGGATAATATTGATGGATAAAAATAATAAAACTACGGCTAGGAATATATTCCTAAAACTGAATATTTGAAGCGGTGCGGTAATTATGCGGATAATATGCGGGAATTGCTTCTTAAGCGAGGATGGTAAGAGGAGCGTAGTCATTTTTAGCATAGAAATTTTCAGAGGCAAAATTATTATATTCGGAAATATGATAATTGGCAAGGTTACGTAGGGTAAGTTTGGTCCGAAACTCATTAAGGATTGATTTGACAATAAAATAAGCAGATGGCATCCTGAATATATTGT
>CAZFNL010000080.1:0-6291 GCA_964520615.1 uncultured Gammaproteobacteria bacterium
GCCTAGGACAATAGGTTTTCAGCCTATTTACACGAGTCCGAATCTCGTACGCGTCACAAAAATAAAATAAGCTCTGGGGTTCGTTTACACCGAAAATCCCGATTTAATCGTGATTGTTTGGTGAATCCCCATGGGATCACCCTTCGACAAACTCAGGGTTTTACGATTATAATAAACTCATGAGCTGGTATGTTTATATTCTTCTTTGCGATCATAAAACTTACTATGTTGGTATAACATATGATGTTAAACAAAGGTTAAACTCGCATAAGTCCAAAAGTAATATTGCAACGAAGGAATACTCACATATTGAGCTCATTTATAGAGAAGTCTATAAAACTAGAATTGAAGCTGAGAAACGTGAAAAACAATTGAAAGGCTGGTCTGTCGCAAAGAAGAAAGCATTAATTACGGGGAACATATCTTTACTAAAGAAACTAAGTAAAACCCATGAGATTGCTGAAGGTAATCATGGGGTATAGTGAGCCTGTCGAACTATCCCCATGGGATCACATTCGTTGACGGCGAAGCCGCTACTTCTTTGATTAGAGCAAAACAGGGATTAATCTGCGAGTTCGAAAAGCCAGAATAATGATAGGCAACGCCTTCGGAACAAATTAGCCTCTGCAGTTGTGGTTTGTTTTCCGGTGGAGCTTTATACCAACTATCCTCAAGAGTTCGAATAAATACTAAACCTCTATTCAATATGTTCAATTATCTCGGTATGATCAGTTTTATTGAAAGGAGGCAAAAGAAGAAATAAATCTTGAACTGGCCGCTGGAGTGGAAAAATTAAATCTACTACGGCGGCTTTTTTTTATGGTCCTTTCTTTTGGACTGGCAATTTTAGTAGTCAAACAGAGATTTAAATATTACAAATCAATAATGTAATATTTCATATTGACATTATAATCAATTTATGGTATTATATTTCTAATTCCTAATATTTTGCAACTTTATATTATAAAAATGAGCGAAACTAGACAAGAAAGATTCAAGAGGCTCGCTATTCAAAGAACCAATGCTGCTTTAGATAAACTTCGTTTAATAGGAAATTTAGCAAATAAATCAAATTATGATTATTCTGATGAAGATATCAAAAAAATTTTTAATGCCATTGACACGCAGTTAAAAAATATTAAAAGTAAATTTATATGTAAAAACAGGCAAGAGTTTAGTTTATAAATAGTTTTATATATGGATACTAGCCTATCAAATGTAGATATCGCACTATACGCGTTATATAGACTTGGTGGAATAACTAAAAAAATTCACACAGAGGAAATCGCATGGGAATCTTATCAACTTTCAAAAGAACGATTTTGTTGGCGTCTACCCAAATTTAGACAAATGGATCTTCCTGACAAAACTCCAGTTCGTTACGCACTTGAACAGGCAAAAAAGAAAGAAAATGGTCAATTAATATTAGGTCGGGCTGGTGGTGATGCCGGCGGTGAACTTGAAGGTTGGATTTTTACACCTCAAGGAGTAAATTGGGTTAAAAAGAATGAAAAACGAATCTCAAATGGCTTAAAACAAAAAAGTTCAGAATTACCTAAGCGGGAATCCGAACGATTTATAAAAAGAATTAAATCGGATCCTTTTTTCCAATATTTTAAACAAAGAAATAGTTTGGAGGAATCATCGCAATACATGTTTACAGATATGCTCGTCTGTGCTCCAGACGCATCAAAAAGCATAGTGAAACAAAAATTTGAACAACTATGTTCTAATGCAGAATTAATTAATGATAGGGAAATATTGAATTTTCTAAAATCTTGTAGGGAAAGGTTTCAAGATTTAATATCTTAAAGTATATGAAAATAAAATTAGGTATACCAATTGATTTTAAAATTTCTGCGAGATACTTCGATTTTAACAGACAAAATGCAATAAGGGACGTATATGATGCCCTTGTAGAATTAATAACAAATTCAGATGATAGTTACCATCATTTATTTGTATCGAAACATAGGAATATTGATGGAGGACAAATATTAGTCGAGATTGAAGAGAAAAGAAAAAATAACGCTTCTAAACTAATAATCCACGACAAGGCTGAAGGAATGTCGCTCCAAGATATGACGATTAAACTTATTCAAGTTGGTGAACGTCAGAGTAAAGAAGGAGATAGAGGGTTTATGGGAAGAGGTGCCAAAGATTGTACAGCCTTAGGAAAAATGACAGTAGAGTCAATTAAAAATGAGAAATATTATAAGTGTGAGTTAAATAAAAACTCTCAATTTGTTCCCATAGAAGACGGAAAAAATGTTGATAATACAGTCAGAAATACTTTACGTATTAAACACGGTAATGGAACAGTTGTCACTTTAGAAATTGATCCTCAATTCAAAATACCTCATGTGGATACGATTATTCGCGATCTTCCTTGGCACTATGCTTTGAGAGATATGTTAAGTTCACAAAATCCTACGGAACTATATCTTAAAAATTTAAATAATATCAGCAAAAAGACAGAAAAATTAATTTCTTTATCACCTGAGGGTGATTCAGTTTGTGATAAATTATTTGAAGTCCACGGTTATCCTAATATAAAGGCAAAACTTAGAATTTGGAGAGCAAAGGAACCTCTAGAAGATCCGTCTGATCGTTTTAGACGTTCTGGACTATTAATTAAAGGAAAAAGAACAATATATGAGTGTAGTCTTCTCTATTCTAGTTTTGAGAAAGATTTTTATGCAAAAAGATACTTTGGAAGATTAGAATGCGAATATATTGATGATTTATTGAATGAATATGATGAAAGAAGAAAAAATAACAAACCACATACTCCAGAGAATCCTAGTTTAATTATTGATCCTAATCGACAAACTGGATTAAGACGAGATCATCCTTTCGTTAAGGCATTATTTCAAATACCATCAGAAGAACTTAAACGTTTAATCGAAATAGACAAAGGTCAAGATAAAGCTTCTCAAAAGGAAATTGCCAATAAAGAAACACAGCATAGATTGTCGGAATTAGCAAAAGTTGCCTCCAGATTTCTTGAGCAACAGGTTGAAGATATAGAAGAAACAACATTAGATGATGCGGTTGATGATGATTTTTTTTCAAAAAAAGGAGTTTTAATTTTTCCTACTTATCTAAATATCGCCATAGGCCAAGTAAGATCGTTAACATTTTATGTAAATCGTTCTCTTTATGATAAAGAGGGAAAAGAAGTCAAGATTACGAGCGATGATTCGGCCGTAAAAATAATTGATGAATCTTTTAAGTTAAGAGCCCATCCTAAAAGAAATGATCGGCTAATTGGTTCATTTAGAATTCAAGGAATGACGCTAAAAGAAATTGTTTGTCTTCAAACAAACTGCGAAGGAATACCACAAGCAGAAGCAATGGTTAAGGTGGTAGAGAATAAAATAGAAGAACATCAATTTAATAATTCCTTGGAATTTGAACATAAACAATATCACATTAAGGAAGGAAGCGTCAAAATGCTTCGTATTTTTGGTAAGTATCCAGAATTAGTAGCACATGAAACTCCTGTTGATATATTTTCTTCCGATCAAGAGGGCGTTCCGGTAAAAGGTCGATGTATTTTAGTACCAGTTGAGGGATCTAATTTTGCAGTTGGTGAAATATCAGTACAAGGAAGAAGACACAATGGTAAAGCAATAATAAATACAACTTTAAATAATGAAAAAGCCCAGTGTCATATAAAAGTAATTCAAAAAGAAGAGAGCGGAGCACCAATAAAAATAAAAATTGTGTCCAGAAATCTTGGAGTATATCGAGCCGCGTGGTCACTACAAGAAACTAATGTTTTGGAAATTTCCGCTGTACACGAATCTATTAAGAGGTATTTGGGACCAGAACCAGATTATGAAGGTCAGGGTACTCCATTGTTTCGCGTATTACTAGCGGAAATTGTTGCTGAAAGAATTTGTATGAAGGCTCTTGAATTAGAAGTCAAATCTAGGCCATGGGACTTTAAAGATGATTTTAACGGCAGTCCTGAAATTGTGTTAAATACAGTAGTTAGCCATTTACAGAAAAGGTTAAGAGATTTTGTCGCAAGAGCCCACAAAGTTATGTTGGAAGATTTATAGGAGAACAATAACCTTTAAAGAAAATTAATAAATCATTGTTTAAATTTTGAAGGAAATTTTAGAAATATTTGAAAAAAACAATACTAATGGACATTTTGAATGAAAAAGATAAAAATTATGGTTATAAATTACTTTGTTTTATTAAATAGGTATGAAATATGATTTGTTTTTTTGGTGGTCAGTAGTTTCTACAATATTAGGTTTATTTTTTCTTATAATGTCAATCTGGCAGTTTTTAGAAGGAAGAAAACAAAAAGAAAGAAATACTGCACAAGTCAAGATTTGGATGCAAAATGCTAATGGTATTGCTCAAGCATTAATGAGAATCGTTCAAGACAATTTAGATAAGAGATATACCTCAACAAATGATGTTTGTAATACGGTTTGGTCTGTCCATTCAACAATATTTGCTCTTTATCAATCGCTTTACGAAGAACGGTGTGTAACCGAGGAAGAATACAAAAAACAACAAAAAGAGATTATGGATGAATTAAAAAAAAGACAAACAAAAACAAACATCGAAATTCAAAAAAACGGGAATCCCAAAAAAGAATAATCAAATTAAAGCTTTAAAAACGCTTACTATGATAGAAGCAAAACAAATTAATAGAAATGGAAAACTTGGGCCAATGACAG
Source organism: uncultured Gammaproteobacteria bacterium (assembly GCA_964520615.1). Taxonomy (GTDB): domain Bacteria; phylum Patescibacteriota; class Microgenomatia; order 2-02-FULL-39-11; family 2-02-FULL-39-11; genus JAMCUI01. Next base: position 4,707 of record CAZFNL010000080.1, read on the forward strand.
ATATTTGTGAAATTGCTGCATAAAAGACTATGAAGGATAGATGGAAGACAGACACTAATCCTTGTATAGTTCAAATGATTCTTTATCGTGAACTCGTTCCTCACTGGTATTATCGTTCAGATCAATGGGTAGCTCAACCTTATTTTATACCACAATATTTTCTACAACCCTATGTTGGACCTAGTGAAAACGCACCAGCCAACATGTATGGAAAAGGAACATATGTTATAGATAAAGATGCTACAAATTTTGCAATTAATAAAATTAAAAAGGGTAGAAATTAATATTTATTATTTTAAAAAAATTAATAAACTCATCTATTATTGAGTTCGAAAGAAGACAACGGAGGTTCACAAACTGGTTTTGAGAACGGTAAAAGTCCTCACTTAGAGCTATAAAAGAGCAGCTCATCATATGATGGAGTATTTTCAAACAATACGCTGAAAAAGGCGGCCTTACGCAACGGATCAGGGGTTCCAAGAAGTAATTCATCTAAGTGCTCCATATAATAAGTGATGTTATCCAGAACAATCTCCATATTGATAAGTTCAATATTCTTCTCCTGTTTTGCTTGTTCCAACTCGTCTATTTGATTTTTGGCAGTAATGATGTCACCCTCAACAGCTTTAAGAGCAATTTCAGCGGATAACATCTTAATTTTTTCAGTTGAGGAAATAATAGATCTATGTTTATCAGGGAGAAAAAGTGACAATTAATGACGTTATTGGTAAGGAAGAAACAACCGGCTGGTCAACCGGTCCGCACCTTCATTTTCAAATTGATGTGTTTGGAATACCGGTTAATCCGAGAACGTTTTTAGGAAAATAAGCCAACCATCAATACGTCAATAATTCAATAATTAATTGTTGCAACAACAAATTCTGTTGACAAACGACCAATAGTTGTTATATAATAGCTGTAATATGAGATCTTCAGATAGAGAATCCAAAACCGCAGAAAGATTTCGTGGCCGAGATTTCAGTTTAAGAACTGGTCGATTAACTGGCCCACAATATCTATCACAACTTACAGATAGCGGAATTTATGTAAGCACTTATGCTAGTGATGGACTTCAAAGATTACAAAGAGCAGATAGAGATGAAAATATACCCATTATTGTATTAAGCCTAGAAAATGATATCAGTGTGTACGATTATATTAGCTGGAATGAAACGCACGCAAAAGCTCAGAGGGAAACAGGTCTAAAACTTGGTAGGGCTCCTTTGGACACAGCAGCTTGTTTATTGCTTGATCATCCTAATGAAATTCAAGAAGGCTGGACGTATGTAGACTCCGATCCGTTTACCGACCGCTACGGGGATCAGAGCGTGTTCGTGGCTTCTCGTGATGGTCAGGGGCTCGGACTGAACGGCCTTTGGACCGACCTTCCGCTCAATCCTTATGTCCGCGTCGCCTTTCGCCTTCTTAGCAAGTAATTTAAATACTTAGAGCCTGTTTGAAAACTTCTGACCGTTAAGGTAATCTGAAGGTATGGGACATACCTATCCTTCCGATTTAACCGACTTTGAATGGGAAGTCGTAAAAGAACTCATTCCCTCTCCTAAAAAGGGAGGTGGTAAACGAA
>CAZFNL010000081.1:0-18429 GCA_964520615.1 uncultured Gammaproteobacteria bacterium
GCCTCCCAAGAAAATCCCTGTCCGATGACAAGGACAATAATTGAGAGGGCAATAAGTGATAAAGTCGGGAAACTTAACACGATAACCTAATATATACCAACATATATAGCTTGTCAAGAACGCCTTTACACTATGTTGTACTGTAAAGTAACATCTCAATATTCGGTGCTCTTTAACATCTCAATCTTCGTTCGGTAAAAAGGGTTATTCTCATCTCCAAAGAAAGGAGGTGAGAAAATGAAAAAGCCTTTAGCTGTCAGAGAAAATATCATTGTGGCCTATTTAAACAAGGAAATAGACAAAAACAGGGCTGCAAATCTATTACACTGCAGTTCCCGGACAATAGAAATCTACACCGGCAAATACAAGAGAACAGGAATCGAAGGGCTGGTCGATCACAGACACAGCAATAACTCCAAGCTGACTGATAATCAGCGCAGAGAAATTATTACTCTCAAGGATACGGAGAGATGGAGATCGGGAAGAAACATCAGGGATAATCTTAAACTTGATGTCCATCCGATTACTGTCTGGAGAATCCTTTGTAAGACAGGACTAAACAGGGAAAACATTAAAAGAGTTAAACCCATCACCAGGTTTGAGGCTAAATATCCCAATGAAATGTGGCAGACGGATATAATGGGTAAGATTGATTTCCCTAAAATTGGTGACTGCTATCTTATCGCCGCTCTTGATGATTATTCCAGATTTGTTCCTGCGGGTCGATGGTTCAGAACCCAGGGGAAGATGAATGTTTTCCAAGTCTGGTACGATTCCTTATCCTCATGCGGTATACCGGATAAGATGCTCCAGGATGAGGGTAGTCAGTACAAGGCCAGACAAAGATTCGGCAATGCCGATTACGAGTGGTATGCCAAACAACTGGGTATTGAGCTTATCTGGGCCAAGAAAGCGGAAACCAAAGGCAAGATAGAAAGATTCTGGCGGTTTGTCCAGAGTGATTTTGTGAGATCCGTCTGGGAGGCAAGGACAATAGAGGAGATCAACGGCAAATTCAGGCTATGGCTGGCAGTGTACAACTATAAATTCAAGAGCAGCTATTTTGACGGGAAAACACGGGCAGCCAGATACAGGAAATCAAGTAAAAAGATCAGACGGGTGGAATTGGAAACCTTGCTGTTAATCGAGGAAAGAAGAAAAGTCACCAGAGAAAGCACAATCTCTCTTTACGGGAAGCACTACTTTGTCCCACCCGGGTACATAGGATGCAGGATATGGGCAAAGATCGTAGGCAACAAGGTGCTTTTTGAAGCCGGCGGTAAGGTCTTCCATAAGACAAGACTAAGGCTGTCATAAAAAAGCCTGATTATTATCCTTCATTGTTAAAAAATGAAGACAGATGTTTTATGGTGCAAACAGAGCGAAGATTGAGATGTAATAAATTGCGAAGATTGAGAAGTTAACTTACAAGATTTGCCTTTTACCAATGTAAAGCCTATAATACCATTCCAATTATTTGGCGATTATACGTTTGAGTATATAGACATAACTTATCGCCAGCTTTTAATAGCATGTCTCAAGAAGTATTACAATCAATTCCGTACGCTGATATAGTGAGATTGGGTGGGCTTTTGGGTGCCAGGCAAAATGAAGCCGGAAAAATCCCCTTTGGTGAAGTACCTGATCCGGCAACTCATCTTTTTCCATCAGAGGTAGAACTTTGCGATCAAATTGCCTCAAATTGCCGACAATACATGTTTGAAGGTGGTCTTGGTTTGACGTACCTTTCTCTTGTTACCGCGATGGTGGTTCATCAGAATAAATACAGATATACACACGATCCATCTTTCCTTCACGTGGGAGGAGTAGCCAAGGATTTGTCCGAAGATCAGATGGATCCTTTGACTGTCAGCGCCGGAGGTATCCATGATACGTTTGAAGATACGCAATTTGAGAAAAAACCTTTCGACGAAAATAGTGCCCGAGAAATTTATGCTGCAGCAGGAGTTCCTGATGAGATAATTGATGAGTTGGTAACTACAGTCGGGAGACTGAGTATATTTACCGGAGAGATGAAGAAATCTATGGCTATGGAATTGGGAAGAATGACGCAAATCGGGTCGCTACTTGATGATCCCCGCGTAATAGTAATCAAATTGAAGGACAGATTGCGCAACATGCAAAAAAGAGATTTGCAGGCATTGCCTGATCCGCGAAGAATTGCAAGAAATATTAAAGAAACTGAAGAATTTTACCGGCCTCTGGCAATGATGGTGGGAATGTATGAAGAAGGAGAAGCATTGGATGAATTGTGTCTGAGAAACAGGAGTGAAATACATGACAAATTTGCTGATTTATTGGCATTGACAAAAGAGGCGTTTTTTCACGCTCATGATCACGAACAGGTACGACAAGAGTTGGCAATTTTGGGTAGTCTAGATAATGAAGCGGTACATACAAGAACTCCGGGACTAAATGATATTTATAGGAGAATGGGAGGGAAGATAGTTGATGAAGAGGGAAAATTGAGAATTGCAACTGACAACGATTTTTATATCAACGTGGATATATCCCTAAATGGTATGACAAGCAGTGATCCTTTAGGATGGAGCGAAGCGGCCATGAATTTGGCGACAAAATATACTTTTTTGCAAAATGGTGAGTATGAGCTGATGGAACCGATAAACGAAATCAGGTTTAGAAGTGATGTATTAAATGACAGGACGGACGTGTTGCTTTTTGAATTAAGAAGAAAAAGTGATGGACTTAGGGTTGTGGTCCGCATTTATCCTCAGGATGGATATGACTTGTCAAGAGTTTCTCTAAAGGATATGTATTGGCGAAGAGCATCTTTGCCAAGTGATGATGATATAAGCGTCTTGAATGGTCAAGATGATGTGGCCAAGCGACATTATTGGGCACTGCAAAGATATAAACAGTTGCGCCGGAGATATGAACGAATTATGTCTGAATATAATCAGACTAGTTTACTTTCATCTTCCCAACTTATCAGGTTGATGGAAAAAATACCCGTGGGTAAGATTATCGTTACAGGAATTGACGATAAAGGAGATAAGCTCTCATGGGTAACTGATCAAGGTGCGACAGTGATGGATTATGCGCGTGATGTGTTCAGGGGCAGGGGAGGAGTACGCGGAAGTTGGCCAACTGTTATAGGTGCGACAATAAATGGTAGGCAGGTAGCCTTCAATCAGCAGTTACAGCCGGGTGATGAGATTCATATTATCCGGGATAGAAAAAAGGTTGAGCACTGGTCTCCCTTTTGGATACACTTTTTTCACAGTGATAAGGAAGGTTCACAGATTGTGAGGGATAAGATAAGGAGACTCCTGGAAAAAAATGGAGAAAAGGAGCGAAAACTTCTTGAACGGGATGTCGCAAGTGCTGGAAAATGGGTGATAGGGCAGGCCATGCGTGACGCCAGGATACCGTTTCGTATAGGAATTGATAGAGCAATGCATCTGGTACACCAACATTTTCCGCAGATGACAGAGAGGGAATTTCTTTTCAATGTGGGGATGGGAGATCCCAGAATAACCTCTCCATTGATAAGAGAGATCGCATCAGAACTGGAAATCCCGAATCAACAGGCGGGAGTAATAGAAGTTGTTTTTGGAAGAGACCAGCGGGGTTTGGTAAGGGCTGTCTCAAGTACTCTTGATGATTTACAAATCAGTATGACTGATGTTGAGTCGGAAATATTAGCAGATAATGTTCCGGTAGTTGTCCGTGTGTATCTTGATCCGACTGTTTTGGAGAAGTACGGTTATGATAAGTTAAAGCAGACTATAAAAAATAGCAGAAAATGTGCAGGTAAAGGATTAATTGATGTCAGGCCTCTAAGAAGGGCATATGAGTTGGTATAAATGTGATAGAGAAAGAAAATTGACATTTTATAATTTAGAGGTAAAATACTAATTCTATTAATTTATATTTATTTTATATGAGAGAGCGAGATTACGGCAATACAAGTAATACAAATAGTATCGTTGAGTTTGGAGTATCCCAAGTTCCCGGTTTTCGGGAATATAATCAACCATTATTCTGTTATGGTGTTGTGATAAGAGGAGGCGGAAATGTGAAGGCGATAGCAAGTTTTCATGGGAAAAATGAAATTGCCGCAAGAAGAGCGGCGAATAAAATTGGAGGAGATGGGGCAGATGTGGAATGGATAGATCCCGGAACAAATTATATTACCGATGGTGGCAAATTAAAGACACATGGTAAAGGAAATTCTGCTCATTTTGCTTATAAGGCTGATGGAGCAAATTGCGGCTAACTTAACGATCAGATATTATTGTCTTAAGACGTGTTGAAAGTACAGGGGCTAATACCCCTCAAGAAAAATACTGTATAATCCACTCATCCCGCCCGTAAATTCCCACATATTTTAATTTTCTAAATTTGATACTTATTTATGCCAAGAGTTGAGCTTGTTGGAGCACTGAGTCTGGGTAAATATATCGACACGTATGGTTACCAATCGTTGAAAAATGAGTTTGTACCCGGTCTGTTGACTTTGGACAGGCTGGATTATCGTAAACCACCGAGAAAGCAAGGCGTGGTTTATCAGTTTCAGGAGCCTCAATTGCCCGACAGTAGGGTTTTTCCTCTTGAAATGAGATATAGAAACGAATTTTTCAATAGCATTTCATATCTCTCCCCTCCTGAAAAGGAAAAAGTCCAGGTAGCATACAATCTCTGCCTTGCAGGACACCAGTTGAAATTCCGTTTCACCGGTGAACCTTACACCAGCCATCCCCTTGAGATCGCCTTAAAAGCAGCCCAGGAATATCAATCTGACTGGAAAACGTTGGCGCTTTGTCTTTTGCATGACCTGGCTGAGGATTCAATAGAAGATGGGACACCTGTTTTACCTATGAAGGTAGAGGAGATTTATACTAATCTTTTCAAGGGCAAATACAACGAGAACTTGCGTTTGGCAAAAGCCGATGGTCAGTCTTTAGCAAGGGGGATGAGAGCGATGAAAAAAATCTCCAGTCCTGATATCCCCCATAATGTCACAGTTGAGACTGAAATGAGGTTTAGGCGAAGAGAACATATAGCCGAGGTGCTTACTTCAAAGAAACTATATGAGACAATGGAACACAAAGGTATAGAAAACGGGGATATCAGGGTACTTTTTGTCAAACTTCTGGACCGCTGGCATAATTTGAAAACACTTGGCGGCATGAATGAGGAAGAAAAGGAGAGGAAAACCAGAGAAACTTTGGCAGTGCATGTACCGCTTGCTGAGGCACTGCGGCTTTACCGTCTGAGGGATGAGCTTGCGGAAATGTCGCTTGCACAGTTGTACCCCAAAGAATACATAGCTTTGTCCCAAGCGGAATTAAAGAGTATTGAGGTAGTACAGGTGCTAAATGAGTCCGTAAAAAGCGACGATCCGGATGTCTTCCTCTATTTCAAAGCGCCTTCTTTATACGAGTACTATAAACAAACCGGGACACAAACACAGAATATCAGCCCGTATGTATCCGTGTCAGTCGTAGGGGATATGGCAAAAATAGAAACGATTTTGGGAGAATTGAGCAAAAAGGTTTTGGATACGCTTGACAGGGTTTCTCCTTTTAAGATAGAGGGTATACCTCCAGCCAGGATGGAGTTGAAGGTAAATCCCGCAACCGTCCCGGAGTTTATATCCCAAAATGCTTCTCTTGCCGACATAGTCAGTGTAAGGGGCAGAGGGGATGAAGCAAAAACAGCCTGGCAGGAGGAAGCTGTCTCTCATCTTCTTCAGATCCGTGAAGGTTTTATCCGGGCAAAGGAGGAGGGGATGGTTTCGATATTTGTCCAGACAGTTTCAGGAGACAAGACAGGAGCTATTGCGTTACGAAGGAAAGGGTTAAATGTAAGCAGGCGGCATGAAGTGGTATTGCCTACAAGCGGCAATGTGGTTGATCTTTTGGGGTCGGGAGGAATAAAAATGTCGAAGTTAGCTAGAGTAAGGAAAGTTACAGTGGAGTATATTGACAGGAATGGAAGGCGTCAAAGACGGGATATCCGGTCAAATAAGTTTAATGAGCCAATACCGGCAGGTTGTGTGGTAAGGGAAGTAGAGTACTTCCCAAAGGGCGGCGCTATCTACTGCGGATCTTTAAGATGGAAACCGGCTCTGACTGAAGTAAACAGACGGTTAAACTCTTTTTGGGAAAATCTTTATTCAAAGGATGAAAGAGTCCGGAGGGAAATCCAGCATCATGGCAGGATGAGATTTTATAATTTCGTAGAGCAGGAGGAAGGTAAGTTTGGAAGAAGTATTGCTGGTTATTTGCCTCCCGAACTCTTTCATGCAGTTTACATGGCATCAAAGAGGTTCGGGGGCTATTATTGGCCTGATGAGGATACCCTTATGAAGGATTTTGCTTTCGGAAGGCGCCAGATTTTATTCCGGGTAATGATGAAAAATTACACTGAAAGTATCAGAAAGAGAAATTAGATAATACCGTGATTATTGATCAGGGTAATATCCTGAACCGGAGTTGTTTTTTTAACTCCACGATTACAAATGGGATTAGAGACACCAATCCGACCATAAGCCAATTTAGAGAAGTCAGGCCGCTTGTCCTGAAAATCATGTTTCCCCAATAGGTTTGAGTGACCATAAGCTGCAGGATGATGGAAACTATCGCCGTGATGACAAGATATCTGTTGGTGAAAATACCGAGTTGAAAGAGGGATTTTCTGGTGCTACGGTTATTGAAAGCATGAACCAGTTGGGAAAGGGCAAGCGCGGCAAATGTCATGGTTTGGGCAACAGGATAGGAGAAGCGGGTGATGGCAAAGAGGAATAAACCAAATACTGAGACTCCCATAATACCGCCTTCAATAAGCATATAGACCCAGCGCTTTTTATAAAGTATCCCCACACCCACGTCCCGCGGCGGTTTTTTCATGACGTCAAACTCAGGGGGATCAAGCCCCAGGGCAAGGGCGGGCATGCCGTCGGTTATAAGATTGATCCAAAGTATCTGTATAGGTAAAAGGGGAAGGGGAGTCCCGAAAAGGACGCCTCCTCCTACCACAATGACTTCAGAAAGGTTGCAGGAGATAAGATAACGGATGAATTTCACGAGATTGGCAAAAATCACCCGTCCCTCACGCACCGCTTCAACGATAGTCGCGTAATTGTCATCCGTTATGACCATGTCGGCCACTTCCCGCGTGAGGTCCGTACCCGTCTTGCCCATGGCAATGCCTATATGGCCGGCAGAGATGGCCGGAGCATCGTTTACCCCGTCGCCGGTGACGGCTACTTGAGTGTGCGGGATACTTTTTATTGCCTCTATGATTTTCAGCTTGCCCATCGGCGAAATCCGGGCAAAGACATGGACTCCGTTTTGGATTTTGCGTCTTAACTCATCTTTTGAGAGTTTATCAATATCTTCCTGAGTGAGGACTGATCCGGCAAAATTGTGACTTGAATTATTATGGGTTGAGTAAAAATTGTAACGGGATCCTGAAACCAGTTCAGAATGACGTTGAAGCGGCAGTTCAGGATGAAAGGAAGTCAATATTCCTGCCTGTTTCGCAATCGCGACAGCCGTTTCTTTATGGTCTCCGGTTATCATGATTGTCTCAATTCCGGCTGACCGGGCATCGGCAATAGCCTTTCTTATTTCAGGCCGAAGGGGATCCTGCATGCCGACTAACCCCAAAAATTCCAGCCCTTTTTCATCAAGCATATCTTCTTCGAGAGCTTCTTTTACTTCATAAGCTGTCATTTTTTTTCTGGCGACAGCCAGACTGCGTAAGCCCATTTTGGCCATTGAAAGAGTCCATTCAAGAATCTTTTCTCTGTCGGCTGCGGTAAGTGTCGAGTTTTTCAAAATGACCTCCGGAGCGCCTTTGGCATAGAGAATATGGTCACCGGTGTCGTTTACTTTAACTATCACACTCATCATCTTTCGAAAAGCCGCAAAAGGCACTTCATAAAGCCTGGGCTGGCCGGATTTTATTTCGTCAACTTTTAGTTTGGCTCTCCGGGCGGCTACAATAAGCGCGGCCTCAGTGGTATCACCGATAATTTCATCAGAGCCGGATACATTGGCGTCGTTTGCCAAAACGCCGGCTGTCAATAGTCTTTCCAGGGCCGGTTTTTCCAATGGATTAATAATCTTTCCGTTGCAGGTAAACTCGCCGTTTTTATAATATCCTTCTCCTGCCACCTTAAAATTTTCTCCGTTTGGAAGGACAATCCGAACAACATTTATCTTATTTTGGGTCAATGTTCCCGTTTTGTCGGCAGCGATTATCCTGACAGCACCCAGTGTTTCCACCGCCGGCAGTTTTTTCACTATTGTTTTCTTCTGCGCAAGCCTCTTGACACCAATGGAAAGAACTATTGTCACAATAGCCGGAAGACCCTCGGGAATGGCAGCTACAGCAAGGGAAATAGCCACAAGAAGGCTTTCGACAACCGGAAGTTTGTTGAGATAATTGAGTATGAAGACTAAAACAGCAATTATACTTATTACAAGAGTCAGGGTTTTTCCCACTTTTGCGAGTTCCAGTGTAAGTGGGGTTTTCTCATTTTTTACTTTCCCTAAAAACTGGGCGATTTTGCCTATTTGGGTATCTTTTCCCGTGGCAAAAACGGCTGCTTTGCCGCGTCCGGCAATAATTTCGGTATCCTTGAATATGATATTTTTGCGGTCGGCAAGGGGCACTGACTTTCTGAGAATGGGTTTTGAGCTTTTACCCGTCGGTTTGGATTCGCCGGTCAATATGCTCTCATCAGCTCTGAGGGAAAAAGACTCGATAATGCGGGCGTCTGCCGGTACTTTTGATCCCTCTTCTAAAATAAGAATGTCTCCGGGAACAAGCTGGGGGAAAAGGATTTTTTCCACATTCCCATCCCGCAGAACCAACGCGTAATTGACGTCTTTTTCCTTCAGAGATTCCAGAGTTTTTTCAGCCTGCACTTCCTGTATGAAGCCGATGGCGGAGTTGAGTATGACAATAGCCAATATGGCTATAGCATCAACAGTCTCTCCCAAAAGAAGAGAGATGGCCGTAGCAAAAAGCAGAATAAGTATGAGTACGTCCCGGAATTGGTTAATAAATTTGGACAATAGTGATGGTTTAGGTTTTTCGGGCAGCAGATTTGGACCGTATTCCCTGAGTCTTCTTTGCGCTTCCTTTGATGTCAGGCCGGAAATTGGGTCGGTTTTGAATTCAGCCAGTATTTCACGGACAGTTTTTTGGTGCCACATTTCTGGAATCATAAATTGTGTCCCGCCTCAGCGGGATCCCGCCTGATTGCGGGAAATTAAGAATAACGAATTATGGGACCGGTAATTTACTATATTACTCCGCCCAGTTTTGCCGCGGGCAATAATAACGATACCAGAAAATTGATGATGGGGGAAATAAGGGCAATTACCGGTGAGGAGCCGAAAAAGGGAAAGATAAGAAGTATCAAAAAGATTATCCCGTATTTCTCCAAAGACAGCCAGTCGTAATAATACTTTTTGGGCAAAAGTCCAGCGACTACCTTGAAGCCGTCAAGCGGATGAACCGGAATCAGGTTAAACACTCCCAGAAGGATATTAAAGTAGACAAACAGGCTGAGAACATCGGTGATAAAAGGAATAAAAAGGATAAAAGGGATGTAGGCAATCGCACGAAGGATAAGTCCCGTCACGATAGCCATGACAAAATTGGAGCCGGGGCCGGCAAATGAGATGAGAGCAGAGTCTCTTTTGGGATTGCGCAGGTTAAATGGGTCAAAAGGTACCGGTTTTCCCCAGCCGAAGCCCACAAAAAGAAGAAGCAGTGTGCCTATGGGATCAAGGTGGGCGATAGGGTTGAGGGTAAGCCGTCCAGAGAGGCGGGCAGTTGGGTCACCAAGATGGTCAGCAATCAGAGCGTGGGAAAATTCATGTACGGAGATAGCCAGTAACAGTAATATTGCGATAATGATAAATTCAACCGGATTTTGGGTAAATAGTCCGAACATAAGGTTTTCCTTCTTCTTGTCTAAACTGGCTGATTCTGGTATAGTATAACAATTATTTCCGGTTAAGTAAAAAGCAGATATGAAGTCAAAATGCCAGAATTGCCATAAAGGAATTGCCGTAGGGCATGCGGTTTCCCATGCCAAGAATCGAATCAGGCGAATATTCAAGCCTAATTTGCAAAAGCTAAAGGTGCTGAGAAACGGTGTAGCTGTGAAAGTGATTTTTTGCACCAGTTGTATCAAAAGGTTGAGGAAAGACGGCCGGATAGGAGCATACCTCTTGTGGAAGCCGCAGACGGCAAAAGTGCAGGCAGAAGCCTTGAAAAAAGCTAAAGTTGAGGCGGTTGCAGAAAAGAAAGCAAAAGAAATTCAAGCGGAAAAGACCGAGAAAAAAGAAAAAGAAGAAAAAGCCCGTCAGTCTTTGAATATCGAGTCAATCGTTGGTAAAAAAGACTAAATTTTCACTTACCCCGCATCTATTCGTCAAAAGTAAGTAAACCAGTATTTACCGATTATCAATCTTTCAGGTACAAACCCGAAGTTGCGGCTATCAATACTTCCGGTCCGATTGTCTGCAAGGACAAAGTATGAGCCGGTGGGGACGCGCATGTCGATATTTGCAGGAACAAACCCACCTGGTATCGTATTTGTTACCATGCTGGTGGGAATATACGGCTCTTTTAGTTGCATATCGTTTATATATACTTTCCCAAAAACAATCTTAACCTTTTCCTGGGGTAGCGCGATTATTCTTCTGATATAAACATTTTGTATATCCTGGGGTACACGGAAAAGGATAATGTCACCTCTTTTAGGGAGTCGCCACTGATAACTGAATTTCTGGGTCAGTATGTAATTTCCGTTTGTGACTGTTGGAGACATAGAGTCTCCGGCCACCCTAAATGGGGAATCTACCATAAGGTTTAGTAGAATGACTATAGGTAACAATATAAAAGCAAACCCCCAAACTAGGAAAAAGAATATGAAGACAATTAATGACTTTTTGGAGAAATAAGGAGACGTGTCATGCAGGATTTTTCCGGTTTTGTCCACTTTTACGACTAGAGTACCGGCGATCGTGTCATGCCAGCCTTGTCTTTTTTTATTAATAAGTACCCACAAATACCCAAGCTCAAAAACCAATTCGCTTATCCATTTGCCCACGGTTTCTCTTATTACTGCATGAGTGAAATTCACCTTGCCGTATTTTACCGTTACCACTTTCAGCCGCATCATTTTTTTACCTATCGTGGCTCCGTCTTTGGCAATAAACAATATATTGTAACCATAAATAAGAATAACCTGTAGGATGATAGAAATGATATTCCTGGATGGGAGGCTAGTTAGTGTCAAAACAATATATTGGATTAGAAGAAGGGGGATAAGAAGTACAGCCTCATCAATCATAAAGGCTGTTAACCGCTCGATCAATGTACCTTTTGTATAGACCTCTTTTGAAGCCTCATTTTTGGGCATAACGAGATCCTTTTCTATTTATATTTCCAGGATAGCGGGGAAAAAGGAATGAGTCAAGAGGAGTGAAGCTAAAAGTTAGAATTAATTTTCAGATTGATTAAATACTTCCCATCTGGAGTCAAGTTCATCTTGAATCATTCTTCTTGAAAAACCCATTCTGATTCAACTTCTTACTAACCTAAAAAGATCACTATATATTTTAGCGCTGCAAATTCCACTTAATGATTGTCCTTTTTCCCCCTCAAGTTCCCGTTTAAGTTCATCCAGTTTTTCTAACCCATTAATTCTATCAAGTAGTGGACAGCAATTTTCAGAGGATACTTTTCCTGTCCTTATAAGGGTTCTGGTTGTTTCAATTGTATCTGCAGTAGTGTCTAGATAGATCAAATGGGGAGTATTTGGAGATGTCGGGGAATTTGGCGACCATTTTTTCACTTTATATCCAAGTTTACTGAGGACTTTAGATATGGTCTTAAAATAATCATCGTTTGATGTTTGGAAAATTACAGTTTTTGAATCAGCAGGTGTAGTTTTTTGTAACCACATTGCAACTTCAGATATTAATGAGTTTTTCGCATCAATTAATATATCTGCGTGGTGGAGCGCTTCGTTTTGTTCCCTGAGAGTATATGGTCCTTCTTCCCCACTTCCGACTACTTGATTGGGGTCGGTTAATAGAACCCTGAATGTTTTATCGATGTGTATTTTGTTTCTATCTGCTAATTGTTCAATCATTCTGAAACCCTGGGATACTTCCTGAAGGTCAAGATCGTTTGCACTTTCGGGGGCTAGAGCAAGAGCCTGTTCACCAACTGAAGCATCAGCTTCAAGAATGAGAACATTGTATTCCTTTTTACCTCGTCGTGCTTTTACTAGATTTTCTTTAGTAATATGTAGTCCATTCCAACTGGATGGATCTCCATATTTTTTGGTGTCGACTTGCCAATATACCGGTCTGGAGTAGTTTTGTGATACCTGTCTTACTAATGTTGTTATTAGTTCAGGATTTTCGTATATGGGAAAGATATGGTAATTATTAGCCAAATCATATTCCGTAACGTCGCTTTGCTGTCCTGCTAGTCGAATGATTGTTTCACTTCCTTGTCCTGATAATTTTTCCCACCATGAAAAAAGTGATTCTTTTCCTGAAGAAATATTTGTTCTGAATGTTTCGTTCGCTCTTTGGCCAATATTCATCATATTCACAATTTGACTCAGCGCGACAACACCAACTGTTGCCCAGCGTAAATATTGTGAACCGTGAAACCTTAAAGCTAAATTAGCCATTTCTCTAGCTTCCTGAGGTGGAAGAGTGGCAATATATGCTGGATCAAAATTTCTTAACATATCAGCACCACGTCCTGCAGCCATAGAGATAAGTTCACTGGGAGGTGACGTCCAAAGAAAACTAGGTAAAACATTTTCTTTGGCATAGGAAAATGCAAAGTGAACATCGAATGGTCCTTTATTGAGAAGATTTATTTCGTTGAATAGGGTTCCACCCACCACTATGCCTACAGCAGCAAGAAGGATAAGAGATTCCGGTTTCTTCAACTCATCAAGGGCTATTCCGGTTCTTCTGCTTATTCCTTGCATATATTCAGTAATATTGCCCAGGTTCGGGTGAACTTCCGGTTGCCACTCGGCAAACGATAACCCGGTTTGAGGTAAGGAGCCGGAAGGCAATCTGAGTGATTCGGTCGGAATTGACATGATAAAGGGCGATTATATACGATTTTCTTTTTTCAGTCAATACTATAGGACTCTTATTCTCATTGAATACTCATCTTCCCTCTGTTATATTTGTAATATAGACCACAAATGGTCTTTATTTTTTATGAAATTCCTGAAGTCACCTAAGTTTCTTATTTTTCTCATCGTCTTTGTCAATTTCCTGGGATACGGGATAGTTTTTCCTATTCTTCCCCTTATGACGGAGAGGTATGGAGGGAATCCACTGATATCAGGAATTCTTATAGCCGCTTTTTCGGTGATGCAGGTGGCGGCAATGCCGGTCTTGGGAAGGCTTTCCGACCGGTTTGGCCGCCGGCCCTGGCTTCTTTTTTCCCTTTGGGGTACGGTGATATCTTTTGCCATTATGGGGTTTACACATTCGATTTTCTGGCTGATGGTGGCAAGGCTGATTGACGGAGCCTCAGGAGGAAATATATCCATTGCCCAGGCATACATGGCTGATATCACCAGCAGGAAAGAAAGAGCAGGCGGGATGGGGATAATTACTGCTGGGATTTTCCTGGGATTTGTCATTGGTCCCTTATGGGGAGGTTTTTTCTCAGTAATAAATTTATCAACCCCGTTTCTCTCTGCCGCGGCTTTTACTCTTGTCAGCGTGCTTTTCTGCCAGTTTTTCCTGCCGGAATCAGTGGAAAGATTGGAATTCAGTTATGAAAAGAAACATTTTGACTTTAAGACTGTCATAAAAAATTTATTCAATCCGGAGAACATGCCTTATTACGCCACAAATCTGTTGCTTTTCTGGGCACAGTCAGGCGTTTTTACCACAATTGCCCTTTTTGGCAAAGATGTACTGAGGCTATCAATAATTTCGGTCAGTTTTATTTTTGCCCTGGGAGGCTTGCTGGGGGCTCTCATTCAGGGATTGGCAATAGGCAGGATTGTGGAAAGAATACCCGAGGAAAAACTATTTTTGGCAGGCGCTTTAGTGGAGACGGCAGGTTTTATCATCATGGCCGGCGGCAATACGGTCTATCATTTCACCGCCGGAATGGTCATTTTTTCTCTGGGCAACAGTCTTCTCCTGCCGGTTGTCCAATCTCTCGTCTCGGAAAAGTCCTCCGCCCATGAGCAGGGGGGCAACCTGGGAATTCTCCAGAGTTTTGGCGCGGCGGGCAGAATATTCGGCCCTGTTGTAGCAGGATATGTTTATGAGATGAATCCTTACGGTCCGGCGATGATAGGTGCGGCAGTTATGGCTTTGATATCCGTAATCGGGGTGAGAATTCTTGCCGGCTCTCCCGGCAGAAAAAAAAGAATGCCAGTCCAGTCAAATTTTTCCCATTAACTTTCCTTCTTTAATTTCTTCTATTTGCACTTCGCGGATTTGCGCGGTCAGGTCTTTTTCGGATTTGATAAGTGCCGGTATCTGATTATCAAGGAGCGCTTCCTGGAACCCGTTTTTCCTTTTTTCCAGGAATAATGCAGGTAAAGTCTTGCCAACGTGTTTTCCAAGAAATTTATGATATTTCCTTTGCGAGAGCGAAATAAGCGCTTTCACCCTTTTCCTTTTTTGAGCGGCAGTGGGTTCGGCAAGCCTTTTGGCCATAAAATATGCGGCTGTTTTCTCCCTCCTGTCAAACCTGAAGGCATGGAACCTGGAGATTGGCGTTTCGGACAGGAAATCATATGTATCTTCAAAATCTTTATCCGTCTCTTCCAGAAAACCGGCTATGATATCCGTGCCGATAAAAGTCATGGGGTGTATCCTCTCAAGAGTCTTCAGCTTTTCCATAAATTCCTCCCGGCTGTAGCCGCGTTTCATATAGGAGAGGATTTTATTGGATCCGGATTGTAAAGGGATGTGGAAAAACTTTACCAGCCTTTCATGTTCTAAAGTGGAGCGGTAGAAGCGGAAAAAGTCATCATTTATACTCCAGGGGTGTATGGAACCAAAACTGATACGGGGAACTTTTGTTTTGGCGATTATATTATTTAATAGGTCAATAAATGATTCTCCGGTATCGTATCCGTAGGCCTGTGTATTTATGGCAGTAAGAATGACCTCCTTGATTCTTAATTCATAATTCTTAATTCTTTTAACAATGTCGGTAATACGCTCAGACTTCGGTTGTCCTCTCAGGTAAGGAACTATGCAAAACGTGCAAAACCGCTGGCAGCCGTCCTGGATTTTGACCAGCAAACGCCCGGAGTTGATAAACTTGTCAGTTGTATTCGGTAAATCCTCAAAGACAAATTTTTCCGGCCTTACCTCTTTGGAAGTTTCGCCGGTTGCGGGCCAATTAATACCTTTATTCAGAAATTGTTTGGATTTTCGGGAGAGGTTGGCCTCCAAAATTATCTTTTTCGGATTTACCACTTCACCTTCTAACCCTCGCATTTTGCCGTCTGAAATTCGCAATTTTTGCTGCAAAAGTTGGGCGATATATTCCTTGTTATTGTTATCGATAATCCAGTCGACTCCTTCTACTTTTATATTTTCGTTTATCCACTTGGTAGCCGCGCAGCCCGTGACTATGATTTTGGTTTGGGGAAGGACGCGCTTGAGCTGGTAGACAAGCTGCCTGGCCTCCCTTTCTGCTTTTCCCGTCACGGCGCAGGTATTAATCAGATACAAGTTCGGATTGTTCGGATCAAGTGAAAAGCCTGCGGATAGAAGCTGCCGGTCAAGCATTTCTTTTTCAGCTTGATTTACCCGGCAGCCGAAAGCAAAACTTGCGAATGTTTTATTTTTCTGGATCATAAAGTGAACTGCTTTAAAAAAGCTGGAAGGATCTTATATTTTATCATTTTGGTTGAATTTGTGTAAAAGCTTAAAAGTCTTTATTTTATATCGGAATGGTTTAATTCTCTGTGTAAAGAATTTCTTAAATAGTTACTAGGGTGCTAAAATACAGCCCAAACTATGCAAAAAGAAGCTTTGATATACAACACATGGTCTGGAGACGGGCAATCACAACGGATTGCATCAGAGGTTCAATCCAAATTAAGAATGGATATCGATGTTTTTGATTTCCACAATTTATTAGACAATCCACAAAATGTCAGTCATTATAACCACATCTACGTTTTGGCCGGGGACTCTACATTTGCTTCAGTATACAGAATGCTTGTAGACAAAATTAAGACAGATTATCCTGTTTGGCTTATTCCTTTTCCCGGTGGAGGAGAAAGTGCATTTTCAAGAGCATTCGGATGGGGAGAAAAGACAGATAGTGATGAAGTGACTGATTATCTAAATAAAATAGCAGCAGTAAGAGAAGGGAGAAAAATAAGGGTTGAAACTCCTTTGACTGCTTACGGAAAAAGAGAAGGCAAAGCGGTAGGAAGTGTTATGAGCAGTAATTATATTTTTCCGACATTGCCGTCCGAATTCCCCTTTTTATGGATATTGGATGCAGGATTTACTCCTGATGTGTTAAAAACAGTGGATTGGTTGGGAAAGAGAGGTGCGGGTAACAAAAGTCGTAGATTAGTTGGTATGACAATCGGAGCTGTAAATAATTTGAGACAGGGCAAGTTGGTAAATTATGTGAAAAATGGAAAAATGAATGCCGCAATGGGAGCAGGTTTAATAGTCGCTGGTGTGCCTTATTATTCAGCTCGGGGTCGGATTGATCGCCAGATAAATTTATCCAATACAAATTTAATAATGATGAGAATCATTCCTGAAAGACTGATTAATGACAGAACCAGAATAGGAGCGTTTGCAACATTTCTGAATGATATGGCCGCTTTTGAATTGGGTAAACCGGCTAAAGGAGGAGCGTTAATCTTTGAGCCAATCTCGAAAGATGCTAACGTGGCTTTTTCCCCACCAGGAGGTTTAGTCGACTTGGATTCGCTTGTGACATACTCACCACAAGAGTCAGTAATATACGACAGTATGGACAGATATGGAAATAGGAACGGTTCAGTATTAATTGCCCGTAGAATTTAATATGTGACAAATCCTATAACTTGCAATTTTTGCTCATTTGTGGTATTTTAGACGGTTAAATCAATGTCAACCAATAGTTTTTCCTATTGGTTGTTTTATTTTATTCCAGTACCAATCCCTATTAAATCGGGATGGTACGGGATGTTCGCCCCCTGCGGGCGTATTCATAGGCACCACGGGTTTACCTGTGGGGCTCCATATGACAGATAAATCCGTATCATCATTGATGTTGTTAGACCCTTTGGCCGGATTGCCCGCGGTTTTACGTCCGGAAGTGGAGTCATGGGTGGTAAACAGCGTCAAAGTGAAGATGATAAAAAAACTGGATACGCTTCTGGAGGATGAAGGCCGGGCAAATGCCAGAAAACTATTTCTGGTGCCGATTTTTACAATAAACAGTATGGTTGAAAGAGTGGAGGATAGTGCACCTGAGCTAAAAACTTTATTTTATAAAGAATTGGCGCAGGTGATTAAGGAAGCCGGTGATAAAATATCTGGGTAACCCTCTGTAAACTGTTTCCACGAAACCGGATTTTTGCCTTCCAGTTGAACCAGATCTAAAACTAGTTTAGCGATGTGTGGTGTGTTGTGGATGATGGGTTCAAGATGGGCTTTAAGGATTTTTAATCTTTTTGTTATTTGAATATCTGTCCAGACGCCGGGCCAGGGGGAGAGGGCACGGATAGCATTATTGACATATGTTATAAATAGTGGGTAGTAAGTGGTGGGTGATGGGTGATGGGTGGCAAGTGATGTATTGTGAATGGTGAGTAGCTTCTGGTTGGTCGTTGGTCGTTGGTCGTTGACCGTTGGGAAATTTGAGATAATTTCTTTGTAAAGAGGCCAGGTTTGGAGTTCGGCTGGTTTGAGAGTTTGACCGGTTAAGCTCGATTTTATTATCAAAAAAGGGATAAAGCCGTCGCTACGGCTGAAGATTTTGGTATAAGTAGCTTTGGCGTGATCCTGTTTTTTGGGAGTTAATTTTTTGTTATTATAGTCATTTATAACGTCGGGAAGCGATATAGCTGCAATATTGAACAGTTTTTTATATAAATCTTGCGTTGTTTCATCACCATTGAGCTTAACTTCCTTTTGCCAAAGAATATCTCCTGTATCCATTTTCTCATCCATGAGTATAACTGATATCCATGCGGAAGTGTCACCACGCAATATTGCGTATTGTACAGGGGAAGCGCCGCGCAGATCAGGAAGCTTTGAAAAATGGATATTTAGCGTATGCAAGCGCGGCATTGAGAATATTTTTTCGGGAATAATAAGTCCGTAGTCGGCTACTACTGCAATATCTGGTTGGAAAGCCTGAAGATTACGTTCCAGA
>CAZFNL010000082.1:0-5149 GCA_964520615.1 uncultured Gammaproteobacteria bacterium
GGAAGAAATCGGCTTGTAAAGCTGTTTCGGCAAACCGGATAATTTATGGCCGAATATTGAGTTCAGGAAGATCAATTGAAATGCCAGGAATACGGATATCCCCGCTCCCGCAAAAAGGTAAAGCCATCTTTTTTTCATGCCGGATTTTTTCAATACCACAAAACCAGCCATGCAGAATAAAATTAAAGCATAGCCGCTGCGGGAGAAAGTCAATAAGATGCTAATGAGGAAAATTATAGTTATCAGACCCCACAGTCTTTCTTTATTCTTATTCCTGTCCGTCCCTGAATTTATAAATAAAGCCAACGCGAGCGGTATGGCTATAAGTAGAAGACCGGACAGATGGTTGTGTCCGAATGTCGGAAAGTAGAGATTCATGCCGGACCGCGGTACGGGAAAGACCCGAAAAGGCAGAAAATAGGTCAGCGAAACTAAAGACAGAATTATTCCTACTGCGATCACACCATACAGAAAAATCAGCTTCACCTTTTCATTTTCCTTTTTGTTCAGCCGTCTCAGGCTTAGAAAAATAATAAAATATGACAGGTATACCAACCATTGGGCAAAACTTCTTGCCGCTGACCAGGAAAAAATCGTGCTTATGGAAGAAAAAAGGAGAAACAGGGCAAACAGGTATTCAGTTGCGTCAAAAATTATTTTCCTATTTATCAGACGGTAACCGACAAGTGCTGCGCTGATAAGCAAAACCGCGAAACCGGATCCTTTTTCCGGTCCCTCAAGAAAAGGAAGGAGAAACATCAGAAAAAATCCGGCAGTCAGGATCATAACTTCTTTTCAGCGTTTGACTTCTTTTATGGAGGTTACGGTATAACTCAGGGACATGTCGGGAAAAGGGAGATATACTGGTTCATTTACTTTGACATCCTGTGTCCTGGCAAAATAATATGTCCCATATTCCTTTTCGGCTTTAATCTCTACAGCAATATCAAGGTCAACTGTCGAACTGCCGTATGTCAAAGTCTGCTGGTTGGTAATGGGATTATATTCCACATTCCCTGCTCCCGAAGACGGCGTCTGGTTCTTGCCGGTAATCCTGGCAACTATATTGTGATTGCTGTCATATATAGAGTCGCCGATATTGATACTGTCGGCTACAGTCCTGTCCACCGCTTTTCTTACTATGTGAATAAGAAGCATGACGTTGTTTTTTACCGGTTTAGTCTCGCCTACATAGGTAATCTGTCCGTACGTCTCAACTCTGGGCAATGAGAGATCGATAAGCGAACCGACAGAAAGCGGTTTGTTATCAAAAAGGAAAACTCCTGACCTGTCGTAAACAGCATTTACCAGAAGCAGAAGGTCAACTACTCTTCCGTAATTCAGGGTCTCATAACTGTCTTTTTGTACGACAGTGGCTTTTACTCCGCCAAATGGGCTCAGCTCACGGTACCCGACAGAAACAGCCTTATCCACCCAGTAGGGGACACCAAAGAATGGTGTGGTTGAGGATATCATCATTGTCTGGGAAGGTACGAGAAGCACTGAGATATAGACGCTTCTTCCGCTTCGCTCCCGGTGATAAAAATAGTAGAAGGCGGAAAATGCCAGAAGGAATAAAACTGCCAAAATGAAAAAATTCCATCGGGAATATTTTTTAAATACTGTTTTCCATCCCATAACCGGATATTAACCCAATCTGGTATAATATTCAACAGCATGAAAAGTCAGAAAACTGCCGGTCCTTTCAAAATAAATAAGGGGTTTATCATCCAGAAACTGGAAGAAAAGACAGTCATTTTTGACGGAGAAAAATCAACGCTTTATACATTCAACGCTACCGCATCATTTCTCTTCCAGAAACTGAAATCAGGATATAATAGAAATAGAATAATCGCTCTTATGGTAAAAAAATACGGAATTAGTGATAAAAAGGCTCGTAATCATCTCGATACTTTTCTAAAAAATCTTTTCGAGAAGAAAATCATTACCCAAAAAACTGAGTAAATTACTTCTAAGTTAGATATAACTAATAATTTCCTCAGTATAGGAGTATGTGAAAGAAAGAATAAATTTTTGAATTTGTTCACTCCTGCAGATATTCTTGATTCATCATTAAAGATTTTTGCATTTATAATATTTTTTTGTATATACCTAAATTTATACCCATCAGGTTTAATAGAACTGAAGAATGTTTCAGGGATTGTTGTATTAAAATATTTTTTTGCGAGAGAAAAAACAGGATAAACAAAATTCTGTAATCTGTACTTTGTTATTTTCTTACTCATATTATTCCAAATATTTTTTTCTTTATTCCTGACCACTGATTCTTTATCCGCTTTTAAAACCTTATTTATTACCTTATCTATTAATTCAAGTCTAAAAGCTCCCCTGAAATTATGATGGTAAAAATGGAGACTAAGATAAATTATCATCCATTCATTCGATAATATTGGAAACTTTATTTTCTGTATACTGATGTATTGTTTGGTTATGATAAATTCGTTCATCATACTCTCCAAATATCTCTGGGAATATAATTCGTCTAATCTGCCTAGCTGACTAAAAAGAAATCCTGCTTCAAGATGTACATCCAGACTTATAGTAATAGATCCTGTTGTTTTATAATAAAGCACTTCTGTCTCTTTATTTTTCAATATTTTGTGCAGTGTAGAAAGTGAAGTCTCAGCCTGACTGAAACCATCTTTCTCAAGAATATTCAACGTTTCTTTCCAACTTTTCTTATCAATAAGAATATCCGTATCTGCGTAAATTCTTTTTGGATGGGATTTTTCTATATAAAGATGAAGCGGTAATCCTTTAAGATAAAGGAAATTTATTTTTCCTTTTTCAAATTTCCGGTTAAGTTTCACTAATTCCTCAAAATAATAACTTGATTGCAAAAGGTAAAGACTGTCCAGATGGATAATTCTACCCTGCCTTTTAAACTGATAAACACTGCCTACTATCTGTCGATTGTATATTTTGCCATCGGATTCCATATTATTATCGCCTTTTGTGACAACATAATTTCCTTTTTTATAAATTACTCTATGAATAAAAATCCTGTTACTTTTAATTGCAATAACCACATCATTGATTTTTAATCTCCCAAATCGTATTTTCCTGTAATAGACTGTGTCCCCTGGCCAAAGAAGGGGCAACATGCTTATACCTTCAGCCTGCAGTGAAAAACTGGATTTTTTTTTCAGCAGAGTAATAATGTGTTTCATCCTGCCAATTTTAACATTTCAACAGAAATCGAATATACCTTAGAATAGTCCATGATGGTAGAGACCTTCTTCAATTATGTTCCTACCACTTTTTATGCCTAAATCCTGGCTAAATCTACCACCGATTTCATAATATACCCCCCTACAAAATATACTCCACAAACCACGCAATGTTTCCGTAAATATCCGACAGTCCATGTAAAATATGGACATGTCAAACTTAACTCTCATTATACTGTACCCCATAAACTGGACCACCTGCTAAGATAGAATTCTATGGAAAAAAATATCAAGCGGGTCCACACACCGGAGTTTAAAACCCAGGTTGTTTTGGAACTCCTAAAACAGCATGAAACAATGGTACAGATTTGCAGCAGGTTTTCAATCCATCCGACTCAAGCCGGACGCTGGCGGGAAATTGCTTTAGCAAAATTGAAAAACAGTTTTAGCGGTATAAGCATTGATCAGCAACTGAAGGCAAAGGATTTTTTAATATATGAACTCTATAAACAGATCGGACACTTAAAGGTGAGTCTGGACTGGTTAAAAAAAGCTTGGACTTGTCGTTGAGTCATAAACTGACGCTGATTGACAAGGGACATCGCGAATGGGCAGGTACCCAATAAACTAGACATATATTCTTAACCTGTATACGCTAAAAAAGAAAGGATATAAGTCTATGGGCGGATTTAAAGTAATTCCAAAAGAGATAAGAGATCAGGTTTTAACCCGGATTAAAAATGATGGTATTCCCGTCTCCCAGGCAGCCAAGGAACACGGAGTCAACCCAAAAACGGTATATAACTGGCTGCGCGGTACCGCTACAGCTAATCCCAATATTCTGGAAATTTCCCGGCTTAAGCGGGAAAACAAGGAACTCAAAGAGATTATTGGTCATATTACCCACGAACTGCATAAACAGAAAAAAAATCAGGGTTATTAATACATCTATGGCATGTAAACTGAATAAAACCAAAAGAGCAAAAGACCTGGGAGTTTCCCGCTCATCACTTTATTACAAACACAAACGGGATGTTCTTGACCTGAAAGAAAATGAAGGGAATGATTGAAAGTGTACTGAAAGACCATCACAGTTATGGCCATAAACGAATAGCCATGGAACTCAAACTCAATAAAAAGAGAATTCTAAGAGTGATGAAAAAATATGGTTTGAAACCCTACAGAAGAAGAGTAAAAAGACCGGTGAAAAAGGATGACATGAATAAACCGGCAGTAGCTTATCCCAATCTGATCAAAAACATCTGCCCCATACGGCCTAACATCATCTGGGCCACTGATTTTACCTACTTGTCATCTAACGGGACATTTCTTTATCTGGCCACGATTATGGATCTGTTTACCCGGGAGATTATCGGCTGGAATATCTCCTCCTGCCATAACAAGGAATTGGTTATTGGAGCTTTAAATCATGCATATATGAGGTCAAAGGCAATACCGCTATATGTTCACTCCGATCAGGGCAGCGAATACGACAGTGAGGCGTTTATTCATCTCGTACAACTTCATGGGAGTAAAGTATCCATGAGTAAAAAACAGTCACCTTGGGAGAATGGGTTTCAGGAATCATTTTATGCTCAGTTTAAAGTAGATCTGGGATTTCTCTCCCGGTTTGAATCTGTAGAGGAACTAATTGAAGGAATTTATCAAACAATTCATTATTACAATCATGATAGGATACATACCAGCTTAAAAATGTCACCGGTGTTATTTAAACAAAAACTTGCGGATCGTTTAAGAATAACTGTCTAAAGAATGGGGTACTTGACAGATATGGTTCTTAACTCACGGTAATCTAAACGGATGCCAGGAATCATAGATTTCACCTCCTAACCCATCATATTCCTGGCCGAAGAGTTTTAGACACCTATCCCTGTAGTTAACAAATCTCTGGACACCGGAAAACTGTATACCATGTGCTGACCCCACTACATTACGAA
>CAZFNL010000083.1:0-3716 GCA_964520615.1 uncultured Gammaproteobacteria bacterium
GGTTATCGGTACGTTGACCTATGAATTCCAGGTAAGTTTGCCTCTGATTGCCGAATTTACTTTTCACGGTGACGCGGGAACATACGCCGTTTTGACCGCAGCTCAGGGAATAGGATCGATTATCGGCGGTATCGTACTGGCCGGCAGGAAAAACATGTCAAGCAGAATGTTAATTTACTCGGCGTTATTATTCGGCATTACCACGGTACTTTCCGCCCTGATGCCTACTCTGCCGTTGACTCTATTCGTCATTTTATTCGTCGGATTCTTCTCCATATATTTTCTCTCGTTGGGAGGAACCATTCTGCAGCTGGAAAGCGTTCCGGAAATGAGAGGCAGGGTTATGGCTTACTGGACAATGGCTTTTTTGGGATCGACAGCAATCGGCGGACCGATTATCGGATGGATAGGTCAACAGATCGGACCGAGATGGGGATTGGGCGTCGGCGGTTTTGCGGCTATCATCGCTTCAATCTTCGGATTCCTTACTATCGCGAAAATGAAAGCCACGTCTTCTCCGGAAATATCTACTGCCGCCGACCTTGCCGCTGATGAAGATAAACGGGTACTTTGAGTTTCCAATCAAATAAAATCACTTCGCTCCAAAGTAGGTAATGATCTAGCAGAATTGAAAAGCTTTTTCAAGCTTTTTTTGCTCTTTACTCTTATTAAAGAGTAGAGCCTTTTTATGAGCATCATCCACCATTTTTATGATTTTTTTATATTCTTTATATTCCCCATTCTTATTAGTTTTCATATATCTATTGTAAACTTCTAAATACCTAACTGTCAATAATGATTTTGTACTTCTCTAGCAATATTTTTTTAAACTCCGGATATGCATAGTATTCTTGGTTAATTTGACTATTGTTTTTAATCGCTTTTATGAGAAACAATAATTGTTTGTTATTAAACTTCGTTATTTTAACAAGAGTTCTAATTATGGTTCTTGTCATTTTGAAAGATGTACTTTGGCTAAAAGCTTTTATAACCGAATTAACTACAGGTTCATTATATTTATTGAACTCTTTATTTTCAATCAAAACCAGAACAATTGCTAATACTGCATTTATAATACCATTGTAATTTTGTCTGCATCTTAAGGCCTGAAACTTCTTAATAAATCCATAAGGATTAATATCGGATAATTTTATCGGAAGAATAATTTTTTTCCATGCAAGAGCCATTCCCAATTCCTGATCTGTGAATTCTGAATTTCTATAATTGGTCGTAATTAAAGGAATGATTACGTCGGCTTCTTTCAAATACTTGATTATTTTCAACTCCCATTCTACGGCCGGTGAGATATCTTCATGCGCTAAAAATACTGAAAAACCTGCATATGTTTCGAAACATTGTTTAAATAACCCTCCCAATACCTTATCCGCACTGGAATAGCTTATAAATACCTTAAAATTATCCATATTTGTAATTTACACGAAATCACGATATTGTCCATGGATTATAATCCACAGATGAAAATTCTCGGATTGGTACAGTAATCTTCGTAACCCCGAGAATTGCTCATATTCCCCTTCTGAAGAGTAATATAAATTATTGGGTTATCTATTCCAACAATATAAGAGTATAATCAAATCATGAACAGTTTCTATCGCGGCAATAACAATAGATTTGGCGGAGGAAGAGATTCACACAGACAGGATTTCGGCAGAGACAGGCAAATGTATAGGACAACTTGTGCCAAATGCGGGAACGACTGCGAAGTACCGTTCAAACCAACCGGTGAAAGACCGGTTTACTGCAACAATTGTTTTAAAAGCATGCGCGATTCCGGTCCAGGAAGATCTGACGACAGGGATTCGAGAGGAAGACGTGATAATTATTCCGAGAACAGAAATGACCGGGGTAATGGAAATAATGAAGGGCAATTCAAAAAACAATTTGAATCATTGAATTGGAAACTTGACAAGATTTTGAAGATCCTTACTCCTGCCGCTCCTCCGAAAGCCGTTCAGGAAGAAAAAATTGAAGAAAAAGTAAAGGTTATCAAACCTAAAAAATCAGCCAAAAGTATTAAAAAAGAAAACCCTGTGGTTGAAGAAACTGTCTCTGCCAAGATTTCTACTGGTGCCGACGTTGCCGCTGATGAAGATAAACTGGTTCTCTGATTCTTCAATTGAAAAAATTTACAATTTACAACCTTTACAACCCCGAGGGTTGTTAATTATATCATTAACGAGTTAATTTATTGGAGAGTTATTTTCTATGAAATTTTGAATATCTGTATCGTTTTCAACTTTTACCGCCCTCTTCATAATAATTGCTTTCCATTTTTCTGCCTCGTTTATATCTTTCTTTCTGCTACTGAGCTTTACTTCTATCTGCCTATTTTCCCTATAACTTACTATGCATAAATAATCATTATCCCAAATTCCAAAATCAGGTTCTGGAAGGCTTTTAATATCCGATCTCATTACAAAATAGACTTGAATACCGGCAACAAGATCAAGCTGGATATGTTTTAAAAGTAGCGGCTTCTCAAAATCTTTGATATTGTCAATGACAAAAACTCTGATAAATTCCTTGACTCTTTGAGCTGCTTTTCTTGCTTCCTCATAATAAGATCCTTGAGTGTTCCAAAATTCCAGATTGGTAAGGAAGGTGCAGAATCCCTTACTTGAGAGATTTTTAAAATGGAATCTTCCTTCCTCGAATATTTCTTCTGGATGCAAATATACAACTTCTTCCTGTTTGCCTTTAAAATAATTCGTAGCAAAAAGGTCTTTTCTATGTTCCAGATATCGTTGATATAGAGATAAATCGATTCTTGATTTGCATAACTCGTACACTAATGGAAATTCGTTAAGATTTACTTCGCTATTCATATGTCCGGCACGCTTGATATGAATTGTAGAGCTGTCCAATGCTTTAGCAAAAAGAATAGAATGATTGTTGTCAACATAAGGATCATTGCTTGAATAAAGCACATATGACGTTGGAATTAGTTTTTTTAATTTCTTAAAATCAAAATCAGTTTTGTAAAAAGATGCATTTACGATATCAAATTGCCAAAATGTATTATTTTTTAGTTTATCCATAAACGGACTTACGAAAATCGCAGAATCTAATTTCAAATGAAATTTTTCAACGATATGAAGTATGAAAAGCGGAGCGAGTGAATGTCCTATAAAACAGATTTTATCTCCTTTATTCAATTTAGGTAAAACATCCGATTCAAAAAATTGAATCCAATTAGTTAAAGTTTGTTTTTTCGGTTTAAATGTGGAACCAATTTTTGTAACTTCTGACCAATTTTCGACAGGGAATTGTAAGGCAATCACTTCCTGGTCAAAGGCGAGCAATTTTTCTTTCAATTCGGGTAGCCAGTTGTTTCCAGGACTTCCAAAAGCTCCATGAAATAGAACGAATTTCATAGCCATATTATAGCAAAAAAACAATTTCTATAAGTTAGTACACAATATTCATTTTTTCTATTATTATTCGAGAAGATGAATTGATGGTAGCGGGCGCTAGATATTCAGACTTTGATGAGCTCCCTAGTGAACAGAATTAGGCCGCATCCATCAATAATATGATTATCTATTTCGTAGGAGATGCGGCACAAAGGGCCGTAATCCCGACGTTACGTCGGGAACGAGCCCTTAGAACTTTTTACGACTCTGTCCACCAGGAAATAGTATATACCAAACTTTGATCGTTAGATAAATTCAATCTATTATTATACATCTCTTAAC
>CAZFNL010000084.1:0-2923 GCA_964520615.1 uncultured Gammaproteobacteria bacterium
TTTTGTCGGCCGGTGGGATGACCGGGGTTATCACGGACTGGATCTGGTAAAGAATATCGTTAAGATGTACAAAAAGTTCGACAAACAAAAAAATGTAAAAAAACCGCATGTCATGGTGCTATCCGCATCCATACGCAATCTTGAACATCTGTACGGTTCGATTTTCTTGGGCGCTGATATCCTGACCATTCCGTTCAAGGTCATCCAGGAATGGGTAGAAGCCGAGCAATGGATGCCGGATACCAGCTACCGCATAGATCATCACGGTCTCAAATCCCTACTGTACGAAGATCTTCCGCTCAAGCCGGATTCTTCCTCTTTCGAAATCAAACAGGTACCGGGCTCGCTCTTAGACGAAGGAGTGAAAAAATTCGTCACTGACTGGAAAAAACTTCTTATTTAAAACCCTGTCTATTCCTTCTAAAAATCACCAAAATATAAATAAGTCTTGACAAGAAGTATTCTTTTCTTCATAATGAAAATTAAGTCATGAAAATTACCGTTTATACCATAACCGATTGCCAGTTTTCCAAACAGGAAAAAGAATATCTAAAATTGCACAATCTCCCGTTTGACGAGAAAAACCTGGAAACCAATAAGGAATTTCTAACCGAAATGCTTACGGTTTCCAATAATTTTGCAGGTACTCCCGTAACAAAAATTGAAAAAGATGATGGACAGATCGCAATATTGAAAGGATTTACCAAAGAAGAATTCGACCAGACACTGGGCTTTACTCCTCCTCCAACCGCACAGGCTCAAGGGACAGGAAATACGAACACGCAGGGACCAACAGATAAACCGGCAGCAAACACTTCGTCATCCACTCCCCCATCTCCAACACCCGAACCGGTAAAAGAACCTGAAAAGCCTGCAGAGGAACCGAAACCTGAAACACCTCCAACGTCTACCCCAGAACCAACAACTCCACCTCCTCCACCAACACCGCAAACACCGCCGGCAACTGCAAATCCAGCTCCTGCAGCTGATGATCCTTTAAATTCGATTTTGGCAGATTTACGGACAAAAAGCGCAGACCAGCCAGAGGTACCTCCCCAATCCCCTACTTCCCAAACAGGTATACCCAGCGTTCCTGACTTCCAGAAGTGATTAGAACAGTAAATCCCTAGTTTTTTCTATTTCTTATTTCTATGATCGACTTTTGGTTTTTTCACCGCGATATAAAGAAGTAATAAAGCAATTGCCAATATTCCCGTGCTTATCTGAGCGCTCGTAAAAAAATCACTAATTGTTATCATAATTCTTTAAACTTAACTGATAACGTATAAAAAGTATAGCATAAACAAGATTTTTGATAACAATATATATATCACCTAATCTAAAACTTGGTGAGCTTGGAAAAAGAAGAAAAGTAAAGCAAAAAGCTGCCGAAATATTTATACAAAGCTCGGAAATAGTTTGAAAGTGGAATTTGCTTAACCTCATAATAATATCCTTAAACAAAAATTGAGGCTGGGTCAATCGCTTATAATCCACAAAACCATAACTTTAAATCTTTACATAAACCTAAATGAATAGAACCAAACCATAAACTCCCAAAACAGTTCCATTGATTCCATTTACTCTTACTTTTTCGTTGTGAAAATATAACAACCGTACTTGATATATGCTATAGGATTTAGTATAATACTTTTATGGAAGCGCTTATTGGATATTCTGGCATAGTGTCTGCTGGTGTCGCCTTAGTCTTTGGTGTTCCTATACTTGCAGCAAGAATAGCCGGAGTACCCATACCCGATACCATCGTTGCCACACCCTTAGCCCAGTTAGCACTATGGAGTGTAGGAATGATTGCCTTGGCAAGAACGCATAAATTACCTAAACCTCCACAATAATAATTGTATTTTTATTTATATGATATCAATAGAAAAAATAATGAAAAGTAGGCTTGGTGCAGCAACAGAAGGAACGTTAATAGCGTCGGACGCCTACCTTGTTACGCATTTGGCAAATGATCCCTATACCGGAATTCTTGGTTTTGCCGCTCTTTTTTGTGCTCAAAATACTTTAATACTTACTATCGATGTAATGAATAAATTAGGAGAAGCACGCAGACAACATGGCTATAAAAAATCAAAACTCCACAGACAAGTAATAAAAGCAAGGGAAAGAGAGATTCTGGAAAGACAAGATAAGGAATATTATGATAATAACTCGCCTGCTGATTGATTTATAGCCGCTAGCTTACCGAAAGGCTTTAGCAGTCTTGTAATCCTCCACCCTTTATATTTTATTGCTTGAAAGCAATCATACTTATTTCCATATGCTCATCTTTCAGCTTGCTGGAATATTCATGTGACACAATGTTTTGCGTCACGCGTCACTCTCGCTGGCGATTTGAGGAACAATAAAAATTACGACAATATCTTAAATAGCAGTTCTTTTGGTGAAAGAATATCAATCTTTTTTAACCGTTGTTTAACTATTTTATTATTAAGATGCTTTTTATCCAACGTAACTAAAAAATCACCATCAGTAAGAATTGCTCCGGCTACAACATGGCTATCTTTTTCGTCAACCAATCCCTTATACGGTTTTATTTCATACTCATTAATCTCTTCTCGAACAATGAACTTGTTTTGATTAATAAAATCCTGAATCTGATAACTGGATGATAAACGGATTTTTTCTATATTCCGCTCTAACTCCTCGATACAATTCTCTGTCGTTATACCAATAATGAGCTTTCCGATTAATGAAACTAATTTCGCTGAGGCTCCCGTATTGGAATATATTGCGGAGAATAAAACCGAAGCATCAAAAAAAACCTTCTTCATTTTGATTTTCTTGCTAATTTTTCATTTACTGCAAGTGCTTCTTTTCTCGTTAGTTGATCGGTTTTTATGAATTCGGTGAGGTCTTTTTGAGAATACACTCTGTACGGTACTTTTCTGTTTACCGA
>CAZFNL010000085.1:0-50048 GCA_964520615.1 uncultured Gammaproteobacteria bacterium
CATAGTAGTAGGATCTCCTTTCGTAAAAAGTGTGTCCTACTACTTTTGTATTGAGATTTCGTTAATAAAACAAGCTGGAGATCGATTTTCTACCCACTGTCTTTATTGGAGACCCTATCCAGTCCTTCAGACATCCGCGGGGTAGAAATTTCTCAGCCATTTTTGTTTCTTTAGATAACTGATTTCCTCTTTTGAAAGTGATATGCCAATGCTCTTTATATTTTCTTCAACATGTCCGGGATTTCTCATGCCTACAATTGCTGTATCAGCCCCGTCAGGAAGAAGACAGAATTTCAGTGCAATTTGCGTCATGGATCTTTGCGAATTAACAAGTTTATTTTTTATCGCATTTACCTTGTCAACAGTTTTTTTCAGTCTCTCCGGTATAAAATAATCCTTTCTCCAGTCGTTAAAAGTAGTATTGCAGTCAAAAGTTCCGCTAAGTGACCCTTCGTCAAGCGGTACTCTTGCGACAATGCCTATATTTCTCTTTTTGGCAAAGGGAAATAGTTTATTCTTGGGAGACTGGTCAAATATGTTGTATACGACCTGAATCACATCTATTTCTCCAGTAGCAACCAGTTTTAATGCGGAGTTGGGGTCGTTATCGTTTATGGAAATACCGAAGTATTTTGCCGTACCTTCCTTTTTCAAGATTCGGAAAGCGTCCCGCCAGTCTGTCGATTTTATCCATTCATCAAGCCATGTGTGGAGGAAAAGGATATCAATGGTGCGGTTGCCTAGGTTTTTGTAACTTTCTTTTGCCTTTTCTATAATCCATTCTTTTGGAAAGACCTCTTCGATGTCTTTATTTCTTGCAGGCCAATGCCAGTCCATGGGAGGTACTTTAGTCGCAACGACAATTTCTTTATCCCCTAAAACATTAGCTATAAGCTTTTCACTATGCCCGTCCCCGTAGATGAGAGCCGTATCAAAGAAATTGACACCATTATTATAAGCATTTAGTAGTGATTGTTTGGAAGATTTATCGTCTGCCCTCCACATATCCTTCCATCTTAAAACCGGAGCCCCTCCCCCAATCCCCCATCCGCCAAATCCGATCCTGGAGACTTTCAGACCTGTTTTTCCTAAAGTTGTGTACTGCATATTAAAAATTGACTCTTTAGATTATAGCATGGGCAAAAGATTTTGCTCATCGGCTTTTCTACCTTTTATCATGATATTCTCATTTTATCCGTCTATTTTATTTACTAAATGGAAATTGTATTTCTATTCCTTATAATACTTTGGTTTTTGGGTTATTTGACCATACCGGGGCTTATAATACCCAGATTTCCACTTTTTTATATCAAAGGACACCCGATAAATTTATGGGATATATTCATATTTCTACTGGTGTTATACGCTATTGACGAAACTCCAAGTCCGTTCAGGGAGGTATTTATTACTCTCCTTATACTATGGCTTCTGTCGACATTCGGGATAGTGGCATTGGTGGGATTTTCCCATATCCTTGTACTGGCTCTTATATTTGCCTTATTTTTATCTCTTGTGGAGGGCAGGCAAAAAAAGCTATGAAAAAAAGTATAATGAAACTATATGCCCTACAGGAAATGCGACCAGATAATAAATTTTTCTCATTTGCATGAGAGACCTTCTCCCCATGAAAGATTGTTTTGCAGTAAAACGATTGATGACATAACCGCAAAATTGGGAAACGAGATAAAAGACCCGGATATAAGGAAAATGTTTTCGCAATGCTTTCCAAACGCACTAGATACTACAGTATATTACTCAGAAGATAGTGACGGTAAAAATAAAGATTCATTTATAATCACTGGGGATATACCAGCTATGTGGCTTCGTGATTCCACCAACCAAATCTGGCCGTATTTGCCATTTATAAAGAGTGATGAGGAGCTGAAGAACCTTTTTATTGGCCTGATTAACCGACAGGTGAAATGTGTCTTAAAAGATTCTTATGCCAATGCGTTTGAAAAAGATTGTTCGGTGTGGGAAAAAAAGTATGAACTTGATAGTCTTGGCTCTTTTTACAGGTTATCTGCGGGATATTTTGAGAAAACTGGTGATTTATCTCCATTTGGGGAAAACTGGATACAGGCAGTCCAAAAAAGTCTTCAGGTGTTGATATTTGAGCGCAGTACTGTCAGCAAGGAAAATTTGAGCTTGTTGTTCGGATATAGGACTAAATCGGGCCACCATCATCCTGCAGTCAGACTAAGCGGCTACGGGTATCCCGGCAGACATTGCGGGTTGGTGCGTTCGGTTTTCAGGCCATCTGATGATGAGACGGTTTTTCCCTATATCACATCCTCAAACGCTATGGTTTCAGTTTTCTTGAAGAAAGTTTCCATAATTCTCTTGAAAGTTTTGGCGTATGAAGAATCACAAAAGTCTTTAAGCTTGGCACATAGTATAGACCGCGGGATAAAGGAGTATTCAGTCATAAAACACAGGCAATTTGGCGAAATTTTTGCCTATGAAATTGACGGATTCGGATCATATTGCCTGATGGATGATCCAAATGTTCCCAGTTTGTTAAGCCTGCCGTATATAGGGTACGTGAGTGAAGATAATGTAGTTTACCAAAACACCAGAAAATTCTTACTAGGAAAGCACAACCCTTTTTTTGCCAAAGGTAATGCCGGTATGGGTATCACTTCGCCACATGTAGGGATAGTTGACAAGTTTTGGCCGATGGCGACAATTATGCAGGCTTTGACATCAAATGATGAGGAGGAAATAGGGCATTGTCTCTCAACTTTGAAAAATACTCACGCAAACACTTTTTTTATACATGAGGCAGTAGATATTGACGATCCCCATAAATTTACAAGGCATTGGTTTTCGTGGGCGAATTCCCTTTTTGGGGAGTTAATTCTGAGTTTGTATAACAGGTATCCCCGTCTCTTGGGATAGTATATAGATGAAGTGGTTTTTTTAACTCAATTATAATTAGAAGAGATGTGTATGATGCAAATTTTAGCTAGAAATCGTTCCCCCTATTAAATTTTTTTCCGATTTTGCTGAAAACGATGTAGAAAAGTTGTAACCTATAAATGATAAAGTAGCAGATAAGAAAATTATCACTTTTTAAGTTTTCAGAGAAGTGATGGCATGTTATCTTTTTCTGTACAGCAGGGCGGCATACAGCCGATTAAATATACTAGCTAAGTTTTCACTGAAAAGTTATGTTTGACGCACGGGAACTTCCTTATATACCGTATGTATACCCACCTAACTCAGGTTTGCAACTTTCAGGCGGGAATTAGCTGAAAATTATCGGATAACAGGGAAGACAACTCTTTCTGGTAAATGTTGAGATTTTTGAAGAAGTTAAGACTGGTTGTCCTGAATTCTTCAAAAGTTTCAAAATATCTGTTCCAGGTGGCCCTCTGGTGGAAGAATCTCCATAATCTCTCAATCAGATTAAGATTGGGTGAATAGGTCGGCAGGAATAAAAGCTTGAACCTCGGATGATGGAGTATCCAGCGTTTTACCACTCTGGCATGATGATGACTGGCATTATCCAGAATTAAATATACTTTCCCGCTCTTTTGTTTCTTTCTGATTGTCTCAAGGAGATTGATGGTGGCTTCTTTGTTGATGGTTTCCTCCTCAAGTACAATGGCTGTTTTGTCATGGATATTTAAGGCTCCGTTAAGATTGATTCTATTTCTTCCGGTATTGGTCTTCACAAACTTATCATTGGCTTTTCCTTTTAAGATCCAGCCGTATGAGGGTTTGGTGTTGTGTTCCGGATGGGTGGAATCAAGGAAATAGATCCTGTCGTGTGTCTCAAGTTTTGCCTTGGTTTCCTCGTATGTTTTAAGAAATTCCTCCTGTTTTATCCTGTCTGCCTTTCCCGGGATAACTTTAGGTTTCTTGTAGGTGAATCCCAGCCTGTGGAGGAGTTTGGTAATGCCTATTAGGGAGAAGGAGATTCCGTATGTTTTCCGGATATGCTCAGCCGCATCTTTGGCTGTTCTTTGGGTATTATCCCGGAGAAATATCTTCAATTCTTCTTCCTGACCGGCTGATAATCTTGTCCTGCCTCCGGTATACTGGTATTCCAGTAATCCGTTTATTCCTTTTTCCCGGTATTGTTCAACATAACGCCTTAAAGTAATCTCATCCAGAAGAAGAATCTTGGCCACCTGGGAATATTCATATCCTGCATTTAAGGAGAGAACCGCTTTTATCCTGTCAGCCAGTTTTTTATCTTTTATGGTTCGGTGGGCTTGTCTTAAGATTTTAACCTGTTCGTCTGTTAGGAAGCTGGGCATTAATACTATGAGATCATACCGGAAACCCGATTGTCAAATTTCAAAGCTGCAAACTGGAGGAAGAGGGGTATAGAAGCAGCTGGACCTAAAGATATATTTAGGCAATATGCTTCTGTTTTAGGTTTAAGGGAATTTCCTCGAAGTCCCAGTGAAATACCTCATCATGTGAGGTTGCCAAGGGAGGCAATTGGTGATTTAGGATATGTAGTTAAGTTAACTTCTGAGGATCCGAAGCATCGTGAACGGGATCAAAATGTCTATTTTCGAAAAGGCAACTTTGTAAAATCCAACATTTCAGTAGGTTCGGAATCAGGTACTAGCAAAACCGGAGAATTAAAACGGAAACTGAGGTCAGCAATCGGAGAAAGGGCTTTTTTATCATTTCATACCCATCCTCAAGGCAGAGATACATTGTCTGAAGGTGATTTGGCAGTTGCGTTGGGAAATTCAAGCACCGATTTGATAGAAGCAATGATATCCCCAAAACGAGTAGTGGCACTATTTAGAACTAAACACGAAATTGATACTCCAACCATACCTTTGGTCACTGAGAATCTAATTCTGGGCTATTTAAACAAAGCATATGGCAGGTTAGTAAAAAGATTTATTGGAAAAGCTTCCTATCAAGATATTCGAACTAGACTAAATCTCGAGCGATTACAGTATTTAGAAGACAGAGGTGTTGCCGTACTCTATGCAGATATAACTCCGGACCAGATTTTGACCAATTTTAAGGACGGATTAGTTTTAACTAAAGTTACTCAGGATATGATCAGCAATCTGAAACTGGATCTTCTTTAGTTTCCCCTTTAGGTTATTTTATTTACATATCCGAATTGTTAACTCACCTTTCTTGAAGGATTGGGAAAGTCATTCTTCAGCAGTATCCTGTTGGTTTATAATAGTTTTCGTTATGAACAGTTCAGGCATTGAAACGCGGGATATTACTCTTTTCAACACACGTATTAGGGGATGTTTCTTTTTTAGCCTCATATTTGATAAAAATGTGAGCCGCCCGAGAGTCGAACTCGGAACCGACTCCTTAAGAGGGAGTTGCTCTGCCAATTGAGCTAGCGGCCCTTCGGCACTTCGTGCCTCAGGGGCAAATGTTATTTGCCCCATTAAGGTATACTCTTTTTATATACTGATGAAATTATGATTCTTAGGCAGACAAGCTGCCCCATCTATTAAATTAAGTTTTTTCTTCCTTGACCAGCCTTTTATTTCAATTTCCCTTTTCAATGCTGAACTTTTATCTCTTTTATTTTCTAAATAAACTAGTTTTGCCGGTCGTCTAACACGTACAAATTTAGACCCTAATTTATCATCATTATTATGTTCTTTCAACCGTCTGTTTAAATCCTGTGTAATTCCGGTATAAAGATAACCATCTCTGCATTTTAGAATATAAACTATCCAATTCATTTATATATTTTCAATAAAACATATACTTTGCGCTGAGTCCTTCAGGCACAAATTGCCTTCAGAGCGAAGCGCGCTCGGGGTGATTCGAACACCCAATCCCTTGTTCCGAAGACAAGTGCTTTATCCGTTAAGCTACGAGCGCCACGTCAAACTTGGCTGTCGCGTCAGACGCGACAATACGTCTGAGATTATTCGATTATATCATTTTCATATATAATAGAGTACGTTTTATGACTGATCAAAAAAATATCAGGAATTTTGCCATAGTAGCACATATTGACCACGGTAAAAGCACTCTGGCAGACAGATTGCTTGAAGCTACGGGAACTATTGAGCCTCGGCTTATGAAAGAGCAGGTACTGGATAGCAATCCTATCGAGAGGGAGAGAGGTATCACGATAAAGCTTGCTCCGGTCAGAATGAAATATAGGTCAAACGGAGAGGAATACATACTAAACCTTATCGATACTCCGGGGCATGTGGATTTTTCCTATGAAGTGTCGAGGTCACTTGCAGCCTGTGAAGGGATCATTCTTGTAGTAGACGCCACCCAGGGTATACAAGCCCAAACTGTAGCTCATATGGCGCTTATAAAGGATAAAAACTTAAAGGTGATACCTGTCATAAACAAGATTGACCTTCCGACTGCAAAGATTGAAGAGACAAAAGCCGCGCTTTCACAGCTCTTCGGATTTGGTGAGGAGGAAATGATCGAAATATCTGCAAAAAGCGGTACCAATATTGATAAAGTGTTGGGTGCCGTAATAGAAAGGATTCCAGCGCCGGGCGGAAATGAAACCGATCCAGTAAAAGCGTTGGTATTTTCCTCAGTTTATGACATCCATAAGGGAGTGGTGATATTTGTAAAAATTGTCGACGGTGAAATAAGTCAGGCACAATTTCGGTTTATGGCTTCCAAAGCAGTTTTTCACCCTGTGGATATAGGTGTTTTTACTCCTGAAATGAAAACAACCGGTAAACTGTCTACTGGGGAAGTAGGATATATTTCTACAGGTCTCAAGGACCTATCACTAGCCAGAGTCGGAGATACTATATCGGCTATTGACCAGAATATTGAGCCTCTGCCAGGTTACAAAGAGCCAAAACCCATGGTATATCTTTCACTTTACCCAACAGACAGCAATGATTTCCTCATCCTGAGGGAATCTCTTGAGAAATTACATCTATCAGACAGCTCATTTACCTATAAACTGCATTCGTCCCTGGCATTGGGGAAAGGATATCTTTGCGGCTTTTTGGGGCTATTGCATGCCGATATCATAAGGGAAAGGTTGGAAAAAGAGTTTCTTTTAAATGTGATTGCTACCGCTCCCACAGTAGAGTATGAAGTCGTCGTAGTGACTGGAGAAACAAAAAATGTGCATACGCCTGATGATTTCCCAGACCCATCCCAGATAAAGGAAATAAAAGAGCCGCTTATGTATACCACCATCTACTCGCCTTCTGAATATGTGGGGAATGTCATGCAACTTTGTGAAACAAAAAGGGCGCAGTATTTCAATTTGGAATATATCGGCAGCCAGGCAAAATTTACCTATCTTATTCCGCTTTCAGAGATGATAGTTGATTTTTTTGACGGGCTTAAGTCACAAACCTCAGGTTATGCCAGTCTGGACTACGAATTTTATGAAATGAGGAAAGTGGATGCCGTAAAAGTTGATATTCTCATAAACCATAAAAAGGTTGACGCGTTTGCCCAGATTGTAGTCCGGGAAAAAGTGCAGAATGTCGCTGAAAAAATGGTATCAAGATTAAAGGAGCTTATCCCACGCCATCAGTTCCAGATACCTATCCAAGCGGCTATTGGCGGTAAAGTTGTAGCAAGATCGGATGTAAAGTCATTCAGAAAGGATGTCACCCAAAAACTTTATGGAGGAGACAGGACGAGGAAAGATAAGCTTCTTGAAGCGCAAAAAAAGGGAAAGAAAAAGATGAGGTCTGTAGGGAATGTGGATTTGCCTCAGGAAATTTTTTTTGATTTATATAAAAATACTTAGACTATTTCTTCTTTCTTCAGCTTGACGAAATGGGCCCGTACTATACTTCTAGGATTTATCTGATAAAACTCCTTAGACTATTTCTTCTTTCTTCAGCTTGACGAAATGGGCCCATTCATCTATTACCTCAACTATGGCTTTGAGAGGCATCTCTATGATGAAGTCAAAAAAGAACTTGAAGACATTAAATTTTGTCAGCACCTCCCCGGACAGCCATTGTCCGACGCGCATAACAGGCAGGAAAAATATATCTACGATCGGTGCCATAGGTCCATCTTTATCTACCACCAGATATTCTCCAGTAATACTGGTAACCTTAAAGGCAAAGAAGGTCACGAGCGTGACAAAGAATATGAATATTGTCTGGCTGACAGGGTTGAAATGGAGTTTGGTCAGTATATAAATGATAGTGCCGAATGAAAGAAGGTAAGTCAGAAGGTAAATCAGTGAGAACATGGCAGTAAAGGCAAAACTTCTTGGTTTCAGTTTTTTACCTAGTACTATGCCTTTTTTGATCATGTCAGGGTCCTCCGGGTCGACTGTAATGATGCCTTTCAGCAGATTGAATATTTTTCTCGTATTTTCGTCTCCAGGAACGGTGACTGAAAGGATAATTACCGCCATAAGAGCCGGTGGGAATATGACATTTATGATGATGGGAATGTAGGAGATTGATTTTTCTATATAAAGGTCATAAGGGATTTCCAGTATGAAGGCAAATACTACTTTGGTGAGAATAATATAAATAAAGGATCGGATGCCAGTTCGGCGCAGTCTATCCTTTGTTTCCTCATAACGTTTCCTGCAGGCTTCATCCACTTTGCTTTTCAATTTGGTTTCATCAGATAGTATCTTGGATATTGATCGCGGATTCTGATTAAACAAGTCCTGCAGGATCATAAACGGAGGGATTTGCTTTCGGATAAAATTTCTGATTTTATCTGCAAAAGGAAAACGAAGGTTCTTTTCTATGTCTTCATAGACGTCAAACAGCCGAGGCAATATTTTCTCGCCTTCTTTCCAACTGATTTGGGTGATTTCCGGAAGCATGAGTTTTAATAGATGATAGCGGATAAGAGAATCATCGCTATGTGCGAAGGTTCGCTCAACAGCAATATATACCTGTATGTCACGCGTCAGACTGTCATCGTCAAATGGAGCTACTGAGGGCCTTAAAATCTGGTAGGTGTAATCAGTCAGGGCTTCAAGCCTAGGGTTCGGTGACAAATTTTCCTCTATTTCACAGGAAAGGACTTCTATCATAAATTGACCTATTTTTTCCTGCTCTTTTCCAGAGCGTCCGGAAGCAATTTCGTTTCTCAGGAAAAAATATTTGTCTATTATGGCTTGAATTTCGGGAATTTTTTCCTCTCCCAATGTATTGTTTTCATAATAACGTGCCCAAAGAAGTTCTTTTATCAGAAGCTCGGCAATATTTCTACCGTTTTCATTCAGAAGCATACGCCGCTTTATGATCCGTTCTATTGCTGCTTTTCTGATGAGGTTATCTTCCTGGAATTCTATGGCGTTTCTCATCTTTTCATACAGAAATGCAAGAAAAGAAACTGTCTGCGAGACGGAGATTTTAGTGGAGGAGAGGGAAGGCTTGGTATGACCCTCTTCCCAGCTTTTCAGTAAAGCTTTGGAGTATTTTGATAATTCAATGACTTCTCCATTTTCTTCTTCATGGGAAGAAACATGTTCGCCTCCGGAAGCAGCTTGTGTATCCAGCTGTGGCGCATTTGAATGTCCGTGTTCTTCTTTTGGATTTTCCATAATATTTAATTAATAATTCTGGGTGGCATACCGGATTTGAACCGGCAACATCTGCCTCCACAGGGCAGCGCTCTGCCATTGAGCTAATGCCACCGTAATTACCAATACCCTACTAACTTACTTAAACGTTGTAATTGTTTTACACCATGATTATGCCAACATTCTTATCCTTGCGTGGCACCGTCCAATTTTATCACGATTGGTCTCAATTTCCTATTTTACTTTGAGAAATTTAATTTATATTATAAATTAGAATATTTTAGAAAGGAAAGGGCCGATAAAAGGTTGATGTGAAAGGAAATCCAGTATGGGTAAAAAATTGTCGAGAAAGGTATGTCTGGATTTTTTAACCGGTTGCACTAGTATACTGGAATTTGAAGATTTGGCTGCGGTTTCTTCTCCCAATATCTTCTTATAGCTCATATCTAGTTCCGGTTTACCTGCTATTTTTGCCAGTTTCTGGTATGTATCGTATTGCGGATAAAAAGAACTTGTTGCCTCCTTTTGCCATGAGAAATTGGAAAAGGGAAAGGACTGATAATTTAGTACAAACGGAGTAATTGCAACTATATTTTTGTCTGTCCAGACGGTTTTTGATGCCTGCAATAAAAGGTCAGATACCTCATCAGGCGAAAAATACCACGGATTATAAGGATTGCCATCCTGATGCGGCCAGCCAGTTTCTGTAATAAATACTGGCAGCTGTCTTTCCATTCCCAGTGATTTCAGAAGAGTTTCTTCCCATTGGAAAGTCCGTACAGTGCCCCGGCCGACTGCATCACTCCCGCCAACGTATCCTGGATTGGGATATGAATGAGATGTCCAACCATCGACAAAGCTATAAACGTTAGGATTGTAGCGGAGCATTTCCTGTATAAAAAGTTTTTCATCCATGGTATCTTTGGTATTTGGTGCTGACGCATCCAAACCTGCAGGGAGTACGAAAAAGTCTGGCGATTCAGTTTTTAGTGAGGCAGACATGGAACTAAGTATATCCACATATGAAGAGGGATTTATCTCCCCTCCCCACTCCTTGGCGTGGTTGGGTTCGTTGAAAACCACGATATAGCGGTTTTTGACAACCCACTGTAATCTATTCAGAAATTGAACCCAGGGTAAAACCTGGCCCAAAGTAGGTTTTTCCCAATAATATCCGTTTAGGAAAGTGGCAAGCCTGATGATTGGTATAAGATGAAGATTCCTTAGCTGATCAAAAATTTTATTCCATTTGTCGGTGTCACGGTCGTTTTGGGTGATTACCATGGTGACATATCCCCAGTCTCCTCCTGCCGAATTGACCAGTTTGGCTGCATTTTCTAGGTCGTTCTCATCGATAATGTGTATGCCGTATTTATTGTTGGGTAAAGATAAGGGATCATAAATAGCATGAATCTGTCTTCCAGGAAGTACCAGG
Source organism: uncultured Gammaproteobacteria bacterium (assembly GCA_964520615.1). Classification (GTDB taxonomy): domain Bacteria; phylum Patescibacteriota; class Microgenomatia; order 2-02-FULL-39-11; family 2-02-FULL-39-11; genus JAMCUI01. The sequence goes on from CAZFNL010000085.1 coordinate 10,902, forward strand.
GAAAAGAAAAAGAGTGTTGAGAATATAAACAAAGTTTTCAGTTTCATTTATTTTTTCGAGAAATTTGGTTAAAGAAAGGATATATATTGTATCAGTATGTATACTATGTTGCAATGAAATGACGCTTCACTTACAATATCTAATATTCGGCGATGTAACTTAGATTATTTGATTAGTTGATTTAAAGAGTTGATAATAATAATTTTCAGGCGGAGTTTTACCTCAGTTAGATTCGGGGATTAGCTCAGTTGGCTTAGAGCGCGCGCTTTGGGAGCGCGAGGCCACCCGTTCAAGTCGGGTATCCCCGACTGAAATCGAAGAGGCCGGAGTCGCCTCCGGCAAGGCTCGCGCGGTGCGGGCGCGCGAGACGGCTGCAAAGCCCTGACGAAACTCGGCGGCGAGCCGCCTATCAGATAAAAAGAAGTTCGAGCCGATACGTTTTGCGAAGATGGCCATATCTTCGCAATTATTTTTTGCGCGCGCGATTTTTTCGCATTCTGACGCAGTTTTGATAAACTCTTTCATAGGTTCAATCCACAACAAACCTCCGGCTTCCAGTTTGCCTATCATTTCTTGTAGTTTTATTTTCTCCTCGAAAAACTGATTTTTCTTTTTCTTGAATGTTTCTGTATCAATAACCTGATCGAGATAGCTATCCAGAAGAATATTTGCTTTTCGATCAATATCCGCAAGCTTTAGTTTTAATCTTTGAATGGTTGTTTCTGCCGATTGTTTTTCTGTTATCTCATCCCGATCAATCCATTTATTCCACTGATCTGCCCATGACTGTGGGAGTGAAACGCTTTCCAGAATTTGCCGAAGTTGATTTTTAACATCTAACTCTGTGACCGGCTTCTCATCACACGGTTTTAACTTTTTGGTGCAACGATAATAATTGTAGGTCATGATTCTGCCTGTACGTGGATAATGCTTCGTATGGGTTTCTGCCGTAATCGCTGCACCACAATTCCCACACCGAGCCAAACCGGAAAACGCAAACGAATGACCGTTTTTTTGAGGCCTCGATATTCTTTTAATTTGCTTTTGTGCTTCTGCGAATAATTCTTTGCTGATAAAACACTCATGCCCGCCGTCGTAATATTCATCGTTGAAGGTAATAATGCCAAGATAAAATTTGTTTGCAAGATGATGGTGAATAGAATCAATAAGCCATGGTTTGCCGCTTTTTCTCGTTAATCCATACGTATCCGCCAAATATTGAGCAATGGAAGTGAACGAACAATTTTTCTGTACAAACATTGAGAACATTTCCTGAACAATCTTGGAAGTAACTGGATCAACATCTATTCCTCTAGTTTTTGGGTTATTCACATACCCAAATGGAGCTTTTAAGGGAAGAACGCCATTGCGAAGTTTTTGTCTCTGCCCGCGCCGCACATTTTCGGAAAGATTGTCGACATAATATTTTGATTGACTAAACGCAATAGAAAGCATGAATTTTCCCTGCGGCGTGTTCTCAAACCAAAATGTGGGAAACTTCAAATCTACTAGTTTGCCAATATCAAGAAAGTAGACAATCTTTCCACCGTCCATTGAATTGCGGGCAAGGCGGTCGGGGTGCCAAGCGACTATTCCGTTTGCTTCTCCTTTTTCAATTTTCTTAAGTACCTCTGCAAACTGTTCTCGTCCTGGCATTTTGGCTGTTTTTGCTTCGGTGATAAACTCGACAATCTCTAAATGTTCTTTCTTGGCAAATCCCTTGAGTTCGGCAATTTGAGCTTCTATGGAAAGAATTTGCCGATCTGCTTCGTCTCTGGATTTTCGACAGTACGCAATATATTTATTCATAGGCAGTTTTGTATTCTCTTCACGAACGATTAGTGAGTGAGAAAATTTTTGCGGGGTCGTTTGTTCTTTTTCCTTTTCCGTTGGCGGCTCGCCGCCGAGTTTCGTCAGGGCTTCGCAGCCGTCTCGCGCGCCCGCACCGCGCGAGCCTTGCCGGAGGCGACTCCGGCCTCTTCGATTTCAGTCGAGTTATATCTAAAAGTTAGAACCAGCTTTCAGTAAGCTCGCCCCGCTGTGCGGGGCTCGCTGTCAGCGCGGCGCCCCCCCCGCCGCGCTTCCGAACGTGTTGACTCGAACGGGAAAAATCTTCACAGATTTCTCCCCAAACGTCCCCGCAAAAATTTTCCCACGTATTCCATTTTGGAATATTACACTTTGGAATATATCATAGATAGAAGAAAGCACAATATGTCTAAATCCTTATATTCAAATGAGCAGAAAAATATCGCCAACAAACTAACAAAAGCTAGAATGGAAGCCAAGCTAACTCAATCCGCCGCCGCCATTAAACTACAAAAATCACAATCTTATATATCAAAAGTAGAATCGGGACAAAGACTGATTGATATTGTTGAATTAAAACAATTCGCTCGGTTGTACAGCAAAAAACTAAGCTATTTTATGGAGGGATTATGAAACGAGAAGAGATAACCAAATTCATAGTGGGCTTGGTTGACAAAAACAGTGCATCGTTCGCTGATTACGCAACCGAGTTGGAAAAAATAGTTGGAGCAATGTCTTTAGATGAAATCAGAGAGAGCTTGCTTGAGTGCGGAGTCATTCCTGAATCATATGGGCATGATTCTACGGAAGAAAAACTTTATTCAAAATATTCTGATATTTTGCTAGCTAGAGCCTTTTCATTTATGGGTATTGATGCAAGAGTTCTAAAAGAACGAGCTGATGCGGCTGATGTAGAAGGACACACGCCAAAGTACACAATTGTTGCCGATGGGAAAGTTTTTAGATTAAGTCGCACGGCGAAAAATCAAAAAGACTTTAAAGTGGAGGCCCTAGATAAGTGGCGAAAAGGAAAGAAGTATGCTTGTTTAATTTCTCCCTTATACCAATATCCCAAAAACAGTAGCCAGATATATCGTCAAGCAATTGCTAAAAACGTTACACTCCTGTCATATGCACATCTGTATTTTATTTTATTACATAAAGAAGCCAACAAGTTTAACTTCGAAAAACTTTGGCAGGTACCTAGAAGTTTAAAAGGTGCTAAAGATGCAAAAATATATTGGATAAAGATAAATGGAACATTGTGTAATATTTTAGGTAAGAAAAAGTCTGATTGGGACGAAATAAAAGAAATTGAGAAACAAGCATTAAAAAGATCGGCTAAAGAAGAAACAGCCTATATCAATGGTAAAATTGCCGCTATAAAGTCTCTCACACATGAGCAGGCAATCGAAAAACTAATTAAGTCTGAAAAACTTGATAGTAAAATTTTGCAAATAAGAAAAATATCAAACCTAAAGGAGTGAGGTTTGCGAAAAATTATTTTCTACTGACTGTGACTTAACGACAGATCCCCCAGACAATCTTCGTGAAGCAATATTCCAGTAATCTTTAGAAATATCAAAACCGATATATTTTCTTTTTAATCCCTTAGCTGCAACAATTGTCGATCCTGACCCCATAAAAGGGTCCAACACAACTTGACCTTCTGTGGTAACAAGCTTAATTAAATATTCAAGAAGAGAAACAGGTTTTTGAGCTTCATGCAATCCGTTTTCGCCATTTGCAAATCCAAACTTGAGGATATTAGTTGGTGACTTTCCATCAATTAAGCATGCTTCTATGTTCATAGCCCCTAAATTATTTTTTAAAACATTATCTGTAATTGTTAGCTTATAGGGCTTAAATAACCATGCCACGGGTTCATACTTTGGCGCTAAGTTTCCAAGTTTCCAACCAGCCCATTTTTCTGCTTCTTTCACCATGCCACGCTTAAGAAAAATGTTACTTATTTCCTGAGCCCTATGATGGGCGCTTGGCTTTTCCCAAGCTAAAATATCACGAAGTAAAAAACCGCTATCTTCAAGCGCAATAATGGCTCTATGTAAAGTTCTTCTCGCTCCAAAAATAAACAGACTACCACCTTCTTTGAGAACAGGAAATAATTTAGTTCCCCATGAATAACACCATTGTTGATATTCTTTAAGAATGTTTCTGTCAGCGCTTGACCATCCATTGATTGGCTTACCTCTCCTTTTAAATGCTTTTTTACCAATTTGGGCTGGAGACTGCCCAAGTAAGGCAGAATTTGTATTGGCATGAAGCACATCCCACTCATCAAGTGATATTCCATAAGGAATATCAGAAAGAACTAAGTCAACTGAATTTTCCTTAATCCGATCAAGCAAATCGATTGCATCACCACAAAGGATCTGATTTTCTCCAATAGTGTCTTCCTTTGTTTTGTCTAAAATTCCATTCGAAGTAGGATGAGAATCCTGCAAATTGAATGGCTCTGTGGTTAAATTTTTTATAATATCAATCACAACCCCCTGAATGATTAATTTTTTTGGGTCAACGAATATAGGGGAATATGTTGGATTTGCAGGCTGAAGGCGAATTTGCGTTTTCTCTCTATATATTTTTTTAAGGGTTACTTCTTCGTTATTGATAAGTGCGATAACTTTTTGACCATCCTCCGCAGTTTGCTGTGAACGCACAATTACAACATCACCATTATTAATGTTTTCATCAATCATACTTTGACCAACAACTTTTAATGCATAAAGATTTTGAATATCGTTCCTAAGATTTGTTTGAGGAACAGAAATAATCTCTCTATCTTCTACAGCTAACATGGGCTGCCCTGCAGATATACGCCCTAAAATTGGAATTTGTATCATTGCCTGAGACTCATACACGTCAATACTTCTGGGTGAATTTTCCTCTTTTTTAAGATAACCCATTACTTCAAGTGACTTAACGTGATGATGTGCAGTAGAAACAGAAGATAAACGAAGGTGCTTCTTAATTTCCTCAAGAGAAGGCGCATACCCCTTTTTTTCGGCGAAAGACTTGATAAAGTCCAAAACTTGTTTTTGTCTTTTTGTAAGCATGTTGACTTTTAATCTTGATTCTATATACTACTATAAATCGAAAGTAAATCGAAAGTCAATACTCTATGAAAATTGGCAGGAATGATCCGTGCTTTTGTGGAAGCGGTAAAAAATACAAGAAATGTCACCTTTTTACAACACTCCAACCTCAAGCAGAGGCTAATCCTATTCTCTCAAGAAGTATAAAGGAAAGAAACATGATACTTCTACATGCGGTTTGGGATATTTTTGGTTTTAGCAAAGGAAAACAATGGGACGATTTGAGAAGAGAAATGTCGGATGACCAAGTTAAAGAGCTTTATAAAGTTGTTGGATTGCTCTGGCCAACAAATACAGATATCATTTCACTGCTCCCCAAGCCCGATAAGCTACTCTGCGGATTTTATATGGGCGATATGAACCCTGATCTCGGAGCTATTTTACAAAATATCGTTCGATATAGTCTCTACACAGATGAAATCTTAGTAGTAAATCCTCTTATGAACCCACGGTGTATTGCTTCAGACTATAACCCACTTGAACATCCAGGGCTTTATAAGCAAGATACCCTTGAGATGATCTATTTTATTCTAAAACTATATCCGTGGATCGCATCAGGCATTGTTAACATGATTCCTGACCCCGGAGATTTTGATTATCAGCTCAGAAGAAGTACCTGGGATATGGCTAAAAAACGATGGGAAGAACAGCATCTTGATTTAACAGAAGAAACCAAAGCGAAAATCAAGCCAAGGGGCTTAAGGATGTTAGAAAAAACAATGTATAGGCTACCAGACGATAAACTTGAAATAACAATAAAACGCGCACTGCCCAACCTAAGCGATCAACAAATTAAAGATCAAATCGAATATGTCAAACGCATGAGACACAATGATCCATTAATATTGGATCAAGAGTTGCCAGACGAGGGACAAATGTCGATCAATCGAAACGGCTCAAATCTTGAAATGGGCATGTATATAGCCCAATTGACAGGTTCGTATCTTTATACGGACTTGCCGGAACAGTGGAGGGAAATACTATCCTGCAAGCAAAATCCAACTTCAGAGAGTGAAGTATGGAGTCCACTAACCAAGTCGTTTCAGTCACTTGAATACTCATTCCTCAATAATATTGATCCTAAATTCGCTTATGATTTAAAAAGTGAAGGCAGACTTGAGAGCTTTCGATCCTTCCTAAGAAGGATATGGGTCGATATTAACGGAAATTATTCACACGATGAGGCATATAAACACGCACGAAGGTTCTCTGAAGAACTACAGGAGGAATATACAAAAGCAAAAGAAGAATGGGGAAAAATTGATAAAGAATTACTAAAATGGGTTACCGGATCAGGTGGGTTAGCCGCGATAATTTCTGGCGGGATGGATTGGCAAATGCCTGCACTTGGATTTTGTATTACAGCCGTAGGAAAATTGATAGAAACACGTACAGACAGAAAGAATTTCAAGGCAAGCGTGCCACTATCAATCTTTCTTGATTTAGAGAAGAAAGATAAAATATTCAAATAGATATTTGGCGGCATCCGCCGCCCCCGCTCCCCTTGGATAGCACCTGCTGAAAAGCGCGCGTTCTGACGCGCGCTCTATCCATGATCCGAACGTGGTGCGCAGGGCGCTCAAATAATTTTTCCGCGCGAAGCGCTTACCTATAAGCGGGCGCGCAAGCCGTGCGAACGCTGGACAGGGATACGATAAAAGTGGCGGGGGCAATAGCGGATCATCCCGCCGACTGCAGGACACGCTAAATCAAAATAAACTTCGGTAGAGACTGGAAAAGATAATAAATTACCTGAACAATGACGAAGCCGCCCCTAGGCGGCTCTCTCGCACAAGGCGGGGTCGCCGCCATCAATATTTGTTTTTGGGTGGGTGGGTTGATACGGAATCACAACGTACTGGGATTTATGCTATTATGATCCTACATTACTCGATCCCGCTCTGCGGGAGAGAGAAAAATCGCGCGCGCAAAATATAACGGAAGCGCGGCGGGGGGGCGCCGCGCTGACAGCGAGCCCCGCGCAGCGGGGCGAGCTTACTGAAAGCTGGTTCTAACTTTTAGATATAACTCGACCAAATAAAACTGGAAGATGAAATTTATTATATAAATCTGAAGAAATTCCTGTCCCAAAATTTCTGGTTTATACTTATTTTGGCCGTTTTCCTTATAGGCGGATATATTTTCATAAGAAATAACAGGAATAACCAGGGTTACAAAACTACAACGCTTCATATCCGAAATAGCTCCTTTAGAGTCCAAATTGCCGACAGCGATCCTTTGCGTACACGAGGATTGTCATACAGGAAAAACTTATGTTCAGATTGCGGTATGCTTTTTATATTTGACCACCCTGATTACTACAGATTTTGGATGAAAAGTATGAATTTCCCACTGGATTTTGTTTGGATAAACGGCAACAGAATCGTTGATTTGACACAAAACGTACCCAAACCAGTTGATGCAAATACTTCAGACTTGCCTACATATACTACACAATCCCCTGCCGATAAGGTGCTGGAGATAAATGCGGGAATGATTGCAAAGGACAATATCAAAATCGGTGATATTGTCAGTTATTGATTTGGTATAATGTAAAATTATGGATGAAAGTTACGGCTCCTACCAGAATGAGACATTTTCGACAAGACTTTTACATTTTATACAGGGTATATGGCCTTCAGTGTATAGGACAATAAATGACCTTTTTTTTGGTACTATCCATTTCATTATCGATACGTTAAGCGGATTGTGGCGAAGGTAGAAATTAACTGATATAATATTTGGACGTCATTTTCAGCGATTTAGGGTAAGAAATGTTTACACTGAGGAACGAAGTGACGAGGTGACGAAGTGCGGCGGTAGTTCAGCGGTAGAATGTCTCCTTGCCAAGGAGAAGGTCGAGGGTTCGATTCCCTTCCGCCGCTCAGGTTAAATAGAAAAAAATATTTCTTGGTTTTAAAATAGAGATTTTTTGCGCTTGCGCTGAGCTTTAGTATCAATTCAAAGCGAAGCGCGCCTGGCGGGAGTCGAACCCACAACCTACTCCTTAGAAGGGAGTTGCTCTATCCATTGAGCTACAGGCGCAGAACGAGAATTTTTCCTCCTTGAAATTCCATTTACTCACATATTTTTGTCTTCATCGCTACAGGTGCAGAAAAAATTTCCTTAACAATAATTTCCCCCAAATGATTGAGATAGAATATTTAGTGGACGCTGAGGGATTCGAACCCCCGACATTTGCGATGTAAACGCAACGCTCTAACCAGCTGAGCTAAGCGTCCATATTAATTACCACTATTTAGTTTACTTGGGTACTGGTATTTTATCCAATCATACAATCTGTTGCAAGAATTTTGCCAGATTGATACAATTAACTGCATTTATATGCCGAGGTGGTGAAATTGGTATATATGGATTTTTGAAGTAGATACTGGGAAATCATCAATGCAAATAAAAGCCGAGGTGGTGAAATTGGTATACACGCAGTCTTGAGGAGGCTGTGCCGTAAGGCGTGGAGGTTCAAGTCCTCTCCTCGGCACTTCGGTCCGATTATATCGGACCTCAGTACAGGCATTTCGTCCTGAGATAATTTGAAGGACTCAGTGCGAGCACCAGATAATCTTGTAATTTTAAAATTTTGAATTTAAAATAAAAGTTAATAACATGCCGAGGTATCCAAGGTGGTCACGGTGCGTGTCTGAAAAACACGTTATGTCAGTTCGACTCTGACCCTCGGCACAATTTATTCATAAATCGTATGTTTATAGTAAGAGGTGAAAAAGCAATTGATCTTACAAGAAATTTGGGCCTAGGAAGAGATATAGACAATTTCCAGGTTTTGGCAGCAAGAAATTCAAATTTCGACAGTGAGAGTAAAGCTCTCCCCGAGCTTACGCTCGAGGCATCAGCCCGATCTGTCATTCGCAGCGCTAAACCCCGCACCGGAATGCCCGCTAGAAAACCATTCATCCCACGGGTTGACAACCGGAGCATTCTGGTGCTGGTGTAAAAAGGAAATGTCTCAAAACATAAAGACATGTGGAAAGCAATAACGCATTAAAATCTTTTCTTTTCGTATTTGTCCATCACGACTCTCCTAAAAAGATCCCGGCTTATTTTGCATTTACTTCCGAGTGGAACTGTCACCCCAGTCACTTTGCAAAATACTTTTGGTAATTGTACTTCTACGCTAGACGTACTTCCTTTCAGACTACCTAAAAAATCATCGAGGACATTCTCTAATTGTTGACCTGGGGGGCATGTAATAAAATAAACATCCTGTATTACCGTCTATTCCCGGGAAATTACAACTTCTTTTGGATGGAGAATACTGTTCCAATATTCTTTCCATTTCAGGGGCATCTTCTTTTAAGGCCATAGGCCGAATACTATCAGATATAAACGTCTGTTTCAAATTCAATAAAGATAAATCGTGTGATTTATCTTATCGGTTTTATTGCACCATTTATCATCTTATATTATACTTACAAAGGTGTGGAAAGGATATTTTGAGTTGTTAAAATCTTTTTTTTGAGAGTCTGAGTAAAAATTGCGGGCGTAGTTCAGCGGTAGAATGTCTCCCTTCCAAGGAGAAGGTCAGGGGTTCAAGTCCCCTCGCCCGCTCAAATGGTTATGAGTTGTGAGTTGTTGGTTGTGTGTTAAGAATCTTTTACCCACTACCTACAACTTTTTTTTGCCGAAGCGGCAAAACGTCAAACGTTCCAGCAGCGTCTGACGCGGCGGAATTGGCAGATCCTCGATAACTCAGGACAAGCACGCAGGTGTGGCGGAATGGTATACGCGTACGCTTCAGGAGCGTATCCTAGTAATAGGATGGAGGTTCAACTCCTCTCACCTGCACAGATTGTGGGTTTACCCTGAGCCCCTCTTTGCATCGAGGCGAAGGGTTCAACTCCCACCTTCGGCACCTCACTTCATTCGGTGCAGGCATGAAACATATATATTGATTGTGTTTACATTGAGGAGCTTTAGCTCCGAAATGCGGGGTCGTCTAATGGTAGGACAGCAGCCTTTGGAGCTGTTTATTCTTGGTTCGAATCCAAGCCCCGCAGCAAAATCAGGCTAAAAATCACAACTCTGGACTATTCTGAAGATACAATACGTCTTTGGCAGGAATATTTCTCATGTGATAAATTTTTAAAATGAATTCAGTAACCTTTGGCGCACTTGTAGAACCGAGCCGTTTCTGCTTCGTGATGAGCTGCGCCCGGTTGGAGAATTAATTGTCGGACTAATAAAAAAATTGAAATAACATAACATGACAAAAATTAGAATGAGTCCTAAGGTTGATTTCTTTTTCAATAAAGCCCAAAAGTGGCAGGAAGAATTTGAGAAATTAAGAATGATCATTCTTGACTGCGGGCTGATTGAGGAATTGAAGTGGGGTAAACCTTGTTATATGTGGGAGAACAGTAATATAGTTATAATGCAGGGATTTAAGGAATACTGTGCGATTCTGTTTTTCAAAGGTGTCTTGCTAAAGGATGCCAAGAGAATTCTCATCCAACAAACGGAGAATGTGCAGGCAGGGCGCCAGATTCGGTTCACCAATGTTGGCGAAATAGTTGAGAAGGAAACCATATTGAAAGCCTATATTTATGAAGCTATTGAGGTAGAAAAAGCCGGTTTGAAAGTAAAGCTTAAAAAAACATCAGAATTCAAATATCCTTCCGAATTTCAAAATAAATTAGATGAAGTCCCCGCCCTCAAAACTGCTTTTGACGCCTTGACGCCGGGTCGGCAAAGAGCATACATTTTTATTTTTCCGCACCCAAACAATCCAAAACCCGGACTTTGCGTGTGGAAAAATATATGCGACAAATTCTTGATGGAAAGGGATTAAATGATCAGTAAATTCCCTGTTTTAAGGTATTACCTCTGATTATTATAACTTCTTTACCATCAAAAGCCTTTCAACCAGAGGATGGAAGCCGCGGCGTTTGTAGAATTTTATAAGATCCTTGTCGTCAGGGTTTGCCATAAGGAGTACATTATCATATTTTTTACTTTTTAATATTTCTACTGCTTTTTCGAGCAATTTTGTACCTATCCCCTGCTTTCTGTATTCTTTCCTCACTGCTAACCTGAAAAGAACTGCGTTCCAACCGTCTTCAGAAATTACAATATTTCCGGCAAATTTACCGTTTACACAAACGACCAGTATGGAGTCAGGATTTCTTTTTATTTTTTCCTTAAAGTTTTCTTTTGAGTCAGTAGGAAGGTGGAGCATCCCGGCCGATCTCAAATTTGCAGATAAATTCTTATAATCTGATGGTGTGTAGAATCTTATTTTGATAGTCGTTTGAGACATCTCGGTCATATCGAGGTTTTAGTAGCGATAAGTATAGTAATATTGCTATAATATATCAAAACTGCCGCGGTGGCGAAACAGGTATACGCGCAGGACTTAAAATCCTGTAACCGTTAATCCGGTTGTGTGGGTTCGATTCCCACCCGCGGCACTTCGAAAATTCTGATAAATTTTCTTAGTATAAACACAATTATAAACACTATCTGGATTATTTATTTCCTCTCTACGATATAGATTTTGGGGTGGTAGAGGAATATAACCGGAGCATCCTCGACAAGGTACCTTTGGAAATCAGCATAAATTTTCTTTCTGTCATCCATATTCAGCGTCCTTCTCCCGTCTTCGAGTAGCTTATCCACTTTTAGCGAGCTATAGTGGGAAATATTGGAAGCATCCTGTGTTGATTGCCAAAACTGATATTGATCAGGGTCAGGGGGAATGCCAAATGTCAGGATAAACACTTGGTAATCTGAAGGAATTGAGGATTGTACTTTGACTTTGGTGTGGAGTCCTATATTGTTCCAGGTATCTGAGACGGTTTGTGCTGTATCCAGAAGGTTTACGAAAGTGGATATGGTCAATTGCGCTGAAGATGAACCGAGAGGGCTTTTTGCCAGGATTTTTTGTGCCGTTGCCGGATCAAATTTATATAACCTTACTTTCTGGCTGTATGCCCAGGACAATGGGGAGATGGGGGTATACACTTTTTCAAAATCGTCAAAGTTTGGAGTGGCGTAGTAAAGCGCTTGGCGGATATCCTTTTCCTTGAAAAAGGAATTATTCAGATTCAGGAATATACCCACAAATTTATTGAATTCGGTTTCTGGGGTGATTTTTACATTCTTCCAGTTGGCAAGATCGTCGATTCTGCCTAAATTTTCAAGCGTGTTTACTTCCCCAATCTTAAAAGCAAGGATAGCGTCATCCGTACTAAGATAAAATTTATATGTGATGTCCGGCAATCCGCCTTTTATTGGTACGAGAGATAAAGAAGTGATGTAATCACCATTGTATTCTATTCTTGCGACTTTATAGACTCCCAGACCTACCAGGTTAGGCTTAAAAAGCGGTTCCGACAAAAGAATGGGTAATGGTGTATATGGTTCTTTCAGACTGACTTTGAGGAGGTATTTATCGATGGGTATAAACCGGACATCGCTGAGATGGTAGTTGACATCTGAAGAAGAGAATTGGGTACCATCTTGCCAATATACATTGTGGGGAAGGCTAAAAATATAGTCCTTGCCATTGTTTTCCACTTTCCATGACTGGGCCAGGGAAGAAGTGGCTGAACCGGATGCCGTAAGAGCCGTCAAGCCCAATGATATTTTATTTCTGATAGATACGGGTAAATTGGACTCATCATATCTTCCTACCATGCCGATGATTTGTTCCTTTTGCCCTGCAGTCTGGACATAAATAGGATAAACCTGAAGAAGGAAAAGAATAAAGAAAAAACCGCCAAGAAATCCCAATGCCAGAAATTTTATGTGGCGGCTAATAAAAGTCTTTACTACAAGGAAGACAAACTGAATCCGTTTGCCCATTTTTGATACTTAGGTATAAAGTAGCGATAAAATTGAAGTGATAAGAAATAACGCAGCCAGTACTATCGTTAGATTGAAAATAATTTTTTCTACCCCACGCCTGCTTTTGTAAAAACCTCCACCACCGCCCCAGGCTCTTCCCAACCCGACTCCTTTTGACTGCAAAATGATAAGGGTACTAAGCGCTACCGAGATTATTATCTGAAGTATGATAATGAAATTATTCATTTGCATATTTTAACACATTTTAAGTTAAGAGTTTTATACATAACGAGACTATTTTTTCAGGATCGTGGCGTATAAGGCTCCTTTTGAGGGTGTCGCCTTTTTCCATAGTAATTTTTTGCGAGGATAGAAGGTCGGCGCTCACAATCTTAAAAGGGATTTTTTTGGGAAGGTCATTTAATACCGGAATTGCGTGGTATTTTCTGTATTTCTTCAATACATCGTCAGGAATATGCGCATTGTTGGCAAATACAAAATCCAATGATGTGACAGGTAGATATTTATCTAGTTCCTTAATAAACGTGGAAGCTGAAAACTCATATGTTTGCCCGTATTCAGTCATAAGATTCAATATGAATATTTTTTGGGCCCTGCTTTGCATGATAGCCTCTTTGACCCCGGAAACTGCAAAATTAGCAAGGATTGTAGTGTAAAAACCTCCCGGTCCAATAATTATCACATCGCTTTCCAGAATTGCCTTTCTTGCTTCATCTGTGATTCTGGTACGCGGTATAGTAGCCAACTGCGTAATTTTTACTTTACCATTGTCTTTTGGGTCATCTATGAAGTGTTCGCCCACAACAGTGGACCCGTCTTCATATTCGGCTACCAAATCCACTTTGTCAAAAGAAACTGGCAGTACCCTGCCCCTAATTTTCAATATGTCGCCTGCTTTTTCAATTGCTTTTTCCTGTGAACCTAAAAGCTTTGTTAGTGCGACCAGAAAAAGATTACCAAAGCTCATACCTCGTATGCCCCTACCCTCACTATAACGATACTGGAAAAGTTTTCTTAAAAGAAATGAATCTCCTGAGGAACCGTCACTCAAGGCAATAAGCGATTTTCTCACATCGCTGCTTGGTAAAAGCCCCCATTCATCCCTTTCCTTTTTTGCGCTTCCGCCTGAATCTGCCATTGTGACTATGGCAGTAATGTGATTGGTATATTTCTTCAGCCCTGACAGCACGCTAAAAGTTCCAGTTCCTCCACCAATTACGACGAATTTTTTGCTACTTATAGCGTTTTCTTTCTTCATATGTATAAATTTGACTAGAAGTTATCTCAAAACCCTAATTTCAAGCACGACAAAAACAGCATTATCGAAGCTAAAAACATGATATCGAGATGAGTTTTAGTACTTTGTTTCCTTGATTTCCCATCGCTTTCTCAAAGCTGATCCATATGGCTAAATTTATGGAACGCAGTACTAATACTCCGCTATGTTTATTTTCAACCGTTTCTCAAAGCCGGTCTGCGTGTCAAAATTAATAAACAAACTACTAGTTTATTTCATAAGCCAATTGAAAAATTGGGTAAGAAATGTCAGAAGTATCCCTCCCACAATTATTACCTGCCAGTTTGCCAACTCAAAAGCCGAAATTTGCACCGGACCGACTAAAAATCCTGATGATTGAAACGATGATATACGAACATTTGTTTCTAAAAGAGCCCAGATGTAAAATATCAGGATGTTTATTATCCATGAAAAAAGGTTCAAAGTCAAAATATTTATTGGCAACATGATGAGGTTGGCAACCGGTTTTCCTATATAGACAAGTATCGTGAGTATAAGACAAGAATAAAGAAAACTTTTCCAGCCTCCAGAAATTGAGATAGAATAGATTATCTGTGTAAGGCTAAAAACTGAAAGAGTGATAGTAAAATACTTTCTAAATATAAATTTCATATAAACCTTCTTCTTTTGCAGTTTATTCAGAGTAACATTTCTTCTTTTTCAATGCAATTTATTCGTTTGATACCATGTTTTTAAGACGCAAAAGTTCGTGGTATTTGTGAGCAAATCTGTGAGCTTCATCTCTGACTCTTTGGACCAGGTGCAGGGCGTTTGATCGTCTAGGAAGAATAACCTTAAAATAATTGCCTCTTGAGCATACTACAATTTCCTCATTTTGCTTTGCCAATCCTATGGTAGGGATATCAAGAAGAAAGTCTGCAAGGACTTTCTTAAAAACTCTTAGTTGTGGTTTTCCTCCGTCTACAACCAAAAGATCAGGCATTTTCCATTCACTATGTTTTAGCCTCCTCTCAAGCATTTCCTTTAACATACCGAAATCATCTATTTTATTGTGAATTTTTATGCGGAAACGTCTGTAGTAGGACTTGTCCGGTAAATTATGCTTAAAAGATATCATTCCTCCGGTGGCGAATGTACCTGAAGTATTACTTATGTCATAACATTCGATTCTTTCTATACGGGTCAAAGACGGATAGTATTCTTTTAGAATTCCCAATAATTCATCCTTTTCCAATTTAAAGACATAACTTATATATCTGGGATCAGCCATATATTCATTGGTAATATTTATATTTAAGAGATAATTGAGATGCTTTAATTTGTCACGATATACGGCCGCCTCTTCAAATTTATTTTCATTGGAGAGATGTTGCATTTTTGTTGATAAATAACGGGATAAGGGTTCAAAGCCACCCGACAGGAGATTTTTGATATGACTGATGTTGCGACGGTAAACCCTTTTTTGCCTTGCGAATTCCTTTTGTTCTAGCTTTTTGACTACAGCAGGACATGGATTGCATAAACCAAGATGCGTGTAAAAACAAGCTCTTTTACGGTTCGGACTCTGTGTGCAATAAGGTATGATCCTTCTGATATTTGCGAGTATTTCCCTGGCAATACGGGATGAAGGAAAAGGGCCAGAAAAAAAAGATCTCTTATCTTCTTTTCTCCTAGTTAAAATCAACCGAGGGAATTCCTCCGCAGTGATTTGGATATAGATATAGTGTTTGTCATCTTTCCAGATGACATTGTATTTCGGTTTATAAATTCTGATGAGATTTGCCTCAAGAAGGAGAGCTTCAAATTCATACCTGACGGGAATAATCTCTATTTTATGTATGTTCCTGACCAGATTTTCCGTTTTGGTGTCTTTGATCTTTTTTTGGAAATAGGAAGAGACTCTTCTTTTCAAATTTATAGCCTTACCGATATAAATTATTTCACCATTGGTATCCAAATACCGGTATACACCGGGAATTTCGGGCAGTTTGCTTATATTTTTGGAGATAAAGGAAATGGCTTTTCCTGTGATAGCGGATAAGTCTTTTATATGAGTTGTAGAAGTTAGAGCATTTCCGATATTACTTTTATTCATGCTGAAGGAATTTTCCCGTATAAGAAGCCGGATTATTTATAATATCTTTTACTGATCCAGTTCCAATAACCTTTCCTCCAGCTTCCCCTCCTTCCGGACCCAGATCTATTATCCAATCTGCATTTTTTATAATGTCGAGATTGTGCTCTATAACAATCACTGTGTTACCCATCTTCACAAGCTGGCGCAGCACATAAAGAAGTTTCTCCAGGTCCGCAAAGTGCAGTCCTGTAGTTGGTTCATCCAATATGTATAATATGTCGTTTGAACCTTTTTTGGACAGCTCAGTAGCCAGTTTGACTCTTTGCGCTTCCCCCCCTGATAGTTGGGGTGCGGGTTGACCAAGCTGTATATAGGATAGACCTACATCCTTTAGCGTCTCAAGTTTTCCCGATAGACCCGGTATATTGGCAAAAAAGTTTGCCGCTTCTTCAACTGTCATATTTAACACGTCTGATATATTCTTATTCTTAAAAAGAACTTCAAGAGTCTCCGAGTTAAAGCGCGTACCGCGGCAGACTTCACAGCTGACATAGACATCTGGCAGAAACTGCATTTCTATTTTTGTTTGACCTTCACCCTCACATGCCTCACACCTGCCGCCCTTGACATTAAAGGAAAATCTTCCTGCCTTAAAACCTCGTGCCTTTGCATCCGGCGTCTGGGAAAAAAGATCTCTAATAAATGTAAAAGCGCCTGTATAAGTAGCGGGATTGCTGCGCGGAGTCCTGCCTATTGGTGATTGATCAATAAGGATGACTCTTTTTAGCTGATTTTCGCCTTCAAGTGAATAATAAAGGCCTCCTTTTTCCTTATGATAAGGGTTGAACCGGCTGGCTAAAGCGTGATAAAGAGTATCAACTATAAGAGTTGATTTCCCGCTTCCTGAAACACCAGTGACGCATATTAGATTGCCTAAGGGAAAAGTGACGTCTATATTTTTCAGGTTGTTTTCATGGCATTTTCTGATTGTAAGATGTTTTGTATTGACAATATTACCGTTTTCACTCGAAGATTGGACAATTTTCCTTTTGCCGGACAAATATAGTCCTGTCAAGGAATTTTTGTCCTTTATTATTTGCTCTATTGTCCCTCGGGCTATTACGCTACCTCCATGCTTACCGGCTGCTGGACCAAAATCCACTATCAGGTCTGCATTATGCATCATCTCCCTATCGTGTTCGACTACGATGACGGTATTTCCCAAATCCCTCAATTTTTTAAGCGTAGTGATAAGACGAAAATTATCGCGGGGATGGAGCCCGATGGACGGTTCATCCAAAACATAAAGCACTCCGGAAAGGCCTGAGCCGATCTGCGAGGCAAGTCTTATCCTTTGCGCTTCACCTCCTGCAAGCGTATTGGCGCTCCGGTCAAGAGTCAGGTAATCCAACCCGACTGAAAGAAGAAAAGATAATCTGTTTTGTATTTCCTTTATTATGAGAAAGCCTATTGTTTTCTCCCGGTTGGACAATGAAAGTTGAATTTTGTGTATCCAGTCGCTCATCTGTTTTATGGAGAGGGTCGTAACGTCAACAATTGATTTTTCGTCAATAGTCACCGATAAGGCTTCCTTTTTCAGTCTTTTCCCGGCGCAAAGGGAGCAAATCTCTTCCCTGAGGTATTTTCCTATTTCGTTTCTGACATACTCTGATTCAGTAGACGAAAATCTCTTTTCCAATTCCGGAACTACTCCGGCAAATTTTTCGTATATGGTTACTTCCCTGCCATAACGGTTTTCTCCCTGGACTTCATGTATTTCTTCTCCCGTGCCAAAAAGAAGCAGTTCCAGTTTTTTGTCTGTAGCTTCCTTTAGTGGCCTATCAATCCTAATGCCTATTTTTTGAGCTGCAGTAGTCAATATTCTGCCAAACCAGGTATCGCCCAAAATCATTCTTGCAAATGGCAATATTCCCCCTTCGCTTATGGAAAGATTGGGGTTTATGACCAGTTTCGGGTCAATCCTAAGTAGAGTACCCAGACCGCTGCATTTAGGACAAGCACCGTGAGGAGAATTAAATGAGAAAATACGCGGTTCAATTTCAGGAAAGGAAATATTGCATACTGGACAAGAAAACTTTTCGGAATAAAGCTGGTCTGAAAGTTTTTTGGGCTTTTTTGGAAACTCAAAATTGGCATCAAGCACTTCCGAATAAATTACAAGTCCTTCAGAAAGCGATGTGGCGGTTTCAGTCGATTCGATCAGTCGGGAGCGCAAGTTCTGGTATTCGCTTTTTGATTTAAGACTGCCTTTATCAAAAGTCATACGGTCAACCACAACATCAATAGAATGTTTATTTGTCTTTATAAGGATCAAATCTTCATCAAGGGAAAATATGGTTCCGTCAATCCTAACATAAGTAAAACCTTTTGATTTCAGGTTGTCAAAAAGGTGGTTGAACTCACCTTTTCTATCACGTACGACAGGTGACATGACAATGTATCTCTTGGGTCTTGTGCCGTGATGTTTAGATAGTGTTATTTCTTTCATAAGATTGTCTACAATCTGGTCGGAACTTTGGCGTACAATCTCACGCGAGCAATTTGGGCAATGGGGGTGTCCTACACGGGCAAAAAGGAGTCTGAGATAATCATAAATTTCCGTAACCGTCCCAACTGTAGATCGGGGGTTATGGGAAGTGGATTTCTGGTCTATGGAGATGGCTGGTGACAAACCGTCTATGGCATCCACATCCGGTTTGTCCATTACACCCAGGAATTGCCTGGCATAAGAAGACAGGCTTTCCACATATCTTCTCTGTCCTTCAGCATAAATGGTATCAAAAGCAAGCGAGGATTTTCCGCTACCGGATACTCCAGTAAAAACAATCAGTTTGTATTTAGGAAGTTCCAGACTGATATTTTTAAGGTTGTGTTCACGTGCTCCTCTAATAATAATTTTATCCTGATTCTTTTGAATCATATTTGTATTCCCTGATTTTATCGCGGATCTCAGCTGCCAATTCAAAATTCAGCTCGGTTGCCGCCTGTTTCATCTCCATTTCCATTTTCCTAATAAGTTTTGTACGGTCACGTGGCGTCAAATCATCAAAATCCAAGTTCAAAAGCTCCCTGTATTGCATCCTTTTTCTACTATCAAGTGATTTCACTAGTTCCAGAGTTTCGTCAGACTCTTCCTTTTCTATAAGTTTTTCCCTAATGGGTTTTTCTATATTACGGGGTGTTATATTATACCTCTTATTGTAATCAAATTGAACCTGCCTCCTCCTGTCAATTTCTGAGATTGCCCTTATCATGGAACCGGTTTTATTGTCGGCATACATGATAACAGTTCCTTCTATATGTCTGGCGGCTCTACCCATAGTCTGGATAAGTGACGTCTCACTTCGTAAAAAACCTTCTTTGTCTGCGTCAAGTATGGCTACAAGAGATACTTCAGGCAAATCCAGACCCTCACGGAGCAGATTTATACCGACAAGTACGTCATATTTTCCGCTCCTGAGCTCGTCGAGTATATCGCTTCTTTCCAAAGTCTGTATTTCAGAATGAAGATAGTGGACATTTGGAATAACGTCTGAGGAGATGGAGCCTCCCAACAATTTATCGATGTAGGACTTATCCTGAAGGTAAGAAGATAAATCCTCAGCCATCCTCTTGGTCAATGTGGTCACAAGAACCCTTTCTTTCCTTTGTTTACGCGCCAGGATCTCTTTGATCAAATCTTTTATTTGGCCCTTTGTAGGACGGATAATAATTTGGGGGTCACAAATACCAGTAGGCCTTATAAGCTGTTCTGTGATGCCTTCATGAGGCGGAAAATTGTGATTTTTTGCATCCTCTTTTGCCAGGGATATCTCATATTCATCCGGGGTAGCTGATACATATATGGTCTGGCTGATTCTTCGGTAGAACTCCTCATAAGTAAGAGGCCTGTTGTCTAGTGCTGATGGCAACCTGAAACCAAAATCAATAAGCGTCTGCTTTCTGGATCGGTCACCATTGTACATGCCCCTTATCTGGGGAATCGTCATATGAGACTCGTCAATAAACAGTAGCCAATCTTTTCCATAAGGTTCCCTGAAATAATCAAGAAGGCTGTAGGGCGGATCTCCGGCTTTCCTACCGTCAAAATAGCGGGAATAATTTTCTATACCGTTTACATAGCCGACCTCATTTATCATCTCCAGGTCGAAATTTACTCTTTTGGCCAGCCTATGGGCTTCTATAATTTTATTCTGCTTCTTAAACTCATTGACTCTTTTGTCTAGCTCGTCACGGATTTGTGCAAATATGCCAGTATACTGATGCGTATCAGTGATGTAATGTTTAGCAGGATAGATAAATTCCTCCTTTTTTGAAGAAATCATTTTTCCGTTTAACGCGTCAATTACAAAAATAGTATCTATTATGTCGCCGCTTGCGGTTACTCTGACAGCAGTATCCTCATAGGCAGGATAGATATCGATATTATCGCCGCGTGTTCGAAAAGTTCCTCTTTTGAAATCAAAATTTGATTTCTCATATTGTAAATCAACCAGATTGTCATAAAGTGATTTTCTATCTATTTTCATGCCGACTGCGAGTTTCAGTACAAAATTGCGGTACTGTGCTGGAGAACCAATATTATAGATGCATGAAACTGAGGCTACTATTATGGTATCTGGTCGGGTAAGAAGGTTTGTTGTTGCGGCAAGACGAAGCTTGTCTATTTCCTCATTTATCTCTGTTTCCTTCTCGATATATGTATCAGATTGGGGAATATATGCTTCCGGCTGATAAAAGTCGTAATAGGAAACAAAATAATTGACGGCATTCTCAGGGAAAAAATCGCGGAATTCCTGATAGAGCTGGGCTGCAAGCGTCTTATTGTGGGAAATGATAAGAGTTGGCCTTTGGAGGCGTTTTATGATATTTGCCATAGTGTACGTTTTCCCGCTTCCTGTGACACCAAGCAGTACCTGGTTTTTCAATTCGGAATCAATTCCCTTGGAAAGCTTTTCTATGGCACTTGGCTGGTCCCCTGTCGGTCTAAATGACGAATGTAGTTTGAATTCCATAGTAAATTATACAAACTAGGTGTGGTCCTATTCTCAATAGTGACATATTTTAACACAGTTTCGGTGTATTGACATTCGGTTTTTTTTGGATTATTTTAAGTATATCAGGCTTACGTAATTATTTTCAAGACATCAAAATTCGGTTATTTATCACAAATTACTATGGCACCCGTATTATATAGCAAAGAGAGGCAAGTACTAGAATTTATTACACAATATATACAAAGGCACGGTTATGCACCGACCCTTATTGAGATAGCAGAGAGTATGGGAGTTAGTGCAGTATCTACAGTACACGAGCATTTAGAAAGACTTGTACAAAAAGGGTATATAAAAAAGACTGCAGGTTTTGAAAGGGGAATAGAGCTTGTCGAGAATAAAGTCCACGCAAACGAAAACGAAACAGCAGTAGAACTTCCCGTACTGGGATACATTGCCGCAGGGGTACCTCTTGAGCCGCATACTGACCCCAATTTTTATATGCCGGTACCGGCCAACATGCTGAATGGAAAAAAACCGGGCTATATATTACAGGTAAAAGGAAGCTCTATGATTGAGGAGGGCATACTTGACGGGGATTTTGTAGTCGTTCAGCACCAGCAGGAGGCCCAAAGCGGGGATATAGTAGTTGCGGTTCTACCGAATGGTCTGGCAACTCTGAAAAGAATCAAGTTTGAAAAAGACAGGATAAGACTGGAACCGGCAAATTCCACTATGTCTCCTATTTTCACTACTCATGTCAAGATTCAGGGAAGAGTAATAGCTGTCTATAGAAAATATTCCTGATCTGTCCAAAGCTAAATTTCAAGCATCTTTCAGTACTTCTATTCCAGGTAATGTTCCCTTTTCCAGAAATGCCAACATGGCACTTCCCCCCGAAGAAATATGAGATATGCCTTTGAGATATTTGCGGTTTTTAATACTTGTGAGCGTGTCTCCTCCTCCCACTATGGAAAAAGCTTTGCTGCGGCTAATTGTCTGCAATACCAAGTCAGTGCCTTTCATAAACCTGGGGTCTTCATAAAGGCCCATGGGACCGTTCCATATAATGGTTTTTGCCTGCTTTATCAGTTTCCGGTAATATTTTTGCGCTTTAGGACCAATGTCGTAGATGACTACATTATGCGGTACCTTATTGTATTCCACAACCATCGGCCTTTTTTTCCTTTCGTTGTCTGATACGATTACGTCTGCGGGCAAAATGAGAGCAGAATGTTTATGGGTTGTTTTCCAGAATACTACCCTAGCCATCTCCACCATCTCATAGTCCACAAGTGATCTACCCATTCCAAATCCCCATGCAGCCAAAAATGTATTGGCAATTGCTCCTCCAAGAGCCACAGTATCGGCTTTATCAAGAAGCTTTTCGATGACGGAAATTTTCTCTGGTGTTTTAGCTCCTCCTATAAGGAGTAGAAACGGCCTTTTAGGGTCGTCCAGCGCTTTTGAAATCATACAGATTTCTTTATCCATCAGAAAACCGGCATAGGATGGCAGGTATTGGGTAATGCCTACAATTGAAGCGTGTACCCTATGAGAGGTGCCAAAAGCATCGTTGACAAAATAATCTGCCATTTTGGAAAGATGCCGGGCAAATTCCCTGTCGTTATCCTCTTCACCCTTAAAGAACCTTATATTCTCAAGAAGAGTCAGATCGATTGAGCTGATCTTTCGGATGCGGGAAATAGCGGATTCTTCCCAGAACCTGTCTATAAGATGGACTTTTTTTCCTGTCAAATCCTGAAGTCTTTTGGCTACCGGTCTAAGTGATAAGTGTGGATCTGGCCCGTGAGGCCTGCCAAGGTGGGATGCTAAAATAATTTTTGCCTTATGCTCCAAAAGATACTTTATGGTGGGGATGGTTTCTACAATTCTTGTATCATTGGCTATCTTGCCGTCTTCAAGGGAAATATTAAAATCCACCGTCATAAAGACCCTTTTCCCTTCAAGGTGCGGTATATCTCTGATTGTCTTTTTTTTCATATATTCTTATTCTCTAAAATATTAAGAGCTACCTAAATAATTCCGGCTTTTCTTCCGACATATGTCACCATATCAACTAAACGGGTGGTGTAACCCCATTCATTGTCATACCAGGCATAGACGTTTACCAGGTTTCCGCCGATAACTTTGGTCAGAAAAGGGTCAACTATGGCAGAATGGCTGTTGCCTGTAAAATCCCTTGATACCAATTCTTCCTGGGCTACTTCAATAATTCCCTTCAGTTCATTTCGGGAAGCATACCTAAAAGCTTTGTTCACTGTCTCTAAATCGGCGGATTTTTTTGTTTGAACGGTTAGATTGATTATCGATACTGTAAGAAGCGGCAGCCTGATTGCCTGACAAATAATTTTTCCTTTGAGTAGCGGAAAAAGCTTGCCTATGTCTTTTGCGGATCCGGTTGAAGCCGGTATCATGGAGGAAAAAGCCGCCCTTCTGAGCCTTACTTCTTTCCTGTGGGAATTATCAAGGAGGTTTTGTGAGTCAGTGACAGCATGAATTGTTGTCATAAAGCCGCGTTCGACTTTAAAATTCCCATCAAGCACCTTCAAAGTTGTCGAAAGACAATTGGTGGTGCATGAGGAATTGGATATGACATTGTCTTTCTTGGGTTCAAATATCCCCTCATTTACTCCCAATACCAGTGTTTTTGTTTCGTCTTTGGCGGGGGCTGACAGAACCGAATATTTGACACTCCCCCCCAGGTGTCCTTCAAGTTCCTGCTTAGTCCTGAATTTTCCAGTTGCGTCTATAACAATATCAACCTTCTCTTTTTCCCAGGGTATATCGGTTGGCATATCGCAATTGAAAACCCTGATATTTTGGTCTCCGGCAGTGATACTATCCTTACCTGTCCTCACTTTTTTGTGGAAAGTGCCGTAGGTCGAGTCGTATTGCAGGAGGTATGCATGCGAAGAAGATTCGGCTCTGCTGTTTATTGCGCAAAGTTCCAGTTCGGGCCTGTCTAAAATTATTCTGGCGGCATTGCGCCCTATTCTGCCGAAACCGTTTATGCCTATTTTCAGTCTTTTCATTTCTTTTCTCCTTTCATATTCATTTATTGGTCAGGACAACATTTACGGTTGACAGTGTCTTTTTGTCGATAACTTTGCTTTCCTTATCAAAGTAGTAAACGAGCGATTCTCCTGTGGCGATTTCCAGTCGGGATATCATTTCATCGGGGATGTTCTCCAGATACTTGACCAGTGCGCGCAGGCTATTGCCGTGCGCGGACAAAAGAATTTTTTTGCCTTCGTAAATTGCGGGTTTGATAAGTTTTTCATAACCTTTTATGACCCTCATATAGACGTCTTTCAGTGTTTCTCCGTTTGGGATGGGGACATCCCAGCCCCGTCTTACCCGCAAAAATTCTTCCTCACCAAGCAGCTTTTTCATTTGCCATTTGTTTTTTGCCGTGAAATCTCCATAATTTCTTTCGTTAAATTCTTCAGATTTATATATGGGAATATTTATCCTGTGGATGTCAGTAAGTATTATCTCCAAAGTCTGGATTGCCCTTTTCAGGTTGGAGGAGATTGCTATATCAAAATTTATTCCTTTGAGAAGATATGCCGCCTTCCTGGCTTCAAGTTTGCCGTTTTCGGATAGTCCGATATCTGTCCATCCCGTCCAAAGTCCTTTGGCATTCCATTCGGACTCCCCGTGTCTAACCAAGGCAAGAATTGACCAATTGTTCTTTGTACTATTCATTTAATAGTAT
Organism: uncultured Gammaproteobacteria bacterium; assembly: GCA_964520615.1. Taxonomy (GTDB): domain Bacteria; phylum Patescibacteriota; class Microgenomatia; order 2-02-FULL-39-11; family 2-02-FULL-39-11; genus JAMCUI01. The sequence goes on from CAZFNL010000085.1 coordinate 35,761, forward strand.
GAAATTATCATACATTTTTGTCTGAGTCAATAGGAAAATTATTTTGCTGCGTCTGTATGTTTTCTTCTCCTTATTTTATGGTATACAAAAAAGAATATTACAACCATAATAAAGAGGCCTATAATAGCATCAAAAGTATGGAAATATGGGCCGATTCTAGACCAGTTATGTCCAAGTATGAAGCCGACATATGTCAAAAGCGCAGACCAGAGGAGTGATCCGATAAATGTATATAACCCAAACTTAAGCGGTTGCATCTGAGCAATACCGGAAGGAAGGGAAATATATGTCCTTACTGCCGGAAGAAGCCTGCTTACAAACACAATTACTTCGCCGTATTTCCTAAACCATCTTTCTGACCGGTCAAATTCATGCTCTGAAACCAGGATGTATTTGCCATATTTTTTTATAAACTGCCTGACAAACGTGTCTTGTCCCCATCTACCTAAAAAATAGGCAATATATGACCCAAACAGGTTTCCCAAAGCCCCTATAAATATGACAACAAAGAAATTAAATTGGCCTATGGATGAAAGAAAACCAGAAAAAGGCATTGTCACCTCCGAGGGGATCGGAATGAGGGCAGACTCAACGGTCATCAACAAAAAAACTCCCATGTAACCGGAGTGTGAAATGAATGCGCTTATGGAGGAACCGATTGTTTCTATCAATTTAATTCAGGTCTAATTTTACAAATCAAATCTATAGTATAATTTGCCTATGGGAATATTATACATTGTGGCAACTCCAATTGGCAATCTTGATGATATTACTGTTCGGGCAATAAAAACCTTATTTAGTGTAAATTATATTGCATGTGAGGATACAAGAGTCACGGGCCAATTGTTGAGTTCATTGGAATTAAGAATGAAAAATAGCGTCTTGATAATTAAGGGGATTGAAATAAACAAGCCGAAATTAATTTCATTCTATGATGAAATTGAAACGGTAAAAACACCCGAAATTATAAGTTTATTAAAAGATGGTAAAAACGTAGCTTTGGTATCCGACAGTGGTATGCCGCTTATGTCTGATCCCGGATATAAATTGGTCCAGGAATGCATAAAAAGGAACATAAAATATACAGTTGTTCCCGGTGCCTCTTCTATTCTTTCGGCATTAATCCTTTCCGGCCTGCCGGCAAATAATTTTATGTTTCTGGGATACATGCCGGAAACGGAAAATAAGAAACGGAATATTTTAGGACAATTGAAAAATGAGAATAGAGGAAGGAAACAGCCTATTACAGCAATATTTTTGGAAACACCTCACCGCCTGAAAGAAACTCTTGAAACCATAAGAGAGGAAATGGGAGATATAGATATTGTCATAGTAAGGGAAATGACAAAAGTACATGAAGAGGCATGGAGAGGTAAAATTTCTGAGTCTCTTCGACAATTTACTATTCCCAAAGGAGAATTTGTGCTTCTTTTCCGCTTTTAACTCACTACTCTTTCATGTTAAATTTGTCACCTATTGGTTGTCCTTCAGCTATAATTCAGTATTTAAGATGCTCAATATTCTTCCAATGTAGAGGTGTCACCAATTGGTTGTCCTAATTCTTTTGCCTTTAGGATCCTCCGCATAATCTTACCAGACCTTGTCTTTGGCAGCTTGTCAATAAATTCAATTTCACGCGGGTATGCATGCCCGGCAAGATGTTTTTTGACATGTTGCGCCAGTTCCTGTTTTAATGTTTCAGCAAAGGCAGGGTCTTTGACCTTTTCCAAAAATTCAGGCTTGAGGACTACAAAAGCTTTTATTATTTCTCCTCTGAGCTCATCCGGTTTGCCTATAACACCCGCTTCAATTACCGCCGGATGCTCAACCAGTGCTGATTCTACCTCAAACGGGCCAACTCTCTCACCGGAGGTTTTTATAACGTCATCAGAACGTCCTATAAACCAGAAATAGCCATCTTCATCCTTCCAGCCTCGGTCACCTGATATATACCAGCCGTTCACAAAATATGAATCATATTTTTCCTGACGTTGCCAGATAGTCTGCATCATAGACGGCCATCCGGGCTTGAAGGCAATGTGTCCTTCCGTTTTTGCGGCAAGTCCCTTTCCGCTGTCATCAACAATTTCAGCTGTTATGCCCAAGAACGGTTTTCCCATCGATCCTAATTTAATATCATTGCATGGGAAATTCACCAACATCATTGCCCCTGTCTCTGTTTGCCACCAGGTGTCATGGAAGGCTAGACCATAAACTTTCAGGCCCCAACGGATTGCTTCCGGGTTCAAGGGCTCGCCAACAGAAAGGATGTGGCGCAGACGGCTCAAATCATACTTTTTGACCAGTTCATCACCACTGGCCATAAGCATCCTGACAGCAGTTGGCGCGGTATACCAGACTGTCACTTTATAGTCAGCCAATATCTGGTACCACTTCTCTGAGCTGAATCTCCCCGAATATACCACTTCTGTCGCGCCATTGCTCCAAGAACCCAATATTTCATATGCAATACCCGTCACCCAACCGGGATCAGCAGTACACCAATATATGTCTTCCTCATGGATATCAAGTATATATTTGGCAGTAAGGTGCTCGGAAAGCAGGGCATAATGCCTGTGAACCACACCTTTGGGTTTTCCTGTGGTACCTGACGTATAAAGCATGAAAGCGTAGTCATTTTGGTCCATATGCTCCATGGCGAGGTCTGTGCTTTGCGACTTTATGGTATTGTCAAAATTCTCGTCATCTACAATGACTACCTCTTTCAGGTTTGGCAGCTTTTCCCTGACATTTTCTATCCGAACCGCCAGTTCCTTATCAGTGATTAATACTTTGGCGCCGCTATTTTCCAGCCTGTCAAAAAGAGCCTGTTCCTGGAAAGCGGAAAAAAGGGTACCTGCAATGGCTCCGGTTTTTAATATTCCTATAAAGGAAATATATAAGTAGGGAATCCTGGGGAGAAAAATAAATACTCTGTCGCCTCTGGTGACACCGTGGCTTTTGAGAAAATTGCCGAACTGGTTGGAAAGCCTTGCTATATCTGCAAAGGTGTATTGTTTCTTCTCTGCATTATCACCTTCCCAATAAAGGGCTATTTTATCCTTCCTTGGTGAATTTAAGTGCCTGTCAACAGCGTTATAAGCAATATTTATCTTGCCGTCCGGGAACCATTCCAATTCATTTCTGACATTATCCCAAGAGAAATTCTTATAAGTATTTTCATATTCCGTAAGGTTTGGTTTGACCTTAAAGGAGTCAATATTTTTTTTATAGACTTGGGCAGAATTATCCATAACAAATTACCTTTCTTTGAAAAACAGAGTTAACTGTTTGTAAATTTTATTCCTTTCTTATGGTAAATTTTTTATCCAATTCCTTGATTCTTTGGACTACACCAGTGTATTCAAGCTCTTCCATCGGAGCCATAGCAGCTCCAAAAAAGCCTTGGTCTCTTATAGCCAAAGTCTTTTCAGTGGCCTTATTCCTAATTACATCCCAGAAAGGCTGGTCAAAAAGGTCAACAATTTCAGTAAATTTGCCGTTGTGGACACACAGCCCTGCGGCAGTGACTATTGCCGGTCCGTCAAAGAAAGATATAATTGAACCCTGCTTGCAAGGCATAAGGGCAACTATATGGCTGCCTCTGTTGTCGCCTACGACATAATGCGCCGTCGCATAGGGAGATAATATTTCCCCGGATGACGGAAACTGTTTTTGTGTACGAACAAGAGCAACCGGATCATCTTTCCCTGTGTATTTCCCAGCTATATTGTGGAGCCTAGATGTAGAGACAACAGCACCAATATCCCCTGTTGCGCGGCTTCTTACGGACTCCACCACATAATGCTCAGGGTCACGAAGTAAAACAGCCAGTTCATATAATTCTTCCGGAACTTTTAGTGTAATTACTCTATCACCCTCAGTATAGTTTACATCCATTACTGTATACTCAAAACCTCCGGCCATGTCAGGCGCCAAAAGAAGCCCGGCATTGTGAAAGGGATCAGCAAAACCCCGGTACATCGGGTAATTAAAAGCACCGGGATCAGTCTTGTCTGCAGCAAAAAATATGAAAGGTTCGTTGGGCCTTTCTTCAAATTCCATCTCGCAGGAACCGGGACCCATGCCCCGGACATTTCCTGAGAAAGCATCCTTCAGGAGATCCTGTCCGGCTCCGTATAAACCCTGTTCTTTGGCTACTTTAGTTCCTTCCACAAAAGCATCCCACGCCATTTTATGTATATCCTTGTTGTCTACGCCCCTTGTGTGCGACATGAGAATTGCCGTATCGTCGCCTGTATGGGAAATCTTAAAATCTATAAGCAGCCTTTGACCCTCATCCTTCACATGGTTTGTAATTGCGTCAACCAGCTTTTTACTTGGTATCTGGTGTCCTCCCACTGATCCAACATCAGCTTTTATGGCAGAAATCGTAATTTTCATATTTCCTCCTTATATAAATAAACAATTTTATAATTTCGCTCTTATATCAAGTCTATATCAAACAAAAATGAATTACCAGAGTTATGTCGTTTATAGATTGATTGCGTAATAAATAGCTAGTAGCCTGTTGTATTTAGCGACCCTTTCCCCCCTTGCGGGAGCGCCGAATTTTGCAAAATCAGCATTTGTTGCCACCGACAGATCGGCTATGAAATCATCCGTTGTTTCTCCGCTTCTGTGTGAAATGATTACATTAAAATTTGCCTCACGGGCTCTTTTGGCCACCTCAAGCGTCTCAGTCAATGTCCCTATTTGGTTTAATTTCACAAGGATTGCGTTGCAGGCTTTTTCTTTTATGGCAATTTCGAGCCTTTTACTGTTTGTGACAAGAAGGTCATCCCCAACTATAAGAACCTTTTGCTCCAACCTTTTTTCCAGTTTTGTCCAGCCGTCCCACTGGTCCTCCTCAAGCCCGTCTTCCAGGGAGACAATCGGGTATTTATCAATAAGCATCTCGTAAAAGTCTATCAATTCTTCTGTGCTAAAAGTCCTCCCCTCTCTTCTAAGGTTATACTTGCCGTTGTTGAATAAAGAGGAGATTGCCGAATCTATACAGACAGAAATATCTTTGCCTGCGGTGTAACCGGCCTTTTTAATAGCCAAAAGGAGAAGTTCGATAGCCTCAGAATTGGTTTTCAATTCCGGGGCAAAACCGCCTTCATCTCCCAGATTTGTGTTATAACCTTTATCTTTCAGAATAAGCTTCAGATTGTGGTATATTTCAACACACCACCGCAATCCTTCGGCATAATTTTTCGCCCCTGAAGGCGTAATCATAAATTCCTGGATATCGGTGCTTTGCCAGTTGGTATGTGCACCGCCGTTTAATATGTTCATTTGCGGTACGGGGAAATATGGACTTTCTTTGTGGTTATACAAATCGGACAAATACTTCCAAAGCGGAGTGTTTTGGGAATGTGCTCCAGCTCTGGCACACGCCAGGGATACGGAAAGTATACTGTTGGCACCCAAATTGCTTTTATTTTCCGTACCGTCTGCCTCAAGCATAAGGTTGTCAATTTGATTTTGGTCTGAGACGTCTCTCCCTATAAGGAGAGGCGATATTTTATTTATGACATTGCCGACTGCTTTTGTAACACCTTTTCCAGAGTAGCGCTTGATATCGTTATCCCTAAGTTCCACAGCTTCATGTTTGCCTGTTGATGCGCCTGAGGGGACTGCAGCTGACTGGCTTGATCCATCCTCAAGGAAAACTGTACTTTCCACAGTCGGATTGCCACGCGAATCCAATATTTCCCTTGATGATATTCTCTTAATTTTCATCTTTTTGACTTAATTACTTCAGAGGCGGTATTGTTTTTTCCACATAACTGGACTTATATAACCCTTACTTCTTCTTTGACACTAACTTTGCTTCAGCAGCGCTCACTGTCTTTCTCAACTGCTTGTTCAACCATGTCACATTTTCTACTTCCGAAGAACTAGTTTTTCTTCAGCGGCATGTACAGTTTCACGAACTTGTTCAACCGCGTCTGAATTGACTGACATCGACGTGGTACCCCACTCGACAAGTTTCTCTACAAGTTCCGGATAATCTGATGGCGCCTGGCCGCAAATAGAGGTGGTGACGTTGTACTTGTGGCAGGTTTTGATGACATGCTCTATTGCCCAAGTCACAGCCGGATTTCTCTCATCAAATTCCGGAGCCACCTCGGTATTGTCCCTATCTGTCCCCAAAATTAACATAGTCAAATCGTTGGAGCCTATGGAGACTCCATCAATTCCAGCCTCGCAGAACTGATCAAGTATAATGACATTTGCGGGTATCTCCACCATCATCCAAAGCTTAAAAGTGGGAGACCGCATCAGACCGTTGGCAGCAATGATTTTTTTCACCTCTATAAGTTCATGTACTGTTCTGACAAAAGGAAGCATCAGGTATAAATTCTTAAAACCTTGCTTGTTGCGTACGACTTTTATCGCCTCAAGTTCCAGTTTGAATACTTCAGGGTCTGACATATAGCGGTAAGCACCCCTGTATCCCAGCATCGGGTTGGGTTCCTCCGGTTCAAATTCCTGGCCGCCAATAAGGTTGCGGTATTCGTTGGTCTTAAAATCCGTAGCCCTATAGACAACAGGTCTCGGATTAAAAGCCTTACAGAATTTCAGGAGGTCTTGAGAGAGTTTTTCGATAAAAACGTTCTCTTTGTGGTCTTTAATAAGTTTTTTGGGATGAGTACCTATATCGGCAATCATGAATTCCGCTCTCAAAAGTCCGACACCATCGACATTTTTCTTGGCGACTTCCTCCACCCGTGTGGGAGTAGCAAGGTTCACGTAGACCTTGGTAGCGGTCTTTAGTGTAGCCCCTGGCCTTCTTTCAGACTTTTCCTTGAGCGCCGACAGGCTTTCTGACGAAAGACCTCCCTTATATATTTCTCCTTTTCCTCCGTTGACTGTTACAACCATTCCGTTTTGGAGGGTTTTTGTGGCAGAAGCTGTACCGACTATCGCAGGAATACCCAGTTCGCGGCTTACAATTGCCGCATGGGATGTCCGTCCACCCCTCTCTGTGACGATGGCTACAGCCCTTTTCATCGCGGGGACAAAATCGGGATTTGTCTGTACAGTGACCAGGACATCTCCGCTCACAACCTTATCAATTTCTGACGCCTTATAAATGATTTTGACCGGGCCTGATTTTATGCCCGGAGACGCGGGATCACCTTTGAGAATTAGAGGCAGGTTGATTTTTGACCCTCCGGAGGCAGCTACATCAGCATTTTCTTTAGTGGTTATTTTTACCGTCGTAATTGGTCTTGTCTGGACGATATAAACATTGTTATTCTCAACAGCCCATTCGACATCCTGTGGGAAGAAATAGTGCTTCTCAAGCTTCATTCCCACCTTAGCAACTTCAACCGCCAACTCATCCTTTATTTTCTGTTTGCTTCCTTCTGACTTTGACAAACTTACGGATTTATTCACTCCGTTTACTTTGACCAGTTTCTTATTCTGAAATGCTATCTGTTTATTGATAAGTCTCAGGCTTTTCTTGTCGACTTCAAAATGGTCCGGAGTGACAGCGCCCTGAACTATATATTCTCCCAGGCCGAAAATCGCCTCAACGACTACCTTGGTCTTATCATTGGTGACCGGGTCAAGAGTGAACATCACTCCTGACATTTCTGAAGTGACCATGATCTGAACCGGTATGGCAATCCCTACTTTGAAATGGTCAAATTTTTGTTCTTCTCTGTAAAAAATCGCTCGGGGAGTAAAAAGGGAAGCCCATGCTTCCCTCACTTTTTGGACAACATTGGCTTCTCCTTTGATATTGAGGTATGTATCCTGCTGGCCGGCAAATGACGCCGTAGGCAAGTCCTCAGCTGTTGCCGACGACCGTACAGCTACAAACGGTTCAGAAAGAATGGACGACAGTTTTTGTGTCAAATGAGCTTTCTCTTTGGACCTTCGGGCAAGATCAAGGTATGAGGTCATGATCGACTTGGAAATGTCTTCAGGAATAGGAGTGGCTTTTATGGCCTTCCTGACGGTGTCTGAAGATGTTTGCAGGCTCCTGGGATCCTGATAATTCATAGCAGTCAGTATCTGCCTTATTTTTTTATCAAGACCTGTAGCCTTTATAAAGTCAAAATAAGCTGTCGCGGTAACTACAAAACCGTAAGGGACTGGGGTGCCGGCATTGTACATCTCGCCAAGGTTTGCCCCTTTACCGCCCACAATTGGGATGTCATTTTTATCAATTTCTTCAAACCAGGCAATATATCTGTTTTTCATAACTGTTTTCCTCCTTTTCAGCTTTTGGCTGATAATTGTTTTTTAAAGTAATCCACCCAGGGTATAAGAGCAGGGTTTATTCCATGTAACATAGCCAAGTAAAAAGTGATATAGCTTCCCAATTGGATAAGTTCAAAAACCTGTCCAATTTTTGTACCTCCCGAGAGCTTTATACTGTCAGTTGGAATATCATTCTTGCCTACAACTTTTTTTGTCAGTTCCACTCTCTTCTTAATTTTATCTGTGTAAAGGTCTGAATCGATAAAAAGGAACAGCAGATTTTCTTTATTACTTGCCGGATATGACAGGCCTTCCATAAGATGGTGGTTGAGCTCCGGCAATACAAAGTAATTGGCAAAATGCTTTCCTGTCTCATGGAAAGGGTTTCTTATGGCGTGGATGGCTCCTTCAAGAAATTCACCGCCGATAATATTAATGATTCTATTTTGATATAGATGCGCTTTCCTCTTGGCAATGTTTTTGTCAGACGGAGTATTTACGGATAATTTTGCCGTAGTTGAACGCAGAAATTTAATCACTTCTTCAATTTCTAAATCTTCTGTTTGCAAAATACCAATCTTTTTCAGAATTCCCATCTGACCCATCTGCATATATCCCTGGCCTAATCTGGGTTGGTTTGAAGGATTGAATTTTGGGTTAAATGCATAAAAAGGTTTCCCCGCATCTTTCAATATTTGGGAGAGGGCGCCGCCACTTGATATGCCTATTATTTTTGCGCCAGTGCGGATAGCTTCTCTTGCGCAGGAAATAGTTTCCTGTGTTCCTCCTGAATAGGAAGCGGCAATAATAAGGACATCTTTATCAACGTAAGCGGGCAGATGATAATCGCTAACGAGGTCTACTGGGATTTTTAATATATCTGAAAAAGTACTTTTTATAATCCTTGCCCCGTATGCGGAACCGCCCATGCCGCAAAAAAGAACTGATTTCACTTGAGAATAATCCGGCGGCAAACTTATTTTCTTTGCTTCTTCCCAGCCTCTTTGGCATTGGTCGGCTAAATAATCTATGGATAGTGAGGATTGTCCCTTATCCAGATTCTCAATAGCCTTAAGGTCGTCTAGAATATCAGTCATTATTTATATAATACATTAATATAATATTACTCGGTTACTTTTTCAGCCCCAAAAGCTTCAAGTCTCTTAAACAAAACCTCTTTATTTGTTTTTAATCTTTCATCATTATCCGCCTCGATATTTAACCGTATAAAAGGCTCCGTGTTTGAGGCGCGCAAATTAAACCACCAGTCCTTAAACCAGACGGAAAGCCCGTCAAGTTCATCTATTGAGTCCGCCGATTCATATTCATCTTTCAGTATGGTGATGATTTTCTTTGCTTCCTGTGTACGGAAATTGATCTCCCCGCTCTGAGTATATTTGTCAAAAGAGGAAACTATTTCTGAAACTTTTTTATTTTGTTTGCTTACATACTCCAAAAAAATAAGGCCGGCTATTGTTGAACTGTCGGCCCTGAAGTTGTCGCGGAAATAAAAATGGCCTGAGTGTTCACCGCCAAAAAGTGCCCCTGTCTTTTTCATATATTCCTTGATGAATGAGTGTCCTACTCTTACCCTAATCGGGTTTCCCCCCAATTCCCTGACTTTCTCGGGTACTATGCGGCCGCAGACAACATTGTAAAGGATAGGGTTGGGGCCGAATTTCTGAAGAAGTGCAGTAGCAAGTATGGCTGTAGTGATTGTGCCTGAAAGTTCATTTCCTTTCTCGTCAAGGACAAACAGACGGTCTGCATCCCCGTCTATGGCAAATCCCATATCGGCTTTTTGGGAGGCGATTTCCCTTTTGAGGTCCTGGACATTTTCTTTTTTGAGGGGATCTGGTAAATGGTGTGGGAAGTGTCCATCAGGCTCAAAATAAAGGGGGATGATTTGGATGGGCAACTTTTTTTTGACCTCCTGCCAGGATATACCCCCCATTCCGTTTCCGGCGTCAACAACTAATTTAATTTTGCCGTTTAGATTCGCTATATCAATAAATTTCAGCGCGTGCTCAATCCATTGCTCCATGATACCCTTCCCGCTTATGGTGCCTTTTGTTGATACAAGAGGGAAATTTTGCGAAAGGCACAGAGCTTTTATCTCAGGCAATCCGAAATTGCCGTTTAGAGGGACTACACCCCGTTTGACAATTTTCAAACCGTTGTAATTGGCCGGGTTGTGGGATGCGGAGATTATGATACTGGCAGGAAAACCGTATTCGCCTGAGGCGAAATAATTCATTTCCGTAGAAATCAATCCCAGGTTCACCACGTTTGTTCCCTGGTCCATAATTCCTTTAGTCAAAGCCTGGAATAGTGATGGCGAGGAAAGCCTGGTATCGTGTCCCACCGCGACACGGTCGACTTTCAGATATGAGGAGATTGCTTTACCGATTAGATAGAAAGTTTCTTCGTTGAGTTGATCGGGATAGGTGCCTCTAATATCGTAGTCGTGAAAAATTTTTGTATCAATATTTACAGACATGTATGAAAAATTATGATATATGGATCAGTACAGAATTCATGCTAAAGACTTAAAATAAAAATGTCAAGTAGCTCACCCAATCGGAAAGGTGTTTGACCCGACTTTATATTGTTTTCTATGGATAGAAGTTGGCGGTAGGCAGAAAGAAGTTTCTTTTTATCAAAATACCTGGATTGCCTCAAAAACCTTAAGGCTTGCCATTGGGGCATACCAGGGAATCCTTTTTCGCCTTTGTCCTTTGCCAAAAGAAGAAGTCTTACCTGACGCAGAAGCATGAGGTGTATAAGCTCAGCGGCACGTTGTGACAAAACTGATCTAAAGAGTGAAAGCGATTTGCTGGGAGACTCCGCACCCAAGGAATCCAATAAACGGAAAAGGAGCATGGGCGGCTGTGACAATATTTCCCTGCAGTTTGGGAAAATTTTTGACAGGAACCTTTTATCTACTTGTGTTTTTTCCCAGATGATGATGTCTGAGCTTTTGCTTTCATTTTGGAGAAAATGGATAATCTTGTCTTTCTGGGAAGATGCAGCCCTGGCGATCAGATTTTCTACTATGACAGTTTTTTTGTCCTGAAAGAAGGAGTGTGACTGGATAACGGTGGTAAGTTCTGTGATATCGGTTTTTATACCGTCGACATGGACAATCTCTGCCCCCTCCCTCTTCTCTTTTTCCATATCAAGAGCTTTTAGTGAGGAGACTGTATCGTCGCCGTGAATGATAGTAATCATGTTTTTGCTTTCATCTCCTGAAAAAGGCTTTCCACTCGTCTTGCGTCTATCCTTTTGCCGCGGCCGCTATGGGGCAGGAGCGAGCCTGAAAAATTACTAGGTATATGAAGGAGTTCATGTATCAGTATCCTGGTTCTGTCGTCATCCGACAAATGGTCATAATGTTGGGAGAGTACCTCAATCACATAATACGCCGGTAGGTTAAGCGCCATCTGCCAGACTTTGGGGAAACTCCATATTCTTGCCCTGGCCCTTGAGGATGACCCGGTACTGCGAAATGAGACGATACGTTTGGGATCAATATATTTCAACTCTAGTTTTTTTACAATCTCCTCTATTCCCTTTTGTATGTCAGGGGCCTTCTGCCAGTCCATTTTTACAGTTTTTTTGGATTTGCGTCGTAGTCTGAACAAAGTAAATTCAATTATAAATTCATCTTCCTCCAGATTCAATATAATCCTTTAGGGCAACAGCATTATTATACCTTTCTTCTTTTGCACTAAAGACCAATGTCACTTTGCCTTTATTTATTTCTGATTTTAAGAAACCGACTATGTCTTTTTTGGCTTTTAACTCGGTAAAATACTTTTTTTTGAACTCTTCCCATTTCTCCTTATCATGGTTGAACCATTTACGCAGGTTGTCACTGGGGGCTATATCCTTTAGCCATATATCAATTTTTGCCTTTTCTTTTGGGATTCCCCTTGGCCAAAGCCGGTCAACCAATATCCTTATGCCATCTTCTTTTTCAGCGTTTTCGTAAACACGCTTCAGGTATATGATATTCATAATGTCCAAATTATAACACTCTAATATAGTTTTTGTTACAAACGGGATGTAGGAGACGGGTTTGAGGTAACTGAGGCCGGAGAAGGAGTGGGGCTTGCCGGCTGTTGAATCGGTTGTTGCGTGGGGACAGGAGTGTTTGTCGGGCCGGCAGCTGTAGGATTTGAAGGGATGGATGTGGCTGTGGGGCTCGTATTGTTGTTGCTTGTAGATGTGGGAGTAGGATTGGAAGCCTGACTACTAAATGTGACGCTTGGGCTATGATTGTTTTGATCGGTAAGAGTAAAAGAACCTGACGTATCCTGAACGGACAGACTGATTGTACCCGCGTTTTGCGAGCTGACGGAAAATGTTGCTTGCCCGTTTTGGGCGGTAATATTTACGGGTGGAGATGAGCCGTTAATCTTCAGTCCCGAATCGTTTGATGTCTGGGAAATAGTGAGATTGTCGGATGCTGAGACCTGGTTCTTATTACAATCGCGTATCACGACACTAAAAGTTACTGATTGTCCGGTAGTTGTCGTTTGGGGAGAGGCTGGATATACGTCAGAATACCAGGAATTTGGCGTTCCGGCACCCGTAATGCAATTGGAATTTCCCGAGGCATTATTAGAAAAGTTGATTGTCGGATTGTGGTTGTTTATATCGGTAATGGTAAATGATTTAGTGGTATCCTGCACCACGAGTGTAACTGTACCGGAAATTTGTGAACTGATATAAAAACTGGCCTGGCCGTTTTGGGCAGTCAAAGTATAAGGAAAGCTATTGCCGTTAATTTTCGTGTTGGGGTTGCCCGAACTTAAAGAAATATTTAATGTATCGTTCACGGGGGCCGTTTGCCTGTTGCAATCCCTTATGACCACAACCAGTTCGACTGATCCTGTCGTTGTATTTATAGGAGGGTTCGGGTATACATCGGAATACCAGGAGTTTGCCTCCCCGTTGCCTGTTGAACAATTTGGGTTACCCGTATTGGTACTAGTTGAAGAAGTGTTGGAGGAAGATGTATTTGTTATGGGTACTGGAACAAGTGTCGGCAGAGGTGGTAAAGTCGGATAGGGCGATGTATGTATAATTGGGCTTTTATAAACGGGTGCCGAATAATCTGCTGAGCCCAAAACATGGAGATTGACATTAGGAGTGGTGGGCAGGGCCAGAGTCGGTAAGGGATTATTTTGCGCGTGATAATAGAAGATATCGCTATTAGTTCTTTTTTCTGAAGTGTCCATCTTTGAGAGCAAATAACCTCTATACCACATCGCCAGAGATACAAATGAAACAAGTATAACTGAAATCACCACTGCCACTTTGTATCTGAAGAGAAAAATCAGGCTTTTTCTTAAGGGTTTTATTTTTATTTTTGATAAATGAGGAAGATGGAAAGATTTTAATAGTTTTGGCAATTTAGGGAATTTTGGCAATTTTGGGAAATTAGGCAATTTAGGAAACTGTAGTTTCATAGCCTAATTATACATCTAAAAATTATGGAAAAATGTAGTTTAGCCAAAAGATCATCGTCTGATATAATTGCTTTATGAAACTTTCAATAGGCATCGTCGGACTGCCCAATGTCGGGAAATCGACACTTTTTAACGCGCTTCTCAAAAAACAGGTCGCTGATGTAGCCAATTATCCCTTTTGCACCATAGAACCCAATGTCGGAGTGATAGAAGTGCCTGATTTCCGCCTTAGCGTACTTGCTAAAGTGGTAAATACGCAAAAAATCATCCCGGCAGTGGTAGAGTTCTACGATATTGCCGGTCTGGTCAAAGGCGCTTCTACAGGTGCCGGGCTTGGAAATAAGTTTCTTTCCCATATCAGGGAGGTAGCCGCTATTGTCCACGTGGTAAGGTTTTTTGAGGATAGCAACATTGCCCATGTATCGGAAAAAATCGATCCAGCAGATGATATAAAGACTATAAACACAGAACTTATCATGGCCGATCTTGCCACTCTGGAAAAACAGCCTGAGTCAAGGATGAATGCCACCAAAGAAGAAAGATATACGTTTGAAACTGTCAAAATTCTGATGGACAAATTAAATC
>CAZFNL010000086.1:0-9088 GCA_964520615.1 uncultured Gammaproteobacteria bacterium
AGATAGTCAAAAGCTTTTTGGGAGACGGAAAGCGCCAACTCCTCTATATGCGTCCCGGCATTGTTTATCAATACGTCTGCTTTAGATTCCCTGATGGAACCGGCAATCCTGCTGAAACTACCACTGTCCAACAAATCAGCTTTTATAAAGGAGAAATTCTTATCTTTCATTGCGGGCTTTGTCCTGGAAATTCCGTACACTTTAAAACCTGCTCCCAAAAGCATAGTCGCGATGCTTTTGCCCAAACCGTAACTGGTCCCCGTGACAACAGCGGTTTTCATGTCCTTATTATAGGCGAGGAAAAAGCGAAAGACAATTTGAAAAAAATTGTTGCTACTACACCCGAAAAATCAGCCAGAAATGTTCATATTTTTTAATAAATCCCATATTGGATCGAGTATGAATTAATGTCATCATTACCTGTACGTCTTGGCTGCGGGATTTTGATTCGGCGTCTACCGCTTATTGTAATCTTCATCTGAAACCGGTTCTATCCAGGTAATTTTTCCGTTTGTTATTGCCAGATGCCTCATTCTTTTCTTTTCCGAAAAATGCGTCCCGTGCCAGTGCTCTTTTCTTTTGCGTACATATTACTTCTGGGAGGATGGAAAGTCAATCTGAGGGAACTTGATTTTAGATGAACAATTTAAAATTTCTGCGGTTTAGTACCCTGGCAGACATTGTATCCTAGTTTGCTACGGGCTGGATAGATAAAGATACTTCCGGGGATATCGAGATACATATTGCCATGGAGAAAACTATTAAGCGTATCGACTACATTATATTTAAAAGCATATAACCATGACGGGTAAACATTTCTACTTATTTCCTCCACCTGTATATTTTCAAAACCAGTTTCTTTTAAAATTTCGTTAAAGCTTCCATGGGTAAAATGAGGAAGAGACGCCATCCCTGTTTTTTTGATAACATGTTTAGCTAGTGCTCTTGCTGGGGCGGGAACTGAATCAAGAGGTGGTATTGAATATTCAAAAAGTACTACCTTTCCTCCAGGCCTAAGTATGCGGAAAAATTCGCTCAATACTTGTTTATAATCATATGCATGTACCAACGTTTCCAGCGTAAATACTCCATCATAAGATTCCGAAAGTAATGGTAAGTGGTGATAATCAGCATTGAATAAATTGATAGAGGTATTTGCATCCGTGTTTAAAACCCTAGCTTCTTGCAAACGTCTTGGTATGAGATCAGTTCCTGCAATTTTCAATCCAAATTCTTGGGTAAGCAAGCGTCCCACTGGACTGTAACCACATCCTGCATCTAAGACTTGTGATCCTACGGGTAAACCAAGTGTTCTTCCAAGTTTTCGTTCCATTGCTATCTGTGCAGACGTTATGTTGAAAGGTTTATCATCTTCCAAATCAGAAAATCCATAGTGACACCTTCTGCCTAAATGCTTTTGATAGCCAATTTCAGATTGCTTATAATATTTAGAAACTGCTCCTATAGTATCAGTTCGACTGCATTGTTCTGACATATGTATGTTTTTTTATTCTTTTCCAGAAAGATTTAGTGTAATACAAACTATAGGGTATTTCAAGCATGGGGAGTTTTCAATATTTTGCTTTAGAGTGCTGCGGGATTTGGATTCGACCAATTTACCGCTTATTGTAATCTTCCTCTGAAACCGGTCCTATCCAGGTAATTTTTCCTTTTGTTATTGCCAGATGCTTCATTCTTTTCTTTTCCGAAAAATGCGTCCCGTGCCAGTGCTCTTTTTCTTTGGGAATATGCACGATGTCACCCGGAACCGTATCTATCACTTTCTTTCCCCGCAACTGCACCCGTCCTTTTCCTTCAAGAAAATATAGCACTTGCTCGTCGCTGTGGGTATGCCAGAAAGTACGCGCGCCCTTCTCAAAAGTCACACGGGCGACCGTGGCAGGCCCCTTGCCCTTGTCTATGGATGTTACGGGCTGAATGTAGGTCTTTCCGGTGAAGTTCGCCGGGGAGCCTTTTTGTTTTGGAATATCATCCACTTTTGTCATTTGGCTACATACTACTTCCGGAAATATGGATTGTCAAACTGCGAAGATACTAATCATTCAATCCCAATCCATCGAGGATTCGATCCATATATTTTTCGACCCTCAACGTTCGGGTTTTGGATTGTTTGGGGGCAGAGAAATAAAGAATGTATGCTCTTTGCCGTCCGGGTGTCAAGGCATCAAAAGCAGTTTTCAGGGCTGGGTTTTCATCTAATTTCTTTTGAAATTCCTCAGGAATCTCAAACTCTGAAGTCTCTTTATGAGGTACTTTCAAACCGGCTTTTTCCACTTCAATAGCTTCATGAACATAGGCTTTTAAAATGGGTTCTATCTCAGCTATTTCGGAAACATTAGTGAACCGGATCTGGCGTCCCGCCTGCACATTCTCAGTTTGTTGGATGAGAATATGCCTTGTATCCTTTAGCAGGGTACCTTTGAAAAACAGAAGCGCACAGTAATCTTTAAATCCATGTATTAAAACTATGTTACAATTCTCAAACGTGTAGCAAGGATGCATCCACTTAAATTCCTCTGTCAGCCCGCAGTCAAGAACGATCATTCTCAATTTCTTATATTCTGCCTGCCACTTTTTAGCATTCCTTATAAATACATCAACCTTAGGGTTCATGCGACTCTTTGTCATAGTATGTTATTTTAATTTATTTACTTTGGCGTGCTTTCCAATCCATAAGTAAAGTAATCATATGATACCATCAGTAAAGGAACAGTTGCGCGGCTGTACGTGCTTGTTGACCACCTTATATTTTGTATTACTACCTTAATTATACTTAAAAAAATATAGCTGTATAGTGTAATTACCAAACTTAAGATCTACTTTCTTTTCACATAAGTCACATCTAAATCCTTCTCCCAGTTTGAATTATCGCGGGATAACTCCCCTTTGACAGCGATAGTTTTTTTGTCATTACTAAATTTACCTATCATGCGTTGTGAAAAACCGGATGACTCTCTCCACATTTTCCAGATTCCGTTTTCTAAACTCATCTGATAAATTCTTGCAACTCCTCTTTCGTCAGAATAAAGCATCGAACAAATTTTTGAAGTATCATCATGACCTATAATACTTACCGCACTCGGCGGACCAGGTTGTTTCCAGTTGAAACGCCATACAAGCAAGGTTTCCTTAACTAACCATTCAAACGAGGAGTATCCATGTGCTTTTGATGAAAATACCGGATGGGTTCCGACCATATCCCATTTACCAATCAGTATATCAAATTGTACAAGAGACTTAGTTGGTTGTGGAGGTTTAAATTTAATTCGGTTTTTCATATAAAAAATTTATTTACTGTTAAGTATTATATGCTGGCACTGGTTGACTATGTGGAAACTTTTTACAACTCTTCAGTATTTTTAATAATTTTAACAGCTTCCAGAAGGAATTATGATAGTTATATTCGTAAAACGAAGTAATGAGAGAATCGAAATAAGTTGAGATTTTGCATTTGCCGAGGTAATGGTAAGTATGCCTTCACTACATGCCCCATCATGAATTGACTTTTGTGCAGTTGAAAGTGCATCCGATTCTAAATTATTATTTGAAGGCACCAGTAAACCTTGTTGACGATCATACACCTTCGTTTTTGAGTTATCAATTCGAGAGACTAATATTTGAGGAGCAGGTAACGTAAGTTTTATATCTGATCCATGAATTGCTACATCTTTTTCGGAAAAGTGAGATAAATCAAATCCTCCAATTACTTCTCCATGAGCTATTAATAGAATCTCCGCCATAAATGGCGGAGCTTTTGCTCCTATGTCATGATTTGTGCTGATTTCTAATGTATGCCCTCATAGTTGCCTCATTCTTTATTCCGATACTTTCGGCAAAATAGCCGTCAGCCCAGAAACTATCTCCCCAAAGAAATTCCTCTAATTCAGGATGCTCCAGTCTTATCACTCTGCTACTACCGCCTTTCAATAGGTTAACCACATGGGATATCTGTTCACTGGTTCTGGTTTGAATAAGCATATGCACGTGATCTTTTTTAATTCCCAATTCATGCAATTTCCATTTATTCATATCGCAACACTGTATAAACAATTCTTCTATTCTCCTGGCTATTTTGCCTATAAGCACTCTTCTTCTGTATTTGGGACACCAAACCAGATGAGTTAGCATCCTGTGTTTTGTTGATGACCCTGTCCAATACTCCGTCATGTACAAATCATGACAGAAGATACCTACGCTTCGCAAGCTACGCTTGCTTCGCTCCGGGAATCGCATTCATCCCCGCCCTTAAAAGGGCGGTGGATTTCTGCGATTGTTATTAAAAGAATGGCTGGATAAAGAACCCTATGTTACAGGTAAAGTATGGAAAACAGTGGAAGTATATAAATGCAATGTAAAAGATCCCTGGAAATTCAACCGTCCCCGGTCATATTTTGAAAAATATAAATCCTGACTGGTAAAACTTATCATTGGCGAATCTACCCAAGAACCATCCCCTATTTACTATTAACAAAAGGAATATAATTACGCCCGATATTAACCAGATTGGTAGTTTTTTTATATCCATACCGCTTAATAGAATATCAACTGATATTAATGCTGCTGAACCTCACGGTTGGGACCTTTCCTATCGTTATAATTTTTATACTTATAGTATCACGACTGAGGATAAATGCCTGTACTGAGAGGTAACGAAGTGAGACAAATGAGACAGTATAAAAAAGGGTATCTCGATGATGATGTAGCTTGATGATTAATCTAATATAAAAAGTTTTTAAGCTACTTTTAAGCAGTTTCGTTATAATGTAAGTACTATGCGAGTACTGGTTGTTGAGGATGAACCCAAAATTGCTCATGCCATAAAGAAAGGGCTTGAACGCGAGTCTTATGCCGTTGATGTGGTTTACGGTGGGACAGAGGGATATGACCTTGCTTGCGTAGAGCAATATGACGTGATTATTCTTGACATTATGCTTCCAGGCATGGACGGCATAGAGATATGTACTAAATTAAGAAACAAAAATATCCATACCCCCATCTTAATGCTAACAGCAAAGGGTCAGATTGAGAATAAAGTCATCGGTTTCAATTCAGGTGCTGATGATTACCTTACGAAACCATTTGCTTTTGCTGAGTTCTCCGTTCGCATTCGGGCTTTAACCCGTCGTCCCCAAAACACAACAGCATCAGTTCTTTCCATTGCCGATTTAACAGTGGATACAATCAACTTCGAAGTCAAAAGAGCTGGACAAAAAATCCGTCTTTCCAACAAAGAATATGCCTTGCTTGAATACCTATTGCGTAATAAAGACCAAACAGTGACTAAAGAACAAATTATCAGTCACGTCTGGGATTATGACTCTGATGTGCTGCCTAACTCGGCCGAAGTGTATATTCGCTACCTTAGAAAAAAAATAGATGAGCCATTCGATAAACCACTCATTCATACAGTTAAAGGTTTTGGAGGATATAAATTATCTGAACATGAATAAAGAAAATTCGTTCCAAATAGCCAGATTCAGACTCACTGCCTGGTATCTCCTGATTATTATGGCAATTAGTATTGCCTTCAGCATTGCTTTTTATCTCGCTTCCGCATATGGACTCGAACGCGCAGTTGCCGGCCGTTATTTGCTGTCTTCGGGTGTTAACCCAAACCACTTCCTGCTTCCATCTCGTATCCGTGAGTGGATTGAAGGCTATGAAACTCAACTGCGTCTTGCTCTAGTTGTGATTAATGGCATTATTTTAATACTTGCCGGTGGAGCCGGATATTTACTGGCTGGGAAAACCTTACGGCCCATTAAAGATATGATGGATGAACAAAATAGGTTTATTACTGATGCCTCCCATACACTTAAAACACCCTTGACGGCGCTTCGTACCGAATTTGAAGTCGCCATGCTCGACGGCGATAAAATTCCGCATAAATCAGCGGTAGCGCTTATCAAAAGCGGGTTTGAGGAGATTATTGGACTGCAGAAATTAACGGAAAATTTAATGGAGCTGACAAGCCAGCATAAGCGAAAAAATAGTATGACCCATGAAGATGTTTCCTTACTTGAAGTGATAGAAGACGCACTGAAAAAGGTTGTTCCGTTGGCCAAACAAAAACAGATCGTCATTCAAAATGAAATTGATGACTATATCCTGAACGGTGAAAGCAGTAGTTTGTCTGAACTTTTTACCATTCTTCTCGACAATGCCGTCAAATATAGTCCTAAAAAGAAAGAGATAAAAATTGCTTCACAAAAATCCCGTAATTATCTTGATGTTACTATTTCAGATCAAGGGATAGGTATTGATAAGAAAGATATACCGCATATTTTTGATCGATTTTATCGGGCTGATGCATCCCGTTCAAAAATACCCGGATATGGTTTAGGTCTGGCGATTGCCAAAGAAATTGTCGAGACGTACAAAGGCGTAATATCAGTCGAAAGTAAATCTGGACAAGGTACCACCTTTACCGTTCAACTTCCTATAAAGGATACCACTTAACTAGTTTTAAGCCACTTTTAAACACTGGTCTTTAAAATTACTATATATGAGCAGATCTGCAAAAATAATTATCTACATCACAGTTGTTGTTCTTATTATTTTGGCTGGATTTCTGTTGCTTAGTAAACAAAGAGGAACTGAAAGATCACTCTTTGCTCCTGATAACCCTTCTCAAAACGCTTCTGGTTTGGAGCATTTAATACGTCCGCTTATGAATGGCGGCTTTCCCGGAAATGGTGGCGGTGGATAGTATTTGCGATATTGATTTATTACGAATAATCTTTTTGTTGTAAGTCATACTTATGAAACCAATTTATACAATTTTCCTAGTTCTTATTGTTGCTTCGGTCGCGTTTTATGTTAGTAGGGTTTACCATAATAACCAATCTAATACAAGTATAAAAATTGGAACTAGCGATGGGCAGTTTCAAAACACTGGCAACAAAGAGAGTGAAATTCCCCAAAGCGGTGACCTTTGCGGTGGAACCGGTGGGAAAGGACAGATCGTCAGTGTGGAAAATAACAAAATATTAATGAAGCGGAATGAAGGCGGTAATCTAATTATTCATATTACCAATCAGACAACAATCAAAACTTCCAACAACCCCAATTCGGCCTCCGAATCCGACTTGAAACCCGAAGACAGGATAACGATAGGTGGAAAATCCAATCCCGATGGCAGCTTTAACGCAAGAGTTGTTGTAGTCTGTTCTGATACTGCTCCCACAACTCAACAAGCGCAATGAGATGATTCAAAAAAGGACTTTTTGATGGGTTTATAGTATTCTTAAACTAGACTTCCAGTCTTTCGGGGACGGTTCTCACTTAGGCACGGTTTTGATAAAAAATATTTTACAACTTTTTTAAACAGACCAAATCTCATTTTATTAACGCCTCTTTTTTACCCTTGTCCATCCTTTCAGTTGTTTTTCCCTTCTCATGGATTCAATTCAGAAAAATATTCTTTTAGCATGGTCAATAATGTAGTTCTTCCCTTATTTGATTTCAAATATTTTTCCTTCTCTTGGCATCTTTCATATTCTTATATGCTTCATAGTGGATTAATTCCATAGGAATATATGGTTTTGTGGATTTATTTTCTCCGTTATTGTGGGAAGCGACTCTTTGTTTCAGGTCTTCAGAGTAACCGATATAGATATAATTTTTTAACGAATTATTAAGGATGTAGACGTAATAAAATTTCATATCCTTGCACAGATACCATTCGGTATCTGGCTGCGTCACAAATCTGCCTTTGCTTCTGACAGATGCAATTCTGCATCTGTCTTTGGCGAAGCAAGGCGCAGACTTGTGCCTTGCTGCGGGACTTGGATTCGAACCAAGATAACATCCTCCAGAGGGATGCGTACTACCGTTATACGATCCCGCAGTTATGTAGATTTTATCAAAAAATGGGCACAATTACATCTTCTGAAATCAATTTTTAATCCCTGACAATCTGGGTCTATTTTGTTTTATAATAGTATTGTCAGTTTCAGCTCTTTCTCAATGAGTTAAAGTAGACTTTTTCAGTTTTGACACTTTTATTCCCATGTCTTTGCCAAATCCCAACAATTCGGTAAAAGGGTTCATAAATCGGGTGATTGATTATTTCCCGCTTTCCCCTGTTTTTCTTGCCGCCTCGGCAGTACTTTCACTTTTCTTACACAATATCGGCGAACTGACAATTGACCGTCTTTTTTTGCCCCTGGCCGCCTGCCTGCTGTTTGCACTTCTAGTGTCCTACCTGTCCAGATTTATCATGCACGAAATAAGAAAGGGAGACATCTTCTCCTCGGTTTTTATTATTCTCTTTTTTACATACGGGGCTGCCTGGTCTGCAATCGGAGAATTCTCCATTGTTTTTGGAAAGATTGTCCTTGGCAAAAACCATCTGCTCCTTTCCATCTGGATATTAATAATGATTGCGGCACTTATTTTTCTGGAAAGAACGCACCGTAAACTGCTGACGCTGAACAAATCCTTTCTTCTCATCGGTCTTGTCATGATTGTTTTTACCTCTTTTGGCATAGTCAATTACCAGCTGACCCAAAGAATGCATCCGGTAGAAACAAGCCGTCTGGCCCTTCCTAGCGTCAGGGAAACCTCAACAGGGCTACCGGATGTCTACTATATAGTCCCCGACAGCTATGCTGCTCCGATCAACCTATCCACTTACTTTTCCTATGACGATTCCGCCTTTGTCTCATATCTCAAAAATAAGGGCTTTTATCTGGCCGGTGGCAGCACATCAAACTATCCCACGACAGTCCTCTCGCTCTCCTCCACACTGAATATGGAATACATAGATTATCTCTCATCACACCACAATTCTTCAGATATCTCCGTTGCCGCACCCCTGATACAAAACAGCAATGTCCTGCAGCTTTTCCGCACTCTTGGCTATAAGTATTACCAGATGGGCTCGTGGTGGTGGCCCACTGGATACAACCCATTGGCCAGCGACAACTACAATATACAAAAGGAAAACCATCTTGGCATAAGCGTCTTTCCCTATGCCATCCTTGAGTCAACAGCGCTACAACCATTTCTTGATAGCATGATTCCAGAAAAGGTCATTGGTGAATCGGATGAAGACAAAAGAGAA
>CAZFNL010000087.1:0-1997 GCA_964520615.1 uncultured Gammaproteobacteria bacterium
AATGAAATATTCTTAATTCAAGGCATAAAGCACCTGAACCAAACTACTGACAATTCTGGTCAAACAACCGACGAACAAATAGAACTCACCTCTTTGAACATATTTTCTGAAAAAAAGTTTGACGTTTTGTTCATGGAATAAATATATATTTGGTATCGAATCAAACATGTTCGCCTCAGTCAATCTTGCCTCGGTGGACCCGAGAGGATTTGAACCTCTGACCTCTTCAATGTCAATGAAGCGCTCTAAACCGCTGAGCTACGAGTCCTTTGGTCATAATTTCTCTAGCACTGTAAATGAAAAAACATTTACAGTGTAAACCAACTGAGCTAACCTTCCGTCTCCTATACTATTTTACCAAACGTTCGCCATTTTTATAACAGATACCTCTTTTCGGATAGTGTTGTTGTTCGGTAATAACATCAATATTTGACACCGTTGCAATTCTATGCTATACTACATACCAGATCCTAAGGTTTTTCAACATTTGTTTGCAAAGCTTTAGGATTTTTTTTATGAGAAGAATATTGTTTACATTTATAGTAACAATCATACTGTTCTCGCTTCCAAAGGCCGTTCAGGCAGAAGAGATTGCCGGCCGTTCCGCAACTATGGCCTATAATACAACTGACGCTGCCTTAAAACAAAAGGATCTTTTTATCAAAAAGATGGCGATCAAGCGAGTGCTGGAAAAATACGATTCCCCCCTTGCGAGATCGGTTAATGCTTTTATGGATTCGTGTGTCCAGTATGACTTAAACTGTTACCTGCTTCCATCAATCACCGGATTGGAATCCACGTTCGGAAAATTTATATATCCCGATTCCTACAACGGATTCGGATGGGATGGCGGATACATGAAATTTGCTTCATGGGAAGCCGGTATCAATATCGTTGCTCAAGGTCTTCGTCAGAACTATATCGGCAAAGGCGCGAAATCCGTATATCAGATAGGTTTTCTCTATTCTGAAAGCCCTACCTGGGCTCTCCGCGTACAGTATTTCATGAATCAATTTGTGGTTGAAGAGCAGAATTTACAGTTGCTTTTGGATCAGAAAACAGTACAATTGTAATCTATGTATACGTATAAAATATCTACATTACCGAAACGCTCCTCTGAAATAACCATCTCCGTCCCAAAAGAAGATATCCTAAAGGAAAAAGAATTTGCATTCAAAAAACTCCAGGATGAACTCACAATAGAAGGCTTTAGAAAAGGAAAAGTGCCGAAGGAAATGGCAGAAAAACACATATCTTCTGAAACCGTTTACCAGGAGGTTCTTCAATCGGTGCTTCCTAAAGCATATGAGGAAATAGTCAAAAAAGAATCCTTACATCCGATCATGAATCCCAAAATCGAACTCACCAAGGTAAAAGAAAACGAAGACTGGGAGATAAAGCTGGTTATCGCATCAAAACCCACGGTCAATCTGGAAGGTTATAAAGAAGCTATCAAAAAAGCAAAAGCAGATCATAAGAAATCCGATATATGGGTGCCCGGCAAGGACAAGGAGCAGAAAAAGGATGAAAACGCGGAAAAACAGAAGATGCTCAACGAGGTTTTAACCGCGTTGCTGAAAGCAGTAAAATTTGAAATTGCAGATATGGTACTGGAAGAGGAATTAAACAAGCGTTTAAGTCAACTTATGGACGATATTCGTAAAATCGGTCTAACCGTTGATGCCTACATGCGATCAAAAAATACTACGATTGAGGAAGTTACGAAGCGATATAAACAGGAAATTGAAGAGACATATAAGCTGGAGTTTGTACTTATGGAGATAGCGGATAAGGAAGGAATCAAGGTAGAAAAGGTTGATATAGACAAACTTCTAAACTCGATTAAAGACGAGAAGGAACGCAAGATCGCAGAGCAAAATTCCTATTATTACGCTTCAATCCTGAGAAAACAAAAAACTCTCGACTATTTACTAAGTATATAATAGTCAGCGAGATTACGCTATTTGCCCTTGACTGATAGCCGAACCTATAGTATA
>CAZFNL010000088.1:0-35608 GCA_964520615.1 uncultured Gammaproteobacteria bacterium
GTTTTCTAGCGGGCATTCGGTGCGGGGTTTCGCGCTCCGAATGACCGATCGGGCTGATGCCCCGAGCGTAAGCTCGGGGAGCGCTTCACTTCTTAGAAAAGTTGGAGTAAACATTTCGTATGCGATCTTCAAAAATTTCTACTTGCTCCGCTTTTTTAAAAAACAATTTTACTCGGTTTCTTCTGAGTGTCTTTTTTTCAATTTGAATACTGTTTTAAGGAGTAAGAATATAACTGCCACCACTAAAACTACGCCAAATAGGCCTGAGAAAATATATCCCAGGAAAGGATTACTCAGAAGTGAAAAGCGATAACCTGAGAATGGAGCACTCCAAAGGCCTGTCCATCGGTCAAAACCCGCCGGTATATATCCCAAGCCTAATCCTGAGAGCTGTTGCCGGCTCCATTCACCCCAGGCTGTTCCGGGAGCCAGAAGTCCAAGAGGTGTAAGAAGGATGAGAAGAAAAATGCTACCTGTTGCTAAAGGAAGAAATTTGCTAGGTTGAGCCACTTTTTTGTCGGAAGTTATTAAGGATGGATTTGTTTTGTATATCCAGGAAAGAGTGAGGCCGGTGATGAAAGCTTCGGCAAGGCCGGCAAGGGTCAGATGTCCCAGCATCATTGCCGGAATGGAAACGGCAAGTCCATAGGGAAAGTAAAGCGGTTGGCCGGAAGTAGAATGGAAAAGTATCGGTTGGATGCCCAGCTCAATAGCAGTCAAAAGGGCTGCTAGATTTATGGCAATATAACCTGATATTGCGGCAGATAGGATTTTCCAACCGGTATCTTTTTTCCACCTTTCCAAAAAACGGAAAAGCGCATAGCCTGACAGAGCCATAACAATTGCCATATTAAAGATATTGGCTCCAAGTGTCAGGATGCCGCCGTCGCCAAAAAATAAAGCCTGTATGACAAGGGCGACTGTTGTCGTCAGCATGCCAATCCATGGGCCTAAAATAATTGAGGATATGACTGTGCCTACAGCATGGCCGGTAGTACCTCCAGGAAGTGGAACGTTGAACATCATGATAAGGAAAGAGAGGGCGGAAAAAAGGGATATAAGAGGTATAGTTTTTGAGTCAAGTTTCTTTTTGGCCTCCCGTGAGGCTTTCATGAGAAAAGGTGTACAAACGGTATAAAGAGTAAATGATGTAGTTGGGCTAAGGTATCCGTCTGGAATATGCATAGGTCTCTAAAGGTTAATTATACTAAAAAACTGCGCCATTTATGAAAAGCACGCAGTTCATAGAGGGGGTATAAGAATTTAAGCTGAAGAAAAGCTTAAGTAGCGGGGTAATTGGTATTGGTTATTTTCCAGTAAGTTTTTTTCCCCTGCTTTCCATAAGAAGAGCAGTGACAAATACAAAAACGCCCAATATAAAAATGGCAAGAATGATGACGGGTATAACAAGAATAATCATCTACTAATCTCATTTACATCTTGAATATGAAAATTCCATGAGTGAGAGGAAGTTGACAAATGCAATTGAGTTGCATATAATAATGCCAATAAATTGCATATATGATAAGAAAACACGATTGTAAAACTGAATTGCGTCAGGTAAATTTGAAGGTGACTCCGGCACGATTGGGAGTGCTTGCGGCTTTGGAAAGTGCCAATAGCCCTTTGGATGCCGGGAACCTCACTAGTTATCTTTCAGGTCACGGTATAAAGGCTGACCGAGTGACGGTTTTTAGGATAATAAACATATTGACTGACAAGGGACTGGCAAAACCGGTGCTTTTTGATGACGGGAAGCTGCGTTATGATTACGGGCCAAGGCCGGAACATCACCATTTTGTCTGCGAAAAGTGCAAAAGGGTGGAAATAGTTTCAAACTGCGTTCTCAAACCTCTGGAAAAAAAACTACAAAAGACTAAAGGATTTTTCATAAGACGCCACAGCCTGGAATTTTTCGGATTATGCTCAAAATGTCAAAAATAATATGAAAAAGATTACGTTATTTATCATTTTCATCATTTTGTTAGTTTTATTAGTTATTCTAATAAGTAAGATAACGTTAAGACAAAGTTCAATTATACAGTCGTCAAAAGACGGCAAGTTGAACGTTGCAGCATCGTTTTATCCCATATATTTTTTCGCATCACAGATAGGAGGAGATAAAGCACATGTTTTCAACATTACGTCGCCAACTGCAGAACCTCATGATTTTGGACCTACAACCCAGACAATAGTAAAAATCCATGATAGTAATTTGCTTATCATAAACGGTGGAAATCTTGAGCCGTGGTCGCAAAAATTGCAGGATCAGCTTTCAGGAAGCAAAGTCAAAATTGTTATAGCCGGGGCAGGGTTAACAAATAATGAGATGGTGGAAAACGGGCAAAAAATCCAGGATCCCCATATTTGGCTTGACCCGCTTTTGGCAAAAAAAGAAGCCGGAAAAATTTTGGCTGGTTTTAAGGAAGCTGATCCAAAAGATGCAGCTTATTTTGAGAAGAATGCGGAATTGTTTTATAGCAGGTTGGATAGTCTGGATAAAGAATATAGAGATGGATTAAAAAATTGCAATAAGAAGGATTTTGTCACCGCTCATGCGGCTTTCGGATACGTTGCCGCGCAATACGGCATAAACCAGGTTGCTATAAGCGGAGTGACTCCTGATGAGGAACCCTCTTCCCAGAAAATGGCTGAAATAGCAGATCTGGTAAGGAAAGAAAATATAAAGATTATATTTTTTGAAAAGCTGGTGAGCTCCAAACTTTCACAGACAATTGCTGCTGAAACCGGAGCAAAAACACTAGTCCTGGATCCGATTGAAGGAATAACAAAAGATGAGATGGCAAAAGGTCAGGACTATTTTTCACTAATGAGAAATAACCTGAATAATCTGATGAAAGCGCTGGAGTGCAGTTAAAAGACTAAATGATTATGTTTCAAGTAGACCACACAAAAAATATTATAGAGATGAAAAATATCAGTTTTTCATACGGAAACGAGCTGGTGGTAAAGGATGTCAGCCTTGAGGTGCACAAAGGTGATTATCTTGGAATAATTGGTGTCAACGGCGGGGGAAAATCCACTCTTTTGAAACTAATGCTGGGACTTTTAACTCCAACAAAAGGTCGCATCTATCTTTATGGTAAAGATATAAAGCAATTTCATAACTGGTCAAAAATAGGTTATATCTCACAACAGGCGACTCATATAGATCCGAGTCTTCCCATGACGGTTGCGGAAGTGGTACAGATGGGGCGTTATCCCAAACTTGGACTTTTTCATTTTCCTGGCAAAAAAGATAAAGAAATAGTGCGTCAGGCTTTGGATGATGTTGAGATGTGGCGCTTCAGGGATCGTTTAGTAGGAGATCTTTCCGGAGGACAGCAGCAGAGAGTGTTTATTGCCAGGGCGCTTGCAGGAGAACCAGAAGTGATAATATTGGATGAACCGACTGTCGGGGTGGATGTGGCAACCCAGAAACAATTTTATTCCCTATTGCAGAGGCTTAATAGGGAAAACAACTTGACTCTTATTCTTGTCTCTCACGAACTTGATGTTATCGCACATGAGGCTACGGAAATTGCCTATATCAACCGTTCGCTTATCTATTGGGGGCTTCCAGACAAGTTTATGAAAAGCCAATATTTTACTACCCTTTATGGAGAGAAAGGATATGCTAAACATATTTAGTTACGGGTTTATTGTCAGAGGGATTGAAGTCGGTCTTATTATAGGAGCCATTGCTCCGCTAATAGGTATATTTCTGGTGCTGCGCCGGTATTCACTTATTGCAGATACCTTATCTCATGTCTCTTTGGCAGGGGTGGCAGTTGGGCTTCTTTTGAAGATAAACCCTTTGATTACAGTGATTGCTTCTGCAGTCGGTGTGTCTGTGGTAATTGAAAGATTGAGGCTTTCCAAAAGGATTTATGGTGAATCGGCCCTTTCCATATTTCTTTCAGGCAGTTTGGCTCTAGCAGTAGTCTTAATCAGTGTTGCCAACGGTTTCAGCGTGGACCTTTTCAATTACCTTTTCGGAAGCATAGTGACTGTAAAGACAGCTGATGTATATATCATTTTGACTATCGGCATACTCATACTTCTGACTGTTATTGCCTTTTATAAAGAGCTGGTCTATATCACTTTTGATGAGGAAGCCGCCAGGGTCGGCGGTATCCCGACACGTTTCATAAACACTCTTCTTATCATACTGACTGCTTTTACTGTCGCTGTAGCCATACCGATAGTGGGTATACTTCTGATTTCTGCTCTTATAGTTATTCCAGTTGTTGCGGCGCTTCAGTTGCGCAGCAGTTTCATAAATACAATTTTTTATGCAGAGGTGATATCTATATTTTCCGTCATTTGCGGAATTATCAGCTCGTTTTATCTTAATCTTTCTGCAGGCGGAGTGATAGTCCTAATCAATCTTTTTATATTGTCCCTGACTTTTGTTTTTCAGAAATATATTTTTTTCCATTCAAAAATATCAGCCTGATTTTCAGCTGACGACCACGCGATCTATCTCAAAGATTGAACCTACGGAATAGTGATCAGAGAAGGAAATATTGTGACCATTTTCTATAAACGGATCGTTCATTTTATAATTCCCGTTTGAGCCACTTGTCAAAACGACAAAATGCGTCCCGCCGTACGCGTATAATCCGACAATCACCGGATGACTGGAGGAAAGAATCGAGTCAATCTGCGCGCCGATTCTTGACGCCGTCACGCCGTTTACGGATATCGTGTAGAGAAGGTAAGCCGGATAATAGGAAGCGAAATTGGACGGATTGTTATTGATATCAAGAGGAGTCACTTTATGTCCATAATGTGTGATTACCATCGCCATGGAGGTGATAAGGCAACCGTCGCTGGCAATTGTGTATTGGGTGTGGTTTAGAGCGGTATTTCCCCATTGGGAATCCCGCTGGTTATAATAACAACCCCAACTGTCACAGGATGTCTGACCTGATAAAATTGATGCTCCCCCCTGATTTGCCACGAAGTTGGAAAATCCCGCCAGCTGGGCCTTGGCAGCAGATAGCAGTCTCTGGTAGTTTTCTTCGCTTCCCTGTGTCTCGGCTAGAAGTCTCTTTTTGCTTGTTTCCTCATCGGCTAACTGTTTGGTATAGGCTTCAAGTTGAGTCTGTAAAGCCTTGAGTTTGGCCTGTTTATCCTCAAGAATTTGCTTTTGTTCAGTAAAGTTCACTTTGGTCATCTGGACTTGGATCATCAGTTCCTTATCATGGTCCTGAACTATGCGCAGATATGATTCTTTCATCACGAAATCCGATAAGCTTTTGGAAGACATAAGAAGCTGTAAGGGTTGTACAGAGCCGACTTTATAAGTGGCAAGAATCCTCTCCAAAAGAACGTTTCCCACCTGGTTGAGTGAGCCTTCAAGCGTGGCGATTTTAGTTGAGGTGATTTCAATATTATTTTCCAGATCGTCAATTTGGCCTTTGGTTTCGGCTATTCTGAGTGTGGTTACTTTCATCTGGGTGTCATAATAGGAGATCTGGTCGGAGAGTGTCCTTTCCTGTCCCTGAAGGTCACTGATTTTATTTTCCAGATCATGAATCTGGTTTTCCAGATCCTGGAGTGATTGGTTGCTGGCTGGTTGAGAAGCCGGAGTTTGGGCAAAAATATCTTTTCCTGACCTGAGGGATATATAAACCAGTATTATTAAAGCAGGGATTGAGATGATGAATAAAAACTTTTTTATACGATAGGTCATAAAAAGAAATTTGAGTCCGGTAAACCTATTTTATTGTGAAAGAGGTGGATCGGATATAAAAATCAATATCCGTCCGTAAGATCTATTCTAATGTTTTTTTACTACTATCTCAACAGTTTGAGACTAATTGAAATCTGCTTTTATTCAGTTGGAATAAGAGTTTGGTATGCGATTTCCGAAAATTTCCATCCGCTTCGCATGTTTAGAATCGTTTAGGATTATTGTTGTTATCAATTGGAATTTAACTGGGCGGTCACATCTTTGAACTGGTAGAGGTGTTTCATGTCGGGGAAAATGTAATTCTTATCCGGTAAAATAGGAAAGTCAGTTTTGAAATAGAGGTTGCTTATAAGGCGCAGCGAATTGACAGGAGAGATAGCGGGATAGAGGTCTTTATGGGAAACTCCGGGCAGGTAATAAGCGGCAAAAATAGGGAATTTTTCTTTAAGTAGATCTGTTGTAGCTTTGCTCCAACTGTCGGCTGGATTTACCTTTTCTCCCAAAAATGGAGCTCCTTCATCAGTCTGGAGGAGTATGACAGGCGGCCGTAAACTTTCTTTCAAAATTGTATTTATGACGTCTTCAATCTTCAGGTTGATACAGCTTACCTGGTTGGTATAGTTTTCTACCTCTGTCTTCTTGAGGGTTTTCCTGGGTCCGATATTTTGACAATTCTGGTCAAAGACGTAAGGTCCGTGAGGGGCGATAATGTGGGTAAAGACAAACTTAGGGCTAGGCAATTTGGTTACTTCCGGCAATTCCCTAAACTGGTAAAGTATCCTTTTTCTTTTATCCTCGATTGATTCGGTGATGACATTTCTGGGAAGGTATCTTGTGATTAGAGGCCGTAGTATAGAAGATTCAAGTATGATATAGCTGAAATCATCGATACTGCCGATATTTTCTTTCTCAATAATAAAATTGTCGTCAGCCAGGGGATTAAAGTGGGTCGGTCCCCACCATGAACCCATCTGGTAATAACCATATCCCAATTCCCTGACCAGTCGCAGGAAATTGTTATTTTCTATAAGAGGGCTGACTATGGTCTGGTCACCAGAATTTTTATATTTTGAGAGATAGTCAAGATACTCCATATTCAACATTGAAGTGATGGAAAGGAACGATTTGGGGTAATTGGATGCGCTTTCACTAGCGATATAAAATCCCTTGTCTTTCAAAAAATTGAGAAAGCTTGTACTGTCATAATTGAAATATTGTTTCAATACTGAAGGCGCAGAATAATCTTCGGGCAATATAAAATAGATATCCGGCAGTTTATTGCGGTTCAATCCCGACTCACTAATGTCCGGCAGGACGAGTGGGCTTTGTGGACCGGTTTCCAAGCGCTGTGAAATTTCATAATGTCCGATCTGGAAAATATTGAGAAGGGTGATTATTGCGGCAATTAGCAGAAGAAAACGGTTCAAAAGTACAACGCGCGTTTTGAGTCTCCTGACAAAAAGGAATGTCAGGAGGAATAAGATAAAACATATTGCCAGGGCAAAATGCGATTTGTTGTCTACAAACAAATCTGATTTTATGGGGATATTTCCAAGTAAGGAAAAGATGCCTATATAGGAAAAGAATATGATGATAAAAAGTGAAGAGAAAACTTTCCCTTTTTCCCTGTTTTTCGTGAGCGGTAGGGATAATAGATAAACCGTAAAAGCAAAGATGATGGCCGCAATTGACGGAACGGTTATCTCAAATTGCGAAAGTTCACCGATATTGTGGAAAAAAGAGACCAGTATAAAAGAGAGTGAAAAAAGAAGTGCGGATAAAGGCAGAAAAGACAATAAGGATTTCAGATATCTCATCTTCAATCCTTTTTCAACATAAGGTAAATAATGCGTTGGGATTGTGATATAACTGTTTTTTCTCGGGTGGCAAAGTAGTGTCCAAATTCTTTCTCAAAATGTTCCTGGTCGTAGTCTGAAAATACGTCTTCCCTGTTTTGCAGAAGAAGTTTCACACGATTGTCTCCTTTGGGTACAAATTCAATAATCAGCGATTGGCAGATCCGGGAAAAAAAAGATGCCAGCCGGGAAAGTGGAATGTTGTGTGTCATAACCAGATGATGTACTAGCGCCAGAGCCATCACCATGTCAGGGTGTGGACGGCCAGATATGAGTGGTTCTCTTTCAAGATTGGCCCATCCCAGGGGAGGCGTCGGGTTGGTGATATCTATCCAAAGCGGCAGTATATTTTTCTCATTATTTTTTTTCAAGAGAATGTAGTTTTTCTCCACAGCAGGATAGTCATAATCCATGGATATGGTATATATATCCATTTTGGAAGCTATCCTACTGAACATTCCGGCATTGGCGCCGATGTCCCACAATGTTTTGGGATGGATAGTCTTCAGATATTTTGCGACAATCTTTTTCTTCTTATCAAATGCATCCTTATGATAACTGCCTTTGGTATCACCTTCATAATAATGGGACCAGGTGGACTTAATATCCTGCCATTTCATGTTTTTTATCGTACTCTCAAGACTATCCAGTATTCCCAAAAGTGACTGTTTACCAAGAGATCTTCCGCCTTTTTCGGATAAGGGAGTACTTGAGTATTTTTTCTGGCTTCTGGCGTGAAGGCTAATATGCATAAAAAGGGATAGGTTTATCTTGGCTGAAAGAGGAAGCAGTTTGGCAGCAAGATCCAAAGGAATATTTCCCAAATAATCCTGAAGAAGCTTAGCCAAACGGAAATCTTTGTAAGCTACAACCGCAAGAGGAGACAGAAATTGTTCACAGAATTGTCTGTAAGCTAGCCATGGTTGACCTTCAACATATTTTTCAAAGGATAGAGTGTCTATAAAGATGGGTTTGCCGTCCGGGAGAAACTGGATATTAAAACTGGTAGCATCCTTAAGGCACATGCCAAAAGTTAAGGCTGTTTTTTGTACTGCAAGTGTGAGGAGGGCCGCATCTTTGAGCTCACTGAAACACCATTCATAAGGGTAGGAGATAAAAGGGATAACTTCTGGGGCGATAGTTTTGTATGCTGAGGGATTTTTTGACTGAATGTCTGTTTCCGTATGAGGGATAAGAAACTTCTTTTCAACAAGTCTTTGGTAAAGGCCTGATTGCATAAGAAGGTCATAATTTTCTTTATAGAAAAGATTTACCTGCCGGAAAATTTTTCCGTCCCTGGTATAGACGAAACCGCTTGGATCTTTAAATGAAGAGGTAATTGGAATCCAATTTTTATTGGCCATCTTCGTTCTCTGTCATAATTTTTCCGGAAGATTTTCTTTTGAAGATATCCTTGAACTTTCTGACTCCTGATTTGAAAAAGAGAGATCCGCCAAGCACAGTGGCAATAACCAGCTGGAATATGTAGCTGCCTGTTCCGGGATCAAGATAAGCATAAGCCGGCTTGGGTACGACGATAAAATAAAGAAGGAAGAAATAGATAAAGACTTTGGTTTTGGTTGACATGAATTTCATCTTTGCAGATACCTGAAACTTATATCAAAACTTGATTTGAAGGCGGGTAGCGGTTTTGATAACTGCTATATATTATAATAAATTTTCAAAAAAATAAACGGAGACTATTTTACTATCTGTTTGTAATTTATTATACACCTCAATAAAATATCTAATTTACCTGATAAAAAGCTGAGGAAATGTCAGGTTTTTGAGAAATAGTCGTATACTGATCTGGACAATCTGGCGATGCGCTCTTGAGTCTCGTCCGGAGAATTGGTGTCTGTCATGATAACTATAACGTACTCACCTTTCGGGCTATAGACTATGCCTGCATCATGGGTGTACGTATCAATTTCTCCCGTCTTGTGTGCAATTGCCACATCGGGAGGTAGGTATTTGGGGATTTTTCCGTTGAGAGCCTGTTTTTTCAGTAAGTCGATCATTTTTTGAGTACTATCACTGTCAGCCAATTCTCCGCCATACAATTTCTCAAAAAACATGGCAATATCATAAGGGGTGGTGACTGGAGGTTCGCCCAGTTTTGATTCCATAAAGTTATTTTTCGTCAGATAAAGAGAGACTGATAAGAGAGTCAGTTTTTCAGATAAAAGAAGAGCGGCGTAGTTGTCCGATATTGTAATCATTTTATCCAAAGCGTCTCCTACCGACATGGTGACAGTGCCCTCGGTCATTTCAGCATTATTTGGATCGATATCAAACTCATTGTTTAGTACCTGTACATCCTGGCTGAGAGTATCGTTTTCACTAAGGAGGCCTTTTTGTATCTGGTCGTAAGTTTCGGCCATTACCCAAAGTTTATAAAGGCTGGCTGCGTCAAAGGAAGCATGCTCATTGTAAAAATAATTTTCCCCCGTCTTTAAGTTCTGTATGACTATACCGTATGTGTCGGGGGCATCTCTCAGGGAGTTTTCCATTACATCTTTCAGGCTGGGGGTTAAAAGCGGAGTAGAGAGTAGAGGCGGGGACAGTGAAACTTCTTGGGTAGGAGTAGGAAGTATGACGACCGCAGAATTTTCTTTAGCAGAGCTCTTTTCGGTGAGTTTCAGATAGACGGGTATAGCAAAAATGGCCAGAGCAATAATGAAGGCGGAGAATTTAGAAATTTTTGCAAACATTACTGCAATAATTGAAGATTTTTTATCAGTGATATCCGTATGTTTAGTTTTCGGTTATTTTCCTATCATACAAAAATTTCCGGCTTTTTGTAATGACAAGAAGAAATATAAACTGCGATGGATAGAAAATAAAGAAGGGATTGTGGGTAAGGCTAAGTATATCGTACATCTTATACCGGCTTTGCCGGAAATACTCTGACATATACCAAAAAAATACCCCTTTTGCCTGAAAAACTGCTTAGAAAGAAACCTTCGGTTTTATTCCCTGACATCCAGAATTTGTGCAAGCTTTGGTTTGTCAAAACCGATTATATACTCCGGTTCCATATCCTCGTATTGTATCTCGGTTACCGGCACACCCATTTGTCCGGTTTTTTTGACCATCTCTTCAGCCGCCTGCTGGTTGAGGTCAACATGGATTACTTCATGGTTCACTTTATTTCTTTCAAGCCAGGCCTGTTCCATCTTGCAGTAAGGGCAGGTCATAGTGGAGTAGAGGCGCACTTTTTGCGGTTTTGATTCTTCTACCCCCGCAGACTCGTTTATAAGATCTTTAATTTTCACCTCGGCTTGGGATGCCAGCTGGGAGATCTTGTCGTTTTGCGCCAAAGCTTTTATCACGGCAGGTTGTCCCGTACCTGCAAGGACATTTTTATCCTTTTGGAAGACAGATATGGCACAAGGTAAAAACCCTAAAAGATTATGGTTTTCCGCGATAATCATCTTTATCCACTCGGGTCTACAAATAAGGATCATCTTACCAATTTTGTCCGGCAGGTCGGCTTCACCTAGAATTTTCCAGCCGTCCTCTTTGGCTTTTTGTATAATGTTGTCTATGGTTTTGTCCAGGGAATATTTGCTTTTTCTGAAATATGCTATGTTCATAAATTTACCTCCTAAATGCTTTTATAACTTTATAAATTAATTGCCCCGTCTTATTATTTTGTTTTTGCTAACAACAAAGTTCTGTATCATTTCCGCAAGCTTTGCCGCTTTTCTATTGGTAAGAGAATAGTAAACATATTTACCTTCTTTTTCGTCTTTCACCAATCCGGATTTTTTCAGTTTCAACAAATGTTGGGAGATTGCAGATTGTGACATGCCGCAGTTTCGTATCAATTCCTGGACATTTTTACTGCGGCCGGAAAGGCATCTGATAAGTTTGAGTCTTACCGGATTGCAGATTGCCGAAATTACCGAATATTTCACAATAATATATTAGCATTAGCTAATATGTATTGTCAACTAGAAAATTTGTGGCTGTTTTGGTGTTTAACAAAATTTTACCAGCCATGCCAGGGTCCTGCCCCGCATTATCCCTCCCGCCAGTGCTCGTCTCCGATTGTCGACTGCGTGCTGTCGGGATCCCTTCCATGCGTGTCACCCTTACCTTTTGTCGATTTCTGAACGAGTATAAAGATTTGGGATTATTCTGGAAATTTTTTAAAAATTATTTTCTGTACTTAATTTTCGGATTTTCTTATGATATGAATAAAACCAGCATGAAGAAATTATTGGCGGCATTTAACCGGCATATATATCTTTGGGGAGCAATTTTTTTCCTTGTGGTAAATCTATTCCAGCTGACGAGCATGCCTATATTTAACGATGAGGGAATCTATCTCCATTGGGGCCGTGAATTTTATCAGGGTTTAGGCAAAGGGTATCCTCTTATGGTGGCGGTCGATGGCAAACAGACAGGAGTCCCTTTAGTATATGGACTGCTGCAGTTTCTACCAATTGATCCTCTCTTATCTGTCCGTCTTTTTAGCGTAGCCGTATCGCTTGTTACATTTTTGGCCATCCTTGCTGTTTATAAAAAAGTCAGCGGGGGAAGACAGGATATCTTTTTGGTTCTTTTGCTGACGTTCAGCCCCTATCTTCTTTTTTTTGACCGGATGGCCATCCCAGATGGATTGATTGCGGCATGTTATACGTTGTCTGTTTTCATATCTCTCTCTTTATTTGAAAAACCGCAGATTATAAAGGGGTTGGCACTGGGTGCGGCAATTGCCCTGGGATGGTGGTTTAAGTCAACAATACTTATCATACTACCGCCATTTCTTATCCTCCTGGTTTTGAGATTCAGGAAGAAAGATTTTTCTTCCGGGAGACTTATTGCGGCAATTCTGGCAGGAGCGATGATTTTTCTTCTTATGGTTGCTCCCATAATTTTCCATCCCGATTACCAGAGAATGGCATTTTCAGAATCCGGCAGGATTTATTCATTACCTGAAGTATTGCGCCAGGCGCCAAAACTTTTTACCGACAAAGCACCGCTTTATACCGCCTGGTTTGCCGATTACGCGACGCCTTTAGTCTTTCTGGCATTTCTTTTGGGTCTTTTTTGCCTGAAAAATAAGAAAGGCTACCGGCCTCTTTTTGTATTTCTGGCGGTGCCTATTCTTGCAGAAATATTTTTGGTCAAGATATTTTCTGCC
Source organism: uncultured Gammaproteobacteria bacterium (assembly GCA_964520615.1). Taxonomy (GTDB): domain Bacteria; phylum Patescibacteriota; class Microgenomatia; order 2-02-FULL-39-11; family 2-02-FULL-39-11; genus JAMCUI01. The sequence goes on from CAZFNL010000088.1 coordinate 12,713, forward strand.
AGATATATCGTTTATGTCCTGCCTCTTTTTCTTCTTTTCTCCTATGAGGGTTTCTCTTTTATAAAACAAAAAAGTTGGAAGTATGTATTTTTATTTGCGACTCTCCTTTCGTCCATGTCAATAAGCCTTCTCCTTATTGTTTATCCTGGGCAGTTTTACCGGTTGATGGAAAAATTTCCTAAAGGCCGTGAAGATCTTTACCAGTATTTTGACGGATGGACCTCAGGTTATGGGATCAAAGAGGCGGCTGACTGGATAACAAAAGATGCGGGAGAAAAACTCAGTGTGGTTTTTGTCCGGGATGACAGCGGTAATCCAGAGGATGCGATGTATGTCTTCCTGCGGCGGGATAATATAAAGGTTTTCCCCATAAATCTTTTGGGTTATTTTGCCAGGCAAAAGGATATCAGGCTTTATTTTGTCTCAAGGGGCGTGCAAACGGCGGGGTTGGAAAAATATACGCGCCTATTAAAAAGGTACAATAAACCCTTTGGGAATGAATATATAGGTATATATAATATAGCGATTCCTTCTCCTTCCTAAAAGAGTAATCGTTCAGAAGTTTCCAAAGATTTTACCAACCATGCCAGGGTCCTGCCGCGCGCCACCCTTCTGTTGTGTCTGGTTTGAAGAGATGGAGCTCTTAATATGATATTAAGTCATAGCATTATTCCGATTAACACATGACGATTCAAGTACTAAACGCCACACCAGAAAGATACCTGGCTTGCGTCACCCTTACCTTTTGCCTAATCGTGAACGATTACTAAAAAGACCCTTGCACGATAAAAAAGCTTAGTGTATAATTTCGCTACCCCAAATAATTTGGGAATATTTTTATTTTGTTATAAACATCTAAGGAGGAAGCATTTATGGCTACAGGAGTTTTTCAGAGAAGTAAACCCCATCTTAATATCGGGACTATCGGTCACGTTGATCACGGTAAGACTACACTCACTTCGGCAATTACACATGTGTTGGCCCAAAAAGGTATGGCCAAAGCTTTGAAATACGAAGAAATAGATAATGCTCCTGAAGAAAAAGCCAGAGGTGTCACAATAAATATTCACCACTCCGAATATGAAACAGCCAAACGCCACTATGCACATATCGATGCCCCCGGACATGCAGATTACATAAAAAACATGATCACCGGCGCAGCCCAAATGGACGGCGCCATTTTGGTGGTCTCTGCTCCTGATGGTCCGATGCCCCAGACAAGAGAGCACATACTTTTAGCACAACAGGTAAACGTGCCGGCAATTGTTGTCTTTCTCAATAAGATCGACATGGTATCTGATAAGGAACTTTTGGATCTGGTAGAGATGGAAGTCCGAGAGCTTTTGACCAAATACAAATTCCCGGGAGACAAGGTCAAAATTATAAGAGGCAGCGCACTCAAGGCTCTGCAGGGAGATCCGGAAGCTGTCAAGGCAATTGAAGAGCTGTTGGATGCAGTTGATAGTGAAATCCCAACACCGGTGCGTGATACGGAAAAACCGTTCCTTATGCCTATTGAAGATGTTTTCTCAATCAAGGGACGAGGGACAGTTGTTACCGGACGCGTGGAAAGAGGAAAGATAAAAGTCAACGAAGAAATAGAGATAGTCGGTATAAAGGCTACGCAAAAGACAGTTATCACAGGAGTCGAAATGTTCAGGAAAACCCTGGATGAAGCAATGGCTGGAGACAATGTCGGCCTTCTGCTTCGTGGTGTCGAGAAAAACCAGGTGGAGCGCGGACAGGTAGTAGCCAAGCCTGGCAGTATCACCCCTCATACAGAATTTGAGGCTGAGATTTATGTCCTGACTAAAGAAGAGGGAGGAAGGCATACGCCTTTCTTCACCGGATACAGACCGCAGTTTTATGTAAAAACTACTGATATTACCGGAGAGATTACCCTTCCCAAGGGTGTAGAGATGGTGATGCCAGGAGACAGTATCAAGATGACGGCAAAACTCATTGTGCCTGTTGCTCTTGAGGAAGGCCAGAGATTTGCGGTGAGAGAAGGCGGACATACAGTAGGTGCGGGAGTAGTAACAAAAATACTAAAGTAAAGAAGTTTTAACAATAAGAAAATGCCGAAGGGACGAATTCGCGTACGTTTAAAAGCTTATGATGGCAGAATCATTGACGATTCATGCCAAAAGATACTGGATACGGCCGTAAGGACCGGTGCCCGGGTAGTGGGACCAATACCTCTGCCGACTGAGAAACAGCATTTTTCCGTCCCTACATCTCCGTTTACCGATAAAGATAGCCGGAATGCGTTTATGATAAAGATACATAAACGCCTTATCGATATCATCGAACCTACGGACAAGACTATTGACTCTTTAATGCATCTGGAACTGCCAGCGGGCGTGGACATAGAAGTAAAGATGTGAAAGTAGAGTTGGACTTTGGATAGGGAGAATGTTTTGTAATTCAAGAGCGGGCGCGGACATAGAAGTAAAGATGTGAAAGTTCCAAAATGTCAGACGGGTTGATTTGATTTGATATATCAGACTTAAATCTGTATAATTGTAAAAGATCATGATGGTGAAAAAACACCGTTATAAAACAAAATAATCGGATGTTGCGGGATATTTATAGCCCCTTATCCGGGGCTATTTTTTGTTTGAATGATAATAAATTATGATACAAGCAATTTTAGGCATAAAAAAAGATCAGTCACAGACTTTTACACCGGACGGGAAAAGAATCCCGGTGACACGCGTATCAACTGCTTCATGTAAGGTGGTAAACGTAAAAACCGAAGATAAAGACGGTTACAATGCTGTCCAGCTTGGTATTGGCAGCAAAAGAGCCGTTACTCTCACTAAATCCGAATTGGGAAATTTGAAAAAGGCGGGGTTGGACAAGAATCCACCCCGTTTTTTGCGGGAAATCAGCGTGGAGAGCAAGGACGATTTTGCCGATGAAAAACTCAAACCCGGCTCAGAAATAAAGACTTCCGACATATTTAAGGAAGGTGATGTTATCCAGGTGACCGGTGTATCCAAAGGAAAAGGTTTTCAGGGGGCAGTCAAAAGACATCATTTCCGCGGCGGTCCCAGGACTCACGGACAGTCAGATCGCGAAAGGGCTCCCGGTTCCATAGGCCAGACCACCACTCCTGGAAGAGTCTATCGCGGCAAAAGAATGGCAGGACATATGGGCAGCGATACAGTGACAGTCAAAAATTTGAAAGTAGTCAAAATTGATGATGAAAAAAAAATATTGACGGTTTTGGGTGTGGTACCAGGTGGTAGAAATTCGCTTTTGATAATAAAGAAGCTGGCAAATTGATAAAAAAATAAACCGGAGCAGCAGGTTGTAGAAATTTACTGCTTGTGATTAGAAAGTTAACAAATTAATTAGGGGAAGATCAGAACAAGGGCAGCAGGCTGGATTTGCAATGATCATTACAAAATTAAAAGTCCAAATATGCCAAGGGTAAAAAAAGATAAAGAACAAACAGAGATAAAGAAAGATTTGAAAATTGACATATACAACCTGAGCGGAAAAGTGGCTGGGAAAGCAGATCTGCCGGGTGAGTTTTTTGCGGCAAAGATATCAATGCCGCTTGTAACTCAGGCTATCCGTGTATATACCGCAAACCAGCGTGCAGGGACCCACGATACAAAAACCCGGACTTTTGTCATCGGTTCCACCAAAAAAATTTACCGCCAGAAGGGCACAGGGCGTGCCAGACACGGGGATATCAAAGCCCCGATTTTTGTCGGTGGAGGAGTGGCTCATGGTCCAAAACCAAAAGACTATTCCCTTTCTTTGCCAAAAAAGATGAGACAAAAAGTCTTTTGCGCGTCACTCACTGACAAGTTTAGGAATGGGAAGCTAAAAGTAGTGACGGGGCTGGCGGAGATCGAGCCTAAGACAAAAAATGTAAACCTGATGCTCAAGAATTTGGGATATTTGACTGACGATGGAACACTTGGAAGAAGCATCGTTTTGGTATTGCCTTCAGTCATGAGGAATGTGATTTTGGCCGGTAGAAATATCGAAAACCTTTCTATTTCTCAAGTGGAGAATTTAAGCGCTTATGATATCTTAAGGGTGCAAGAAGTGCTTTTTATGAAAGAATCTCTCAAGGTTTTGGATGACAGAAGCGCTTCAAAAGTTAAAGAAGACAAAAAGGAGAAAAAAGCAAGCGAAATGGATCTGAGTCTTGAAACGGGAAAATCCCAAGAGAAGAAGCCAAAAGCGGTAAGAGCCAAGAAAGCAAAAAAGGAAGAGAAGCCGGCCAAAAAGACTGTAAAAAAAGCAGCTAAAAAGATAACCGGAAAATCAGCAAAAAAGAAATAAGTTGATATTTTATATGTCAGAAAACGTAATTATACGACCAATAATAACTGAAAAATCATTGATAGACGCCAAAAACGGAATCTTTACATTTGCAGTGGAAAAGAAAGCGACAAAATTCCAGATAAAGGAAGCGATACAGTCAATGTTTAACGTCCATATCAAATTGATCACAACCGTAAAGACCAAAGGTAAAAAAAGGACTGTAGGCAGGAAAAGGCTGACTGTATATAAACCTGATTTGAAAAAAGCCAGAGTCAAATTGGCAAAGAATGAGAAAATAGATTTGTTTGAAGTAGGAGAAGGGAAATGACAAGATTTAGAAGTTTCATAGAACCGAAATCACTCATGAGTATATTACCGAAAAATTCCGGGAGGAATAATTCCGGGAAAATTACTGTAAGGCATCAGGGAGCGCGTGAGAAACGGTATTACCGTGAGATTGATTTTAAGAGGGATAAATTTGGGGTAGAGGGAAAAATCATTGCCTTTGATTATGACCCGAATAGGAATGTGGAGATAGCCCTGGTGCTTTACAAAGATGGAGAAAAAAGGTATATTTTGAAACCTCAGGGTTTGAAAGTGGGGGATGTGGTATTTTCCAAGCAGGATGCCGAGGCCAGGTTGGGCAACAGTCTTTTTTTGGCGAATATACCTATTGGTACTTCTATCCATAATGTTGAGCTGGCAGAGGGAAGGGGCGGGCAACTGGTAAGAGGCGCCGGGACTGCAGCGGTAGTCTTGGCAAAAGAAGGAAATTTTGCCCATGTCAGGCTGCCTTCAGGTGAAATCAGGATGATAAAGAGTAATTGCTATGCTACAGTGGGACAGCTGGCAAACTCAGAGTGGAAATCACAAATTATAGGGAAGGCAGGAAGGAAAAGACATATGGGGATAAGGCCACAAGTACGCGGAACAGCAATGAATCCCCGTTCTCATCCGCATGGTGGAGGAGAAGGTAGAAGCGGAGAAGGTCTCAAACAGCCCAAGACTCCTTGGGGGAAGCCGGCAAGAGGTTTGAAAACCAGAAAACATGGCAAGTTCAGCGATAAATATATATTACAAAGGAGAAAGAAGAAATAATATGAGCAGAAGCCTGAAGAAAGGTCCATACATAAACCAGAAATTGCTGAAAAAGGTAATCGTGATGAAAAATTCCGGGCGCGGCGAAGCAGTGAAGACTTGGGATAGGAGCTGCCAGATACCGCCTGAATTTGTCGGTCAGAAGCTGGCTGTTTATAACGGAAGGCATTTTATAGAAGTATTTGTGACTGAGGCGATGGTAGGCCATAGGCTTGGAGAGTTTGCGCCAACCCGCACATTTAGGGGACATGGGCAAGTGACAAAGAGAGTTTTGGAGAAGACATAATCTATGAACAACACGGTTTATATAAAATATTTGCGGATATCCTCCAAAAAGATGAAGGGATTGGCAAAAATAGTGGTAGGCATGCCGCCCAAAGTCGCTTTGGACAGACTGTCTGTAGTCAGCGGGAAAGCCGGCAGAATGATGAGTCTGGTTGTAAAATCGGCTCTGGCCAATGCTACCAACAATATGAAGCTAAATGCTGTAGACTTGCGCATCAAAAGAATAGAGGTTTTGGACGGGCCTGCATTTAAGCGTTGGCAACCGGTATCCAGGGGAATGGCGCATCAGATAAAAAAAAGAACTACGCATTTGAGAATAGAGCTTGAAGAGAAAAAGGGTAAGACGCTTCCCGCAGCAAGAAAGAATAGTAAACCTGTTCAGGAAAAGAAAATAGTAGAAAAAGCAGAAGTAAAAGTGCTGCCCCAAGAAAAAGAAGAGAATATGAAAAAAGAAGAAGTTGTGACTGAAAGGAGAGAAAAAAGTGGGACAAAAAGTTAATCCAAAAGGTTTCAGAATAGGTCCTCTTTACGGTTGGGAGTCAAGATGGTTTGCCAACAAGAAGGATTATAAGAATTTTGTGGTGGAAGACGCCAAACTGCGCAAATCACTTCTTGCCAGGTTGCAGCCTGCGGGCATAGTGAAGGTGGAAATTGAAAGGTCAATAAACAAGATCAATATCATTCTTCATGTGGTGCGTCCCGGAATGGTGATAGGCCGAGGCGGAAGCGGTATGGAAATGGTAAAAAAATTCATAATTGATACAATTTTTGCCCAGAGGAGGAGCATAAAGCAAAATATCAAGAAAGCATCCCTTAAAGTGGATATTAGGGTAGAACCGGTAAAAGAGCCTTATCTTTCTTCATACTTTGTCGCTTCCCAAATTGCCGAACAGTTGGCCAAAAGGCTTAATCACAAGAGAGCAGTGTCCATGGCGATTGAGAAAGTGAAGACTGCCGGCGCAAGAGGAGTAAAAATTGTCCTATCAGGCAGGATAGGCGGAGCAGAAATCTCAAGACGAGAAAGCTATAAGACTGGTACTATACCCTTGTCAACATTGCGTGAGGATGTTGACTTTGCGGCGGTACCATCCCTGACTAAATCCGGTTATATAGGCGTGAAGGTCTGGATTTGCAGGTCATAAAAAAGCAAAAGATTTACTACTTATATTATGTTAGTACCAAAAAGAGCAAAATACAGAAAACAGTTCAGGGGTACAATGGGAGGTCAATCGCTTCGTGGCAGTTACCTTTCTTTTGGCGAATACGGCCTAAAGGCTATGTCAGCGAGCTGGGTGTCATCCCGTCAGATAGAGGCTGGAAGGCGCGTCTTGACTAGATATACATCCAAAGGAGGGCGTGTCTGGATCAGAATATTTCCTGATAAGCCGGTTTCTGACAAACCTCCAGAGGTAAGAATGGGAGGGGGTAAGGGAGATATAGTTGATTATGTAGCAGTGGTGCGGCCGGGAAGGATAATTTTTGAGATGGGAGGAATCCCTGAGGAATTGGCAAAAGAAGCCCTTGAGTCTGCCGCCAGTAAATTACCACTGAAGACAAAATTCCTGAGAAGGGACTAAAAATATGAAAAAAAGTGTTTTTAAGGACTTAAGAAATAAATCGGAGGAAGAATTGAAAAAGATGGTAGCTGATACCAAAAAAGAGCTGGTAAAAATCATGGTTCAGCATAAATCAGGCAAACTCAAAGATGTCATGCTTTCAAGAAGAAAAAAGAAGGATATTGCCAGGATGTTAACAATTTTGCGTGAGAAAAAGATTACGCAGGAGACAGCATAAGCATATGAAAGCAGAAAAAGAACCAGCCAGGCAGCATAAAATCACAAAAACACTGATAGGAAGAGTAGTGTCCAATAAAATGACCAGGACTGTAGTGGTTGAAGTGGGCAGGCAAAGAGTGCACCCTCTCTACAAGAAAATAATGAGAAGATCCAAGAGATATAAGGTCGAGGGAGATGAAAAATCAGTAAATATAGGAGATATGGTAAAGATTGGTGCGGTAAGGCCGATCTCAAAAGAAAAACATTTTCAGTTAATAGGTAAAGTAGGAAAATAATATGATCCAACTTAGAAGCATCGTAAATGTAGCAGACAATAGTGGTGCCCATAGGCTTTCTGTCATCCAGGTGATGGGGCACGGTAACAGGACTCTGGCTTACCTGGGGGATGTAGTAAACTGTGTTGTAAAAAAGGCGGACCCTGAGGGTATGGTCAAGACCCATGAGAAAGTGAAAGCGGTAATTGTACGCTCCCGCAAAGAAAAAAGAAGGTCAGACGGTTCATATATCAGGTTTGACGATAATGCGGTAGTGATAATTGACAATCCCAAGGATAAAAATCCCAAAGGCACCAGGATTTTTGGACCAATTGCCCGTGAGCTCAAGGACTTGGGTTTTGCCAAGATTGTTTCCATGGCTCAGGAGGTATATTGACAAAAGTTGCAGACATATTGCAGATTTATTAGTCTGACAATCTGTAATCTGGCTGTGTAATTCAAGTTTAGTAAAGCGATAAATCGTATGAAACTGAAAAAAGGCGACGAAATCATAATTACATCCGGTAAGGATAAAGGTAAAAAAGGTAAGATAGAGAAAGTATTTGGAAAAAGCAATACAGTACTTTTGCCGGGTCTAAATGTCTTTAAGAGACATATGAAAAAGAGGGATGAGAACAATCCAGGAGGAATAATAGATTTCCCCCGACCGGTAAAAGCGGCAAATGTGGCCCTTATCTGTCCCAAATGTGGAAAGCCAACCAGGATAGGATATAAAGTCCAGGGAGATACCAAAAGCCGTATTTGCAGAAAATGTGATTCAATATTATAATCTTATGTCTAATCTTTTTAAGTATTATCAGGAAGAAGGAAGAAAAATTTTGGCCAAGGATTTGGGCATTGGGAATATCATGATGGTACCCAAACTGGTAAAGATTGTAGTCAATATCGGCCTTGGTGAAGCACTGACAGATAAGAAGGTGCTTGAAGTAGCAGCAGGACAACTGTCCCAGATTACGGGGCAAAAACCTTCCATACGACGGGCTAAACATGATATTTCCTCCTTCAAGCTGCGTCAGGGAGATGCGGTGGGACTAAAAGTGACTCTTAGGGGAAGAAGGATGTACGATTTTTGTGAGAAGCTGGTAAAGATAGTTTTGCCAAGAATCAGGGATTTTCGGGGAGTGCCAAATACCGGTTTTGATAAGGAAGGTAATTTCACATTGGGATTATCCGAACAGATAGTATTTCCGGAGATAGAATACAGCCAGGTAGATAAGATAAGAGGACTTGAGATGACATTTGTAATTGCCGGAAAAGGACAGAAGGAAGCAAGGAGACTTTTGGAGGTTTTGGGCGTGCCGTTTAAGAAACAGGTTGCAGCAAAGAAAACAGAAGGGAAATAATAATTTTTTATAAAAATATGGCTAAAGTATCTGATATAGTCAAATTCAAGAAAAAACAGAAATTCAATGTACGTGCACATAACCGCTGTCAGCTATGCGGAAGAAACAGGGGTTATATGAGAAAATTTGGTTTGTGCAGACTTTGTTTCAGGGAACTTGCGTTAAAAGGGGAATTACCAGGAGTGGTAAAGGCAAGCTGGTGAAACTAAGTTAAACTTAATCCATAGGTTTAATGAGTGACGAAAGACAGCAGGAGTGGTAAAGGCAAGGTTGTTTCTTTGTTTTTTTATTTTGATTGAATAAAAATATATGATGACTGATCCGATTTCTGATTTGCTGACACAGATAAAAAATGCCTATATGGCGGAAAAAAAGGCTGTCGAGGTATCCCACAGTAATATGCGGGAGTCTCTTGTGAAACTTCTTTCCCGAGAAGGTTATTTGGGTAAAATTGAGATAAACAAAAAAGATAAAGTGAAAAAGACCATATCGGCAGAGATGGTTTATAAGGATAAGAAACCTAGATTGACAGAGATAGTCCGTGTCAGTAAACCCAGCAAGAAAGTATATATCTCCAAAAATGAGATACCAAGAGTCTTGGGAGGTCTGGGAATTGTGGTGATATCCTCTCCTGCAGGTTTAATCTCTGGCAGGGAAGCAAGGAAAAAAGGTATAGGCGGAGAGCTGATCTGCAAGATCTGGTAAATCTGTTTAGAATCAGGATGAGAATTGACAACACAGAACAGGCGGAGAGCTGATCTGCAAGATCTGATAAAGTTTATTTGTATAGAAATATGTCAAGAATAGGACAAAAACCGATATTAAAAGAACCGGATGTCAGAGTAGGAACAAACGGCAGTGCGGTACACGTGGAAGGGTCAGCCGGTAAGATGGATTTGACATTACCGGAAGGTTTTTTACTCACTACAGGAGAAAAAGAATTACTTCTCAAGATTGAAAATGAGAAGATTGCCGAAGGCAAGATTCACGGACTGTTCCGTAGTCTTTTGCAAAACGCAGTGGCAGGAGTAAAAAAACCGTGGACCAAGACGCTGGAGCTTGTGGGAGTAGGTTACAGAGCGCAGACAACCGGTAGCGATCTAGTCCTGAATTTGGGTTTTTCCCATCCGGTAAACATAAAAGCACCGGCAGGGATTACATTCCAAGTGGCTGAGAACAAGGTGACTGTTTCTGGAGTAGATAAATATATGGTTGGAGAAGTGGCGGCGAAAATAAGAAGATTGAAACCACCCGAACCTTATAAGGGCAAAGGAATAAGATATACAGGCGAACATATAAGAAAGAAACTTGGTAAAGCTGCAAAGGCGGTTGGTGGGGCAGCTGGAGCTAAGTAAAAACTGTATTAAGAGCCTAAAAAGGCATCAAGTTCTGGTAGTTCGTTCCGTTAATTTTGCTACCCGGAACGGCTTTGAGAAACGATTGAAAATCAACGAAATGGAGTACTAGCAGTTGGAAATACAACTGGCGCGTTGGTATTAGACTCCAGCGGCTGGAGCTAAGTAAAAATTAAAGCAAATTGACCATGATAATAAAACATATAAAAGGTGATAAAAGAAGGAAATTAAGATCAAGGATAAAGATTGTCACAAAAGGGAGAGGTGCCGGCAAACCGCGGCTTTCAGTATACCGGTCCAGCCGCTACCTCTATGCCCAACTCATTGACGATGTCAAGGGTACAACACTTATTGCGGTTTCGGAAAAAGAATTGAAGCTTACAGGGGACAAACAACCGACAAAAACAGAGAGAGCCAAACTTTTAGGTGCGGCTCTGGCACAAAAAGCTAAGAAAAAGAATATTAAAAAGGTAGTTTTTGACAGGGGTAGTTATCAATTTCACGGCCGAGTGAAAAGTTTTGCTGATGAGGCAAGAGCCGGCGGTCTGGAGTTTTAATAATATGAATTCACACAGATATCCCAATCCGGTGCCTTCAGAATTTGAAGAAAAGGTGATTCAGGTCAACCGTGTTTCAAAAAAGACAAAAGGCGGCAACAAAATAGGATTTTCCGTTTTGGTTGTGGTAGGAGACAAAAAAGGTCGGGTGGGTGTAGGTTTGGGTAAGGCGGCTGATGTAGCCTCAGCGGTAAAAAAGGCCATGTCATACGCCAAGAAGCATCTTATTACAGTGCCTATGGTCAAGACGTCTATCCCGCATGAAATAAGGATGAAATATGGGGCGTCTAAAATACTTCTGAAACCGGCCCCGGGAGGTACAGGAATCAGGGCAGGAGGAGCAGTCAGGGCGGTAGTTGAGGCTGCAGGAGTTAGGGATATTGTCTCAAAGATACTCGGTACTGACAATAAGGCGACAAACGTCTACGCTACATTCGCAGCATTAAAAAGATTAAGGAGTCAGGCAGTATGATAGAAATGAATAAATTGTCTAAAATTGCAAGAAGAGGGAAAAAACGCCTCGGTCAGGGACACGGAAGCGGTAAAGGTAAGACTGCCGGGCGCGGCACCAAAGGCCAGAAAGCCAGGGGGAAAATGTCCATGACATTTTCGGCAGGCAACCTTTCGCTTATAAAAAGGTTACCCCTGATACGCGGCAAGTTGCGTAACCAGTCAATATTAAAGAAGAAACTGCCGGTCAATGTCAAATTTCTCAATTTCCTTCCGGAAAAGTCGGAAGTTGACCTGGACTTTCTTATAAAGAATCATATAGTAAAGGAAGAAGTAAAAGAAACAGGCGTCAAGATACTTGGTGATGGGGAGTTGAAAATTGCCCTGACGGTAAAATTGCCTTGTTCCAAAGGTGCCAGGAAGAAAATTGAAAAAGCAGGCGGTAAGGTGGAAAATTAAAGAGGAATTTTCCCTTGAATGAATAAATATATTAACTCTATAATAAATGCCTTCAAATCCAAGGAGCTGCGGCAGAAACTACTTATCACAGCCTTCATTTTCCTAGTCTTTAGAATCTTTGCACACGTCCCCATCCCTGGAGTTAATCTGATAAAGCTGCGTAGCCTTTTTTCCCAGAGTGAGTTTTTGGGACTTTTGGATATATTTTCCGGAGGGACGCTGGCCAACTTTTCGGTAATGGCTATAGGACTAAACCCCTATATAAACGCTTCAATCATATTGCAGCTTCTGACAATGGTTTTCCCCAAGCTTGAGGAACTTTCCAAAGAAGGCGAATACGGCCAGGAGAAAATAAACCAGTATACAAGACTCCTGACTATTCCCCTTGCAGCTATACAAGCTGTAGGCATGTATGCACTCCTCAAAAGTCAAAACATCATCGGCCTTCTGCCTCCCCTGACTCTTATATCGATGGTGGTCACAATGTCTACGGGAACAATACTCCTTATGTGGTTTGGCGAGCTCATCTCGGAATTTGGCGTGGGTAACGGTATCTCACTTCTTATCTTTGCCGGAATTGTCGGCCGTCTGCCGGTTGTGGCCGGACAGGCGTTTACGATAGTCAATCAGGAAATGCTTATAAATGCCGTGATATTTATATTCCTGGCGCTTCTTGTGGTAGCTGGCATTGTCTTTATCAATGAAGCGGTACGTCAGGTGCCGGTACACTATGCTAAAAGAATCAGGGGTAACCGCATGTACGGAGGTTCGACCACATATTTGCCTTTACGTCTCAACCAGGCCGGGGTCATACCTATAATTTTTGCCGTCTCCATAGTCCTTATCCCGTCCCTTGTAGGAAAATTTGTCGCCCTCATACCCAATAAGTTTCTAGCGGGAATTGCTGGAGGGATTGTCGCGGTTTTCAACACCAACGGTATTGTCTACAACTTGGTCTACTTTTTACTGGTTATAGGCTTTACATACTTTTATACTGCCGTTACTTTTAACCCGCAAAAGATAGCGGGAGAGATACAAAAATACGGCGGTTTTATCCCTGGCATCAGGCCCGGTTCGCCTACAGCCCAGTATCTCAACTATATACTGACCAGGATTACACTGGCTGGGGCAATATTCCTGGGACTTGTCGCGATCCTTCCGGCGCTTATGAAACAAGCTACTGGTATTGCTTCCCTTACCATTGGCGGAACGGGTATACTTATAGTCGTGGCGGTAGTTTTGGAAACGGTCAAGAGTATTGAGGCACAACTTCTAATGAGGAATTATGAAGGGTTTTTAAAATAATTGTATGCACTTAATTATTTACGGTCCCGAGGGTTCAGGCGAAGAAAAAGTATTAACTGTTTGACTATAAGAATTGTATGCACTTAATTATTTACGGTCCCGAGGGTTCAGGCAAAGGCACACAGGCAAAACTGCTTGCCGAAAAATTAAAAGTCCCGGTCTATACATCAGGAGACTTGGTTCGACAGGCTGCAGCAGAGGATAAAAGCCCTTTGGGAGACGACTGCCGCAAGGCTTTGACTGAAGGCAAGTATGTGGATGATAGTAATATGTTTCAGCTTTGGGAAAACAGGTTGCAGACTGATGAGGCAAAAAAGGGATTTTTACTGGATGGTTTTCCCAGAAACAAGAAGCAGGCAGAATTTCTGTTTGAGAAGGTGGAAGGTTACGGTTATGGCATAGACAGGCTTATTTACCTGAAATTGTCTGATGCCGAGTCTATAAATAGGTTGTCTTTGCGACACAGGACTCTTTTTGCCGGCAGTACCGTCAACCATGATGATCCCAAGCGCGTCGCCCAGAGGCTGAAAGTCTATAGGGAAAAAGAGGAAGAGATGCTTTCCTTTTTCAGGAGTAAAGATCTGATTTTGGAAATAGATGCGGCTGGTACGATAGAAAAAGTGCATGAGGATATTGTCAAAGCTCTGAAAATTTAGCCGAATTATGTTAGAAGGAAGAGATATACGACTTGTGGAGCTTAAAAACATATTGCAACATCTTCATATTTGACCCATTTTGCGCTTGATGAAATTCTTGGTCTTTGTCATTTCAGGAATGCCAGGTAGCGGTAAGACCGCCGCATCAGAATACTTCCAGAAAAGGCATATTCCCGTAGTAAGAATGGGAGAATTGACTCAGGAAGAGCTTGTGAGAAGGAATCTTGCAGCCGGCTGGGAAAATGAGAAATCCGTCTGGATAGATTTGAGAAAGACTGAAGGGAAAGATATTTATGCCAAACTGGCAGCCCAAAGGGTAAAGGAGTTCAAAACGAAGAGAATGGCAGTAATTGAGGGGATGAGGACTTTGGAAGAGTATGATTTTTTTACCAATATGTTTCCGGGTTTTAAGACAATCTTTATTGAAGCCGGAAAGGAGAAGAGATATCAAAGGTTGCAAGAGAGGAAAATCAGGCCATTGAGCACAAAAGAGGCAAAGCAAAGAGATGAAGATGAGGCAAAAGGTTTTGACTTGAGAAAGCTCAGAGAGAAAGCTGATTTTATAGTAGGAAATGACGGTTCGTTTGAAGAATTTTTTGAAAAACTCCGGAAAATTATTGACTGATTTTTTATGATGCATCTGAAGAAGCCTGAAGAAATGGAAACTTTGCCAAAATTTCGAAAATTATAGACGGTGGAGACAATTATGATTCATTTGAAAACAGTTGAAGAGATAGAAAAAATGAAAAAAGGAGGCAAGATCCTCCATGACGTACTGAGGATTTTGGTGGAGGAAGCCAAACCGGGTGTTTCACTGATCTCACTTGACCAGATGGCAGAAAAGCTCATCGTGGAGAGGGGCGGGACATCATCTTTTAAGCGGGTAAAAGGTTACCACTGGACTATCTGCAGCTGCGTCAATGATGTCGTGGTACACGGTATTCCCGATGAGTACAAGATAAAGACTGGTGATATTGTCGGTATAGACTGTGGGGTATATTACGAAGGTTTCCATACGGATGCGGCCTGGACAGTATCGGTAGGGAACAACGACAGTAAAGTCAAAAAATTTCTGGATACTGGGGAGGCAGCCTTCAGGAAAGCAATAAGCCAGGTAAAATTAGGTAATTATATTTATGACATATCAAGGGCCATACAGGATACTGTAGAGAAAGAAGGCGGGTATGGAGTATCAAGGACTCTTGTCGGACACGGGGTGGGGAGGCAGCTACACGAGGAGCCTGAGGTGCCGGGTTATGTCAGTAATCACAGAGAATCTACATCAAAGCTGGTACCGGGCCTAGTGATTGCTATTGAGGTGATTTATAATATGGGAAGTCCGGACGTGGTTTACAAGGGAAATGACGGGTGGACAATTGTCACAAAAGATGGTAAAATATCAGGACTCTTTGAAGCGACCGTGGCGGTAACTTCCCACGGTTGCGTTGTTTTGACTTAGAAATGATTCAAAAATTGAGCTAAACGGGATTGCGTCAATGATCATTCGTAACGAGTTTTGCTTTTGGAATAGTTTCCTATTTAGAGTAGATCAGAAGTTACCTCGTTTTATTTATAGGGAGAAAAGAAGAGACATAGGTTTGATTTAATTATGGTTCATCAGGGAATGACCGAAGTAGTCGGCCAAGTTCTAGAGGCTTTGCCCAATACCCTCTTTAGGGTGAAATTGCCTGAAGGTAAGGTAATTCTTTGCCACCTATCAGGGAAAATGAGGATAAATTATATCAGGATTATGCCTGGGGATAAGGTCAAGGTGGAAGTAACTCCTTATGATCCCAATAAAGGAAGAATTACATTTAGATTGAGATAATTTGATTGAAAAATCAGATTTGTATATATGAAAGTGCAAGCTTCAGTAAAGAAAAGATGTAAAAAGTGCAAGGTAGTCGTCAGACGCGGCAAGGTCTATATAGTCTGTGACAATCCCAAGCATAAGCAAAGACAGGGATAAAATAGTTATGTGTTTATTGGTTGTGAGTTAATAGTTATAAAGATATTAATAGAGACTAAGGAAAACATATGGCGAGGATTGTAGGATTGGATCTACCAGATCATAAAAGAGTGGATATTGCCCTGACCTATATTTACGGGATAGGCAGGAGCAATGTGCGCGTCATATTGGAAAAATCTTCTGTAGCGATAAACAAAAGAGTAAAAGAACTGACAGAAGATGAAATAGGTAGGATCCAAAAGACAATTGAGAGCAGTTTCAAGGTAGAAGGAGACCTCAAGGGAGAAATTTCCGAAAACATAAAAAGGCTCAGAGAAATAGGGTCATACCGGGGAATTAGGCATATCAGGGGACTTCCCGTCAGGGGACAAAGGACAAGGTCAAACGCCAGAACCAAAAGAGGCAAGAGAAAGACGGTGGGAGCATTGCGCAAGGAGACAAGAGCCAAACTCGAGACAGGTGCCGCCGCCCAACCTGCAGCAAAATAAAAATATATTTATTTTTGACACATGGCAACAAAAAAACAACAAAAAATTATTGAAAAAGGCAGGGTATATATCACTTCGACGTTTAACAATACTCTTGTCACAATTACGGATGACAAAGGCAACACTCTTGGTTGGGGCAGTGCAGGTGGCGTGGGTTTCAAAGGGACAAGGAAGTCCACTCCTTTTGCCGCTACAACTGCAGTTGATCAGGTAGCAAAGAAAATTGTTTTTGCCCATGGTTTAAGGAGTGTTGATGTATATATAAAGGGTCCGGGAGCGGGTAGGGACGCAGCATTGCGAGCCCTCAAAAGCGCGGGTCTTTCAATCAGCATGATTGCTGATGTTACCCCCATGCCTCACAACGGAGTCAGACCCAAGAAGAAAAGAAGAGTATAAGGAAATGTATTTGGTTAGTTGTCCAGCCACAGGCTGGGTTCCGCTGAGGCGGGACAAGCTGTGAGTTGTGAATTAAAAAGTAGAAGACTTATTAATATTTAGATCTAAATAATTTAAGCAAAAAATGGCAAGATATAGAGGACCACGAAACAGATTGGCAAGACGGGAAGGTACAGACATTGGACTAAAAACCAGCGGTCTGTCTGCCCATGCTTCTCTTATGAGAAGGCTAAAGATTATTCCGGGACACCACGGCCAGCGCGGCGGCAGAAAATTATCTGATTATGGTAAACAGCTGCGGGAGAAGCAGAAAGTGAAGCGGATATATGGTCTTATGGAAAAGCAGTTTGCTAAGTATTTCGCCCACGCAAGCCGCGAAAAAGCCAATACAGGAGAAGCGCTTTTGACTATTCTTGAGAGAAGACTTGATAATGTAGTCTATCGTTTGGGTCTGGCGCCTACACGTGCTGGCGCCCGACAATTTGTATCCCACGGACATATACATATAGACGGCAAAAAAGTCAATATCCCCTCGTTTTTAGTCGAAAAAGATATGGTAGTTTCTGCAGGCAGCATACTGATGGCTACACCGCTACTGAAGAAACTTCTTGAGGACAAAAGTCCCAATATTGTCGCCTGGCTTGAGAGAAAAGGGCCGGTAGGAAAAATAGTCAGGTTGCCACAGAGGGAAGACATCACCGATGACATCAACGAACAGCTTATTATAGAATATTATTCACGTTAAAAATAAATTTCAGGAGTATTTTCACCGATTATAAAGGAGGCAAGATGATAGAACCAAATTTTTCAGTAAAAACCGATGTAGAGAAACCGGATTACGGCAAGTTTGTGATTGAACCTCTGGATGAGGGTTATGGGCATACATTGGGAAACAGTATGAGGAGGGTACTTCTTACTTCCCTTCGCGGTGCCGCAGTGACCAAGGTCAAGATAGACGGGGTCAAACACCAGTTTTCCACTCTTTCAGGTCTCAAGGAAGATATTGTCCAGCTGATACTAAACATAAAGAAAATCAGACTGAGACTGCAGGGAGACAAGCCGGTCGTAGTCAATCTTGTGGCCAAGGGTCCCAAGAAACTGATGGCAGGGGATATCAAATCTTCAGAAGTCGAAGTGGTAAACGAAGATCTTTACCTGGGCGAGTTGACTTCAAATAAAGCCAAGATCGCCATGGAGCTGACAGTTGAACCGGGTACAGGCTACAGATTGGCTGAGGAAGTTGATGGAGAGAAGAAGGAATTGGGTACCATACTTTTGGATGCCCTTTTCTCTCCTGTAGTCCGTGTCAACTATAAGGTAGAGGCTACACGTGTGGGAAGGATGACCAACCTTGACAAGCTCATTTTGGAGATTTGGACCGATGGTACAGTTACTCCATCTGATGCCCTTAAGCAGTCAGCCAATACTTTAGTTTCTTACTTTTTGCAGATATACGAACCCAAAGCCAAGACCTCAGAGGGAGTAGCAGTGACCCCGACAGTGTCAGAGGAGATACTGAAGATGACACTTGAAGAGCTTGATATCCCGACCCGCATAGTCAATGCTCTTCACAACGGCGGCATAGACACGGTGGGTCAGCTTTTGGGGGCTCCCAAAAAGGATCTTTACAAGATAAAGAATCTAGGGGCAAAATCTATTACCACCATTGAAGAAGTGTTGAGGGAAAAGGGTATAGCCCTGACGGTATAAAAATGTTTTTGGATTAAAGATTTTATGAGACACCAGGTTTTCGGCAAAAAATTCAACCGGGACATAAAGGAGAGAAAAGCTCTTTTCAAGAGTCTTTTGACGGGACTTATTGATACCGGTACGATAAGGACCACTTTGCCCAAAGGAAAGGCAATAGTCAGGCTTGCCGACAAATTGGTATCACAGGTCAAAAGCGGCTCTCTCAGCCAGCTGTCACAGGTGACTGCATTTCTGGCAAAGAAAGATCTGGTTGATAAGCTGGTAAAAGATATTGCTCCCAGATTTACCGGCGTGACCGGCGGATATGTGCGTATGGTAAGGCTTGGCAAAAGGATAGGGGATGGCAGTGAGGAAGTTTCCCTTTCCTGGAGTCGCGAAGCGCTCAAAAAAGAAAAAGAAGAGACACCCAAGAAAGCGACCAAAAAAGAGGTAAAAAAAGAAACCAAAAAAAGCAATAAAAAAGAAACGGTCACAAAGAAGGAAGCCAAAAAATGAAATACACCAAAGCGACAAAAGCAAAAGATGTGAGACGCGCCTGGCATTTAGTTGATGTAGACGGCAAAATACTGGGACGGGAGTCCACAAAGATTGCCCAGCTTCTTATAGGCAAAGGAAAACCCTATTTTGTCCCAAGCCTTGATTGTGGGGATTATGTAGTCATTATAAATGCGGCAAAAGTTGCCCTGACAGGCAAGAAGAAAGAGACCAAAGTCTATATGAGATTTTCAGGCTACCCCGGGGGACTAAAGACTAAGACGTTTGCCGATGTACTTATAGAAAACCCGACCAGGATCATAAGGGAGTCAGTAGCCGGTATGTTGCCCCAGAATAAACTGAAAGATAAGATGCTCAAGAGGCTTTATATCTATGCCGATGCCAACCATCCGTATGCACAAAAGTTCAAAAGCGATAATTAATATTTAGACATAAAATTATGCCAAGAAAAAAGAAAGAAGAAAAAGTAGAAGTGAAGGAAAAAGACGCAAAAGTCAAAGAGACTGAAAAGGCAGTTGCCGCCAAAGGCACAAAGAAACAGACTTTTTATCAGGCTGTTGGCAGGAGAAAGGTCTCTACAGCCCGCGTCAGGCTATATGTTGTCAGTTCAGGCGAAATAGAAGTTGGCGGAGTAAAGCTGAAAAAGGGCGATATAGTCGTGAACAAAAGACCGGTTGATAAATATTTTCCTGGCGCTGTCTACCAGAAGTTATACCAAGCGCCTTTTGCCACTACAGAAAATGTCGGACGTTTTGCCGTATCGGCTGTCATTGACGGCGGGGGTCTCTCCGGACAATTGGGTGCATTTGTACACGGAGTGTCCCGTGCTCTTCTTTTGGTTGACAGTGACAAATTCAGGCCCGTTCTCAAGAGCGCCGGTTTCCTGACACGTGATCCCAGAAGTAAGGAGAGAAGGAAAGCCGGATACGCGCAGAAAGCAAGGGCAAGGAAACAATCTCCGAAGAGGTAAACTCCAAATAACAAAGAACAAAAAACAGAAAACAAAGACTTGATACTTTTTTGATTCTTAGTTTTCCGTCATACACGATATTTATTCGATAGTGGTATTATAGATTTGTGGAAAAAGTTGACTGGAAAAAACTTATTATCTTGACAGATAGGTCTATAATATTGCCAATGCCCGAGGGATGTGAGAAAAAAGATTTTTCTTACCATCGGTGCATTTTTATTTCTTGCGACTATTTTCAGCTCTCCTTCGCAAAATCTCTCCACGAGCCAAAATATAGATTCTCCGACACCGGAAAATAGCATCAAAGGTGTCCAGAATACCGGGTTTATCCCAGTTCTTTCTCTGATTGCGACAATTGTTCCTACTGTTGCCTATGCTCCTTCGGCTACCCCGCAGCCGGTAGTTACAGTGGAGGTGACTGTAGTTTATTACCCTACAGCGACATCTATCCCGACAAGAGTTGTCTACCCGACACAAGTTGTTGCTTATCCCACCGCCGTCCCCACAACATCGTCAGGTTTGAGCAATGACAGCTGTTATACAAATGTTGATGGCAATCAGGTTCATTCTCCGGCATACTCTGATACCGTGCCGCAAGGGGCAATAGCCAGATGCGTTGACGGGACATACAGCTTTTCCCAGCACAGGCAGGGGACATGTTCCCATCACGGCGGTGTAGCCCAGTGGTTATAAGCGGTTTTTTGTTGGAAAAATTATAGAGCTTGACAAACAGTAAAGCAGTTTCTATTCTTTTACTATATGATGGATGAGGAAACACAAGTAGATGAGGAAGCTACAAGGGTGGGGCATGAATTACGTTATCCTTCAAGAGTGGTTGAAATTCCGCATCCTGATGGAGTAGAACGGATGACTGTTACTCCGGTGGAATTGGATGAAGGAGATTATTTTGGAGCTATTTCCGCATCAGGGAAAGCGCAAACCCATAAGGGTGTTTATATTGTGGATGAAGGGGGAGGAAACGTGACACAATATTTTGTCCTATCAAACGATACGGTATTAAAGGTCGAAGGTCGTAGTTCTAGAGCAATGGATGAGGCTGCTTTTTTCGATCTTCCTGTAGCAGGCGAGAAAGTATCTGCGGAATTACGGATAGGTGCTAATATAAAGAGGATGAGTAAGACAGACGGAAGCCCCGGAATGCAGTCGGTTTTGCAGTTTACAGAAATGAAACCAGTGGTATCAATGCCAGCTGCCGCACTTCCTAAGCCTATAGTATGATAGTCCTATAGCTCTTCGGGATTTAGTATTGTCGATTTCCAGCAAGTCATCAAGATGGGGAAATTCTGATTAGAAATTTACGGGAGTGATTTTTTTCTTTTCCTGGGGTGATAAATCCCTCGTTTTTTGCTCCAATTCGTATGCAGTGTGCTTCTTGTCTTCCGAGGGCTGGAAATGTCTTCAGGTTGAATAAAATCCATCAAAGATTATATTGTGGATTATTATATACAGTAGATTTTATGTATTTTTACTGAAACTCTTTGACAGTTTTTTTGCTGATTGCATTACGGGATATTAGAAGTATAATTAGTCATCTATGAGAGATTTTGACAGAAACGATAGAGGCAGAGGCGGCCGCAGGTTTGGCGATAGGTCCGGCAGGAGGGGTTTTGGCGCAGGAGACCGAATGATGCACAAAGCCATCTGTGCCAGTTGCGGCAGGGAGTGTGAAGTGCCTTTCCGCCCGAGCGCAGATCGTCCCGTATACTGCAGTGACTGTTTTGAGAAAAAGAGAAATGACGGAGAATATCAGGATAATCGTAACGGAAGGGATTTTGGCGAAAGGCCGAGGTTTGAGGAAAGGCGGCAGAGGCCTTTTGAACCGGGCAACAGGGGAAACCGGGGACAGGATTTTTCGCAAATGACAGATCAACTCAAAAGCCTGAATGTCAAACTGGACAAGATTATTAGCCTCCTTTTGCCAAAGGCAGAGACTGCTCTTCTGGTAAAGGATGAGGTGACAGCAATTGTCCATGAGCCAAAAAAAGTAAAAGCCA
Organism: uncultured Gammaproteobacteria bacterium; assembly: GCA_964520615.1. Classification (GTDB taxonomy): domain Bacteria; phylum Patescibacteriota; class Microgenomatia; order 2-02-FULL-39-11; family 2-02-FULL-39-11; genus JAMCUI01. The sequence continues at coordinate 34,625 of CAZFNL010000088.1, forward strand.
AAGCATCAAAGAAAAAAGCTAAAGAGGAAATCCCCAAAAAAGAGGAAAATATCTAATATTCAGTAACCCGCTTATTCTTCATAAAGAGCTAATTTCCCGGCAATATCCGGCAATTTTTGGTAACATTGAGTGATGAAAGTAAATCTTTTGGTAAAAACAAAGGCAAGGGAAAACAGGGTACAAAAGGTTGACGGTACAAACTTTCAGGTCTTTGTCAAAGCGCCGCCTTTTGAGGGAAAAGCAAATAATCAGATTATCGAAGTGTTGTCTAAATATTTCAATTGCAGGAAGTCAGATATAAATATCGTTTCGGGATTCAAATCCAAAAAGAAGGTTGTAGAGATTTATTAATCCTAAAATGGGAATCTGTCTAATAACTGAAAATGTGGAGAAATAATTAGAGACGGTTCTCGATTGAATAGGATATTGATAAAGTCCTTTTTCATTTATTCACCTGCCTTCCAAGACCGATTTGAGTTTTTCCAGAGTTTCCATGGTGAAGGGATCTTTTATATTTCCGTTATCCACCCATTCGAAGTAGAGGAATTCTGTGCTGGTATTGTCGAATGGTCTATATCTGTATCTGCAGTGATAATTTCGATCGTGCGAAATCCATTCAACCATCTTGTTTTTTTCTATCGCGGTTACAATAACCTTAAAAGAATCCCCTTTTCCATTTCGCAGAATATAACGGGTGCCTTTTTGGACTGGCCACTCATTTGTTTTTTCATCAACGATCGAGTCTATCCACAGAGTCGAGTTGGGGGGGGTGACGGTAAATGTAAAAACTTCATCGACCGGTTTGTGTATGCAAACAGTCAATTTGTTATCCTTCATATCTTCCTGGTCGGAGAGGCGGGACTTGAACCCGCGACCCCACGCACCCCATGCGTGTGCGCTAGCCAACTGCGCCACTCTCCGAAATCTTTTTAGTCTTTTTTATCTTCTGATAATTTGTAACCAACAACTTACAATTTATCTTAA
>CAZFNL010000089.1:0-4562 GCA_964520615.1 uncultured Gammaproteobacteria bacterium
ATTTAAAAAATATGCACATCAGATCGTAGAGAACTCAAAGACTTTGGCGCAAACATTGGTAAAAGGCGGATTGAAATTGGTTGCCAATAGAAGCGAAAACCATCTGATGCTGGTTGATCTTTCTACCGTACTCGGACCCGGTGGAGGAATATTCGCGCAAAAAGCATTGGACATGGTCGGACTGACCATGAACAAAAATACGGTTCCTGGTGAGCCGTCATCACCGTTTTATCCGTCAGGAGTAAGGCTGGGAACGCCAGCATCGACCACGCGCGGCATGAGGGAAAAAGAGATGAAGTTCATCGGATCCATCATGCTTAAAGTCATCGATCTGATCAAGGAATATCGTTTACCGACCATCAAGGAAGAACGGGTTCCGTACATCAAACAATTTGAAGCAAAGGTAAGTAAACTAGGGGAAATCAAAAAGCTGCGGCAAGAGGTAAAACGATTCGCAGTCACATACAGGATTCCGTAATGTTATTTACGGTTTGATTGAGCTTTTGAACGTTTTATTTCATCTCTGGCGATCATGAAAAACAATATGCCAGCAAGGAGAAGTATGCCGCCAACCAGATAGAAAAGCAGCAATCCAATTGTTTGATTGTCAAATGTCATAATTTGCCGTATTTTGCAAATAATAAAGATAAATAAGACCAGAAAAACGTCATTCCTATACCAAAGAATAACACAAGAGGTTTAGGTTTTTCAACGCTGGTTAATACAGGTAAAACTAAAGATGCTAAATATACTTCTGAAAAGTTACTGCTAATATTAGAGAGTGAACGCAATACTGATTTGTTGTTAAACATAGAAAATAAAATAATATATTCGTTGCAAGCTGTCAGTCGTTTATATACTACAAATACTATGATTTAGTCAGTTATAATGGTCTGGTTTATGAGATATCATAATATTTTCTGATTTGGTAGAATAAGGATATTTTGCGGGGTCATCTAATGGTAGGATGCGACTCTCTGAAAGTTGTCATCTTGGTTCGAATCCAAGCCCCGCAGCAATGCGACACCAATTTTTAAAAATAATATGAATTGGTTTTGGTGGGCAATTCTGGCAATGATTATGTACTCCGTTTTAGGAGTACTTTTTAAGTTGGTAAGCAATGTAGAGCGAAAGCCATATCTCATTTCCTTTCTTTATCTTTTTGTCAGCTCCCTTTTCAGTTTACCTTTAGTTCTTGATCAAGGGGGAAGTTCAATGACGAAAATATGCGAATAAGAATGCGAAGAGCAACAAGTCAGTTGAATTGAAATATCTGGCATAACAAGAAACAGAGGAAGAAGCTGCTTTGACCAGACGTAAACAAGAATGAGCTAATATGTTGTACAGTGTATCCCCAGAGGGTCGGAAATACAGTTAGTATAGTATGATTGTGGCATTTGAAAGGGCGGTGGGGGTGGAATAAAATTTTGTTGAACCGGAGGAGCCGATGTTGGTTTGATACTTAACTTCTGGCAATCTTCCCTTGTCGCCATTGTCCTTACCCCGTTTACGTAACATTCAATAAGTTCGGGAGTAGGACTGATTTCTGACTTGCTGTTAATCATTGAGTTATGTTGAAATCCGAGTATCACAATAATGACTAAAAAAGCTATAATGGGCAAACATATTGCTGATAATAAAGCAAATAATCTACCTTTTGCTTTTCCTACATTATAAACAAATACTAATCCTAAAATAAAACCGACGAGTATATCTATTTGAGCAAATAATGGCATATTTTGATTGGAAATATCAGATAAAGCTAGAGTGAAGAAAACAACTGTAGCAAGCCATCCTAGAAAGTAAGCAATCATCAAATAAATCTTACTCTTTAGCTAGAAAATATCAATACGGATTATTTTTGTCCCGAGAGAATAAGCTAAAAATCTGGACACAGGTTTTATTACAAACTACACAGGAATAGAGGTAGGGTTTTTCAAGCGTAGCTCGATGAGGAGGAGAATTAAGCCAGCCATTAAGACTGTCTTCTTCAGTAGTATATCCAACATTCACATTTTCTTGTATTACATAGGGATAATTAGAATATTTTTCATATAGACCTTTATGATAATCTAATTCAACTTTTGATCGATCATTTGCAATCTCACATAAACGTTCATCTTTAATATAAGGTTTTAATCTTTCCTTATTTACTCGCCAATTATTAATAAGCTCAAACAAACGATTTCCATTGAGAATAATTGGCGTTGGAGAAGGAATTGGAGTTATTTCAATCTTTCTTATTAAATCATTTGCAAACCCTTTCGGCTTTTCCTTAAAGTACAGGTAAGAAAAAAGAGCTATAGACGAGATAAGGAGTATAGCAACAATCTTTTTCATTAAGTTAATTATATCGTAGCTTGGCAGGACTTTCATCAGTACCAGGAACATGGGGAATTGGAGGTTATTTCGGCCTTACTGAAAGAAATATTAGAGAGTAAATAACATATGAAATGTTAAACACCATTATTAATAATGAGCCGATTGCATATGGCAGAAAATCTATAATATATGCAAGGAGGTGAGTATCCATGGATGATAAACAAAAAGAACAGCAGAAAATAAACAGAAATCTTAACCCGCAAGCCACGCCGATTTTATACACGGATGATGTATTTATGACGATCAGTAACCAGGGAGTGGTATTGGATATCGGGCAGAGAATCGCGAACACCAATCAAATCCAAGTGATTTCACGGATTGGTATGAGTAGGGAACATGCAAAAGAGTTGGTAAAGCAACTGGGTAACCTTTTGGCAATGACCGATGGTCAGCTTCAGACTGGCGTCAAAGAGAAAAACTGACATTGATAAGAAACGCACTATATTGTATATTATCAATATTTGGGGAGCTTGTATTTGACAGGCTGAGAGTTCCGATAGGATCGGGAGACCCGTATAACCTGATCTGGTTAATACCAGCGAAGGGATTTCTTATTGAATTCCGTCCCTTCGAGGACGGTTTTTTTATGGAAAAAATACAGTACGTGCCGACCTTAGAGGTTCATGAACACAACGATCATCTGCTTCTTCCGCATCTTGGAATACCCATTCTTACTGCGAAAAACTTCGCCATGCAGTTCCTTAAATCAGGAAGACCGGACGACTATGATTATAGACATTCACAAGCAGTAGATTATTATGCGACGTTGCTTGCAAGGCATGAACAAGTGGATGAACTTGTCTTGAGAACTTGTGCGTGGCTGCACGATACGGGATACAGCGATGTGTATCGAAACCCAGGCGAATATGGTGATTATGTGAAAGAGATGCACATGTTTTTCAGCGCAAAGCATGCCATCGATTTTTTCAATCTGCCTGATATCGCTTCCTACTATACGCAGGAACAGATGGAGCGCATTCTTTATATAATCGGCGTTCACGATGATTTGCGATCAGTTTACGAAAAAGACGCGATCACGTTTATGGAGGTAGATGTATTGGGTGGTTTGGCTACAAAATCGTTTGTATTCAATACCTATGACTCAGCCAGATTATATGCTGATAGGAGATTGAGTCCTAGGGTTAAAGTATTTAGATCAGATCTCGCTAGGAATCTCGCGACGATTTTATTACCGAAGTTTGAAGATGCGACTGGTGTAAAGGTAGATAGATGGAAAGATTGAAAACAGCAATGTTGTATACTATTTAATAATGAGCAAAACTCTCAAATTTGTTATTGCAATACTGGTTTGTGAGCTGGTTGGTTTTGTCATTACTCCGTTTACTATTGCTGCTATTTCCACATGGTATCAATATCTTAATAAACCGATACTATCGCCGCCAAACTGGATATTCGGACCAGTGTGGACAGTGCTTTATTTGCTTTTGGGAATTTCAGCTGCTCTTGTATGGCAAAAAAGCTCGAAAAATAAAAAAGTAAAAAGAGCTTTATTTTAATTTTCTCTGGTCGATTATTTTCTTTGGTATGAAGCTTCCTTTACTTGCTTTTGCCGATATTATTATCCTATTCACATATATTGTCATATCAATGTTGGAATTCCAGAAAATCTCGAAAACAGCTGCTTATCTTTTGGTGCCTTACCTATTTTGGGTTTCGTTTGCAACCTATCTCAATTATTCAATAGTAGTGTTAAACAGGTAAAGATTATGAAGCCGTGGTATTGGATATTTATATTTGCTGCAGTCATAGGAATAATATTTAGTGTTCGATTCATATTCGGAAGTGATGAGGATACATGGTTATGCGTGAAGGGACAATGGGTAAAACATGGCAATCCGTCAGCTCAAAAACCACTTACAACGTGTGAATGATATGTATATAATTACGACATGATACCAGTCAAAGATCTTAAAAAAGATATTGTCTTCAAACAAGTTCTTCGAAACAATGATTTTATATTTCACACCACATGGGGATTATTCAGCCCCAAAGAAATTGATCAAGGTACAAAGCTGTTAATAGACACCTTAGAAGTTCCAACTAATGGATCATTTCTCGATATAGGATGTGGCTATGGTCCAATTGGATTGGTTATAGCCAAGATGAGTCCTCATGCAAACGTGCATTTGATAGATCGAGATTTTGTCGCTGTCGAATAT
>CAZFNL010000090.1:0-51709 GCA_964520615.1 uncultured Gammaproteobacteria bacterium
ACTGGTACAGAGGATTAGTAGTGGATTTAGGAATGTGGATGTGTATATCAGGAAGGCAATGCTGGTTTTATTACCACTATCGGTTGCGGTTACCGGCACCGTATTTATTAACAAATACCCACTGCCGTTATCATAGACCCGGAGTAATATTGACAAAATCAGTTTATCTAGTGTAATGTTTATATATGGATAAAAAACTGCTTCTTAGTATGCCGATCGTTCTTTTTATTCTCAGCCTTATATTCACCATGCCCAAAATCTACGCGGCAACTTTTGTTATAGATTCTTCGGGCAATGTCCAATATGTAAATAATCCTTCCGGACAAGTTTTGGGTGAAGAAGACGGAGCAAATAATTCCCGGGGAGATAACCAGGATTCTTCTTCATCAAACTCAAATAACAAAGATAGTCAGAGTAAGAACCAGCAGTCGGCTAACACCATGAGCCAGAATGAATTAAAAATTCAGGTGAAAAGTGAAGATAGTAGTAATGTTCAGGAACAACAAAAAGAACAGGTTTCAAATAGTGAAAATCAGCAGGAGACTCTGGAACCGTTAAAGGCGCAGGAAAGGGAAATGACGGGACAGGAGACTCAAAATGAGGCATCAGGCGAAGGGAGTCAGACTCAGGAGAGGAATACCGAAAGGGTGGAAAATCAGAATGAGGTGAAGCTGAATATTGAGGATGGTAAATTGAAGATGGAAGGCGATAAGATAAATGACGCAAGCAATTCTGCCGATGAGCTAGATCTTTTTGAAAACCAAAAAGAAAGAAAGATTACCATAAGACCTGATAGCAATGAATATCAGATAGAACAACAGGGGATATCCGCAAATACCAAATTCCCTCTCTCTATTGACACAACCAATAATTCACTTATAGTCACTACTCCGGCAGGCACAAAAGTGGTGGCAATTTTGCCAAAAGCCGCTGTAGACGAACTCTTGCAAAGAGGCATTATTGATGCAGTAAACACTGTCGCGGCTTCTGGTTCAGGTCAAAATCAGACCAGTTCTTCCGTTTCAGGAAACCTGGTACAGCGGGAGACAAAAGAGAAAATTATGCTAATCAGCCAGAATGGTGATTTGGTATATACCGTTGACGGACAAAAGAAAGTCAGATTATTGGGTCTTTTCCCGTTTGATGTGAATGTGGTAGCCGATGTTTCAGCCCAAACAGGTAGAGTGACAAATATAAACCAACCTTTTTTCCTACACTTGTTAGGCTTTCTCTTTCAGAGCTAATCAGAAATTATTATATCCTTTTTACGAAGTCTTCAATATCTTCTTGACTGTTATAAATTCTTACCGACTTATTTAGTATAAGTTTTTGCCATCCTTTAGCCTTTTTCAGATTAGTTGACCGGCTGTCCAAAACTATTTCCTCCATCTTTTTCCAGTTGTCGTTATAGTGGATGACGCAAAGGTATTCATTATCCCAAATGCCGAAGTCCAGGTCTTTTACTTTTCCCTCTATTTCTTTATCCAAAAGACATAAAAAGACTTTTATGCTTCCGTCAATATCCAGTTTAATTTGATCTAAAAGTTTCGGATTCTTCAAATCCTTTTTGTAGCGGACCATAAAAACCCTGATGAAATTTTTCATTCTCTTTGCGGCTCTTCTGCCGTCGGTGTAATATTTGTCCCGTGGATCCCACTTTGCTTGCCAGGCAGGGAATGTGCAAAATCCCTCTTGTTTCAGATACTTAAAGTGAAAGACGCCCTCGTCCATAATCTCAGTGGGCTTTAATTTTATGGTTGCTTCCGGTTTTACCCTTTCATATTCCAGGTTGTAAAGCTCACGCCGGTGGGCGATATATCTCTGGTAGATGGAAAGATTCAGGCGGGTGGAACAGAGTTCAAAAACAAGGGGGAATTCGTTCAGGTTGACCTCACTGTTGAGATGTCCGGCACGTCTTACCATAATTATTGAGCTTCCCAGTACTTTGGCAAAAAGAAGGGGATGGGCTTTTTCCACATACGGATCGTTTTCGGAGTAAAGAACATAGGAAACAGGAATAAGTTTTTGCAGTTTCTCAAAATCAAAATCCGTCTTGTAGAAAGTTTTATTGGCGTGATCAAATTGCCATAGTTTGTGTAATTTCAATTCATCCATGAAAGGGCTGACAAATATGGCACTGTCGAGTTTAATATTATATTTATCTACAACATGGAGTATAAAGACCGGTCCAAGCGAGTGGCCTATAAAGCAGATTTTTTCTTTCCCGAGAATTTTTGGGAGCACTTCATTTTCAAATACTTTCATCCAATTGTAAAGGTTTTGGTATTGGGACGGAACGGATGTGCCTTTCCTGGTGAACCGGTTCCAATCTTCCACGGGGAAACGCGGGGCAATTACTGTTTGACCCAAAGCTTCAAGTTTTTCTTTCAGTTCCTGAAACCAATTGCTTTCCGGGTTGCTAAAGGCTCCGTGGAATATGACAAATTTCATATATTGTTGACCGGATTATAAGGTTTTCTGAGATAACCGTCAAACCATAGTTAATTCCTTAATCCTTCTCAGAAATCCTTCGGGTATACCCTCCGGATGAATGCAAATTTTAGGCTATGCAAGAAGCCTCGGGTTTTAACCCGGGAACTTTACTTAAAGAATTACGTTCATTTAATAAGAAAATTATTTGGATTTGCAATACTGATCTATTTATAGTTTATTTTTGGGCAGGATTAGTCCGATATTTCCATAAATAGGGGATATGTCCTTACTGTGTTTTTTTGTGACAGGGTAGATAATGTTGTATATGGGCGGTTTATAATTATTGGTCGGTTCCAGGTTGTAAAGAGTGAAAAAATATTGGTAGCCGTATTGGAAACCGAGAGGATTTATGTATGTAACAGAAAAGTTACCCTGATTACCTTGATTGCGAATGATAGCCTGTACGATTTTATCTTTATCATCAAGGGATTTGTCGACACTTATATAGCTCAGATAAATTTTTCTGCCGTTTGCAATCACCACAAAAGATAAAAAAACAAAGGCGATTAATTTTGTGTATTTGTTACCAGTCAGACTGATTATAAATCCCGACAAATACAACACAGTCAATGGAATTAATGACAGGTAATAATAGTCAGGAACATGTCTGGGGTAAAAAAAATAATATATGATTATTACCAAAAATGTTGAACAAAAAAGCCATTTATGGAACTTCTGCTTAAAAACACCATATCGCTTAAAGACATAAAATAAAATAAGGAAAAAAATAATATATCCTATTTTATCGGTTATAAAATCAGCGCCGAAAATCCTGAAGAACTGGCCGAAAATATAATTTATTTCAGTAATAAACTTTATCCACGGATTGACATAATGGCTTTGGCCGGATCCGTTGAACGTATTTAAAAAACGGATTATGTGAACGAAATTATGCCTGAATTCAAATAGCACCAGCGGGGAAACAGGAATAAAAAAAGCGATAAATGAGAAAATTATTGTTTTAATTTTGAGACGTACGGGTCTGAATACTGCCGCGACAAAAATCCAGATGATCAATAAAGGCAATGCCAGTAAATGGCTGGTAAACATCAGTCCGGCCAAAAAAGAAAGCGCAATAAAGGAATTTAGTGATTTTTGATAGTATTTTATCAGGAAGTAATAAAACCAGAGAGATACTATTTCTGCAGGATAGACCGTTCCTAAAGTCCTATCAAAGACAATAAGATTTATAAGAAACGCCCTGAAAAAAGCAGCCAACAGGCCTGTTTTCCAGGAAAAAAGATACCTGCCTATTATGAAATAGGATAAAACAGTCGCCAGACCCAAAATCGATTCACCGATGTAACCTCCGATTGGATGCAGTTTTGTAAGAAGGTAAAACGGAGTCAGATACAGATAGTGCCACGGCCCCAGAAACATTCCCCCGAAAGATATTTCTGGGCCTGCCAGAGACAGATGATGGTTCCTGATCAAATTTAAGACGAGGTATGAATTATACTGGTCGTCATATTCAAATGACGCAACGTGTGATAAATGGTAAAATCGTAAAAGTCCGCCGATAAATAATATGGCAATTATGAATTTATATCTGTTGAGAGCATGTATCAGATGTCCAGTCATTTTTTTTAATTATAATCGGGATTTTGTTAAAATCAATTATTGAGAGGAATAATTCATTATCTCTCCGCATATCCGGGGAAAAAGTCGGTTTTAATATTTCCTTTATTTATTCCCATCCCTTTGAGCATGTTTTCAATAGATTGGACCATCAGTTGCGGTCCGGAGATGTAGTAGGTTCTGTTACCCCAGTCCGGTACTTCGTTCCATATCATTTCAGGGGTAGGCCGGCCGACTTTGCCCTTCCAGTTTTGAGGGATGACAGCCGTATCCGTAAGTGAATAAACCGTTCTAACTCCATATTTTTCCGCCTCAGCTAGAGTATCGGCAAAGTATATATCTTGGATAGTGCGGTTTATGAAGAAAAGGACTATGTTGCATTTTATCTTTTTGTCGACTATATAGCGTATCATACTGCGGAAAGGTGCCACGCCCACTCCGCCTGCGATAAAAACCAGGGGTACAGCCGGATTATCCGGCATGACAAAATCACCGGACAGCTGGGCTGCTATAATTTTTTGGTTTGGCACGAGGTTATAAAGAGCTTTTTTATAACTGCTTGAGGGGACATAAAATTTTACAGCAATTATGAGGTTTTGCTCAGTGGGTGAGGACGCCAGGCTGAAAGATCTTCTGTCGCCTCTATTATCTGAGTTATCGTGTGGCAATGTCCATTCCATATATTGTCCGGGAACATATTTTATTTTGTCCGGCGTATCAAAAATGTAGGCAAAAGTATCAGGAGACAACTTGAGTTTATTTTTCAGTAAAAGAGACAGTCTGTATTTCGGATTTACTATATATGAATATATATTTCCTATACAAAGCGCTACTTCCGGTGTCACTACGATTCCAAGAAGGTGAAGTTGGGGAGTGGTATAGAGAAGGGCTGTAAGCGTGCTGTAGCGGCTATGCAATTTTCTGGTTGCAGGGGAGGTGATAGGCTCAGTCAGCATGACAAAGGTAAAAAAGAAGAGAGCAGTATGCAAGAGACTGTCCTTAAAAGTAGTGATAAGAGAAACGATGGAGCCGGTATGGAAAATGGCAAAAAGGGAAACAAGCGCCAGGTAGACAATTAGAAATACCGATACCAGTCTCTCCCTTTCAATTTTGCGTACCAGAAGGAGGCCTCCGGCAATAACAAACGGCAGCATGAACGGAGTTCCCACCCACCATGTGGCTATATGCTCCGGAGATAAAAGCGCCACACCGGCTACAGCCGCCGCTGCCGGATTGAATATGTGTTTCTTTTCTACAGTAAGAAGATATTTTGAAGCCATTGCAAAACCGGAAGCAAGAATAAGGAAAGAGATGTTGGAGGGGAATTTTGTTGGGATAATAAGAACAAGTATAAGGGCGGTGATAAGGTAAGACTCCGTATTGGTGGTGGCGTGGAAAAATTTCGAAAAGGCAAGATTTGCGATGTCACAAATTAAGATTGCCAAAAGGGTACTGAGTATGATATCCAGCGGCTGGTAAGGTAGAAGACCAAAAAACCCTCCAATTGCTGCCACTCCCACCAACATGATAAGGTAGTACAGCGTCAGCCGGTACATGGTGGTTTTATTCAGGGATGAATCGATAAGATTTAGCATATAAAATAATTTCAAATCTTAAATCTTAAAACTCAAAACCACATCTTAAAACTAATAATCTAGAGAGATTTTACATTTGGATTTGATGTTTGAGCTTTTCCCGTCGCTAGCGGGATCCCGCTGAGGCGGGAGAGATTTGAGATTTAATTGATTAGATAATTTTCAAATCCTCTTGTAAATATTGCTTTTTTATCTTTTGTCACCATATAAGCCTCAAAGCCGGGTAGGTCTGCGATAAACCCGATACCCTCTTCACCCATGGCAAATGCGGCTGTGGCAAACCTGTCGGCTTCATACGCGTCTGGACCGATGACGGATATCGCGGCTATCTCATCAGCTGTTTTTGCCTTTATGGGGTTGTATATATGGTTGCCCCGGATGTAAGTACCGGAGGTGGCGATACCTTTACCGGAGAGATAAAGTACTTTGATGATCTCCCTTTTATTGAAGGGATTTTGTAGGCCTACAGACCATTTCTCTTTTTGGGAATTATACCCCTGGATCTCTATATCTCCTCCGATTTCCACGAAAAAATTCCTGTACCCTTTGTCCAGAAGCATCTCGGCGCCTTTTTTTATGGCGTAGCCTTTGACGATACCAGATGGGTCAAGTTTGCCGCCGATACGGATGTCAAAATATCCTAGTGTTTCGTTTTGAGTCTTTTGGCATAATGAAAGGATTAATTTCATCTCCGGGCTGAAGTCTTTTTCTTTTATCTCCCCGCGGTTTATCCTTTCCATCTCGCTGCCGCTTTTATAAGTACTGAAACGTTGATCAATCCGGCGGAAATAATTAAATACGGAGTTGATATCCCTTTCTTTTGCATTTTGATCCGCAATTTCAACGGTTGAGGGCATTCCCATTATAAGAGCCTGTTTTTTCATATTAATGTGCCTGGCTTAACGCGTTAGAAAGCGATTGCTGAAAAGCCATGCTGGTATCGGAAGCTCCTGAGATAATATTCACATTGGCTGATTGGGCCTGCAGAGTTTCCTGTTTCAGATAAGGCATGGCCTGGCTATTTATAAATCTTGATGTGCCATTGTCATTGGGGTACTGGAGGAAGGCGACATCACTTATTTTCCCTCCGGAGATATTTACCTGTACCTGAACATTGCCGTAGTAAGCGTCTTCCACACTGCCTGTATAGGTGCCGTCTTTGTATTGGCCGCTAGTCGGTTGTATTGTTGGTTGGGGACGGGAGGATTGGTTGGCGGCTGGTTGCTTGTTGTTGGTTGTTGAGGAATTGTTTTGAGAAGAAACCGGATCGTTGGATATATTGGAATTTGTATTGTTGGATTGCGGATTATTTTGGTTTGAAGGTAGAGTCTGGATGTTGTCAACAACCGGTTGAGGTGTTTCATCCACTCTGGCATTTTTCAATATTACCAGGAGGAAAAAGACTGACATGACTATAGTGATCTGCAAATATTTTCTCATACCGCTTGATTTAATATAATCTTACTGAGTTATTGCTTAAAAAGAATTGAGCGTTAAGCGCAACTTCTTCACGAACCGATTATAGCCTCATATCATGAAGAATTTATGAAGCGGAAATCGGCAGATTTATTTCAAATATTGTCCCCACGCCTTCAGCGCTTTCCACTTTTATTTCCCCTTTATGTTTCTCAATGATCGCTTTTGTGATCGGTAGCCCGAGACCGCTTCCTCCGCCGGCATTTTGGTTACGACTGTTATCAGCACGGTAAAACCTGTCGAATATATAGGAAAGTTTATTCTTGGGTATGCCGATACCGGTATCGGAGACAGTGATGATGGCTGTATGACCGGATTTATTGAGACTGATTGTTATAGTTCCATTCTTTTTGTTATAGTCTGTTGCATTTTTCAGGACATTGTAGATGGCACGGATAAGGGAGTCTTTGTCGCCAGCTACATACATATCTTCTCTGGATATATTTTTCAGTTTGATAGTGACTTGTTTTGATTTAGCATAAGCTGCGAGATTTTTAGCTGACGATTCCAGAATTTTTGTCAAGCTGACTCTTGTTGTTGAAGGGTAATATTTATCAGTATTGTCCAGGCGGGATAGAAGAAGCAGGTCGTTTACCAGTTTTGTCATGCGGTTGACTTCCTCAAGATTGCTTTCAGTCTCCCTTTTATAGGCATTGCTTTGCATATTTTTTGCGTTTAGTGTCACTTCCATATTGGCTTTCAGGATAGAGAGGGGAGTGCGCAGTTCGTGTGAGGCGTCCGACAGAAAGCGCTTTTCCTCATTCATCATTTTCTGTATGGGAGAAAGAGTAATGCGGGCCAAAAGGTAGCTTACTGCCCCGACAAATATGAGGATGCCGATGTTTACCACTACCAATATCGTACCAAGTTCGTCCTGGGCCTCATTTATAAAATATTCTTCCTGGTTCTCGGTGGTGGCATGGCGCTCTGCCGTCGCTTGTATATTTCTGCCGAAACTGAAAAATATTATTTGGCTGAAAACAAAAAGGATGACGGCAATAATGGCAATATAGATGACAGTGAGGCGGATGCTGGCTGAAAGAAACATGTTATTTCTCAGGGTGTTTATGAATCGCCTGAGGGAAAAATCTGGGGCGGGTGTATTGCTTTTTTCCATAATCAGTCTTTAAGCTTATAACCGATTCCGCGGACCGTCTCAATCTCTTTGGCGTATCGCCCTTTGAGCTTCTTCCTAAGGTTCTTTATATGCACGTCAACAGCGTTGCTGAAAGAGTCATAGGACATATCCCAGACGTGGTCAAGGATTTGCTCACGATCCAGGGCGATATTTTTATTGCGCAGAAGATATTCCAGAAGTCTGAATTCGCGCAGTGTCAACTTAATTTCCTTACCATTAATTGTGACCGTTTGGGTGCGTGTATCAAGGATCAAATCACCTGATTTAAGGATAGGAGGCAGAGTTTCGCGCGGCCGCCTAAGAAGCGCCCTGACGCGGGCCAGAAGTTCGGTAAATTCAAAAGGTTTGACTATATAGTCATCCCCGCCGCTGTCAAGTCCCGCAATTTTGTCTTCCAGAGTGTCTTTTGCGGTAAGGAATAAAACCGGAGTATGGATACCGTTTTGCCTGAGGTTTTTGCAAAGAGACAAGCCGTCTTTTTCCGGCAGCATGATGTCGAGGATGATGAGGTCATAAGCCTCGTTTTCGGCAAAAAGCTCGCCTTCTTTTCCGTTGAAAGCGCTGTCAACTGCATAGCCTTTCTGTTGCAGGCCTTTTTTTATGATAAGGTTTAGTTTTGCTTCATCCTCAATAACCAGTATCCGCATATGTTGAAATTTTACTCCTAAATCATGAAGATTTCATGAAGGAAGTTATGAGGTAAAAAGCGGGGAAAGGAAATATTTTTGAGATTGGTCAGATAGGATTAAAGGAGATTGAAATATGTCTGCAACTGCGGGTTAACCTTTTCTAGGAGAGAGACCGGTGAAGGTCTCAAAAAAGGCTGTAAAACCCGGCAGTTGCAGACATGACGGCGCTAGTGAAATTGGAGCGACCCGCCCGATACGAAAACGTGGGTTCCCGAGAAGAGGAAGCTGATGGTGGGTTTGATTCCACCAGCCATTTCTTCTTCTGGCACGACGACTAAAACCGTTCCGCGTCCAAATGTGCCATCGGGAAATTCCATGGTTGTCGGACTTGCGCCCCAACTAGAGACATCCTCTAGGAGTAAATCGCCGTTCTCAATGGTACCGAACTCTCTCTCACCCAGGTGAATCCGGGCGGTGTATCCCAGTGGGACTGGTACTTCAGTCCAGTCAGACTGGGTTTTGGTATAGACCAAACTAGGTGATTGAGTTGCGGTAACGGGAACATGTACTTGCCATCCTCCCAGCGGGAATGTTTGGAACATCATCACTTTGAATGGTGAGTTGCCGGTTACGACAACAATGGCGATGAGTATGATGAAGACTACGACAGTAAGAGCGATCTTAATTTTCACTTGTGGCCCCCTTCGTGCTCTCCTCTGCTACAGATTGCTCCTACAATCTGTCTGAATACGCGCTGATTTTTCAGGTTCCACCCGCCGTTGGTGAATGCATTGGAGAGAGAAACGGATACCAATACCGATTGATATACGCATTTCTCCCCAATTTCACACAGCAAGTAATTTTCACTAGAATTCGCCAAATAACTAAAATACTTTACGAATCAGGATGCAAATATCCTTTATCGTTGGTATTTTTATTAATGTGCAACAACTGTGTTTATCCTAACTAAGGAATGCACAGAAGAAGTGTTATTATACTATAGGTTCAAATTTGACTCAAGAAGTCTTTAGTTTTGGGGTTTATTGTTCAAATCAGTCACGCAACAAGTTGAATTAAAGTTAATTCTCTTTTTATTTAATTCCCTGGGATATTTACTGTAAATTGCAGAGACTTTGTTTCCTCGACGTTACCCGCTCTGTCTTTTGAGTGGTAATAAAGCGTGTGAGGACCGTTGGCAAGTGTGGGTGTACATAGGTAACCGCGACCGCCGGCATAGCCGGACCAGTTTCCGTCGTCAAATTTGTATTCTGTTTCTATTCCTTCAGGGCCGGAGTTGTCATTGGGTTGGGTCGCTATGGCACAAACCTGCCCGTCTATTTTGTAGGTTATCGATCCGTCTGGCTGCGGGTAATAGATATTGGTGTTGGGAGGAGTGGTGTCGTTTGACAACTGGTTATTCGACACCTGCCCGGAAAGCGGCATGACCGGACGGAGTTCGCACGAGAGCTTCATCGTGTCGCCGGCAGAAAGCTCTACAATATATCCGCAACTGCCCGGTCCGGATATATTTTGCGGGTTTTGACACCCTTGGCAGCTTATCTCCGGATTCATAAAGCTGTTTATAGAATATGCGATATAGACCTTATATTTCCCCGGAGTAATCCCTGTTATGATCCAGTTGGAATTTCCGTTTTTGAGGATTTGCTCATGTGCCGTATCTTCATTCCTGACAAAAAGATAAGGCGCAGTGTCGGAAACGGGAGAACCATTGTTACTGATTGCAGCCATGATTGTGGCAGTAGATGATTTGGTGGGTAGCGGAGTCAGCGTTGGTATGTATTTTACTGGAGGATGCGAGGGGGTGGGTGAAGGGATGGGAGTGATTGTGGATATCGGTGTGGGTGAAAGGAAAAGTATTTGTTTTTCTGACGCAGTCTTCTGATGTGTGATGGAATATCCGGCCAGAACAGCAAGAGAACTGATTGCCGCAATAAGAAGGATGGCAATTGGAGCAAATCCCCTTTGGAGCTTCATAGAAGGAGAATTCTATCATAAAGGTGTGGTGCTGTCAAAACTATAGGTTAATAGTCAAAACTTGGAAATTTTGTTATCTCAACATGGGAAGGTTGCCGACAAGTGAATTTACGGCGTCATCCGGGCCGACGACGCCAAGGCCGAGGAGACTTACTGATTCCAGAGGTAAGCCTGATACAGATTTGATATAAGCGTCATAATCTGTAGTGGATTGAGCTTCTTGGGTAAAAGCCATATATTTCAGGTTCATGCTTTGAGCCTGTCTGCAGAGTTCAAGCAGGGTTTTATTTCCCGGTTTGAGAATTAAAATTGGAATCTTCGTAATGGGGATATAATCCACATCTTTCCCTTTGATTTCCTGGCCGACAAAGTCATTTCCGTTGTTGAAAATTCCTGATGCGATGCAGGCTACAGCATTGGCTAGATAGCCCAAAGGTAAGACCGGGTCGATGATGATGGCTGATTTCATAATATACTTATTGAGACACTTTGCAGCCCCTGACGGAAGGTATTCGAACGCATTATTTACAAATATAACTTACCTCTCCATAGGATGTTATCCGAATTATAAGGAAAAATATCTTTAATGTCTGATTTATTTAAGCTTACAATGTTCTTGATAACCTGGAATTGTTTCGATATATTTTTCTGCAACTGTTTCCATTTTGTCCCAAAAACACACGTTTAAAGTATTCTGATCGACTGATTTACCTTGATACATTTCATTACATTGTGTAGTAGCTTTATCTTCCTGTATCCAAAGGTCATAGAAAGTTCCTAAAATATAGTAATATTTAGTCTTTACTAGGTTCATAAGTTTTGGTTGCTCATCTCTGTTAAGAATTGCAAGGAATCTTATTTGCCATAAAAAAGCGTCCGTTTCTTGTTGAAGGCAGGTCATCTTTACTCCAGATCTAATATCAAAATACTGCTGTACATGAGTTAATTCATGAGCTAATAACATCGCCATAACTAAATTATCGATTTTTTGGTTTTGATATACTGGATTCACTTTTATTATTAAATGATTTGGCGTCGAACTCTCCGAGTCAAACCACGCTGAAGTATTTTTCAGATCCGGTATTCTATCAGAGTAAAAAATATCAATACAGTTTCTATAATCTAAGACAGGAAAATATCTTGGTATTTTTGAAGAGGTAGGGATGTTTTTAGCCTCTAAAGCCTCTGCGTTTTTACTTCTTTGGGCTATTAAATCTAATGAATTATTAAACTGAGGATCTAAAGGAAATGCTTTAGTACGGGTACATAGCTCTTGTTTTACATTATTATCCTCTAATGAAGAAGATTTGTGATTTTGCGGCTTAAAAATTCCAAAATAATTGAGAGCTAAAAAGGAAAATAACGAAAACAACAAAATTACGGCTAATACAAAAAATGCTACTCTTTTATTAGATCTTATAGATTGTCTGAATAACATCTTCATTTTAATTTATTTTCGCGGTGCAGGGCCAGGTTGAGTCGTCCCGCAAGGCATAATAAATTTTGCAGTCCCTGACGGAAGACTAATTTTATTTTAGAGTATTTTCTAACATTCTGTGAATCCGTTCCCATCCTCTGGTTGTTTTTAAATACTTTTCAGTTTCAACAGCATCTTTTTTGGAAATGAATGCTTGATAATGAATAAGTTTAAACGGAGTTCTTCCTTTTCATTTGGCACGCCACAAGTGTGTAAACCGCTTGTGGCAGGGGCTAGAGGAGTCGAACCTCTAACAAAGGTTTTGGAGACCTCTATTATACCGTTTAACTAAGCCCCTATTTACTTTGGAGATAATTATACCAAAATTTGCTGTTATTATATATTTATCCTTTTCCTTATTGACACTTTTTCAGCATATGTATATAAAAAGAGTATATGCAAAAAAAGAGTAAAGTACAGGTATCCGCCGGAAAAATCTCTCCAGTAATTATAATTGCCGTAATAGTGGTTTTTGTCGTGGCGGCGGGAGGATTTTTATTCCTTAGTAAAAAAGGAAATATGACGGGTGCCTTGACAAATGAAGTTGGCAGTATGGTAAATGCCAACTGTCCTTTCAAGGATGACAATGTCTGCCGGTTTATGGGGAGTTGGGAAGGGATGAAAGATTATTCCGTGGAATCAGTGATGACTGATTCAGCCGGAAAGAAAGCCGATAACCTGATGGAGATGTCAGGTGGAGACAAGTTTCATGTAGTGACAAAGGAAAACGGTAAGGAAATAGCCAATATGATTACAATCGGGGATACCACCTACACAAAGGATTATTCCGACAACAGTTGGTTTATGCTCAAACAGCCCAAAGAGACACAGACTATAAAAAATGAAATGCAGACCAACCTTTTTGGCCAGATTACACCTGAACCCAGCCAACAGGCTGAACCACAGGTGACTTTCAAGGCTATGGGGAAAGAGGCTTGCGGAAACCTGCAGTGTTTCAAGTACCAGGTGATTTCACCAAGCGACAATGGAACTACCGTCTATGTCTGGTTTGATGACAGTCAATACAGACTGAGAAGAACTTTGACACAGGAAAAAGGCGGATCGATATCAGACTCCATTTTTTCCTATAACGCAGTAACCATATCCGCTCCCTCTCCCGTAAAGGAGATGCCCAGAGTAGGCTCCATGACAGGGGGAGAGACGGGAGCGGGAAACGGGCAGATACCAAACCTTAACCCGACACAGGCTGCAGAAATGCAGAAAAACGTCCAGGATCTCCAAAACACTTACAACCAGACCCAGCCGTAATATCTTATTTAACCTCAAAGATTTACCCTAGGATTTTAGACTGATGGAGCTATCTTTATTCAATTGTGTAATTCTCAGAATCAGAAAAAAATCTTCGGAGCAAATCACCCGGGATCCTGAAATTAAAATTAATTCAGGATGACTTTTTCCGCGGTTTATTGGATAAATTTGAAAGAATTAAGAGCGCTTTGGAAGGTGGGGCCGTAACCAGCAATTATTATTTCCAATCCGTTGTTTGGGTTTTTGACTATCACTTCATTCCTGGATTGTCCGCTTTGTGTCTGGTCGTGGTAAAGAGTAGCGGCGACTCCACCCAAAGTAACAGCTTCGATTTTGTCTGAAGAGACGGGGGGACGGGGGATAGATGCAGCACAGGTAGTAGCAATAGCGTCATTGGGATTGTTGGGATCAACAAGGATGATTGATTGGTTGTTGACTGATTTTTCGTTGATATATGAACCCGGGTAAGAGAAGGAAAAGCCGCAGCTGGAATTGGAATAGGTAGTAGTTGCGGTGGATGAAGTCTGGCGGTTTGAAGGAGTAAGAGAAGAAGAGGGGGATGAAGTGAGAGTGGGAATTGGAGTTAAGGATAGTGATGGGTTGTGTGTGGTGGGTGATGGGCTTAAAATTGGAGTTTGTGAGTTGTGTATTGATTGGGAGAGTTTTAGGTTTTTGCCTATGTTTATACCGGCTAGAAGGCTGGCTACAATTGCTAGGATAAAGAGGAAGATGACGGTGCCTTTGGCCATATCTATGAGGGTAAAGCGAAAAGCGTAAAGCGTTAAGTAATAATACAGTTTAATTTCTTTACGCTTTACCCTTTACGCTTAACGCTTTTAATCAAGTTTTTCTGTTTCTTTGTGATCAGTATGCTTCTTGCAGTGCTTGCAGTATTTTTTGAGCACGATTTTTTCTTTACTGTTGAGCTTATTTTTCTTTGTGATATAGTTCTGGCTCTTACAGACTTGGCATATCATAGCTATGATGATTCGTTGTTCCTTCTTTGCCATATTTCTTTTTTTTCTTAAAGCTTTTTAATCAAAATTAACTGATAGATTGCTATTTTACTATATTTCCTCAAAATTCCCAATATCCAAAATATTTCTTTGAGCCTGGAGGGGGAATCGGACCCCCGACCTAGTACTTACCAAGTACTCGCTCTACCACTGAGCCATCCAGGCTTTTACCGAGACGATTTACTATTCTACCTAATTTCTCCAATTTCCTCAATAATCAGCCGGAAACGGAATCTGGTAAGTGTTAAAGATATGAATATCCTATTATTTGACAGTAAATATTCATTAGGTAACAATTATATTGGAAGGGGGTGATTATCGTGTATAAGTCATTCCTGAAGTTCAGACAGAATTCCATAAAGTATTTTGAGAAACATATAGACTACAATTCTTTTATCCATATCTTGGGCGGTATAGGGATAGGGGTGATTATCACTTATCCGTTTGTCGGTACACATCCGATACGTTGGGGACTGGTTTTTATAGGATTGGCAATATTGGGCCATATCTATGCCATGACCGGAAAAAAGTGAAGCGCTCCCCGAGCTTACGCTCGGGGCATCAGCCCGATCGGTCATTCGGAGCGCGAAACCCCGCACCGAATGCCCGCTAGAAAACCATTCATCCCACGGGTTGACAACCCGGGGCATTCTGGTGCTGGGGTAAATGAAACCTGTTGAGGAAGTCAGGAGCTGAGTTTTTTGAGGTTGTTTATGATTAAAAATCTTCTAGAATAGCCGGTGTCCGATTTTCTAATAATCACGAAGCCAATTTCTTCAGATTATTTATGATCAGAAATCTGCGGGTGTAGGATACTATCCCTTTTTTCTTCATTTCCTCAAGTTGCAGGCTGGCTGTTTCCCGCGTAGTTCCTATCCAGGATGCGACCTCCTTATGTGTGAAGGGTAGGGCAATTTTTATCCCTTCCCCGTTTTTCTCTCCGAATTTCTCAGCTAAATAGACAAGAAGTGCCGCTGTTCTGTTGTAGGCAGGTTCAAGCATAAGGCTCTCAAGTCGCAGGGTTAAGCCGTGGACACCTTTAAGGAGACGTTTGGTAAAGTCATAGAGAAGTGCCGGTTGCTTGTCAAAAAATTCCCTCACGTCTTTAAGAGGAGCAAGGTGGGCTTCGACGGCGGATAAGGTGTCAAAATAAGTGGAGTTTGGAGAGCCGTTCATAGCCCACGTCATACAAAAAAAAGATCCGGGTTGGAAGATATTTATGACAAAAATCTCTCCTTTTTGTGAAATGATATATTGTCGTATATACCCTTTTTTTAGATAAAAGATACCAGGAGCCGGGTCGTCCGCCTGCAGTATAATTTCTCCCATTTTATAGGCGACACGGTCATATTTTTCGAAAAATTTCTCTATTTTTATCAGATCCTCCTTTTGCATATTTGTGAAAAAGGGTATACATAGCCACTTATATCTTATTCTTTATCCTGTGTCAAATACTTTTTTTCATGAATTTCCCATAATTGTCTCATTGACAAGTTTATATTGCTGCAAACGTGAGTTTTGTATATACGAAAGTTGCGAAAGTGTGGAAATAATTTCTATTCCTCCGGGAATATTCTCCATTTGTCTGTGCCGTCTCAGGAGTATAAGTTTCTCAAATCCTGCTTTTTTTGCCGGTAAAAGATCGCTTTTAACAGAGTCACCAATCATGACAGATTGGAAAAAACTACCCAACTCTTTTAGCGCAAAATTCATGGCTTCCAAAAAGATCTGAGAGTTTGGTTTATCATAAGGATCCGCTATAAAGATATGATCAGTTGGTATGCCAATCTTGGTAAACTTTTTGAGCCTTTTCATCTTGAGTTTTTTGGAATGTTGAGGATTGTAATGGAATAATCCCGTAGTTTCCGATAAGGTTAGCCGGCTGTCGGAGGAAGTGATCAGGTAGAACGGTTTTTTCATGTCAAGCAGTTTTTTGAGAAATGGGAGAGCGTCAGGATAAAAGTCCGCACGAGTGGTAATCTCATCCCATAATGCTTCTACAGATGATTGCAGCTGTGCGTTATTCAGTTTGGTGTTCACTCTCTCAGCAGCAATATAAAGTATGGCTTCGCGGCTCCAACGCTTTATATCTCCATAACGGTCTATAATCGGTTTTTCTATCTCTTTCAACCGGGAAAGGTAAAAATCGGCAATTGACTGTTCTATTTTGCCCAATATTTTTCCCTGATGCCGGGAAAATAGAATATTAAATGAAAGACCGAATTCCTGTGTAATTTGACTATAGTTTTGTATACCATTTTGTCTCAGACTATCATTTAATCTATCAAGGTGATTCTTCTCAAGCAGGCTGGTTCTTATGAGGCAGTCATCGATGTCCAGAAAGTAAACTGACTTTTGCATTACTTTTATTATACACGAGGTGAATTATGGTATAATTCTGAAATTTTTGGAATTATTTCGATTGTATGTTATATTACGAACTTAATTTACCCCAGCACCAGAATGCCCCCGGGTGTCAACCCGTGGGATGAATGGTTTTCTAGCGGGCATTCGGTGCGGGGTTTCGCGCTCCGAATGACCGATCGGGCTGATGCCCCGAGCGTAAGCTCGGGGAGCGCTTCACTATGAGCTACGAAATATTGCATAATAAATATAATATAGTCACTTTCCGGGCATATGAGGAAGATAGGGAAGAGGTTGCAGCACGAACAAAAGCGGAATGCGATAAGAATATTTGTATCCTTTATGAAAGATGCACCGGGGATAAAAAGCCAAAAGTACGCAGGACAGCAGGTAAAAATTCTAGGAGGGAATCTTTTATCGATATTGAAGTTAATCCGCAATGTCCGTTTGACCCTTATGCTTTGGAAGATACAGTTATAACCGGACATCTTACATCAGATAGTTCAGGAGGAATACTAAGTCCAAAGAGGGTGCAGGTGGGGAATAAGGCTTTGGTTGGACGAGTAAGAGCTTTATAAACTGATATCATTTGTTATTATAAATATTCTTCAATATTCTTCAAATGTTCTTCATAAGTCTTGGCACAGTGGATTTGTTTGTTGTGGTCGTGAAGATAAAACAGGCAATCTGTCTGGGCAGGGTAAATAGCCGCTTTGATTGATGATAGTCCCGGGTTATCGATGGGTCCGGGAGGAAGACCTCTGATAATATATGTATTGTATGGCGAGTCGATTGTGAGATCCTGCGGGGTGACGCGCGGCCACCAGTCAGCGGGAGTGCCGATAGCGTATTGGACTGTGGCGTCAATCTGGAGCTTCATTCCAGTATCAAGCCTATTCCATATGATACCGGCAATAAGAGTTTTATCACTATCTCCACCACTTTCCCGTTCAATCATAGAGGCGATTTTTATGGCTGTATCGTTTCTGACATTTTGGGTAGTGAGATCTTTTTGCATTTGGCTATCAAAATGGTCGTTAAAATTGGATATCATCCTTTGGGCAACCTCCTTGCCGGTATAATCGACGTTAAGAAGATAAGTGTCAGGATACATATAGCCCTCCTTAGCATTTTTCAAAAAATCCTGAAAATGAGTTTTGTCCCAATCAAATTTTGCGGCCAAACGCTCAGCAGTCTGGTCCAGCCGCAGACCCGGGACGAGAACTATCCATTTCTGGTAAGGATGGAAGAGGAGAGTGTCTGCAATTTGAAAGACATTCATATTGTGAGACAGCAGGTAGGATCCCGGTTCAATGGTACCCGGGAAATTCATCAGTCCCGTGATGATGTAGAAAACCTTTTCCGAATGAATGTAATTTCCCCTGCGCAGACTGCGCACGATTGTTTCCTGTCCGGCATCAAGAGGGATAGTGAAGCGTTCTCTCTCTCCTGAAAATCCGGTGGGGGATATGTAATATAGGGAAATCATTATTATGAGGGCGGCTGACAACAGCAGTAATTTGATCAACCCTTTGAAAAAAGCCATAGAAAATCAGTATACACGCACGGCTTTTGAAATTGCAATCATAATTTGCAAAATCTGGTAAAATATTTTCACCTGATTTTCACTGTAATCATATAAATTCAATTAATTTTCAAATGAGAGATCATCCTGAAAAGCAAAAGATAAAAAATGGATTAATGTCAAAAATACCGGCGATCGTTATATTTAATATCTTTTTCGGGCTGGATGAGGCGATGGTGGTAGTGTATCTGCGTCAGCTGATGGAGGGTGGTAAAACAGATTTTTTCCAAAGTCTGGCAGCATTGGGACAGCACTCCGTACTTTTCAACGCGGGAATTGTCACTTTTCTGACTTCTCAATCTTTTGCCGGTTGGCCCAATTACGGTTTTGAACAGTTCCGGGAGGCAGGGACTATTATAATGCTTCTCACCCTCGGATTTATTGCGGGAAGAAATCCGAAGGAAAGAATTGCCTATTTTTTTCTCAGTTTCGGGATATGGGATATCTTTTATTATTTCTGGCTCTTTGTACTTATCGGCTGGCCCAAATCTGTTTGGGATCCGGATATTTTATTTCTCCTGCCTGTGCCGTGGGTGGCTCCGGTAGTTGTACCTTTAGTTATTTCAATCTCTTTTGTAGGAATTCCTTTATATTATTTACTGAAAAATTAAAATGAAGTAGTGGTTTTCTGAAATGAATTGTTTAACTTTGGGATAGTCTATTATTTCATCAGTTTCCCCTGATATAGTGGACGAGCACCCACTTTTTTATCAAAGCTTAAAAAAGAAAAATCAATTTGAGAATTTTCCCTGGTAAATTGGACTGGCAACCACCTGTCTCCAGGCATTTAGGGAATTTGTTGAAGTATCCACTTCCCAGTTTATTGTCTGCTTAAAAGGTTTGTTTGGGTTGTTATCACTGGGACCGTTGAACCAGTTGACCAGTTTAACGCTGGGAAACTGTTGAGGGATAGCCGTCAGGAACCCCTGATTTATCCAGTTAGCTTTGGCCATCTGGTCGTTAGGATTTTCTGTTGCTCCAACTTCATAGAAAGCAATAGGTTTGTGTGTGATGGTTTTTAGGAAATTGTAGCTTGGCTGGAAAACTTCCTGCAAAGAGCGGGTGGAAGTAGATCCCAGATCGCTGTAGCCGTCCAGAGCCACCCAGTCCACATAATCGTCCCCGGGATAGAGTGCTTTTAGGATATCATTGTACTGGTTTATACGGCTGTCAGACAGGATTCCGGCAGACAGACACCAGACAAATTTGACATTTGTTGCCCCTTCTTGCCTGAATATGTTTACAACATGTTTCCAGGCTGCAACAAAGTCAGCAGGGTTGGTATTGCCCTGTTCCTGCGCATTGTATCCCCACGGATACCATGGTCCGTCCATTTCCGAAAAGAGTCTGATGAAGAATGGGTAATGATAAGCAGCAGCGGCCTGGGCGGTCTGGGTGATATATGCATCATGCATGCCTGAGTTGATGGCTTTCCAGGAAAAATTCGTTTCCCCCTTGGTCAGGGAAGACCCTCTTGATGCGTCCCAGTTAAGACCAGGCATAATCCCTCTTGTCCTGAACTGATCCAGAAGACGGGGATCAAACTCCTGGTAGGCTCCTGTTTGGCCTTTTTCCCATTTGACGGAGAACCAGGCAAAAGCGGGTTTGCCCCCGACTTCCTGAGTATATTGATCCACAGCCGTGCCATGGGTATAAGGGTTTGATGCGGGTTCATAGACTCCTATAGCTATGCCGCCGTTTATACCTGTGGAACCTGATGTTCCGGATGACTCGGAAGTGCCGGAAGATTCTGAAGATCCCAGCGGAACGACTGTCGGAACAATTGTTCCAGCTCCGTTGTCGGAAATTAGCATTATTTTCGCAACAACAGGAGAAGACCAGTTGCGGGAAACACCTATTTCCAGTCCGTTTATCCGTACCTTTTCTCTTTGTACATTTTTGTGTACAACATCAACCGTACGGCTGTTGTTAAACTCGGCATAAATCGTTTTGGGTCCGTTACCGTCCGTAAGTTTCCAGGGAAAAGTCGTAGTGAAGGAGACCGGTTGTGCGCTGGGGAGATCGGAAAGTGAGTTGGATATTTTCATCTGGGAAGCTTGCGGTTCCGAAACCAAAGTCAGAAAGACTGTCTGGCTGTTTGTTGTTTTTGCGCCACCGTTTATTTTTATACTGTTTCTTACATCGGCATTACTGTCAATCTGCTGGAAGTGGTTGGCCGCAAAGACTGTGGCTCCGGTAAAAATGGTTGCAAAAAGCATTACCGTAATGGGCAAAAAGTGCTGATGGGAGGAGAGTCCGAAAAATGATTTTCCGGGTTTATCTTTTGCAGAAATATTTTTGTTATTTAAATCTTCTTTTGTATTTTTCATAATAGTTGTTATTAATGTAATCTATATTACATTATGGTAGGGTAGATACTATATTTATTCTTCAATAAAAACAGGCGATTGGCCAACTGGAATTTTGTCCGGGCCGACCATGGTTGTATTTCCTTTAATATCTGTCATTTTTAGCAAATTATTAGATGCAGGTAGTTTAACAGTTATCGGATTATAGCTCCAGACAATATATATTTTTTTGTTTCCCCTGGAAAATTCGTAAGCCCAAATGTTGTTTCCCAACGTTAGAGTTTGGGAAAATGAGGCGCCGTATAATTTCTCTGATGTTATTTTATAGGCAGTGGCTGCGGGCCTGGGATTGTTTTGACTGTCTACCAGACCGACATGTCCTTCACTTTCAAGAGCAAAGTCGTCAAACAGCCAGTAGTTATAAACAGTTACGTTTCCACCTGCCGCCACTATCATTTGTTTGACTAAATCCTGAGCTTGGATAGTAGGATCAAATCCATTTTTCGGAGCACCCCAAAAGCTGTACCAGCTTTCCCATAGATCTAGAGGTTTATCATTATTTTGTGCTTTCAGATTGGTGTGTATGTAGTTAAGAACGGTGATAAGATCTTGCCAGGGAGCACCGTTATGTATCTGCATATGGTCATACCAGTTATGATTTTGGAAAAGCAGGTTTTCCCACTGAAGGAGTTTCTGAATTCTCGGATCATTAATTAGAGTTTGAAATTGTGAGGGATCAGTTATTTTCAACGATTGGCTGTTTCTTTGGAAATGAGCATCATAAGTGTTGGCGAAATCCATTGCTTCCTGGACTTTTCCTTGTTGGAAAAGCCATATAGCAGTCAGATATCCCAATCCTTCGTGTGACATGGCGGCGTCTTCAACTATTGCGTTTGGATCTGCAGTGTGTATGGCTTTGTAGGCTGTCTGAAGTTCTGAAAAATACTGTTGTGGAGTGCCTCCCCAGTTCTGGGCTGCATGAGCTTCATTTTCTATAGAATACCGTTTTATTTTACCTTTGTAATGGGAAGCTACCTGATAGACAAAGTTGTAGTAGTCGCCAGAGTTCACTGCCGGCATGGAAGGTTTGTGGCGGGAATTAGTGGATGTCGTTGGAACCGGTTGTATTGCCCAGACGGCATCAGATAGAATATGAACGGCTACTTGTTGACCGCAATTACGGAAGCTATCTACCCAGTTGTCAAACTGGCGCCAGTTCCAGACGTCTTTTTGCGGCTGGATCCTTTGCCAGGAAAGGGTGAGCCAGTTGAAATGCGAGCCATAGTGTTGTATTTCACCGCAAAATTGCGGAAGGTCCTGGATCATAACTCCGGTGCCAAAGGTGATACCGTTGGTATAAGCAATATTGGTATTATTGGAGTTTGAAAGTCCTTCTCCGGTAGGAATACTAATATATCCCGGCGGCAGAGGTATATTGTTTCCGTTGGGGAAACAAGACCTGATTTTGTTCCAGACGTCCGGAGTCAGCCCGCCGTTTTGCTGCACTTCCTTTACCAGATTTTCTGATTCTGTCCTGCCTAGTTTTTTTAAGATACACTGCTTTACCTGAGGGTTCAATTCATTTCTCAGTTCCTGAAGTGAAAGGATTGAGTTATTCGATGCAGAAGTATTTGAGGAGATGGAAGTGTGTATGCCAATTCCGATTGCGGTAAGTCCGGCCACAAAAAGAATAAGGAGAAGAATAAATCCTTTGCTTGATTTGTGATTTATCATACAAATGGAATGATATCTTTAAATATATGATAATTTGAAGGAAAAGACAATTTACTTTGACAAGTCGTAATTTAGATTAGTGTTTGGACTCGAAAATTTCCTCAGAAATTTTTCAGTGCTGATGTTATCTTTTGTGCTGAGGCCAGGATTCGAACCTGGGAAGGCGTGAGCCAGCAGTTTTACAGACTGCCCCGTTTGGCCGCTTCGGTACCTCAGCGAAATTTGAGCCTCCTGACAGAATCGAACTGTCATCAGCGGTTTATCCCAGTACCATCTTGCTCGCTAATCATGAGCCTTCAGACAGAATCGAACTGTCATCAGCGGTTTACAAAACCGTCGCTCTGCCACTGAGCTATGAAGGCGAGTATAGATGTACGGGATCCCGCACTTCTAAGCCTCATTTTATCAAATTCGGCAAGACAGTGCTGGAACAAAACCGTCGCTCTGCCACTGAGCTAAGGAGGCAGTTTGTTTGGAATGTTTTCATATTTTACAATTCTTTTTTCAGCCTGTCCACTTGACACATCGTAATCAATTTGCAAAACTGAGATAAGACCGACAGTGATTTCGTCTTAATTCGCAAAAATACTGCGGTCTGAGCTTTTGTGTATAAAAGAAGATATCTAAGCATACTTTATTTTTTCTTCCTGCTTTATTTTGTTCATCAGGGATTGTTTTTTGCGCCTTTCAAAAACACTGTTTTTGCAGCAGATACCTTAAATTTAAACTCAACTTCCCAAACAAACCAGATTATTGTAGTCTTTAATTCCTCTCCGACATCTACTACTCTAATGAATTTTGTTATGAATAATAACCTGCTGCAGCCTAAATACGGTTTGACTGCTTCAAATTCTATGGTTTTTGGGCTATCTACGGGGACTGTTTCTGCGCAGCTTCTATCAACAATCCGCCAGGAGGCAAATGTAAAAGCAGCATTTCCCAATTACCATATGACGTTAATGGGTACGCCAAACGATGCTTATGTCGGCCAGCAGTGGAATTTGCAGTCGCTAAAACTAGTGGGAAGCGTCCAAAGCGCCTGGGATGTGACTCATGGTTCCTCATCTATAGTGGTCGGAGTAATTGATTCAGGTATAGACTCGGCAAATCCCGATCTTACCGGCAAGATTGATTCCATGGCTGATTGCAGTACAGGGACGTGTACCACTGTTTCTTCAATGACGGATAGTCTGACAGAACCTCACGGTACACACGTATCGGGTCTTATAGGTGCGGCCACAAATAACGGACAGGGGATCGCAAGTACCGGTTTCGATACTAAAGTCATGATGGTAAAAGTGGCGGATGCCGGAGGACAAATAATGATTTCAAATGTTATAAATGGTATTAAATGGGCAGCTGACCACGGGGCAAAAGTGATAAATATGAGTTTGGGTCAATTGGCTGACAATCTGGATGCAAACGCAATTTCCCAAATAAACGATGCTATTTCATATGCGTGGGGAAAGGGGATAGTGCTTGTGGCTTCAGCCGGTAATTGCGGTGGAAATACCAATGGTGATAACTCATGTGCTTTGACTGATGCGCAGGGAAATCCGACAGGGCAGTTTTTGATAAACAAAAAGGTATATCCGGCTGCTTCACCCAATGTTATTTCTGTTGCTGCTATTACCCGTGACGGGACATTGGCTTCTTATTCTGAGCACAATGATTCAACTGATTCTTCTATAGGCAACTGGATAGATGTCGTAGCACCAGGAGGCCTTTGCAGCAGTCAGAATGATGCTCAAAACTGTATTCTGTCCACATTTTATTCCACACAAGGAGACTATGGGTATATGGCGGGAACTTCTATGGCTTCTCCTCAGGTTGCAGGTATTGCTGCCTTACTTTTTGCCGTTAACCCTCACCTGACCAATTCCCAAATAAAAGAAATGATAGATTCAACAGCCGATAAAACTGTTGCGTCAGGGGCTTCTGTAAATGGAGAAGTGAATGCTTTGTCAGCCGTAAACGCTGCAGGGGCAGCGGTGACACCCGGTGAGCCGACTGTTACACCGGGAGGTCCATCGCCGACAATAAACGATACACCAACACCAACAGAAACCATTAGTACTACTCCAGAGGCAACGCCTTCGCCTACAATATTTTCCACCCCGACTCCGTCTCCTTATCCGACTGTGCCTCCAAAATTGCCCCATACTTTCCCCTCGCCATTCCCGTCGGGACCTTACTGCCCTGCAACTACTAACTGTTCCCATAAAGAAGTAGGTGACGCCAATTGTGACGGAGTGGTAGACAATAGCGACTTTAAGTTATGGTGGGAAGAGTTTGACACAATGCCTCCGGCAACACCTGCCAATCAGAACGCCAATTTTGCCTGTGTCGAAGGCAATAAAAATTCATATTTTGCCGATCTGGTCAGTTTTGAGATTTGGAGAAGAAATACTATAAGCGGTTTGACGTCTACAGCATCTGGTAACAACACGAATCAATAAGTATATAAAGCCACACATAAGACTATATAGTTCAATAATTTCATTGACATTCTGAAAATATATTCGTATATTGTGGTTTATTTGTTATGGATAGAATTTCCGCATTGTTATTACTTATCTTTCTTTCACCTTTTTTATTCTTTTTTTTTCTTCTGGTAAAGCTTACTTCGCGCGGACCTTTCACTTTTAGGCAGATTAGGATGGGAAAAGATAAAAAACCATTCGAAATCTATAAGATCCGAACTATGGTGGAAAATGCGGAGAAGCTAAAAACAAAACTGAAAAATCTAAACGAGGCGGATGGTCCTGTGTTTAAGATAAACAATGATCCGAGATTTACCGGTATTGGGAGAGTAATAGCATATATTGGTCTTGATGAGGTTCTGCAACTTGTAAATATTGTTAAAGGCGAGATGACATATGTCGGTCCCAGGCCTTTGCCGGTATATGAAGCGGTAAACGTTCCGAGAGAATACCAGGAAAGATTTTTGGTCAAGCCGGGTATTACTTCACTTGGAATAGTTAGGGGAACATACAATAAAAGTTTTAAGAAATGGATGGAGTCTGATCTAGAATACATAAAAAAAAGAAGCTTATTTCTAGATATATACATCCTGGTTTTTACCGTGCTTTATATATTGAAATGGTCAACAAAAAATATCTTTTTTATTTTTTACCCTTTTGTACTTCTTTTTTATGCTTTCTCTCCAGATTCAGTCTGGTGGTTTCAGATACTCACATTTTTCTCTGTGGTAATTTTCTTAGGTTTGAATTTGGGCAAAAAAGTCTCCTTTTTTCCCCTTTTACTTATAGTTTTTCTTTTCTTTTCTACATTATTCTCAATAAATAAAATCAGTTCTGTACCTTTGTTTTTTTCTTATCTATTGGTATTTATTCTCAGTTCCTACTTTTTTGAAGAAGCAAAAGGGATATTGGTAAAGAGTTATATTCTAGGCACTCTCATGATGGGCTTATTTTCCTTTTTATATTCCGCAAGCGGGATCATAAGCGGAAGGCCGCATTCCATCTTTGGATTTTTAGACAGAGGTACTAATTTAATCGTGCCTTATTTTGGTTACGCTTTTTATGCGATATTCCTTGTCGCTACTTTTCCTTTCATTCTTGAAAAAATTGCCAGTCGGAAATCTACTGTTTGGAAACTGGTACTGTTATTGTACATTTTATTTTTAATGACTTCTTTTTCTAAATTGGCACTTTTAGTAGCTGGTTTTGAAGGATTTGTATATTTGATGATCCATAAACCCAAAGACAAATTGAAAGTGATGAGTATTTATACGGCTATGGCATTTTTCCTTCTAGTAATGGTTTATTTCATGAATTTTTTTGTCCTGAATAACCAATGGTTGAAGGGTAGAATTTATAAACCATCAGTTACTTCAAGAATGGAATATTGGAATCAAAGTATAAAAGCGATACGCGAGAGTAGTTTAGACAGATTAATTACCGGATATGGTCTGGATAATTTTTTTGAGCTGTCAAATATATACCAGAATAAACCAAATAATTGGACCAGGTTTTCGCACAATTATTTTGTTCAATTCTTCATAGAAAACGGATTATTAAGCCTTATTATTCTAATATTATTTTTATATACCACTGTGGGGAAAAATTTTGGTAGATATACTATACCCGAGAAACTTTCTCTACTTTCAATAACCCTTTTTTCTCTAGCCGGTACTTATGATCTAGGCACAGTGCCGATCCTACTTTTTTTCTTTGTATTGCTTATAAAGGAAATACCCAAAGAGGATGTGGACAATACTTTTTTGGGAATAAAAAGCAACATATCACACGTGTCATTTTCAATCATTCTGGTATTGTTAATTCTATTCTGGTCACGCTATTTTTATGTTTATACAAATATTTATTTGCAAGTCCATCCCAAAATCCAAACGATTGATGTATTTCCCTACGAATCGGCTTTTTGGACACGACTAGTGGACACATCAGTTAATTCTCCTGAAAGACTGGTAGAGCTGAATAATAAATTAGGTCGGTATTCGTCGATGAATGCCGATCTTTATAAGTACATTCTGCAAACTTTATATACGTCAGGAGATTACTGCGATATAGTGAATTTGTCCAAACAATATCTCTTGAGAATTCCATTTGATCTGGATGTCCAAAATGACTTTATAGTCAGCTATTCTAATTGTCAAACGCCTCAAAAACAGAATCTGGATGGTTTTTGGGCGACGATAGAGCCTAAATTTGATATTCCCGGCAGTACTCTTTTTCAAATGAGGGATTTCTTAAATTTTGCCGCAACGTATTATTTCAAGGAAAATAAATTAAACCAGTATCAAAGGTGGTTTTCTAAAGCATGGATAATAAAGACGGATAATGCAAATGATACGTGGTATGAGCAAATTTTTGACCAGCCTTTCCAGGCACTTCCTGTTGAGCGAGGATTAAAAATAGAATTA
The DNA here is from genome assembly GCA_964520615.1 of uncultured Gammaproteobacteria bacterium. GTDB lineage: Bacteria > Patescibacteriota > Microgenomatia > 2-02-FULL-39-11 > 2-02-FULL-39-11 > JAMCUI01. Next base: position 27,565 of record CAZFNL010000090.1, read on the forward strand.
TCAATGGAATCAGAAGGGGGATTATCGGCAATAGAACTTGTAGGGAAGTTCAATAATGACAATAGGATGAAATGGCACGGAGAAAAGATTCTTGTAGGGTTTTCAGGAAATGGAAAGGTTTTATATATAGATATGTATACGGGGAAATCCGATAATCCGGTTGTATTATTGAACAAAACATTAGAAAAGAAGATCAGTTTGTTGAATTTATTTATCAATGAAACAGGAAACGATATCAGGATTACTGATGCTTCGGAAAGTAATATTGCGAATATTGATATCAGAAAAATTACCAATGACAGTTTTCCAGATGGAATATTTCCTGACAAAAAGGTGTATTTGGGTTATGGTATATCTCCTCATTCATCAATAAGAATCGAAAAGTTTAACATATTACCAGCAAAGTAGTTTTTTCTTAAAAGCCAAAAATAAATAGGTTTATTATGATAAACATTCTATTCCTTCTGAATGAATTGGACGATATCTCCCATACAAGGATGACGCTTGATATAGTTTCCGGCTTGGACAAAAGAAAATACAATCCCTATGTGTATAGTCTGAAAAGAAAAGGCGGCTTGGAGAAAGAATTTGAACATGTGCTTAATGGTTGCTTCTTTACCTCATCTGGAAATATTATTGACGATATCTTCAGGATAAGTAATATTGTAATTCAATCACAAATAAGCATAGTCCAAACTCCGGCCTTGCGGAGTGAATTTACGGTTTTTGCAGTGAGATTTCTGAATTCCAGCCGCCGACCGTTTGTCCATATTGCGGTCCGTTTCAATTACCTTTTTGGGAATATTTCTCTATACCATATCCTTAAAAATTTATTCTATTTAATATCCATTCGAACTGCAGATCTAAACGTTTGCGTAGGAAAACATATTCAAAAGAGATTGGTCCGAAATTTGAGAATTTCCCCCAATAAGACTTGTTTTATTCCCAATGTAATCAGATTCAGGTCAGAAAGAGTATTGGGTATAGATCCGAAGGAGTATTTCACCTTAAAAAAAGATGTGCCCATAATTTTATATACGGGATCATTAATCGAAAGAAAAAATATTGTTTTTCTTATAAAAAGCCTGTCACTGGTCCGGCAGCCGTATTACTGCCTAATAGTCGGGGAAGGAAAGGAAAAAGAAAAAATTGAAAATCTCATAATCAATCTGAATTTAAGAAAGAAAATTATACTGACCGGCTACTTCAGGAATATCAGTGGTTTTCTAAAGACGGCGGATATTTTTGTGATGCCGTCAAAAGGTGAAGGCTTATCTTTGAGTGTAATTGAAGCGATGCGGGCGGGAGTACCTTCCGTGGTAAGTGATATAGAAGGGAATAGAGAGCTAATCAGTAATATGAAAGAAGGTTTAGTATTTCCTCTCCATGATGGTAATAAACTTGCATCAGCCGTCTCGCGGCTCTTGGAAAACCAGAAATTAAGAAGGAAGCTGGGTGAAAATGCCAGAAGGAAAGCCAAAAAATTATATAATCTTGGCCAAATGCTGACTAGATATAGTTTCTTATATGACAAATACACAAAACGGTTTTGGGTTTAACCGTCAATTAATTTAGTATATCTATGATATTCCAGCTTATATCATATTTGGATGAAATGACTGTTATAGTTTGGTTAATTTTTACAGTTTCATCTTCCTTAAAGTAGTAGATGTCTTTATCTTCGGTTGTAAGAAGATCCATTACTGTGTAGAGATCAACCAGATACGGGTCCCTGGTCAAATGAGGGGTCCCATTTGCGTCCACTGTAATCCTTTTTGCGGGTTCAACCCTTTTTTCCAGCACTTTGGCTATTGGACTGCCGTTGAAATCCTTCATCTCGTCACCGACATGAATAGCATCTGCTATCCAGGGTTGAACTCCGCTTGTAATATAATCAGGCCCGCCAACCATCTGCAGAAGGACCTTTTTATGGACTTTTTTCCTCGTGTCAGAAATGCCTTGAATTGCTGTAACAACACCTTCCATAAGGATTCCGTTTGGCTTTACGCTTATCGGCCCGCCGATAGTAAGATCTTTTGACGAGTAGGTATATTTGCGTTGGTTTTTGTTGTACAGAGCGTTTAACCGAATCTTTACATATGTTTCCTTATAGCTTCCCAAAGTTTCATATGTGTGTATATCTTCTACTTCTGCGACCGGTTGGCCGAATCCGTCGAATTCCTTATCTCCAATTTTGACAGTATCGATAAGCCATCTAGGTGCACTTCGCCATTCACTTATCATCGTCGGATCGGTGGTGACTTTCATCTCCACCTCTATCCATTTTTTGGTATTGTGGAAATAAAGGAAAATGAAAAGGAATATTGAAAGAAAAAATAAAATAAAAAGGATTTCCGTAAATCCTATCCGTTTTCCCAATGACCGGAATTCATGATTTTTGGGCATAGACGTTGTATAGCGTTGCAAATATTAGTAAGTATAACACAGTTGTGGAATAAACCGGTTGGAACAACCCGTTTAATAAAATACTTACTGTACCTGAGAGAAAAATATCACCTTGGATTTTGTTGTTTGGGATCATATTGCCAGCTGACTTTATTTTCGGGGCTAAAAGTAAGTACAGGAATATAAAAAGGGTCAGAAAAGGAACAAGTCCGATTTCTTCAGTAAGATGAAGATATAGGTTATGGGAAGGGGAGGGGAAATAGTACATTTCACCCCGTGGATTTTCCAGGAACATCCCCAGGACGCTCATCCCTTGACCTACTCCAAAGAGCGGATATTTCATGACAAGGTTTACGGATTCTTTGAGTTGGTTTATACGGAATAGTCCGCTTCCTCCTTCAGAAAAAGTAAGGTCGCTTTTTTGCAGCCTGGGCAGTACAAGAAATAGTCCTATCGGAATGAATAAAATAATTGTACAGAAAAGTATGCTCATATATTTCCGGTCAAAAGAGAGCTTATATCTTTTTTCAAAAATATAAGTTAACGGCAATGTGATAAGAAATATTACCAGCCAGGATGATCTGCTGAGGCTCAAAAGAATTCCGGCAAGCCCGAATATGAATCCTGAGATGATGTATTTGTTGTTTTTCTGCTGTTTGAGGTAGCCCTGAAAGAAAAAGATTATGGTTAGCGGCAGGAGAAAGTTGGCCAGATCATTTGGATGGTTAAATGTTCCCCAAGGCCTGAACCAGTTTTGACTGAGATCTGTACCTTCAATGAGAATATTGTGGAAAAAGACAAGGCTGGGAAAGAGCGAAGATCTGGTAATATATTGGAAAAATGCCCAGAGCCCTTCATAAACAACCAGGATTGAGAAAAAATTAAGGAGATCAGTGATGAAATTCCTGTTATTTTCAACCTCTTTCCTGAGAAGTGAAAAAAAGGGTAATAAGAGAACAAAATAAAACCAATAAACTGTTGAAATTCCTGGGTTAAGTGAAACTAGTGCTGATATGAAAGAAAGTAGAAGGAAAATAAGAAATACTTTAGAGTATTTATCAAATCTTATGGTACTTTTTAGGTAGCAATAAATAAACCATGCAGCCATTATAAGCCCAATGAAGAAAGAGGGTCCCAGAATTATAAAATTCTCATATCCCTGGTATCCTGAAATCCAATGCCCGTAAGCGAGGCTTGATAAAGGGATAAGTATAAATTCAAATGTTTTTCCGACTGAAAAGATGTTGAAGAGCAGAAAGGAGAATATTAGGCCTTTTGACGCGGATTTGAGGATGTATATGGATAAGAGAAGGTAAATAAACGACGCGGCAATAATAGTTTTGTTATCGATATTAAAGCATAATGCAATAAGGAAGACTATCGTAAAATGAATGAAATATTTTTCTTGGAGATAGATACGATATCTTTTTAGCACTTTTATCATATAGATTGGTATACGGTTTCTACTGATTTGGCAACAGACTTCCAGGAGAATTTACCTTTTGCAAACGTAAGACCTTGCGAGGCAATTTTCTTAGCCTTATTTGGATTTCTGAAAATTTTCAAAATAACATTACCCATCGAATTTGGCGTGTACCTGCTTAAAAAACCTATTTTATATTTATCGACCAGTTTTCCCACATCTCCGACATTGTTCGTTACCAGTGGAATTCCGCTTGCCAGATAATCCCCGAATTTCATGGGAAATCGTGCTTCGTTTGTCAGATTGTTAGCCATCGGGAGTAATCCAACGTCAGACGCATTCAAATACAGCCGTAATAATTGTTTATCCGCATTTTCTCTGATGAGTATAACACCTTCATTAATAAGTGACTTATAAGACTTCCAAATATTTTTGGGATACTTTCCCAGAAGGATAAGCATTGTCCTTGGGTTTTGGGAATGGACGAACAGGAAAGTATCCAGCACCATTTTCAGGTCATAAAGCACAAACCCGGGAAAGATGCATATCTTGACATTTAGCGGTAAGCGCAGTTTTCTCCTTTCCTCAGTCTTATCCGAAGGATAGATGGCCCTAATGTCAGAACCGTTGGGGATAATCATTATTTTACCTTTTGTTATACCAAGCCTCTTTGCACGGTCGAAAAGACGGTTGCTTGCTACAGTAGTATAATCAGCAAATTTGCGGAAATACTCCTCAAAAAAGGTCTCGATAGGGGAGAAAAGAGTGTTTAGTGCCTTATTCGGACGCAGCGTGATTGCTCCGCCTTTTCCCCACCAGTCAGACCAATCGATAACAAGAGGTATGTTTTTCTTAAATTTCTTATAAAACAATGCCGGTATGATGACTGTTGGTCTGGTGTCAAAAGCATGTATCAGGTCGTATTGTTTATCCCTCAGATATGCACACCTTCTGATTACATTTAAGGGATCCCAACCCGTTCTCAGATTTCCCCAGAGTAAATCCGGAGTTTCGACGATTTTCACTTTATCTTCCGAGTATTCCCGATATTTAATTCTGCCAGTCGGGGAATTGGTAAGCAAAGTTAGTTCATGTCCTTGTAAGACCAGTTCTTTAGCCAGCAGAAAGCATCTGTGATAAGTACTTCTGCCCTTTATGTTATGGTTAAGATACAAGATTCTGGACATGGGCGTGTTTAGAACTCATCTCGATATTCTGTTCTAGCTTCGAGTATGTTATCCCCTCAAGTTAGAAAATAGAGTTTTGAGATAGCTTCTAGAGTATATTTGGCAACAATGTTTTAAGATATTTTGATATTGCTTTTTCGGAATAATGTTTATTTACATCATTTTGGGCATTTTTGCCAATTTTTGTGCGTAAATTAGGATTTCTCAAAAGTATTTTGACACGGTGTGCATAACCGGAAACAGTGTTTTCAATAAAAGCAGTTTTGCCGGTTGAGAGATATTCGTTTGAACCCGGGCACCCTTTTACCACGGCGCATAATCCGGCGGCCATGGCTTCCATTAATACGACAGGCATACCCTCATAGTCTGAGCTCATGGTAAAGATTTTTACATTCCTAAAAAAGGGCAGGAGGTTTTGCACTCCGTTTTTTATGATGGCATTTGTTTCCAGACGGTTGTCCTTGATAAACTGCAATATCTCTTTTTTTTGCGTGCCGTTTCCTATGAAACAGGTTTTAATACCAGGTATATCTGCTTTTACTTTTTTAATCACGTTAAGCAAAAAGAGAAGGTTTTTTTGCTTATCAAATCTGCCCGCGTACATGAGGTCAAATTCCGGTTTAGTTACGGAATTGTCTATAGGCATCAGTGTCCAGTTTGGGATAACGGTTATTTTATTCTCCGGGACGGAAAAGTTCTTTACCAGGTCGTATTTTGACGCTTTGGTGGGGGAAATAATGATATCTGCGATGGGATAAAAAAATGGGATAAGGTACCGTTTTATTTTTGAGTCTACATAAGGGGAAGTCAATATATCTTCGTTTAATACGAGCCGGATCTTTTGCCAAAAAATAATTTTTGCGGCAATGATTGACAGAAAAGAAGTATAATCCAGAAAGGTTAATAGAGTGACGGGTTTGAGCCGGTAGATCTTCCAGATCATATAAAGTGTGAAGGGAATATGAAGTTTTCCGCCGAAAAATTGGGGTCTGTAATATATTTTTGAGTTCGAGTTCTCTAACTGATTGTCCATTCTGAACTTGGTTTTATCCCTAAGCAGTATATGGAAACGGCAATTCTTATACCGGCCATTTTTACAATAGCGGGACATATCGACAATTTTTTTCTGTATGCCTCCGATCCCAAAATTCCAGAAAACTATTAACACGTTAGTGGTTTTTGTTTCGTTATTCATAAAAAGCATTCCACAATAAGCGGAATAATTGTTAGAATTATATATTAAAATGATTTCACTAAAAAGAAATTAAAGGAAAATCGTGAGCAATAATAGTAATTTACTTTTTATATTGCCATTTTATAACAGGGAAAACTGGACTGCGGATTACCAAAAACAGACAGTGAACGGGCTCTCCAAGAAATATTCTGTCGTGGTTTATTGTGAATACAATAAGACATATATAAAAGAATTGGTCGGTTTGAGGAAAAAACCAAATAGACTGTTGCATAAATTTCAGGGTGTGTATTATTACTCACCGGTAGATCCATTACCTTTTATACGTTTTGAGACGGTAAAGAGACTTAATGCGTTTATAAATGCCGCTATATTATTCTTTTTGATTCATGTAAATCCCTTTTCAAAAAGAATAATTCTTTGGGGTTTTCATCCTGAAGTTGCGGATTTTCGCAGGAACTTCCCTTTCCGCAACTTTTCTGTATATGATTGTGTGGATTTCTTCTGTTCTGTTATTCCCGAACATAGCCGGATAATCAAACGGCAGGAGAGGTATATCATGGATAAATTTGACCTGGTGACTGTGAATTCAACAACACTTCTTTCCCATCATAAAAAGGCAAGAGAGAATATAAAGCTAGTTCCCTTGGGATTTTCTCCTCCTTCAAAAGAAATTAAAGCCAAACGCAGCCTTCCGGAAGATAAGCCGATTATAGGGTATGTCGGGGCACTAAATTACAGATTGGATTATAAGTTACTAGGAAAGTTAGTTGAGAGAAATAAGCAATGGATGTTTGTTTTTTGGGGTCCAAGACAGAAGGATATTCAAGACAGTGTAGTAGATGCGGATAAAGGAATAGATTATTTATTTTCCTTACCAAATGTGGTTCACGGCCAATCAACCACAAGAGATAATGTTTATTCAATTGTTAAACAATTTGATATTTGTATAATTCCGTATAACACAAAGTTCGACTTTAATAAGTATTGTTTCCCCATGAAATTATTTGAATATTTTTATATGGGCAAGCCGGTTATGTCGACTTCTGTCAAGGAGCTTGAGCGGTATCCAAAATTTATTAAAATAGGTGATAGTGTAAAGGAATGGGAGGATGGTATAAAGATGTTATTGGAGAGAACTTGGCCCGGGAGTCATAAAGTAGAAGAGCGGCAAATCGCAGAGGAAAATAACTGGACTGAAAAAGTCAAGAAGATTTTGAAATATATTTATTCTTATGAAAAGAAAAGCTAACAATTACCATTTTGACTTCAAAATTTATTTACAACTTCTTGAAGTTTTTACCTATAGAGAGATTAAATCAAGGTATAAAGCATCAGTACTGGGATTCTTATGGATAATTATTTACCCATTATTCACAGCAATAATTTTGAATATTGTTTTTGGAATGGTTGTAAAAGTACCTACGAATAGAATACCTTATTTTCCTTTTGTTTTAAGCGGACTTATTTTTTGGAATTTTTTTCAGCAGGGGTTATCTCTGGCTAAAGATTCTTTTATATGGAATCGAGACTTGGTACTAAAAACAGTTTTTGATAAGGAAGTTCTTCCCATATCATATTGTTTGTCAAAAATGCCTGATTTTATCGTAAATTTTGCCATACTACTTCTTTTCTATGCTATATCAGGTTACCATATAAAACCGGTTCTTTTCCTAGTTTTAATATTAATAATCCCTATTTTTTTGTTTTCAGCCGGAATATCTCTTATCGTTTCTTTACTTAATGCAATATTTAGAGATTTTGGACGAATAATAGAATTGGTGATAATGATGCTATTTTATGTTACCCCAATTATCTATCCCAGCAGTATAATTCCGGCAAATCTAAAAAGTCTGATAATGCTCAACCCTTTATCTCAGGTAATAGTTTTCACAAGAGAACTGTTTTTTTCAAATATTGTCCGTTTAGATCTTTTTATGACATCCCTAGTGTTTAGCTTGCTCTTTTTTATTTTGGGGATTATTTTATTCAGGAAATTTGAGAAGAAAATGGTAGATTTGATATGAATTATTCTATTATTCTGCAAAATGTAACGAAAAGATATTATTTGGAGAAACCAAGGACTCTTAAAAAATGGTTCAAGGCAATATTTTCCCCATATGGAAGACTTACAGTAATAGAAAATTTTTCTCTTAAGGTTCATAAAGGTGAGTTTATACTGATAACCGGGCCAAATGGCTGTGGCAAGACGACTCTTCTAAAACTAATCGCAGGGATTACTATTCCTGATGAAGGAAATATCGCTACATTTGGAAGAATTGTGCCGCTTATTGAGTTAGGGGCAGGTTTTAATTATGAATTGACCGGTAGAGAAAATATAACTGTAAACGCTACCATATTGGGTGTCGAGAAAAAAAAGATTAACAATATTAGTCAAGAGATTATCGATTTTTCCGGGTTAAATGACTTTATAGACGCACCGTTGAAAAGATATTCATCCGGGATGATTACGCGTTTGGCTTTTTCCATTGCCGCGTTTGCTAAACCAGAGATTCTGCTGCTTGATGAGATTTTTGCTTTAGGTGATGAGGTTTTTCAGAAAAAAAGTTTAGAGAAGATAAATGAGTTCAGACAGAAAAGGGTGACTATATTACTAGTTAGCCATTATTATAAGTATTTCGAGGATATAGTAGATCGAAGAATAGATTTACACTCGCTTGCCGATTCTCGTCATTGGTTTGACAATAAAAAATGATATTTTTTATCCCAGACTTGATAGATTCCAGTTGGTGACCAAAGTAAGAGATTATGCGTTTTGATCGTTTGCTTCCGCTAAACTTCATAAAAAATCGTCTTAAGAACGAAATCAATAAGTATATTACAAACTTTTCACCTACCACGGATTATTTCATTAATGAACTCAGTGATTTTGATATTTACACTTTTGGTGGTTTGGTTAGGAACTTATACTTAAAGAGAAATGTGAACGATATTGATATTAGAGTGGTTGGTAATAACGTTCTGTCTTACAAAAAAAAGATAATGAGTCTGATAGTAAAACAAAAAGGCTTGGTTCTAACATCAAGACGAGTAAAGGAAAGTAACATGTTTATTATAAGGTGTAGGTATAAGGACATGCAGTGTGATTTTAGTCTGATAAAAACACTAGATAGCTATATAGAATATACTGATTTCCGAGTAAATACTATATTTTATGATTTAAGGAGAAAAATCTTTTTGGATAAGTATAATGGATTTAGGGATCTACAAAACAGACAACTTACAACTATTATTGATCCTGAAATTCTGATAAAAAAATTTCCCTTATACATATTTAGAGGTTTAAGATTGCATCTTGAGGCTGGATTTACTATTTACGATGATATCACTTCAGCAATTAAAAAAAATAATGAGAAAGTAAGGAAACAATTGATATCTAGTCTAAAACATCCAAACTCATATTCAACTCAGGGTTTGGCTATTGAGATAAATAGGGGGTATAAAATGAATCGTATTAGCTATATGACGCTCATTAAGAACTTATGTATACCACAAGAAATAATTTTTCAATATTTAAACCTATATAATGACTGTCTTTCCAAAACATGAAATGGTAAGTTAATAAACTTAAATGGTTACACAATATATCTTAAAGCATCCCAAAATTAAATTATTATTTTTATTTGTACTCCTTTTTTATATATTTTTGATCTTTAATAAAATAAACTCAGACATAAAGATGTCAGAAGCAACTTTAAGAGTTAAAAAAAAGATTGGACAAGAAACCTATGATTTTTTAATAAGTGATAAAAAATATAAAAAAACAATAGAATGGTTAGTCCTTTCTGAGATTCTTGTTGATGAAGCTAAAACAAGCAATTTTTTTATAAACAATCCGGTAAACGAATATTCTTATCTGGTTTTTCCTGCAGACAAAGCTTTTGAGGGAGCTTTATACGCGATTGTTAGAAAGCGAAATATAATTTCCGATCAGGAGATGGTAAATCATATTCCTATGGAAAATATATTTTATGATTATAATAGTCAACCTGCGCTTGCCAAGAAATATGTACTGGATAAACGAGATGTATATTTAGTGAATACTATTTGGAATAGGTATTACTTATTTAGGGATAAACTAATGCATTATGAGCCTGATAACTTTGTGTTTAGTCCAGAAATAGCAGAATATGATTTAATAGAGATTGAATCTACCATAAAATTGGCCTATAGACTCTTTATCGGAAATCCAGATAAACCTTGATTATTCTATCGAAGTCTCTTTTTAAGGTTGTCGTTTAGGATATATTTTATAACAGTTTTAAACTTATTTTTGGAAACGGGTGTTTTACCAAGTAAATTGTCCCACCAGCCGCTGATTTTGGCATTCTTAAGTTTCCTGCCGATTTTGATTGCTGTAGGGTTTTTAAACTGTTTCACTGAGTAATCCATCCATCCTTTTGCTTGTTTATTGCCTATTTCATAATAGTGTTTTTCCTGAAATTCCTGTTCTAAAATATCTGCTTCTTTTACCAGAAGTGCCTCTTTCGTTTTTTGTTCCGCGAGCTCTTTGTATAAGTTTCTAATCTCTTTTTGCATATCGCGGGATAACCCTGAGGTCATGTCTGAAATCGCTTTATCTTCCAGTAATAATTGATAATGTTTATGTATGAAGTTTGCATCTCCAGTCCGGGTTTCGGCAATATCGTGGAGAAGACACATAAGGACTACTTTATTGACGTCTGCATGTTCAAGATTTGCAAGAACATACCCGATGATGGCGCACATGAAGCTGTGTTCAGCTATGGTTTCTTGGCCCAAACCTCTACTTAGCGTCTGGTAAGAAGAGCGTAGAATGTATTTCAGACTAAAAACTTCTGTAAGAAAATGAATGGTATTTACGACCTGATTGTTAAAAGGCGTTATTTTTCTCATTATAGTTTTATTCTCTCTAGTATCCGTTTTAAGTAATGCGGATGGATTTCTGATAAATATGTTGTTTTATCTTTTAATTTTGTCTCTCTAAACGCGATCTTTCGTGCGGTACATCCGTCACAGTTCCCGCAGTGATAGATATAATCCCAATAACAGCTCCAGCTTTTTTCAATGGGAATTTTTTGGGCTATGGCCCATTTGATTAAGTCATACTTTTCCAGGCAAAAACCCAACTCTTTTTCTAGAGCGATAGATGAAACCTGCCAAGACCAATCATGTGTGGAATAGCAAATATTTAACATGATTGAACGAAGAGCAGTGAAGGTTTCATAAGACATGTAATTCCCGTCATTATTTACAAGTCCAAGAAAAATATTACGGATTTTAATTCCTTGATTAATTTGCAGGAAATATGCATATTCGACTGCAAAATTTGCCATCAGGGAGGTATACATCGGTATACCCTTTTTATGTAATGAATTCTGACTTACCGTGTTATTTGAAACTAACGTGATGGAGTATCTGATTTGTTTTGGCGGAATGAATGAATCGACTATTTTTACTTTTTTCCATAAATTTGGAAATCTTTGACCGTATAATTTTGAATAGAAGTTCACCGCACCAATTTCTTTTCTTATTCTTCTTTGCCCGCGTTTGATATAAAAGGGATAAATCTGGAGATTGAACACTTTCATCAATATCGCTGCAGAAATGACTGTATCTAAGCCACCGGAAAACAGAAGAATTACGGGAGTATTTTTTGTGGGAATTTTATAGTTAAAACCTCTTTTTTTAATGAGATAGGATTCTATTTGTTCTACTAGTTTGTAATCTTCGAGTTCCCTCTGAACCATCCTTTTGGTAAATTCTTGTTTAGATATTTTCGGCAAATATTTTACGTTAAAATTATTCATTTAATGTTCCGGTAAGAAAAATAGTTTATATAATTTGATGATTTCCTTTTTATTTTCAAAGGTTATGGGGTATTTTATCAAATAAAGTCCATATTTATCACAAAATGACTTCGGAAGCGGCTTTTTTACTAATAATGCCGTGCTCACGGAATCTTTATCGGTAATGATATTTATGCCTGCCATTTTACCGCTTATTTCAGATAAAAATTTATTTTTCCTTTTAATCGACTCAAGAATAATTTTTTGGAATCCGGTTATACCATAGTGCTGAATTGTTGCCCATATTGCAACGCTTGCGATGCCGGTTCTTGATCCCAGGAGAGTATTGTCTTTTTGTTTCAGATAATAAGTTTCCTTTTCAACAAGTTTTCTCAGGTGGGTTCTGTATAGAATAATACCGGCAGGATAGGGTATACCGGGGAATTTATGGTAATCAATGATAAAAGTCTGGACAACTTTGCGGGAAAATGGGTTAAATCCTGGTCTGATAAATGGTATTATGCTTCCTGAAAGTGCCGCATCCAGCCATAAAAAAAAGTCAACATTGCCCCTTTCTTTCTTAAAATTGTCTATAAGTTGATGAATTCCTTCTATATCATCGTTTGTCCCTCCAATAGTATGTCCCAATGTGCAGGCGATAATAAAACCTCTATAACCTTTGTTATAGAGACGAAGCAGCAGTTTACTGAGCGAGGGGAGGCTCATTGACCAGGAAGATCTGTCAATAGCGACGGTGAATTTTGCTATATTTGTTATATCCGCAGACTTTGGAATAGAGTAATGGCTCAAGTCGGTACATAGTAGGCAGATCTGTCCATTTTCGAATTTCTGCTGAAGATATTTCCGTCCAGCCCAGGCGGAAAAAATGTTGCCTTCTGTAGCTCCCGAGGTAACATATCCTTCGATGCTTTCATTTTTTGAGTTTAGGAGAGAAATGATTTGTAATATAACTTCTTTTTCTATCTGGTAAGTTGCGAACAGTTTTTTATTTCTGAGAAATTTATAAGACCAGTTGCCTAAATTATTTGGATTTTGAGGAAGGAATTTATTCCAGACATCAACAGCAAGATGATTTGGTAAATTGTACAGTTCACCTACCAGATTTTTGAGGTTTCGATGTTTCAATTCGGAAAAGACACTGTTTAACCGCAGATCAATTTTCCATTGCGAAGCGGCATGTTTCGGAAATTTATCTTCACTAAAGAAGTCTTTTTCCAATATATGGACAATGCGGTTTTTTACTCTTCCTATCATACGGCTTAAATTTTTTCCATAATGCCCAGACCTGAGTGTTTTGGATGGAATAAAGTGAGAGTGTTTTTGGTCTTCATTTCCTGCCAGAATTTCCAGACGCCAAAAGCAGGAAGGTTGGATTGGCTTTTTACGACTACGTCATGGAAAGCCATAAGTCCGCCTTTATCCAGTCTCGGCCAGAATAACCGGTAATCCCTTTTTACTCCTTTATAGGAATGGTCTCCGTCTACATATATATATTGGTATTTATATTTATATTTTCTGGCAAACTCTGCTGTTGTCATTACATGTGTGGTTAAATTTTTTTTTATGTCAAGAAATGCGAAATGCTTATTCGAATCCACCTCTTTCCACCAGCCAATACCGCTCCAGTGGTTAGGATTTTCTGGTCCATATCCCGCGTCGACAAAATCAACCTGCCCGAAACCGTTTTCCTGGCACGCCAGGGCGCAAATGGCCGGAATAAAGCCTTTTCTTGACCCCACGCAAAGTACTCTTTTGGGTTTAAGATTCAATATTAAAGCATAATGTATGAAACCGTAACCCAAATTTCCGGTTATAAGATTTGTTTGATGTCCTTTATCGCCGTTGTAATACTTGGTTAACCGTCTGGTTATGCTCCGATTAAATATGATGGACCTGTTTTGGCCAAAAAGGCTCCTGCTTAAAGCATTTGTTGAGAGAAAAAATCCGATACCATCTCTAAGTTGTGTGGTGATATTGAAGCCAAAAAGTTTCATAACCTGCCTTAACTGAAAAGTTTTATCCAAATTCTCATGGCCTTTTTAAGACTCTTAAAATAATCATTTTGGGGAAATCTTATCTTTTCCGTCAACTCCTCATAACAATGAACTAAATTAGTAGATTTAAGAGTGCAGTGTGTTAATTGCGAACTGAGTTCTTCATTCGTTTCTATTCCTCTTGCCTCTTTCTTTAGATTCTTAAAAACATTTGAAGCTTTTTTGTGATCAACAAAGGGAGAACCATTGACTACAGCCATTCCCAAATGGTCGATGATTTTTTTGGCAAACATCCCAGCCCAGATATCGTCAAACCTATCGTATCCCCAGTGATTTCCTAGAGGATCGTATCCCATAAGCGGAAAGTACATAAGGGGAGTAATTTTTGACTTGAAAGCCAAATTCATCGAACACATAGGGAAAAAATAGCCTTTCGGAATAAATTCTATAAAAGGGAAACTGTCAGGAATGGAGAGATCTTGATGCAGTAATTGCGTTGGAGCGTCAAAATCTAGGATATTTTTCCATAGGCCATGGCTTATGACCACTTCCTTTTTACCTCTTATGATATAAGGGATACCGCGAGTATAGTAATATTGTCTGTGCGGATAGGTGGGATACCATCCTTCAGGTGCAGAAAGCGCGAGGTTTTCCACATGCTCATTTATGAAATTTTGTCCGGTGACAGGGAAACAATCGTCATCAAGAGTGATAATAATGTCTGCTTTTGACCGGAAAGCCTTGAAAAAACCATATGAGCGTATACCGGCGTTTTTCCGGGATATTATCCATGAGTCTTTACCCAGTTCGCTGTCTATATCCTGCCAAGTGTAGTGATAGACTTTCTGAAAATATTTTTTAGGGGTGTCTATCTCTTTTGACTTATGGTCTTCGATGATAAAACCAGCACAGTTGTAAAAGTGGTTTTTCCAATATTTGAGGAAATCCAGGTTTCTGATCGTGGGAATGACAATGGCTATTTTTTTCTGGCGCATAAAATTGCTTCATTATAATCAATAAAAATATCAAATACAATTATGGCTGAACTGGTGAATATTTATATTCAAACTCTATCTTGACAAGAGAGGTAGGTATGTTATTCTGGATTTAATGCTGAATAGTCAACATAGACATTTGGGTGTTGCTCTGGGCTTTTTTGTGGTTATGGGTGTACTACTTGGCGTAGCTGTAATCGGCGCTGAAACATACAATAATTACCGTTCCAAAGCTTACGCCCCTCCTCCCAATCCAATACCCAATTGTACCGGTCTCACGGGTCCTTCTTCAGTTACCATAGGTCAAAGCGCCACGTATACCGCAAGCTTTTCTTCGGAACAAGGTAATCTGGGCGGTGAAATTGACGCGGGGCAAGGCGGTCAGTTTAAGTGGACACCCGGAAATAAGCCGATTTCCGGTACCTCCGGATCTTTGTCATTTACATGGACTCCTACTGTAGCCGGAACATACGATGTGTTCTGTCGCGCATGGAATGACGCAGTTGCCGAATGTCGGGGTAAAGCAAATTATGTGGATGGACCGCCAAGATACGCCTGCGCAGGACCCGCCAGCTCAATGTCTGTCACTGTTGCGGCAGCCGTAGTGCCGACAGTGACTCAGGCAGCTTGCAACAGTAAAACTAAAGGTGATGCCAATTGTGACGGAACAGTCGATCTTATCGATTATTCTGTCTGGCTCAACCACCAGTGTAACAAGCAAGCCGCAGGTGCAGCTTGTACTGATCTGCGGGGAGATTTTAACGGAGACGGCAGTGTGGATGACGCAGATTTACAGATTTGGAAAAATAATTACTTAAGCGATACGCATTGATACTCGTGAATAATGGGCCCAAAAATACAACTAACCAAAAACCAGACATTTTCTCTTGTTTTTCTGGCGGTACTTTTCTTTTCCTTATTTGTAGGTCTTATACTGGTACAACAAAGGCAAGAGATTAGGCCAAAAGCCAGTTCCACATCCGTAGTGTTATCCCTTTTACCGGCCACACAGAATTTTAATCTGAACGATACCAATACTTTTGACTTGGTCGCTACTTTTACGGGAGGTTCGTCTACGGAAAAAATTGACGGTATCCAGACTGAAGTGGATTTTTCTTCAAAGTACTTAAACATACCCGCGAATCACTATATCATTACTGCTCAATCAGGCCTTTCTGTACTAAGGGTTGATGGTCCTACTATAAGTAATCAGAACAATAAAGCCCTGATAAGGTTGATAGCCACTACTCCGGGTAGCGGTCCTTCAACAGATAAACCAATAGTGGTGGCAAAAATTGATTTTCAAGGTATTGCAGTTACAACAGGTCCGCAAGTCATATCCCTCGGCAGCTCCCAAATAGTGAACAGCCAGTCTGTGGCAATACCAGTCACGTTGGTAGGCGCAGGATATACGGTCGGTCAAGGTAATATCACAATAACTCCACCGGGGCCAACCATTCGTCCGGTTATACCAGGTCAGGCTGATTTTCTTTTACAGACAGATGCAAATAGCACTTCGGTGGGGCAGACTTTTACCGTGAATGTTTCTTTGAAACTTACAGACCCTTCAGCTAAAGCCTCAGGGGTAGATTTTATACTCCTTTATGATAAAAGCATCCTTGATGTGGTAAATACGGTACCAAATATTACCTCTGTTAATTCACAGGCGCCTTTTACTGACGGGCAAGTATCTTCAGGAGGTTCATATAACAACCAATACAATTTTGTCCGGGTAACTTTATTATCCAAAAACCAAACAATAGATCTTCCTTCCGGGACAGTCAGTTTAGCAAAAATTACATTTAAGGGTAGCAGGGTAGGGACTGCCACCATAAAATTCCCTGACGATAATAGTTTGCTTCAGGTTGTAGGCGTAGCGGTGAGTAATTGAAATAAAATAAAAAGTTAGTTGAACGGCTAAAACATCAACTCACGACTTATTTATTAAAATGAAAAATATTCTAGGAAACACTTCTTCAGGAAAGGGAAGGTCAATATTTATTCTTGTGTTGTTGTTGGCGGCACTATTTGTTGCCGTAATATTGGTGCGGCAAAATCAGGAATTAAGGAATAGGGCCGCGGGACTAAGCGTGACTTTAAGTTTGAATCCGTCCACAGATAATTTAAGTACAAGTAAACCAAAAGAGTTTGATATAATTGCTACTTTCCAGAACGGGTCTTCAGGAGAAAAGTTGGATGGAATACGGACAGCCTTAAACTTTCCGACGGCAAATATTTTCATTCCAGACAGCCCTCTTATAGACACATCGACTTCCGGCCTGAGTCCTTATAAGGTTGATAGTCCTGCTGCAGCAAACCAGGCAGGAAAAATGAATATTACATTAATCGCTTCCACTCCGGGTAGCGGTCCGGCTACAGATAAACCTGTTATTATCGCTAAAGTCTTTCTACAGGGTAAGGCTCCTATCACTTCAACTTCTGTAACATTTTCAGATACGCAAATAGTGAATAACCAATCAGCACAAGTATCTGTACAACTAGAGAGTGCCAATTTGGGAGTGGTGATGGACAATGGTACCAGCTGTCTGACTTATCCGGTGACTGATACCTTTAGCGAGTCAAGTCTGAATACGGATTTGTGGCAAGAGTGGAAACAAAACGGCAGTGATTCTCTGACTTCCGGAAGCTTGCACGCCGTGGCAAACGGTGGAGGGTCTTCTGAGTCATATGGAGGTGTATTGTCAACAAAGACTTTGTGTGCCACGACAGGCGATTTTGACATGTCGGTGGATTTTGGCCAGTTTACGACCAGCGGTCAATCGGAAGCTGATGCCAGGTTATCTCTTGAAGACCAAACCGGCAACTCTACCATTTTTATAGAATATGAGAATAAAGGAAATACTGCCGGCTTTGCCAGTAAACTAGTCTTAAACAATAATGACCAGACAGCATTGGACAAATGGACGCCAATATCAGTGACAACGGGGAAACTAAGGATTGTGCGTCAAGGGGGAGTATTCACTACATATTATGATACGGGAAGCGGTTGGACACAGCAAGCGACGTTCACGCCGGATTCATTTGCTACCGCGCTAAATTTAGGTCTTTTTGCCAAGAGTTGGGATCAGTATCCTACAGTCTCAGCCAATTTTGATAATTTTTCCTTTTCCCAGGCCAATCCCGCCCCTTCTTTTACACCAACTCCAAGTATGACGCCAGTGCCAACATCCACTCTTGCACCTACACCTCCTTTGGGATCAAACCAATACCTTATAAATATAGGAGATAAGCAATGGCTTACTATAAATGTGGGTGCCTCAGTGACGCCTCAAATCCGGTTTAAGGCAAAAGTGGCTTTTACCCAAAACACTCCAGATTTGTATTTTAAGCTGAGGGTAAAGGATGAATTAGCATTTATGAATAACCCGCAGGATCAGGGGACAGGCGATTCGTGCAATAATACGCCTGCCGGAGATTATGATTTTTGGGTTCCGATGCGGGCGCAAAATGGAGTGTATTCTCCCGTACCTTCGATAGGTACCCCACCATCAGGAATGAGTGTGGCGACAGTTTCACCTGACGGTTGGGTGACGCTAAATGGTGTTCAGGCAGGAAAGTATTATTCTCTTTTCTTAAAAGCTCCCAAAACCAGAGGGACACTCATGGTGCAACATGTGATACTCCAGCCCAATCAGGACCAAAACATACAGGATTTTGACTGGACGGCAAATGCGCTGGCACCGGGAGATTTGCCTGATCCCAATAACGGCGGCAAACAGGACTGTACCGTCAATAGTGTAGACCTGTCGCTTATAGAACAGAGACAAGGAAAGACCGATCAGGATAGTCTGAATGTAGCTGACGTGAATTATGACGGGGTGGTAAACGGCAACGATATATCAAAAGTAGTCAACACTCTTTCGACCAAACCTGACGATGATAAGTAACGGTTTATTTTCTAATTTTTAATTTTTAATCAAAAACATATGAATGAAAAAGGCGCTTCTGATTACAGGAAAATTTTAGTGGTTGTCCTGGTTTTGGTGGTACTTTTGGGTGCCATAGTTATCATAAGGGCCCAGAGGAATGCGGCTTTACAAAAAAGCATGGAAGTCCAAAAAATCGCACCAACTATAATCTTATCTCCAACAAGTTTGCCTTTGGTGGGAGAATATTCCTTCTCGGGAGTGCCTGCCAGTGTAAAAGTAGGACAGACTTTTAATGTAAGCATCGATTTTAAGGCACCCCAAACGGTATTGGACGGGGCTGATGCTTATATAAGATTTAACCCGGCCTATTTGAAAGCAGACAGCGTCACTGAAGGTCCTTATTTTTCTGAATATCTGAGGAAAAACATAGATAACGAGGGAGGTATGGTAAAAGTGACTGGTTTTAGGTCAAAAACGGGTAATACTCTTGATAAAAATGTCACTTTCTTTACCCTTTCCCTGACAGCCCAAAAAAGCGGATTGACAAGTTTGACTTTTGATTTCCAAAAGGGAAGGACTAATCTTTCAACATTGGTAGAAAAGGGAACAAGCAGGAACGTACTAGGCACAACCGGTAAAGCAGTCATTACAATAGCTCAATAATTATGAAAAGGAAGCTGATTTTCACTTTTTCGCTGGTAGCGTTCCTTTTTTGTATTACAAGCGTAAAAGCTGAGGTTGCCAAAGCGCAGGTTTTTAAGATGCAGCTTGCCAACCCCTCACAAACGATAAATGTAGGGGATAACTTTGATATACAGATTATGATAAATACCGCCGGTCAGTCTACCATAAACGGAGACGCGCTTATTACATACGATCCCAACGCAATTACTATTGATTCGAGTAATGTCAAAACGGGCAATTTCTATACCTATTTCAGCGCCAATCCTTTGGGCGGATACAACAATAAATTCCTTATCTCAAGCTGGGAGGAAAGTGTTGCCCACGCAAAATCTGCTTCTACAGATACTCTTTTTGCTACCATGACTGTTGCAGCTAAAAATCCTGGTACAACTACACTGTCTTTTGACTGTACCACAGGAAATGAAGCTGACTCAAATATAAACTTAGCTTCTGACTCATCTGATATTATAAAATGCCCCCTGCAGCCCTTAACGATAAATATTGGCGGAGCTGCCCAGCCTACTGCCGCTCCAACTTCCGCAGCTCCCACTGCCGTGCCTACTTCAGCACCTGCTATAACAAATACACCTATTCCCTTACCTACAAAGGCACCCAGGCCGACTGTGGCTGAGCTAAAAAGAGCAGGATCAGCGGAAGTGACAATTTTGGGGTTGGGATTAGGATTTATACTGACTGTAGTGGGCGTGGTTTTTGCTTTATAATTTGTTAAAGCAGAATATTACTGATGACAAAATCGCCAGTCCTGGGTTTATTTTTTTTGAGATTAGCGTATGCACCTGACATCTTTTAAGAGATCACTGAAGATTGTAGGAATAATTGCGGTTTTGGCTGCGGCGCTTGGCGCAACCATAATCGGGGGAAGTCGTGCGGCGCAACAGTTTGCCAAAGCTTCAACATGTCCGGCACAAAAGATTGCCTCGGCTCAAGTGGGAGCCAATAGCGCAGTGGTAGCATGGGAAACAACGGATGTCAGTCAGGGCAGAGTGGAGTATGGGACTGCTCCAACCAGCCTGAATTTTACCGCACCGGAGGCAACATCGGGTAAGATACACAATGTGCCTCTGACACTTTTGACGCCAAATACTGTTTATTATTATCTAGTGGCCATAGGGGATAATAAATGCGACTCATCAGGTCAGACCTGTACGGACAATTGTGTGCCTTACAGCTTTACTACCAGTGCCATATCGCCCCAGCCGGAACTGGTCACAACTACTACTCCCACGCCTCCGGTTTCTCCAACTTTAATACCTCCAGTTGGTACAACAACCGGTGCAGCTACCCCGTCATCCATGATTTCACCATCTAGCAGTGTCAGTCCGACAGGAGGACTTAGCAGTTTTTGCGCTCTAGTACAGGCAAATATCGGCCGCAGCAGCAAAGAAACGTCAGTCTGGAGTACATTCAAACAATACGATATAGACGGAAACGGCATAATAAACGGCCTTGACGTTATCAAATGCCAGCAGAGCGGAAAATAGCCCGGGATAGTTAGGATGCTATATCATTTTGGCTAAATGTTTGTAAGGCTACTCGTTTATATAAATTATCGCTGACCACTTTTCCTCTGGGATTTAGAAGCAGGATAAAAGAATTCCTTCCGCTTGCCGGTCTCACTTTGATTAACCTTCCCCTAAAGTAGAGAGGATCTTGGACCATTTTCCAGGCGTAATAATCAAGGTCTCCGAACTGTATTTCTTCCCATGGGCTTGCCACAAAAATATTGCCGTCTATATTTACCTCAATATTAGGAGTTTGACGAATCATTTTTTTTCTTATTGCCTCTCTATCTAGAGGAGAGAGTCTATGAGTTTCTAATCTTTTGTTTCTACTGACTACAACTCTTTCATAATATTTAAGCGTAGCCAGTCGTACAGATGCAGCGCTGCTGCCCTTTTTAGCTTTTTTCTGGATGCCGGATTCCGGTTTTCTCCTTTCTTGTATATATATCTGGTTGAGTCTTTCTTCAGATATTTCCTGCACCCTTTTTTCTATCGCAAGCATCGCCTTTTCCTGCCATTCTTTCAGCCCGCGTTCAAAGAGAAGTCCGCCGAGAGCTCCACCCGCGGGCGGTTCTGTCCAAACAATGATATACCTGGCAAATTCGTCTTCAATTCCAGGACTACTGGGGTCAAGAGTGAGAACTTTTCTTAACCTTTGCAGGGGATGCTTATCTCTGTCGGTGGTGAAGATGTAAACGGATTTACCATCAACGGTAAGATCAAGTTTGATTTTTTTTATCACAGCTTCAGGTTTGCTGCCGATTGGAGGATTGTCTACGGGATAAAGATTTAATTTAGGATTGTCAGAATCCCGCTGCGCTATTTCATAATAATAATCTTTGCCTTTAATGCCTTCCTCGTCTTCACTGCGCATACTTTCTATAATCTTATCTAATTCATCAGTATGAGTCTTCATCTTCAAAAACCACTCCTTGTTTGAGTCGAAAAGATCCATCATAAGGAGCAGTTTTGCCCGGCTGGTCCAAGGCAGCTCTTTTGATTGTTTGCTTGCGGAGATATTTCTCCTGAAAGGATTTGGCTCGTCTGATGGTAGAAGGCTGCGGTTGGGATGCATGTTGTGCATGAGAAGTATTAGGTCAAGGAGGCGGGTGGTTTTTACTTCATCTGAAAGATTGAATCTTGCAGCTTCACCCCTGCTTCCGGTAAAAAAAGACAGCGCTTCTTCTTCAATTTCCCTCATAAAAGTATTGATATCAAAAGATAACCGGCTGAATATATCTTCAGTTATTCCTGTAACCAGCTGGAAATTTTGCTGTAGTTGTGATCTTATTTCTTCCAGCTCCTCTGTTTCTTTTTCATCTAAACTTTCGGTATTGGCCCTTAGTCTGCGCGCGTGTTCAAGTGCGTGAATAAGTTTCACACCAAAATCTTTATCATGGGGATTGATATTAAAAGTCCTGAATAGAGCCTCATAAAGTTGTATCAAATGATGGTTTAATCTTCTTGTTTCACCGGTATCAATTCCATCGGATCTGATATGTCTATTTATGAGCTCTTGCCATTCCTGGGATCCTAAAATGCCCAATGCCGGGATGAAATCTGCAGTCATATAAGGTTCCTGCGGACCGGCCTCAGCAACTGCTGCCACGTCTGAGCGTATTGCCATCCGTTGCATCGACTTTGCCATTTCTGAATTGAGATAGTATCTTCTTGTAAGCTCTAAGCGGTTGTCCGTACGCGCTCTTACTGATCGCTCGTGGGATACATTTGTGTCCCAGTCTGCCATTTTTGTCAATAATTCTTTACTTTTATTGTGGTCTAGAGGATCAAAATTCTTTTGGAAGGTTGCCAGTATTTGTTGGTAGGTAAAGGCGGTATCCTCTGGAAAGATATAGCTGTGCGCTTGTGGATTGAATTTTCCTATCATTGCCGCTACATGCTCCGGATTTTCTAAATCAAGCTTTCGGAGAAATTCAAGCCGTTCTCTTTTCCACCTGGTTGATTTTTTCCTGCCATATTTCGGGTGGTCAGAGTTGGTTAGAAGATCAATCAAGACATCTCTGCGTACCTGTGCTTCGTATTTTTCAGCCTGGGCTATTACCGCTGTATTATATTTATCCATCATCTGCGGGTTGGCAAACACACCAGCTCTTTGGCGTGCAGTGTCCGGCCGCATTGAATCAACAACAGTAATTATCCTTTGACCATTCCTATCCCTAACGGTTATTATGCCATTTTCCAGAAGATACCTTACCTGTGCGGGAGATAAGGCCATAGTATCATCTATTTTATCTTGAGGGTTAATCGAAAGAGGCTTAAAAGAAGCCGGCAACTCTGTTGTAGTCAATGATTCCCTGTGAGTTTGTCTGCCTTCGCCATGCGTGAAAGAGTATTCACGTTGATTTTGTGTAGTTCTAATATCAGCTGGAGTAATCGTATAGTCGTGTAGTTTCTCACATACAGATATTGCCGCAGTTGTCACTAAATCATCTTTTGAGAATTCGTAGGGTTTCTCCAGATGTTTTCCTGGGAGCATTGCTTGACCCTGCTCTTCGGACGTAGTGCTTTTTATAACCCAATAAGATTTGGTCAGCCAGGTTTGTGAAGGATTTGGAGGATTTACTTTTTGTCGTAAAGCGTCTGCCCAATTGAAGGAAAGTTGGCCTCTTAGCTCGTTTGGTGAGATTTGTTGCAATGGCAGCACGCGGACCACATTTTCCGCAGGCGGCTCATGCTCTGTAAGCAATATTTCTCTAAACAAAGCCATCTTAAAAAAACCTCCCTGAATATTTGGGAGGTTTGTGAATTAATACAGCTTATAACAAGAGTTTTATCACTGACCTCCCACACTGGCAATAAGCCAGTTTCGGACAAAAAGGAGGCAGATAGAATGTATTTTACTTAACATACGCTGGTATTTTAGGACCAAAGCCTATATAAGTCAAGTCTCTAAGATTTGCCTTTTACCAATGTAAAGCCTATAATACCATTCCAATTATTTGGCGATTATACGTTTGAGTATATAGACATAACTTATCGCCAGCTTTTAATAGCATGTCTCAAGAAGTATTACAATCAAT
>CAZFNL010000091.1:0-8517 GCA_964520615.1 uncultured Gammaproteobacteria bacterium
CACTGAAAACAAAAATCCGATGAATCCGACAACCGTTCCCAAAATAATCTTGTCAATTCCCCACAACGTATTTCCGGCATGAAACAGCTGGCCGGAGAAAAAAAGATACAGCAAGTTCAAAACCAGAAAAATCAGCGATAGCAAGACGGAATAAAAAATTTTTCTGCTCTTTGCTCCCGATACGATCAAAAACGCGAACGCGGTGTTAAAACCTGAAAGCCAGATGGAAACCAGCAGATCGTCCATACCGAGTTTTTTGGCAATCAGCAGCCCACCGCCAATGGTGACTACGCAGGCAGGACAGGTTGCATATACGGGGTGTACAAACCACATAACTTTATCATAAAGTCACTTCGAATGAATTGCAATATCCGCACTCCCTTCTGATACAATAGAGGTGTGATCAATCCTGCCCTGTTCTTCGCTGTGCTGCAGGGAATCTCTATCGGAAGTTATACCGCTTTGAAAAAACTGGGATCAGCCAATATCAGTAATCCTCCTTATCCTTTCCGGTGTTATACTGCTACAAAAATCAGGAATATAGCTTCTTTACCTTAGTTTTTTGCGTGCCTAAAGACAGATTATTTGATACAATAGAATGACTACCAGAGGTGGCAGAGCGGCCAATCGCACTAGACTGTAAATCTAGCGGGGTAACCCTACGGAGGTTCGAATCCTCCCCTCTGGACCATCCTTCGCTGAAGCTACGGATGGCAGGCCACGAAGCTCTAAAATAATATGTACTATACATATATTTTGAGAAACTATAAAACCTCAAGATATTACATTGGTTACACTCATGATTTAAAAAATCGCTTAAAAGAACATTTAAGGGGAAATGTCCAATCTACAAAATCAGATGTACATTATGAACTTGAATGGTACTGTGCCTTTAAAACTGAAAAGCAAGCGGTAGATTTTGAGAAATATTTGAAAAGCGGAAGTGGAATAGCTTTTATGAAAAAACGATTTTTCAAATCAGAATCCGCAGCTTTGGCGAAGGATAATTCTGGAGGATGACCCGCCCTCCGAAGCTTTATGCGTAGGAGGGAATCCTCCCCTCTGGACACATAGATTTTAGATTGTCATAACAATCTAAATAATACTAAATACTTCAGCATTTAAGCTTTCTATTTTCAGTTTAATACTTTTCTTCATTTAAGGGTATTAAAACGATGATAAAATGAGTAATGATAGAAAATATGGATAGCCAAGTAAGATTAAGCTCATTTGAAGATCTCCGAGAACATTCTCACTATGGAGATTACTTGCAAGAAATTATGACATTTTATGTGCCTTTGGCTTTAAGGCTGCCCTTTCTTCGTGACGATCCCGCTTTTATGCAAGAAGAGGTAAAAGCAGTGGGTAGAGATGGTATCACGGATGTTGCGACAAAGGCAGATAAATTTATGCAAGACCAAATAAAACAAAATATTCATTCACTCCATCCTGAATGGGGATTTTGGGGAGAGGAAGGAGAAGACAGAATTACACAACTAGATAAAAGTAAGCACTTTACGCTTGTAACCGATCCAATAGAAGGAACAAATAATTTTAAACGAAAGATAGATAATCAATGGGGATCAGTAATAGCATTAGTTGATAATAAAAGAGGAGAGCCTGTTATTGGAATTGTTGCTCATCCTGCCAAGAAAAGATTTTATGGTGGAGTAAAAGGAAGCGGAAGCTATGTGATTGAATATAATGAAAAAAGAGAAATAACAAATTTTGCAGCGGTGTCAAAAGAAGCTGAACAAGCATCTTTTACTTATAACAATAGTCCTCACTTTAATAGAGAGCTATTTGAACAAGTGGATCGCTTTATGAAACAAGGGAAGATAATAAATACCGATGATTTAGGAAGATCAACAGTTGGAATACCTGATGAAAGCGGCAATATATTTGAAGATTTGGAGAGTGGAGCTTTAGAAGCTATAAGAAATAGAGGAACAATATATTTTAAAACCAGTGCTGAAATGGCAGCAGTATTTGTAATTTTAAATGAAATTGGAGGTAAAGTGACTAATACTGAAGGGAAACCGTGGTCCATTAATATCGATACGCTAATTGCTGCAAGAAATGACAATGACTATCAGTATTTGAAGAGTGTCTTTGATAAAACAACAAAAGACTGATTCTGTTAAATAGTGAGGAATCGTTGAGTTTTTTGGTAATATACCTCTGGATATTCCACCACCTCACCCTACTCCAAAGTTCGAAAATTATTCCATCTGGTGGACACGACTGAACTTGAGATGTCAAGTACTCATTTTTTCGGTAAGAGTTCACACTTCTTGACAAAACCATATCAATCCGTGTCATGGTGAGGAGCGTAACGACGAAGCAATCTGTTACCGATAAGAGATTGCTTCGCTCCGAAACTCACCGCTCGCCATGACAACCGTTTGTAATCTTTGTCAATGACCGTGAACTCTTACTTTTTTCGACAACATTTTCTAAACTCTTTTGCTCGTAAATACTCCGGTACTTTGAGGGTGAGAGTAATACCGCCTTCCCGTATCCAAACAAGAATACGCTCTACGAACTGCCGTTTATCGCCTCTTTTTTTTTAACCTCTCGACTTCGATCGTAAGAGCACCAATAATTGCCTTGAGTTCCTGATTCTCCCGTTTGATTTTCCCCAGTATTTCTTCCTTGACTTCTTTGGCAATTACCGGCATACATACGTGTTTTCCTAAAGAAATTGCTAACTAAAGTTTAGAAAAACATGTACCGTATACCGGAGACCCCTCAGTTTAACTAATTCTTTCCCATTATTATCTTTTAAAAAAGTTACAAAAGGTTCAATAATATTATTGTGACCGTTCTCGTTTAAAGCGTTTAATATTGCTCCAACTGTTCTCCATATTTCGCTTTCAATATATTTATCATTCACAAAGTCCGATTTAACTGTCTTATACATTTTATATAATTCCAATGCGTTTTTATAATATTTTGAGTAGATTGGCATAAATAAACTATCATTAAAATGATCTATGGGAATCTTTTTTGATTTTAGATTAGTTACTAAAGATTTCACAATATCGTCTATCTCTTTCCTTACATTTAAAGCTAAATCTTCTATCTTTTTGTAATCGCTTTTCTCATCTTTAAGAAGTAATTTTTCTATTTCAAGAAAAAATGGTAAATTTCGAATGAAAATTACATAACTTCCAAGTTCGATAAAGAACGATCTTTCTGATAAAGATTTTAAACTTGATAATTTTTCTTTTAGTTCATTTTTTATTTCTCTGTAATTTCCTACCATATTAATATTAATTTGTTTATATTTTATCACTCAGGCTCGTTTTATCAACTCTCGAATAGTTGTCTACTTGTAACTTTATCTAAGGAGATATAGAATACTGATAGAGCTGTACATAATATCGCAACAATACAGGCTAAAAATATGAAAACTGAGATTAGTGTGAGAAATCTCTTAATTACTCTGTTTCTTTTTATAATACTTGTAGGTATCGGCTATAAATACTACGAATGGAGTCAACTTCAAAATCTAGCTACGCTTTATAACCAGTCATGGACTCAAGAACTAAATTTAGTGCAGGAAGAAAATAAAAACTACATCACTTTTCTTGATCTCTATAAGAAAGTTACTGATAAAGAGGCTTCAAAAGAGGAATTCACGAAATCATATAGTGAACTTATAGGAGATTTACGATTGACTATAACCAGTCAGGAAAATTATCTTAGCACTGTAAAACAAAATGCCGATTTATATTCAAATATTAACGTATCATTTTTACGTGGCGAAAGAGGAGACTTTGCCAATAAATTAGTTTCTCATCAAAAACAATATTACACCTATGAAATAGATGATGCTCGTATTAGTGATGCTGCTAACTGGTTAGTTTACAATATGATAACAGCTTGGAATGATATGGGAACAGTGGGCAGATTCTCAGATGAGATTAGTAATAATCCTTTAACTGCTATACCAAAATATTTTCCTGATCTATCTCCAATTCAAAAGTATACTAATAATGATTTTGAATTCGAGCACGGAATCGATATCCAAAAATATTATCCTAATGGATATGATGCGCTTACAAAATATAAAGATTATTACGTAAGTTATTACATGACAGGTCAAAATTATGCTAACGGTGATAGCCAATCAGCCGCGTATACATTCTCAACATTGAAAGAGAAAGGCACGAGTTTGAATTATAATTTTTCTGACTTATTCAAACAAGAAACTAATCATTTAAATGATAATGCAAATAACATAATTCAGATTGTTGCACAAGAATCAAACGATATAAAAAACTTTGAGTCACAAGGATTATCCAAATATCCCTTTTTATCAAAAATTGCTAGCATGAAAGTAGATCTTGTCCTCTGCCAGATGTATGACTTCAAAGCTAAAACTTACCACAGTATTACTACAAATTACATAAAAGCGAATAATGTTTCATCCTTATTGAGTGAACTATCTACGATTCCTCCCAGTACTCAGTTGGTAGATGTTAAATTTGATAAAAAATCATTAGATTTGATAAATGATGATAAAAAGATCCAATTCACTTGTATAGATAAAACTGATAACACGAAATATCAATTTGTTTCATTAAAGTGACATGAAGTATTTTCGTTTTTTAATATTTTTGTTTCCTCTTGTTTTTTTGTTACTATTTCTTTCATTTAAAGACCCATTTTATTTAATATTTACCGGATTTACATTTTTATTTTCATTCTTTATTGCAAAACCCAAGTTTTTATCTGATAAAGTCCTTTCTGGTTTAACAAATAAAAAACAAGCTAGAAAAGATCACCATGATAAAAAATCTAAATCTGAAGAAATAATTGGAACTTCTAATTGGAAATATGGATCGTTAATATTTATCTTTATCTCTATTCTTTTTTTTACTATCCTTTTTACTTTTACCGCTGTCTATACAGCGCAAACGGTCCCTACGGTAAAAAACTTTATCTATGAATATTATCTAACCCAATTATTGAATCTTAAGCATATTTGGATATACATCGTTCTCCTTTTATTTTTCGCAACTTGGTTAATTCCGAACATCAATCTTCATGGAAAAAATAAAATTACTTTTCGACTTAGCCTTTTTCCTTTTGTAAAACACTTACTGCAAGGCTGTTTAGGTTTGCTGATATCATTTATTATCTCTTTCCTTATTGTCTATCTTTACGGAATTTTACAGCTGAATTTTGCTGTTCTTGAATTGAAATTCTACCCTGATTCAGTCGGTGTGATCTATGGAAAAAATGCTATCAGTAGTAAGCTTAAAACGATGAAAATACCACTCCAAGTCATTGGTTCTGGGAACAATTCATCAAATATAATTCTTTCCATAATTATTAATGGATATTCCGCTAAAAACAGTTATTATCAAGAACGGATTATTAACAAAATACCTTATTCTTTAATTATTCCTTTCGATTTATCAAATCAATCAGTTGTATTGGTCCATAATACCCTTATTATCAACTCTATTGATAAAGACGAAATCCAAAGTTTAAGTCCTACAATAGCCCATCTTCTTCTTGTAAATTATTTTAAAAATCGTGATTTAAAAGATGACCCTACAATTTCTATTCTTAATAGGCAAGAATATTTAGCATTTCGTCAGGATGAAATTAATCAGCAAATATCAAAAATTCAAACCGCTATTCAAAAAGTAGAAGACTACATCAATTCATTATATGGAGGTATTAATAACGCAAAGCAAAAGATTGCATATAATCAAAACGGTATTCAATCAGCAGCATCAAACAGAGATTATTATTATAATAATTGCATTTCTGCAGGATACACAGATTTTTTTACAGGTAGTTTTTACCATTATTATTCTCAAGCCTATTGCGATTCAAATAAGTCTCAGTGGGATCAAGATATCGCCCAATTTCAACAAAATATTAACGACTGGAACAATACTCTTCAATATGATGAGAATGAATTATCAAATGCTCAAACAGCCGAACAAAACTTAAAAGATTATGCTCAATTAATAGAAAACCAAAAAAACTCTACCCCTGATGAACTCGGCAAATTCGACGGTCCGAAAACCGTCAGAGTAGTCTTAGATTCGACAAGTGCCAAAGGAATTAGTGAGTTTTTAGAGACACTTGCTCATGAAAATCTACATTACCAAAGCTACGTTTCAAATGATAGAAATTTACAATTTACTGATGGAACATATGATAGTTTCTGGGAAGAAGGATTAACCGAATATTTCGCTCGTAAAGTAATAACTGTAAATCTAGGAGTGAACGTCAATCAAGGATATCCATTAATTGTTAAAATTGTTGCTGAGATTGCAAAGAAGATACCGGAGACAGAGCTTCAAAAAATTTACTTCACTAAAGATGAAAACACGCTTGAAGAAGATCTAAATGCAACCTATGGTAAAGATTTTTATAAAAATACCGAACCTTACTTCGAATACATTTCTCATTTACCGGTTGATAAACAACTGAAGTATGCAAATAATATTATGACTGTTATAGGTGGTAAACAACTAAGCTCAAATGATTTATATAGTACCGACCTACAACCATAATAAATTCTTTGCGTTACTTAATTGAAGCTATAAAAAGTTCTAACATCCTCCACGAGTCTGGACTTATAGACTTTAGAGCAACAGGACAATCTAAAATATAGCAATACCTCTGCGCACTGAAGTCGTTTAGTTAAGTCTAACCCTTTAATTATTCTTTACTCTTTTATATTTTACTATTATGATTTTAGCTCTACAATAGGCTCTTTATGTTATAATTACCTACTAATGGAAATCGCCGTTCACAGACAAAAACAACCTACACAACCATCAAGAATATTATATATCCCTCCAAATGAAATTTATTATTCAGGATGGGATGTGTTAATGCCAGACGGTGAAATCGTAACTAAAACAGGGATGGGATCGAGCTATGACGATTTATTTCAAAGACACGGTTATACGGTTAAAAGACTAAGTTTTGGAGATAAATTTGATGCAAAAAATCCGTTAGCTATTGGCATGCATGCAGGGAAAGATTCAGATGATGAAGTCGCAGTAAATCAATATGTTTCAAGAAAAGCTGGAATTCCTATGCCTAAGCGATACGCGCTATTAGAAGCTATGAAAGGCGTAGATCCTGTTGTTGCTAAATTTATTGGTGCTCATAGTGGTAATAACAAGTATTTACTTGAAACGCAGGAACAAAAAGTGAAGTTTTTAATTCCTTTAATAGATAATGATAATGTGTTAGGAAATATCAGAATCTCTCCTAATGGCGATCCAAATTACTCTGATGGATTTAGAAATGAAATCGCAGATAAGGTAGAACGTACATTACCTTTAGTATTTGATGTTATGAACAAAGCTGAGGAAATGGTCACAGTTGATAAGAGTCATCGGATATATTTAGCATTAGAGCAGTATGTTAAACAAATTGAGAAACATGTATTGTTTCAAGAGTTGGTAGATACGCCAAGCCAACATTATCCTACGTTTCGGATAATTTCTGACGTTTTTGGTCATATTCATTATGTTGCCCTGCTTTTTTCAAAACATAGGAAAGGTGATGGAATATTGAAATTCTCTCCTCCGCAACAAGATTTATCAATAGTAGATTTACAGAAAATTGTTTCTGATTCAAATTCTTTACTTGATTATCTATATACCCATCCACTTAGCCCTTTTTTCTTGGCATCTAAATCGGTTAAATCATATACAGATGGTATCAGTGAAGAGCTTATTCTTGAAGGACAAGCAATTGAGGATCTTGAGACACAACAGGTTCTTCAAGATCTTGGTATAAATCCTGATGCAGCATTACCGCCACTTGAGGTACTCAAGCTTGGAAAACGACTAGGAAGAGCTTTCCGACCTTACAATATTTATGGGGGCTTTGACCTTATACCTCGGGTAGATAAAGAATATAATTTGTTGGAGGCTCATGATCAGCCTGACTTAGCGCCTTCTGGTTTTGATCTTCCAGATGATGCGGATGATGATAAAGTAACAGAAAAATTGATTGACAACGCTTTAGTCGCTTCTAAAAATCCACAGAGCTCTTTCTCCTATTTCGGTATGAAATATTAACCTTGAGTATAAAAAGTTCTAACATCCTCCACGAGTCTGGACATATAGATTTTAGATCGTCATAGCAATCTATAGTAACACAAAAACTACAACAATTAAGCTTTAATTTTAAGTATAAAACATCTGTTATAATTTTTGTATGTTCAAAAAATGGGATAATGTTACGAAAGTATCCCTAATCTATTTTTTCTCAAGCCTCTATTTTTATCTACCAGTCCTTACCATTTACTATCAACAAAAAGGAATGACGTACACCGCAGCAAGCTGCGAGGAATTCAACCGAATCCAATTTAAAGATTAACATCATCTTCGCTGTAAACTCGCTTTTTGCTGCTTGGATCTCGTTTGATCGGATGAATAAGGCCAATTGTCTCGTAGTAACGTAGAGTACTTTCGGGAAATCCACTCAGTAGTAAATAGCGTCATTCATTTTTCTTATCGCGAG
>CAZFNL010000092.1:0-1769 GCA_964520615.1 uncultured Gammaproteobacteria bacterium
ATTTCACTCTCATCAAACTTTCTAAGGCTATAGAGCATTGATAACCACCTCCTATAGCCTTGTATTCTACTGACTATGTCATACATTTTCGAACTGTATTCCAAATCATTCAATGTCGAATATGTATCGTATCTTGTTCATCTGGTGGAAATTGATTCCTTAAATGGAGAATATAAATTTGCAGGGATAAGTCTTCTCGTAATTTCTATCAATTTTTGGTAAAATCAGACACACAATTGCGGGATCGTATAACGGTAGTACGCATCCCTCTGGAGGATGCTATCTTGGTTCTCAGCCAAAGGCTGATCCGCCTCTGGAGGAGAATCCAAATCCCTATGTTTTATACATATGTTCTAAGAAATCAAAAGGATAACACAAGGTATATTGGAAGTACAGAAAATAAGGAAAATAGATTAATTGAACATAATAGAGGAAAAGTCAGATATACTAAAGGAAAAAGACCTTGGAAACTTATCTATTCAGAAGAATATAATACAAGAACCGAGGCGCGAAAAAGGGAAATTTTTTTGAAATCCGGTCAGGGAAGAAAACTCCTTGATCAAATTTGCGGGATCGTATAACGGTAGTACGCATCCCTCTGGAGGATGCTATCTTGGTTCGAATCCAAGTCCCGCAGCCAAATTTTTCCTTTATCCGGTTTCAGCTCATTCTCAACAAATAGTCTTAGACTTTTTAAGTATTCACTTTCCCTCATGACTTTGAAAAATCCCATTCTAAATGCAAAAAAAATATGCCAGTTGGCAACTGCTTATTTTCCTTTTTCGCCTGTATTTTTTGCGGCCTCTGCAGTACTATCGCTTTTCCTTCACAACATAGGAGAACTCACTCTTAACCGCCTATTTATTCCTCTTGGAGTATGCATCCTTTTTGCTCTTCTACTATCTTACCCAGCCAGATTTGTCATGAAGGAAAGAATAAAAGGAGATATTTTTGCTTCTGTATTTATGATTCTCTTTTTCACATACGGTGCTGCCTGGAATACTTTCGGAGAATTCTCTATCACTTTGGAATCGGTTGTCATCGGCAAGAACCATATATTGCTTTCTGTATGGACGCTGATATTTACCGCGGTGTTTATTTTACTCATGCGGACACAAAAAAAACTGTTGACGCTGAATAAATCGTTTCTTCTTATTGGCCTTCTTATGGTAGTTTTTACCTCTTTTGGCATAGTAAATTACCAGCTGACACAAAGGATGCATCCTGCAGAAACAAGCCACCTAATACTGCCAAACGTAAAAGAGACTTCAGCCGGTCTTCCGGATGTCTACTATATTGTCCCCGACAGTTACGCTGCACCTCCCATCCTATCAAAATACTTTTCCTTTGACGATTCCGCATTTGTCTCTTATCTTAAAAATAAGGGCTTTTATCTGGCAGACGGCAGTACATCAAACTATCCCACGACAGTCCTCTCACTCTCCTCCACACTGAATATGGAATATATAGATTATCTCTCTTCACACCGCAATTCTTCAGATATATCCGTTGCCGCACCCCTGATACAAAACAGCAATGTCCTGCAACTTTTCCGCACATTGGGATACAAATATTTTCAGATGGGATCATGGTGGTGGCCTACAGGTTACAATCCTTTAGCTGATGATAACTACAATATACAAAAGGAAAACCATCTTGGCATAAGCGTCTTTCCCTATGCCATCCTTGAGTCAACAGCGCTACAACCATTTCTTGATAGCATGATTCCAGAAAAGGTCATTGGTGAATCGGATGAAGACAAAAGAGAA
>CAZFNL010000093.1:0-8328 GCA_964520615.1 uncultured Gammaproteobacteria bacterium
GCCTAGTAGCCTGTTCCATAAATTTTGTCTCCAAAATCAGCTTTGAGAAACGTATGAAAATCAAAGAAACGTAGCACTGGTTGAAAATTGCCGGACAGATGAAATGAAGTTGTTGTATGAGTAAAGACTCACACTACCCCATCCCACCTGCCCGGCGGACGAACTGATATTTAATTTTCGCGGATTAAGCAGTTTTCCAATCTGTTATAGTCTTTTTACTTCTTTGTTAACCAGATTGTATGAAAAACTGCCAGAGGGGCGCGTGGCGGTGAAAACCAGTGTATCACCAACTTCCCTATACTGATTGTAGGAAAATTGACCAGACCAATCGGTTTTCCCGTCAACTTTTTGTTGACTCAACCACGCTTCAATTGCTTTTTTCGCTCTTGTCACTCTCGCGTCTTGTACACTCATCAAATTTCTCCTTTCAACTCGAAATCAGCCCGCGGATGGTGAAGCCGGTACTTGTGCTCTCGGCACACAATCGAGGCAATAAACCTGGCCTCGAAGATGATCAGCACACACCGGCTGTCCGCACGTAATGCAATTTTTTATTGCCTCCTTTCCACATTTTTTACCTTCTACCATCGTCGTGCAAAATTCGACAATCTTCTTTACAAGGCTCATTTTTCTCACCCCTTTCTTGATTGATTTTTTCTCGTTGAGATAATGGAGAGAAAAAAGACGGAAATCTTCTTTCTACCCGTTATCTCAGGCTCTTTTTCCGCGAAATTTTAATGTGCGCCAGACAACAAACGGGCGCAAAATGCCCGTCTTTGTCTTTCTTTATCATTAAAAAGTCTGAACAAGTCTCAAACTGCCTATAGTCTGTCTTGTCCGGCCGGTCAAAGAATACTACAATCTTATCGGTATAAACAAGCCATAAAAAGGGATAAAAATAGATCAGAATTGGAAATATTGTTGTTATTTATCTCTCAAACCAGTTTTCCAAAAGGCTTTTGGCGATTGGTGCTGCAACGTTGGAGCCTTCTCCTCCGCCTTCTACTACCACAGTTACGGATATTTGAGGATGGTTGACTGGCGCAAAGACGGTAAAAAGGGCATGGGTACGTCCTTGTGGATCACCATATTCAGCCGTCCCCGTCTTGCAGGCGGTCGGTATGGATACCCAAGGTTTTCCTGATATAGTTGCCTCCGGAGCTTCAAAAAAATCCAATCCATCAATCTTGAGTTTCTCCGACTGGACCTTGAAGTCAAAAAGAGGCCAACCCGTACCGCCAGTGGCACACGCTTCTTTCATCCCTTCCCGCACAAGATCTATATATTCGCTTTTTATGCCCACATCTTTGCAATATTTATCCGAATTTTTATCAGCGACCAAAAGATGAGGTGTACAAAGATTGCCTCCGTTGGCAACTATGTTCGTCCAAGCATTAATCTGGAGAGGCGTAGTCAATATATCACCCTGGCCGATAGCTACATGGTAGGAATTGCCCAAATACCAATTCTCTCCCCTTGTCTTCTGCAACCATATAGGATCAGGCATAAGTCCCGGCATTTCCCCTGGTATGTCAATCCCAAGAGGCTTTCCCAAACCCATCTTTTTGGCCCAATCGGCCAGCCTCTCGATCCCTGTTGCCTCCCCCGTCTTATAGAAAAATATATCATTTGACCTTTTTATTGCTTTGACCACATCCACCATCCCCTCCTTTTTACCGTACTGGGTAAAATACCAGTTGGCGAAAGAGAATTTCCCCACTTGCAGTATACCCGTATCCTCAAACTGGGTCCGGGGAGTAATTGCACCAGTCTCAAGGGCAGACAAAGCCGTAATAATCTTAAAAGTGGAACCTGGAGGATATTGGCCTGCTATCGCCCTATCAAAAAGAGGTTGTGTGGAATCGGTAAATATTTTTGACAGATCGGCATTGCGTACAAAAGCGTTGGGGTCAAAAGTGGGAGACGAATAAAGAGCCATCACTTCCCCTGTCTGCGGGTTTTCTGCTACTACAGCCCCGATTTTCCCCTGCATACTGGCTGAAGCCGCCTGTTGGAGTCCCAAATCCAACCCAAGCTTTATATTCTGGCCATCAACCGGATCTACCCTTCCCAAGATCCTGACCGGTTTTCCTATTGCGTCCACTTCAACCAATTCCTTGCCGTCCCGCCCGTGAAGTATCCTGTCATAAGACTTTTCAATACCCATTTTGCCTATCTGGTCTCCAACCTGATAACTGCCAGTGTCGGAAAGCTTATCTAGTTCGTCTTTTCCTATCTCTCCCGTATATCCCAATGCGTGGGCAAAAAGATCTCCATAAACATAATCCCTTGCAACTGATTCAGTCAATCCTCCTCCCACGCTTGCAGGCTTGTTTTCAAAGAATTCACGGCCGCTTTTGCTTTTGAAAGATGGGATATTGCGTACCAAGACGTTTCCACTGCGGTCATAAATTATGCCTCGCGCGGCCGCAATCACCGTTTCCCTGATACGGTTACCTTCAGACAGCCGGCGGTAAAGACTACCCTCAATAATTGTGAGACTGAAAAGTCTTGCCGACAGCAAACCAAGACACAAAACAAGAAGCACTAAAAAAAGCCAATATCTGCCGGGAGGAGTCGCCTCACTATTTTGGGAACTGTCCCGGTAAAGCCTTCTTTTTTGGCCTTTGACTATTTCTTCTCCGAAAATTTTACCAAAGGGATTATTTGCCATAGGTTTTGACAAAAATTATACCGAAAGTCTTTTACGCTTGTCTGATTCAGGCAATAATCTGGAGACTGTATAGAGTAACCCTCCGCTTATAACCAGTGCTGCTGCAAACCTGACAGGATCCCATTGCTTATAAAATATCATGCTATAAATTATGGTTGTAGCCAGAAGAAAAATAAGATAGAAAAAAATCTGACCCGTATGGACTTTTCTCTGATAACGACGTTCCAACAATATCACTATGAGGAAAAAAACGGCGTCGACTCCCAAAAGTCTGGGTAGAAATAAATCCAGTGCCAATCCGGCAAAAAAGGCATAAAACGGAGCCAACTCAGGTACAAATATACCAATGAGTACTACCGCCACCAGAGTCACGGGTACCGGCAAAAGTACGGATTCCACCAATATCGCAAAAAAAAGAATC
Source organism: uncultured Gammaproteobacteria bacterium (assembly GCA_964520615.1). GTDB lineage: Bacteria > Patescibacteriota > Microgenomatia > 2-02-FULL-39-11 > 2-02-FULL-39-11 > JAMCUI01. The sequence continues at coordinate 3,096 of CAZFNL010000093.1, forward strand.
AGGCTAGTAAAAAATATTTTCATTTTTCAGAAGGAGTAAACCGTCTCATATGGAAGTAATGATAAACACCAAAGTCTCTTTTGAATAATCTATTACGGGACTGATTTTAGCCTGTTTATAGGGAGAAACGTCATCAGAAGTGATATGGGAAATTTTCCCTATCAATAGGTTTGACGGCAAACCTCCGGCACCGCTTGTAACAACTGTATCATCCAAAAAAAGAGGATCTTTTTGGAGCACCTTATCGAGTATTACCACATTGTTTCCCTGTCCAACTACCAGCCCTGCTGTCGCCCGGGAAGTTTTACCGGGTATGGAAAAATCAGGATCAAACGGCAATATTACCTGACTGCGGTTTGAAGATACAGACAACACACGGCCGACAAGACTTATACCGTCCACCACACTCATACCCGGTTTTACACTCTCATTTGTGCCTACATCCACTTCCATATATCTTGAGATGGATACCACATGCGCTAGCGCAAACTGGAAAGATGGTGGAAGCGGTGCGCCTAGTTGGGACCGCAGTTTTGCGTTATCATCCGTCAACGCTCTTACCTGTATCTTTAACTCTTCATTTGTTTTTTTCAGATTTAGATTATTCTGGGCTATATCGGCAATCTGAGGGTATTCCGACATTACTACTCCAAGACTTCTTACAGCCAATGACAGATTATAAACACTTTGCTTGACAGGCAATACCACCTGTACCGTCACCCCCCTCAATCCTCCCAGAAATCCGGCAAAGTCAAAAAGAGCAAGGAAAAATGAGATTATAAGTAGCCAGTGAATGCGTTCTAACTTTACCATTAGAATTCTCCTATGGTATCTGGATAAACAAATCCATAATGCACTATGCGGACATGAAAATTTTTACCGCGAGCTTTCAACATGGAAAATTACTCTATTTTAATCCCCCTGTCACTCTTACCTTTGCAAGCAACCTTTCATCATCCAAAAGCTTCGCCGCTCCGCGCACGACACAAGTCAGTGGATCTTCAGCCACCCATACAGGCATTTTGGCAGCCTCAGCAATAACCTTATCAATACCTGCAAGAAGTGCTCCGCCGCCTGCCAACGTTATCCCTTGCTCTAAGACATCGCCTACAAGCTCCGGAGGTATCTCCTCCACAGTTTCATCAATTGATTCAATTATCTGGTTTATAGTGGGTGAAATAGCTTCTCTCACTTCACTGGCGGTCAACTTGACTGATTTGGGAAGACCGTTTTCCATATCCCTTCCCCGCACTACGCTGTGTTTTTCCTCTTTAGGCTGGTAGGCGCTACCGATAGTCATTTTTACCGTCTCAGCAGATGTCACCCCCAAAAGAAGCGAATGTTTTAGCCTGACATAAGAAACAATCGCGTCATCCATCTGATCTCCGGCAACCCTTAATGATTTATTAAGCACTATACCGCCAAGAGAAATTACCGCGATTTCCGTCGTCCCGCCTCCAATATCCACAACCATGCTCCCGCGCGCCTCTTCAATGGGAAGGTTAGCTCCAATTGCGGCCGCCATAGGCTCTTCGATAAGATATGCTTCCCGGGCTCCTGCAGAAAGAGCCGCATCTTGTACCGCTCTCCTTTCCACTTCAGTCACTCCGGAAGGAATACCCAGAATTACTTTCGGCCTGGGAATCTTGGGTATTATGGATTTGGGATTTTCATGGACTACATTGATATAATAATTCAGCATTGCCTCTGTCGCATCAAAATCGGCTATAACTCCCCCCCGCAGCGGCCTGAAAGCTTCAATCTGTGTGGGAGTCTTTCCTACCATTTTTTTGGCTTCGCGACCAATTGCCAGTATTTTTTTTGTCTTTTTATGCCGCGCGACAACAGAAGGCTCCCTTATGGCAATTCCTTTCCCTTTGACAAAAACCAGTGTGTTTGCTGTACCTAGGTCTATAGCCAGATCATGACTGAAAAATCCGAAAAGAAAATCAAGCATAAACATATCGCCGTATTTTATCGTTTCCAAAATCATAAAAATACGGCCCAACTTGCCCTATTTTATCAGACCAAAAAGGAATATGAAACAAGTGATAAAAAAAGATATTCAATTCAGTTCCTTGCTAAAAATTTTTTTTCCTTCTAAAATGTCATCATGCAAAAAGCTCTTGGACATTTTTTTGATAACATCATTATCTATACTTTTTTCCTGCTGTTTTTCTTAGTACCCATCGTACTTTCACCTCTCAATTACGAGCTTTTTGAGTATAACAAAATGATGTTGACGTATGGTTTAACCGTCATTATCGTGGGCGCTTGGGTGGTAAAAATGATTATAGAAAAAAGGCTCAGGATTGCCCGTACGCCCCTTGACATACCTATTCTGCTTTTTCTTATAAGCCAAACCATATCCACAATTCTCTCCATAGACCAACACATCTCATTCTGGGGCTACTATAGCAGGTTTAACGGCGGGCTATTATCAACAATTAGCTATATTCTGCTTTTTTATGCTTTTGTCACTAATTTTCCCAAGGGAAAAATCAAAACGCTTCTTTATATCACCTTAGCTTCCGCCATATTAATTGCATTTTACGGCGTCCTGGAGCACCTTGGTATAGATAAAGATCTTTGGGTCCAGGATGTACAGGATCGGGTTTTTTCCACACTCGGCCAACCCAACTGGCTGGCAGCCTATTTAGTTGCCCTACTTCCAATCACTTTTGCCTTGAGCCTACAGCAGATCTCCCATATATGGGAAAAGGCTAAATACATGTTGTCTGACAGGACTTTCTGGAAATATCTATCTGTCGCCATCCTTTTTTATGCGGTACTCATCTTTACCAAATCCCGTTCGGGATTTATTGCTTTTTGGGTAGTCAATGTTTTCTTTTGGATTGTTCTACTACTAAAATTAAAATACCGGCATACCGCCGTCAGGATTTTACTAATTTTTAATCTGTCATTTCTAATTTTTACATTCATATTGGGCATCCCTTTTGACCAATTGAGTAAATTTACACTTCCGGACCTGTATACTTCTTTCCAGACCAAAATTGAGCACAAACAGCTGGCGCCAAAACCGCAAAAACCGATCAGCGGTTCGATAATAGAGGTGGGAGTGACCGGTTCAGGCAAGATCAGGGAGATTGTCTGGAAAGGCGCGCTTGATATATTCCGCCATTATCCGCTTTTTGGTACCGGGGTTGAAACTTTTGCTTTTTCCTACTACAAATTCCGTCCGGTTGAACACAATATGACTTCAGAATGGGACTTTCTCTACAACAAAGCCCACAACGAATACCTGAATTTCGCAGCGACCACTGGAGCTTTTGGCTTGGGTACTTATCTTCTTGTACTGGGGGTGTTTATCATTTGGTGTTTTTTCAAGATTAAGCCCTTCGCAGTTGACACGGTTCAGGATAAACCCACCACTCACAACCCACCACTCACAACTAATCATTCTTTCCCTTTTCTCGGGCTGGCTTTCAATCCTTATTACCAACTTCTTCGGCTTTTCTGTAGTCATCACACAAATACTCCTTTTCCTTATGCCGGGTATGGCATTTATCTATTTTTATGGTGAAAACGGCTCGCTTCCATATTTTCTTTTTCCGGCTGCGGCATCCGCCAAAACAAAGAAAAAGACGGCACAATCCATTCCTTATGAGGAAAATCAGCTTTCCACCCTCCAGTATGCTGGAATCATTATCGTTGTGGGAGTAATCCTTTATTTGGTCTTTACACTAATTGTCATGTGGTATGCTGACACCGTCTTTGCCGGCGGCTACCGTGCTTCCCAAGCCCAGGACTTTGCCACTGCTTATACAGATATAAAGGATGCCATTTCCCTCAATAGCGGCGAGCCATTATATTTTGATGAATTTTCTTTTGCCGCTTCCGAGATGTCTTTGGCTTTTGCCGACAATAAAAACAGCACATATTCCGCGGCGCTCAAAAATCAGGCGATTTTGGCTAGTTCCATGGCCACATCAATTTCTCCAAACAATGTCAATTTCTGGAAAACCAAAACCCGCGTTTACTATGTACTTTCGCAAATTGACCAGAAATATCTGGCAGACGCTATGGATGCTCTGAAAGTATCTCACCAGCTCTCACCGACTGATCCCAAAATCACATATAATATGGGACTCTTATATGACAAGATGGGCCAGACTAAAAAGGGAATTGACGAACTTGTGGCAACCACCAAACTGAAACCTGATTACCGCGACGCTTACTACGCCTTGGCTTTTCTCTATGATAAGGAAAAGGATAAACAAAAAGCCCGCCAAGCATTGCAGTTTATACTAAAACACCTGAATCCCAACGACAGCCAGGCCAAAAAGAAACTGGAGGAGTTGAAATAAGAAAATGATAGTCCAAACGCCAAATCCGGTCCTGACAAGTCCAAGTCAGAGGGTAAAAAAGATAGATAAAAAAATACTTTCAATTATAAAAGAGATGAAAGATACCCTTGCCGCAGCCGATCATCCCAAGGGTGTTGGCCTTGCCGCGCCCCAAATAGGCGTCCCTCTTTGCATATTTATCACGCGTCCGAGGGAAGACGCAAAAATTGAAGTCTTTATAAACCCGGAGATTACCTGGACATCAGAGGAAAAAAGCGAGATAAAACGGGAAGAAAAGGATAAATCACTCAAAGATGAGAAAAAGCTGGAAGGTTGCCTATCCATAAACAATGTCTGGGGACACCTAAAGCGCGGGAGGCGCGTCAGGTTAAAGTTTATGGATACAAAAGGCAAAAACGTCGAGAAGGAATTTTCCGGTTTTATGGCTACTATTGTCCAACATGAGACAGATCATCTCCGCGGTGTCCTTTTCACCCAGAGGGTTTTGGAACAAAAGGAAAAACTCTACCGGATAGAAGAAGACGAAAAAGGTCAGGAAAAATTGGTCGAGATTGAGATATGAAAACAATTTTCTTCGGCTCGTCTGACTATTGTTTACCGATACTTGATACACTTTATCGGAATTTGTCATTGAAAGCTATCATTACCAAACCCGACAGCCTTGTCGGAAGAAAGCAAATTATCACTCCCACCGGAGTAAAAAATTATTCAGTCACACACAATATACCGGTTTTCACTCCGGCAAATAGAAAAGAACTCGTTTTTCTGGAACGTAATCTTCAGGCTTTCCAACCAGATATTGCAGTAGTAGCCGACTACGGACTTATTATTCCCGAAAAAATATTCTCAATGCCGCGCTTGCATACGCTAAATATCCATTTTTCAAAGCTTCCTGATCTGCGCGG
>CAZFNL010000094.1:0-2424 GCA_964520615.1 uncultured Gammaproteobacteria bacterium
CAAAACCATATCAATCCGTGTCATTGTGAGGAGCGTAGCGACGAAGCAATCTGTTACCGATAAGAGATTGTTTCGCTCCAAAACTCACCGCTCGCCGTGACAACCGCTTGTAATCTTTGTCAATGACCGTGAACTCTTACATTTGACAACTTGAATTGACATTCATATAGACTTATAGTATAATAATCACAATTATGACAGAACAAAAAAATAAACCAATGCAACTTCCGGTTTTTCGCTTGACTCAAGCAGACGAAGATTTATTGGTAACAATAGAAAAAGATTTAGATCGTTTTATGGAAGATTCCGTTACTTTTAAGAAAGTAATTGCTCATGCTTTAGCATTAAAACTTGATGAAACAAAAGGAATGGATTATCTAGATGATTTGTTATTACTATCTAATATTGGAGAACGTCGGGAAAGATTCCAAGAATTTATTGATATAACTTCACCTATTGGAATGGCTACATATGCCTAAGTTTTAATAGATCATATACAACAAACTCGCCAAGTTCCAATCAACTCTGACCCTTCAATTTTAATTGAATATTCTTCCAGAGGAGAACCAGAGATTGCAGAAAGAAAATGGATTAATGCTGCTGAAAGAGATAGATTTTACTTTGGTATGATTAATGACCTTAAACATGAAATAGATGCATTAATTGATCCAGATCATAATTTAGAAGAACCAGATAAGCTTGTTCCTTTTATGAAACGATCTGTTATGAAACAGATTCGTCAATGTGTTGGATTAATGCCTGTTACTGAATGTGATTTTCATCATTATATTGGAGGTGGATGGAAAGGATTTGAAAAGTTTCATTTTAATGAAGGAAGTCCTCGTTCACTTGATGAATGGATGAGATACGAACGAAAATGGAATAGTAGGTTTACACAATTAAGGTCAAAATAAATACAATTATTAAAAATATATGATCAATAATATCCGTCAAGAATTATTGGCTTCTCGTGAAATGACCGCCGCTCTTGCACAACAGGATGTTATACAAAAAACTATTCGGTCATTTGTTTTAACCCCTGATACAGTAGACTTTGTTTATAGAGCAAGACTTCCATTTGGTCATCCTAAAAATATTATCAGACTAGGTAAAATTGCTATGGATACTATTTCTGACAATATTATTCCACTTGGTCTTACCAATCAAGCCGTTCAAGATTCTCGTAGTATTAATCATGCTTTTCAACAAGGATTAAATTTAACTCGTTTTCAAGGAACAAATAATGCCGTGATTTTAGAACGAGCTCAAAAAATATTTAGAAGTAATGGACACCATTCTTGGGGATTGGGTCTTTTGGCAATTACTGATGATTACAATTTATTACAAGTAGAAGTGCAAGAATTACATATAATTACCGCAATTCTTGCGAGTGAAATTACCGGTCATCAAAGTGTTGCAGTTGATGGCTTAAAAATTATTGCTCATCTAAGAGGTGAAACATTACTTCAGACACTTAAGAGATATCAGTCATTATTTTGTGAATTTGTAACACGATGTCCTGAAATAGTGGTTGGTGCGTATCCGGAAGATAGTAATATCACTCACTATTTTGCAAATCACAAACTGCCTTTATAATAAGCAAAGAAAATAATTATTTATTTTGAGCAACTGCGGTATGAAGTGTTTCCGCAATTTTCCTACGAGGTAAAGGGTTTTGTTTAGTTGGAGATTGTTTAGCCCAATTAGGATGACCTAAGAATTGTGCGAAAGAACCAGACCAGAAAGCTAAACCTTCCTCTCCATCAAGATACCCAAGAACTTTTCTTTCCTTTTGTCCTGAAATTTGTTCACCATACCCATTAACTCTTACACGACAATCTTCAGATTGGGGAATTGGGTCAATAACTAATTCTAACCCAGATAATCCTTGGCCCTCTTGGAGATTAAATACTTTTCTCATAATTGGCACTAAAGGAACTGTCTTCATTACATTATCACCAGTCAGTTCTATTTTTACCGTATCGCCTAACGGTTTTTCAATTCGCATAACATCTACAGGTCTTAGAAAAGTTAAATTACCGATACTAATTCTTAATGGAGAAACAGATTCAGGATTTGAAATAGGAGTTAATTGATTATTTAATACTCTATTTTCTAAAGCTAGAATAGCACTTGCAAGATCATCTCCTATCCTTGTAGATAATTTTTGTTTCATATCTTCAAAGACTACTGAAATTTGAAATGAAACATCTTTTGGTAATGTATTATCAATCACATAACATATGATAACAAAAATTCAGCAATTTGTCAAATTTAGGCACAATAAAAAAAGCCGCCGGAGCAGGTTTGATTTTCCCACTCCAGCGGCCCGGCCAGGTTAAAATTTATTATTTCTTTTGCCTCCTTTCAATAAAACTGATAATTACGACCAACACTCCGATGGTTTTGCTTCACCTGACGGGT
>CAZFNL010000095.1:0-3416 GCA_964520615.1 uncultured Gammaproteobacteria bacterium
CAGATGTGAAACTCGGCAAAATACACCCCATGGCCTGAATGAATAAAACGCATACGATATTTTCATCGTATCGTATCGTCGCCTACTCATTCACCCCCGGCTAAAGCCGGAGGATCTCTGCCGCATACTGCGGGCGTTTAGGCCTTTGTAACAATCTGATTACTACTTATTCTGCACAGTTGTAATTTCTCCAATATAATCAGTATTGATTTCTTGATTTAATTGAGTTAAAGATAATCTTCTAGACCAGCGATCTCTATTACCTAATAACCACATTAATTTAACCTGAACCATTACATCGGTCATATCGCCTGTAGGAATTGCTCCTAAATCTAATGCTTTTTTACCAGGCTCATACATTTCCATGTGAGTATTACCTCCGACAAATTTTGTTGTAACAAGTACTGGAATATTCTTTTTTACTGCCTCTTTAATTACCGGTAGAAGCGAATATGCTCCTTCGGATGGCACATTTCCCGATCCAAGAGATTTTAGCAAAATTCCCCTACAATTAGGCAAAGAAATTATATTCATTAGTAATTTAGGATCTAAGCCTGGTACAACTTCTATGGTAAAAATAAAACGAGAAAACTCCGGTCTTACGTTAAGTTCTTCTTTACCTTTTCTTAAAGCAAAATACTGAAAATCAATACCTGTTGCTGTAATAGTGGCAAGTGGTGGTAATGCAGGAGAATCAAAAGCGGTAAATTTTGATTCACTTGTCTTTATAGCTCTAGCTCCCCTTAATACTCGATCTGAAAAAGCTATCATTACTTCAGCGATTTCTTCTTCATTAGCAACCAGTAAAGTTCTCATTGAGTTTTCGATATTAAACCTTGCATCTGTTCCTGCTGGTGTAAGTGGTAATTGTGCTCCCGTAAAAACCACAGGTATCTTTAATCCTCTTCCCATTGCTAAAGCTACTGCTCCAGCCGAATAGGCTAATGTGTCGGTACCATGCGTCACAAGTATCCCATTGTATCCTGCTCGTTGTGCTTCCTCTATCCGTCTAGCTATTCTCGTCCAATGACGAGGAGTTACATTTGTACTATCTTTGTTAATTAGCTGCTCTAGCTTAATATCAGCCATTCCGCGAAGTGTTGGCACCTGATTTATGATTTCATCTATACTTTGTGCCGGTCGAAGAGTACCATTTTCATCTGGAGCCATTGCAATAGTTCCACCACAACCTAATATTTTTACTCTTGGAGGTAAAAACCTAGAACGTTCCCGTTGATGAATAGTCATCGAATAAAATTATATAGGATATAACCAAAAAATCAAGTTTATATCTTTAATACAACCTAAAACAAAAGTTCCTATAAGTAAACATTAATTACCTGGGTTCTAACAGAGTCTATCCAGTTCCTGTAATGTAATTACAGGATAAACACCCCCCGTTTTTTGGAGCTTTACGATAATCTCCATTTAATCGACTGACCGAACGGTTGAACCCTTATTTCAATTTCGTTCCGTTTGCAACTTTATTCTCTGGCAAAAGGAGAGTTGCTTTTTCATCAGCAAGTGCAATAAATACTCCATTGCTTTCAACACCACGAATCATCGCTTTTTCGATGTTAACGGCCACTGGGACTTGCTTTCCAATCAAATCCTCAGGATTATGCAGGTGACCGAATCCAGCAACAACTTGACGCTCCTCTCCACCACCCATGTCGACAATAACCTTAATCAATCTATCTGTTCCTGTTACTCGGTCTGCTTTAATAACTGTTCCTATTTTCATTTCCAGTTTTATAAAATCTTCGAATTTAAGCATATTTTGGTGTAAATAATAATTCTTAGATTATAACAAATGGGTTCTAAATGAGTCTATTCAGTCACCCCAAATGGGATTTAGAAGATAAAGACAATCTAGATAGAAACAATTGCTGCTTAATTTTAAACTTAATAATTCTAGTTTATTATTTCTGATTATAATAATATCCTGCTATAATAGAGCCTTATGGAAGCTCCAAAACCACATGATTTTCCTATAGAACGCATGTGGGACTATACAAATTCTATATTCCAGGAGCTAAGTATTTTCTACCGACAGCCATTTCATAGACATATCACTTTTTTAGACTCTATTCCCCGTGTAGTCACTTTCAAGACTGAGAATTTTAGGGATTCAATATCTATTTATCCAAGGTTTACCACAAAAAAAGCAAATAATGAAAGATTAAAAATAATTGAAGAGATGTTAAGATATGGGATTCCTGCCTCATATGATCCCTATGGAATGCTTGGATTCTTCTATAATAAAGACTATTTCAATACAGAAGAAACAATCATAAGAACTATGACTGAAGAAATTACTCATCATAGAATTAACTTTGGATCTTTTGGATTCATTGAAGTTAATAAAGACGAATTAAGGGGTTTAAATGATACAATCGGTGGAATTGATTTTGGAGATCGTCTGGTTGAAGCGTTAGAATCACTTGAACAAATTAAAGGAAAATCTTATCTTGGGTTTGATCTAACTCCAAGAGTTGATATGGCTGAGTTTTTTGTTCCCATAAGTTTAGCCTATATTTTTAGTAAAAAAGAATACATAAATAATACAGGTGTAGAATTTGAGAATCCTCAGTGGCCACTTTATATATACTTCCCAGAAGGAACCGAGAATGACCCTGATTATCAGGAAGAAAATTGTCGTAAAGCATATACGATTTTGGATACTATTAAACACCTTCCCTATTTTGCTGGTCATAGACTTGTTATGGAATATGAAGGTGATGTTAAAGCGATAATCAATGAATGTCCAAACTTAGCCACTATGGATCCTCGATTTGTCTGGGAACAAATGACCAGGCCATTACTTGTAGATACCCACGGGTAAACCCGTGGCACTTTTGATACAAACAACAAGCTCATCTGAATCAGAAAAGATTCAGCTGCGCTTGACCTGAATCCTGTTTGCCCTGCCAGCGGACATACTTCTTGATAATCGCCTCATCGACTCCAATCGTGGATAAGAAAAATCCTGGTGACCAGACAACCGCCTCCTTCCAGTATACTTTTTCCAACCAAGGAAACTTTTTTCTCAGATCGCTGGCTGATTTACTTTTGAGTTCAGCGATGATATCACTTTGGGAAAACTTTGGTGGAATTTGGCAACCAGATGTATATGGTCCTTCATTTTCTCATCAATTCCGACCTCTTCGAGTATTACGCCTGCCATGGATCGAATATATTTAGGCAGGATTTTTCTTAGATATCCTGCTACTCCAGGATTCAGGATACGGCGGCGATACTTGGTGCACCAACAAATGTGAAACTCAGCAAAATATACGCCATGGCCTGAATGAATAAAACGCATATGATACTTCCTATTGTATCGTATCGCCGCCTACTCATTCACCCCCGCCTGAAAGGCGGAGGATCTCTGCCGCTTATAGCGGACGTTTAGA
>CAZFNL010000096.1:0-7292 GCA_964520615.1 uncultured Gammaproteobacteria bacterium
GTTACAGCCACATTATAGATTTTATATGTAAAATTGAGATATTAAAGAGGAACTGAGGAAAGCGATTTAAACTTGAACGAAGATAGATAATCATAGGTAGTTGGAGTGGTTTCTAAATCAGATATAAGTTTTACAGACAAAGTCCTACTCGCTTTTAAGAAAATAAATAGCGAGATAACTATAGACTCTCTCGAACATGACTTTAGCCCACGACTAGCCAAATACTTAATAGAGGGAGTTTTAGGATACGAAGGCTCTGACTACACCTTTGAGCGCAGCAGGACGGACATAACTCTTTTTGACGAAAACAAAAATCGTGTTGTTGTAATAGAGACAAAAAGACCAAGAGAGAATTTAGATGCTGAATCTTGGCAAAATCAAGCGGGAAAGTATGCTGATTCTTCCACACACTTTATAGGCCTTACCAATGGTTATAGATTTATATTATGGGAGATTACGGCCAACGGAAAAATTCTGAAATCGGATATAGACTTTAAAAGTTTAATCAATTCACGAAGAACTGCTGAAACTAAGCTTTCCACAAAAGAAGTAGAACAAATCCTTTTCTTTAACAACGTAACAAAAGTACAGATATGGAGTGAAGCGAAATATGCGATTTTTGACCCATATTATGCTAAAATTGATGTGGCCGAAGATTACGGCTTCGATAAACTTATAGACCAACTTAACTATATTTCAAATGATATACTACGTCAATACACTTATTCTGCGTTTGATGAGTATTATGCTAATTATGCAGAGTACAAACAAGCCAAGAATGAGATAGATGTGATTAAAAAAAGTAATGAGGGTGATAGAAAAGAAGCATCTAGGATCGCTGCATACGAAATGAAAATAGAGGGTAAGTATAAAAAATACTCTACGTTTCTTGGCTATTACATATGGAAGGCACTTTCCAATAGACCAGATGATAAAGAGGAAGAAAATAAACAGGTATTTTGTAAAGAATCAATCTACGTACTTATTAACAGACTTCTTTTCATAAGGATATGCGAGGATAAAGGACTTATAGGCAAAAAAATAATATCAAACGGTGGGATAGAAAAATTACGAGATTTACTACATGATGAAGCATTTCCTGATCCTGATTTGGGAGTATTCAAACAAATAGTTTTCAACTTTTCATATGATAGGGGAAACCATCTATACAACCATTTCTATGAAAAAAATAATCCTTTAGACTGGTACGAAAGTGGAGATGGCGAACTTGATAGAGTTCTATCTCAAGTGCTGTGGATTCTCAATCAATTTAACTTTTCTAAAGTTGATAGGGATATATTAGGTAAAATATACGAAAAATATTTGCCTAAAGAGGAAAGAAAGAGGCTGGGAGAATTTTATACACCTGATGAAGTTATTGACTATATATTGGATGCCGTTGAATATCTGCCTAACAAAGCAATCGAAAATAAAGATTTGATAGACCCTGCTTGTGGGTCTGGAGGATTCCTTGTACGTGCATCAAGGAGACTCATAGCGAGATATGCTGTAAAATTTGACAGGGCTACGCCAAAAGAAGCACTTGATAATAAAAAATGGAAAGATGTTCTCGAAAGACTTACGCCAAAAGAATGCGAAGAGATAGTAAATGCTGTTGCACTTCATATACATGGATTTGACATTAATCCATTCGCTGTTAATATCACTGAAATGAATATGCTTTTTCAGGTAGTCGATCTTTATTTTAAAGCAAATAAAGCAAATAGAACTTTTGTGGTACCCAGATTCCAGATATACGGTACAGATTCGCTTGAAGCTCCAATGGAACAAGCTAGAATAACACAATTTTATGATGGTTCTGGGAAAAATATGGCAAAAGATTTGGTTACTATAGGAGAATTAAAAAAAAAGAGATATGATTTTGTTGTGGGAAATCCGCCATATGTCAAAGTCCAAAATTTAGTATCGATACAAAAAGAATTGCTAGAAAAATCGTTCAAAACTGCAAGGGGCTTATACGATTTATATACATTATTTGTTGAGTTAGGCATAAACATGCTTAGTGATACAGGAAAATTTGGATATATAATATCCGATAAGTTTATACAACGCGGATATGGGGAACCGCTCAAGGATATTATAGCAAAAGAAACTTCAATAAAAGAAATTATTGATTTTGGGGATACTCCTGTTTTCGAAGATGTTACAAATTATCCTTTAATATTGGTGCTAACCAAGCCTAATGATGCTGAAACAGAATCAAAAATAATCAAAATTAAGCAAACCAAACCTGATATTCTTAAAGAAATATCCAATATGGACAGAGTAACTGAAAATCAGTACATAATGGCGAAGTTTATCAAACATGAAGAATTTGTAAAAGATTGGTCATTCTCCAATGAAAGATTACGGAAAATGCTGAATGGGTTGGCCGGGTTGATGAAGCTTAGTGAACTGTGTGAATCTATTCAAGTAGGACTTCAAACAGGAAATGACGATTTATTGGTATTTAATCAAGAGTTTGTTAGAAACGAAATGGATTCTAAATTCTTAAAGCCCTACGTGAAAGGCAGAGATGTGAAAAGATATTCAAACCCGGAACCTAAATATTTTGTTTTATATCCATATATTTTGGATGGCGAAAAACAGAGACTTGTTACTGAAGCCGAATTAAAATTAAATCCAAAAATATACAACTATCTCACGTCTCATAAAACAGAACTACTAAGTAGGTGGGGCGTGAAAACATACTATGATCTACCTACTACTAGATCTATTGAATGGTTTGAAAGGAGAAAGATATTGACGCCAGACGTATCGGATCAACCCAACTTTACAATAATAGATGGTGAAAAGTATTTCTCAAAGGGGAGTTGCTATGGTATAGTTCTAAAACAAAATAAGTTTTATGAGCTAGTTTTAGGGATACTTAATTCAAAGCTTACCTTTGCCATAATCAAAGAGACGAGCGCACTTTTTTCTGGTGGTTATTACCGTTTTACAACTGATTTTATGAAACCACTACCAATTAAATTGCCGACTAATAAAAAAGAAGAAGCTGTAGCAGAAAAAATAGCAACATTGGTCAAAGAAATTCTAAAAATAAAGAAAAAAGACGTGAATTCCGATACTAAAGAGCTTGAAGCCCAGATAGATGATTTGGTATTTGACTTGTATGGCTTGAGTTCCGAAGGCCGAAAGCTCATAGATCAAGCTATAGCTACCTAATTTCGGGTTCAGATTTCTGGCGAAACCGAACCGTGCTTGCTTATAAAGCTTATTTGAGAGGGGAGGGTTTCAAAAGATATATAGTGTAATAGCAAAGATTTAAATAATGTTATATAGTATACTATGCTATGGATAAGGAAAATCTTGGGGTTGTCATAGTTGACCAGAGAAGGAGCATAGAGGAATGTTTCAAAAGCAAGAGCATGATAACCAGAGATTCTGCAGGTTCAGTTGTATTGAAAAATCCCACTGCGTTCGTAATCCTTGGGGTGAGGCGTTCGGGTAAATCTACGCTTTCTGAGCAGTTGTTTTCAGAGAGTAGGTTTGGGTACGTAAATTTCGACGATGAAAGGCTTCTGGGTGCGGTCAAAGAAGATCTCAACGTCATACTCCAGATATTTTACGAGTTATACGGTTCTGACCTCGTAAACATAATACTTGATGAGGTGCAGTTAGTACCGGGGTGGGAACCATTTGTGAGCAGGCTGAGGGACACGAAAAAAGTTATCGTGACTGGTTCAAGCTCTAAATTATTGAGTGGTGAGCTTGCAACTCGTCTTACCGGCAGGCATGTGGATCTGCTGCTTTTTCCTTTCAGTTTTCACGAATTCCTCGTCTACAAGCAGTGGAATGTGCCTAGAACGTTTTCGACCGAGGGTAGGGCGGAAGTTATCGGGCTTCTGAACGAATACATTCTATCTGGCGGATTCCCGGAGCGGTTCACGCAGGGAAGGCAGATAATAAGGAACATCTATAATGACATAATAACGAAGGACATAGTCATAAGACACAAGATAAAGCATATTGATGACTTGAGGCAGGTTGCACGGTTTTTAGTATCGAATAGCGCGAAGGAGTTTACATACTCATCGCTTAGGGGAATAACAAAGGTAAAGAATCTAATAACCTTATCAAACTGGGTGAGATACCTCGAAGAAGCGTATCTCTTATTCAGAGTGGAACGATTTTCGTATAAGTTAAAACAGACTGTTCTCGCCCCCAAGAAAATCTACTGCGTTGATAGCGGCATAATAAGCGAAGTTAGCCCGGAACCGATGGAGAACAAGGGCAGGTTAATGGAAAATGTCGCGGCTATAGAACTCATAAAAAAGAGCAAGAACGAAGATGGTTTTGAAGTGTTCTATTGGAAAGACCAGAGAGAGAACGAAGTGGATTTTGTTGTCAAAAAGGGTAGAATTGTTAACCAGTTGGTGCAGGTCACATACGCTTCAAGCCGCGAAGCCGTTAATGGCAGAGAATTAGGTTCGTTGCTTATAGCTTCCAAAGAGTTGAAATGCGATAGTCTTCTCATACTCACGTGGGATTATGAAGGTAGCGTTATTCTGGAAGGTAAAAAAGTGGCGTTCCTACCGTTGTGGAAGTGGCTTCTTAATATGCATGGCACGGTATAGCACTTGCAGTCGATCGTATGATAATACTTTATCGGAAGGGACTGCGCAAAAACATGCGGGGACGCCGGGTTCAAGATTTTCAAGCGCTTTTACTGCGGGGCGGAAACGGGTCTCGGGCGCGCAACCTTTTTGGAAAGGGAGCCCAAGCACTGGGCGTGGTTATCGGTTGAAGAGCAAGCTAGAAAAAGTTTTGCGTGCGACCACCGAGAGAAGGGGCGGTTTTTGCTCAAATCGTTCGCCCTGTCTTTGCAGATATAAGCGGAAAACAGTTATCGGAAATATGCTCATATATATCATATGACTCAGTTTTTGAATTGGCAAAAGAGAAGAAACTGAAAGACATGAAGGACTCCATTATTGATGGCTACGTCCAGTACGCTGAGGACAGTATTTAACTATTCAAATCATTTTTTTGAGCTTCTTTCATGCGCCGCCACGCGGTGTTTTTATCGTTTTCTTTGTTTTGTGTTTGGTCGTATCCCATCCTTTTACCAGTGCGAGAAAGAAGAGCACCAGTATTAGAAGGTTCATAAAGCCGTTTAGCAATGCAAATGAATTTGTCATGTTTAGGTTTGGGAATACTAGATCCAGGTGTTCCAGCAACACGTTAACCCCGAAAAGAGAGAATGCTATTGATATGAGCATCAGGCGTGGCATTCTGGTTTTTTTGTAAGCTACTATGGAAATCGCGGATAAAATCAAAGCGAAGGCCACTATGGCTAGACTGACAATATCGTTTAGCCCGAGGTTTTGAGCGCCAATGCCTGTTTCCAATAATGCAATTTCTAACATGCCATCACCTTTCGTTTTCAAATGAAAGCACGATGTCCGCAAGCCTGCTTGCCCATCTGCCGAATATACTTGGGTAGTAAGCCTTAATAAGTTTCACTATCTCGCTCCTCTCGCATGTCGCGCGGTAGGTAACGGTTTTTCCGTTTCTCCTGCTTTCGACCAAGTCCTGGCTTATTAGGCGTTTCATGTGCCATGAAGTTGTGGGTCTGGTGCAGTGGATGAATTTCGCCACGTCGCTTTGGCTGACGTCCGGCTTCTGAGCGAGAAGCAGGAGTATGTCTCTCGCGGGCTGTCGCGCCAGATTGTTCAAAATCTTTATCTCCTTGTCCGTGAATATCCCTGATTCGTAAATAAACGTGCAAAATCCCTGTCTCTCGAATCTTATCAGTTCTTCCTTTTCCAGTACGCGCAGGTGATACTGGAGAACCCCCATAGCCAGATTTAATTCCCTGCCAATCTCACGCACGTGAGTTCCAGGGTGCATTCTGATGTAATAAAAGATTCTTTGGCTAGTCACGCCCAGTCTTATCAGTGTTGGTTTTGAACCGTTATTCATGGCGTCGTGCCCGCGATAATTCATTATGATCATTTGCGCCGGAATTTTTACAATTGCGAATACAGTTAGATGTCCGTACCACAATCAATATATAGGCGATTCTGACAGTTAGATACTTGAACTATGTAATATTAAAAGCCTTTCTTGCGAAGCATATTATCGGTGATAAAAAAATGAACAGGAAAGGAATTGCAGCTTTGGGCGGAAGCCTGATGTTGCTGGCGACACTCGCCGCGGTTGTAGGAGCGCACACGACAACTCTCTCCTCAACCATCCCACAGCAAACAACTGCCTTGGGATCAAATGTACAGTCCGGGGCGAACATTCAGTCTGGTCTGAATGTACAGAGCGGGCTTGACGTGCAGAGCGGGCCGAACGTTCAGGTCAACGATGGAGGGCCGGACGCTGTGGAAGGACATGTGATGGCAGAGAGCGCAGAATCAGATAACTGAATAAAGCGCAAGGGCGGTCGGGGGCAACCCCTGCCGCCAACTCATGGCACGTCTTTGTCTGATCGTCAGGGTGGGCCGCAAGTAAAGATTTGCGGTCGCCCCTGCGGTTGGATGGGTGGGTTAAAATAAAAAAGAAGAAAAGAAAAAGCGGTTGAGGGGTGGTGTCAGAAAAGAGAAATGCGTTATAGACTAATTACCCTGTAAGTATATATCTAAGCTAAACCTTTTTTACGAAAAGTTGTTTTGATTACAGGTTTATGTCATGATTGTAGAAATGGCGTGTTACAAGTCATTCAAGCCTCAATTTGACGTGATTCTAGCTTTTTTTTTGAAAGATTCTCCAAGTCTTGCGCAACGTAATAGAACGCCATCCACGCCCATTTCCCCATCGTTTGATTCCAGCTCTTTTTATTTTTTCAACCGCCATGGTTTGATTGTCGGTTCTAGCGGTACGGGCAAGAGCAATTTTCTTAAAACTTTAACCGCCGAGAATTCATGTCATAGAACCGCACGGCGAGTATGCCAGGGGTTTTAACGGTTTGGTTATCAACATTGGAGAGCAGGGTTTGATTGAAAGGAAGGGTAGCGCGAGAGGCACTATTTATGTGGTTAAAAAGGAGCTTGTTTGAAAAAGGAGGTTTGGATTTGTTTAATCGTGAAAAATCGTGCAATTTTTAAGGGGTTATCGTGAAAAATCGTGAAAAATCGTGAAGTTTTACCTCTGAGGTTTTGACAAAAAAGCGGTATTATATATACTTTAATATTATATGAATGAATTAAGAGGAGAGTTCTTATTCATTTCATTAATTTATGTTAATTATTTTCTATTTTATATTATTGACTGTTTGTTGAATTTGTGTTAAGCTGATTGACTTGTTGGTTGTGTTAGGC
>CAZFNL010000097.1:0-3144 GCA_964520615.1 uncultured Gammaproteobacteria bacterium
TTTCCAGGGATATTTTTTCCCGCTTCTTTAATCTTAAATAAATAATGAGCAGATACAGGCACAATAATGTCACACATGCTGAAAATAGAGCTCCAATAAGCGCTATACCAAGCGTAAACAGCCGGTCGCCGATTATTTGCATTGATACAGGATCCATATATGCCCCTTCGCTATAAAATAATAGGCATAATACCCAACGTAGCTTTGATTATCCATATGATGTATCGATACATCATACAGTTAACTACGGTAGGCATATACCACTCTTTTAAAAAAATATAATCAAAGCGAAGTGGTATAAAAAGTATATAATAACTGCATGAAACATGCGAAAGGAAAAATCAAAGATCAAAAATCAAAGATCAAAAATAAATCAGGCTGGTATAGGAACGCTTTCCCTACATTTATCTCTTCCATTCCCCATCACAAACGCGTCTTCCAAAAATCAGTCGGGGTTACGTTCTTTGTGGTTCTGTTTGGTCTCCTTGCCGCCAATATCCTATCATCCCAGATTATGTCCTCTCTCTATTTCGGATTGGTCAACGATGACCAATCGGCCATCGTGAGATATTTAAAACTTATTCGGAGTACTCCTTCATTTCCGAAAGAGGCAATTAAGTTCGATGCAATACATGGCAAGCCTCTTTCTTCCATGATTTTTCAGGAAGAAAACCAGAGAAACAATGAGATAAAAATACTTGAACAGTTATTGAAGGATAACCCTGATTCACGAGATATCCTCTATAGTTTATATTTAGTCTATAGCCAAAAGGGCGATGCTTTGATGTCACAAAAATATTTAAGGCAGGTAAAAGCGATTGATCCATCATTATAAATTCCAAATCCCAAGCACCAATTTCCAAACAAGATCCAAATTACAATAATTAATGACCAAACTTGTTTGGATATTTAAATATTGGATATTGAGATTTGTTTGGAAATTGGAATTTGGTTATTGGTTATTCTTAAAATATGCTCAAGCAGGCTCATATATACGTCAAAGGCGACGTTATCGGAATCGGGTTCAGGGCATGGACTAAAATACAAGCGAAATTAAACTCGATTACGGGTTGGGTAAAAAATAGCTTTAACAAACCTGATATTTTTGGATCCGGTGGTGGAGTTGAGGCTTTAATACAAGGAGAAGAACAAAATACCAATAACATGATCGCGGAATTAAAAAAAGGGTCATCTGTTGCGCGAGTAGATGACGTTGAAATTTTTTGGCAGGAGCCGAAAGAAATTTTAGACGGATTTGAGATCAAACAATGAAGATGTTCAAATAAACAAATTTGTAATATTTGTTCATTTGTCTGATTTAAACATTAAATATCTTTAACCTGCGGAAAAGATTCGTAATATTCAGATACCGAGGACAAATACCTGTCAGAATATAAGACAAGAATTTCATCGAAATAGCCCGAATAGAAATTCTTCGGCCCGGCAGGCACGGCCAAAATAAGTTTTTTAGGATTCTGCAAGGAAAGAAATTTTCCCGCAGCGTCTGCAGACGAACCTGTTGCTATCCCGTCGTCGGTCAAAATCACAATCTTATCTTTGATATGTTCACCGTACTCCATTTTTTCAAGATTATACAGGTGCAGGTATTCTTTCTGTTTCTGACGGGCTTGTTCAACCTGTTCCCGGAGCATTTCCGGATCGACGCGCAGCCGGTTCGTAAGGCCCGGGTTTATATTTACCACCTCCTGGCAGATTGCGCCAATTGCCAGCTCCGGATTGTCTGGATAAGGAATTTTTGCCACAACAAGGGGAATGTTGTTACAGTGAAATACCGCAGCAATCTGTTTACCGACCGCAAGCCCGCCGCGCAAAAGCGAAACAACCACTATGTGCTCTTTATGTTTCCGAAGATATTGATTTTGAAGAAGACTTGCCGATAATCTATTTCCCGCATCAGCACGGTCTTTAAATAACATAAGAATATTATTTTTTATATAGCTTCAGAACCTTTTTATCAAAAGTGGCTATTTCCGCTACGCCAAGCGCTCGTGAGTAAACCAGATTATAACAATCTTCCAGATCAATTGTTTCTGTTTTAAACAAATCCAGTGCGTTTTGTAATAACCTTCTGTTCTCTATTTGAATAAAGCCCATTCTCAATATTTTATCCAAGTATTTAACCGTAAAAGATTTATTTTTTCTATAAAAACTTGAAAGAACCCAATACAGCTCAAAGAAAACAATGGTAGATGTATATAGCTCCATATTTTCATGAATTGCTCCTTGAAATAGTGAATAAACTTTTTTAAACTGACTGGAATCATCCTTAAGAAGAAGTCGTAAAAAATAGTTAGTATCAATAAAGTATGAGTTCATTTTTTGCGATAGAAATATTCCGTCTTCGCTTCATTCACCACAGATTCAAGCGGTTTGTTTTTAAATCTTTTAGGAAGTTTTATTGTCCCCGCGACTTCATCTAAAAGGGCCTGTGCCTTTTGTAGTATAATTTTATCCGAATCTATTGTGATGATGAGTTTTAAACCCCTTGAAAGGCCAAAGTGATTATATATTTTTGCAGGTATTGTTATTTGTCGTTTGCTTGATATGCTTACTGTTTGTAACATAGTAAGGAAATTATACAAAAGTAAGGAATTCCTGTCAAGATGCAAATGCCTTCGGGGTGTTTTATAATATGCAATATCAGGGCCTATAGCTCAATTGGCTAGAGCGTCGCAATGGCATTGCGAAGGTTGTGGGTTCAAATCCCATTGGGTCCACATTTAAACTTCGTTTTAAACCGTAAACATTCACCTCCGTTTTATGGTATTCTGGAACTATGGAACAGCATCCGATTCCGCGCCAGATCACGACATTCGAGTTTAAACTTATTGGCTTCCTGACAGTCAAACAGTTTATTTATCTTATTATATTTATTCCTATCGGTTTTATTATTTATACGCTTTTTCCGATTCCTCTTCTAAACATCCTTCTTGGCGTGTTAACCGGCGCTATGGGGTTTGCGTTTGCGTTTCTGCCTATCAATGACCGACCCATGGATGTCTGGATACGAAATTTTTCCAAACGTCTCGCCTCCCCAACCCAGTATACGTATCATAAATCAAACCATCCGTTGTATTTTTTGCAAAACCTGTATTTTAATTCTGATCCGCACAGGGTCATGAC
>CAZFNL010000098.1:0-24550 GCA_964520615.1 uncultured Gammaproteobacteria bacterium
GTCCCGTACCAAGCAACATCTATCCAAATCACCCGCATCGCAAACAATGTACAGGGATCCATATCGCAAATCTCCGACAATACCTTTACGATGGCTGCGCCTTTGCCGCCACTACCCGCATCATTTCCTCCCCGCACATCGACAGCGCAACAAACTTATACGGTGCATATTACTCCTGATACCGAAATTTCAAGAAGACAATATAATTTCGGCACCCCCCAGCAATTAACAGTTAGTGATCTGGTCAAAGGAACTATAGTTACGGTGTACACCAATGAGGATTCAGGAGTGGATCATGATTTCACCGCGCTTCTGATAGTACCGGTAGACACCCGTCCGGCTCCATCACCCTCTCCCTCTCAAAGTGCTCCAACTATCCCAACTGCAAGCACCCACAGTGCAACGGGTGCGGCTACCCAGCCGCCAAGTTCCCAGTGACATTTTTCTTTTTTACTGCCATGCTTCGCATATCAATCTGAAGTCGCAAAAATCACACCAAGGCCCCACTTTGGGATCAAAAGTACTGGTTGAAATTTCCCGGGCTTTTTTCAAAAGTTCTTCTCTTGCCTTTACTAGCTGTTCTTCAGATCTTATCGATGACACCTTTTCATACTGGTCGAAAAAATAAAAGGAAAGAATGACATCTTCAGCTTTTCTGTTATATATACCCCTGTCTGTCGCCGCCAGAGCATATACTGTCATCTGCAAATTTTCTTTTATCTCTTTCTCTGTGGGTCTGCGTCCTGTTTTATAATCTATTATTTCCATTTTTCCTTCAGCTGTCTTGTCCACCCGGTCAATTTTGCCGCCTATTGCCAGTGTCGGACTAAGCCTTATCTTGAAAACCTGTTCCAAACTTTGCGGGATAATTTCCGGGTTATAGAATTTCTCAAAAAAGTTCGTCAGCATTTCCCTGCCTCTTTTTTTCATCCTCTCCTCATACTGCCTGCTGCCGTATCCGACAGGCAACCATACCTCATCAAGTATCTTCAATAAATTCTCCTTGTCAGGTTTCCCGCCCTTTTTAACTCTTTCATAAAACGCCTGGAGAGCCGCATGCATAGAAGACCCAAAAGATCCGGCCGCACTTTGTGGAACGGGAATTTTCAGTATATACCTGTATTTATACTGCAAAGGACAAGTAGTAAAGGTGTCAATTTGTGAATATGAAAGATAGTTTACAGTCTGACGAATAGGGTTTTGCGGCTGCTCTTCCTCTTTTTTCCACTCCAAAAGAGTCAACTGTTTTGTTTTTTCCTTATTTGTTGCTTTTCCGATTTCGTTTAAATCTATACCTAAAGTTTCGGCTACAAAAATGGAAATTTTCCTCTCCCTTTTGCCCTCTCCGTAATAATTGGCTGCAGAAAGTATAAGCCTGTCGCGGGCCCGGGTCACACCCACATAAAAAAGCCTTCTTTCCTCTTCCAGATGATAATCCCCAACAGGAAGAATCTCTTTTACCAACTCATCGGGTATAGGTATCTTTTCCCGCCGTGCGGTCGTTGGAAATCTTCCTGCCACAAGATTCACCAGAAATACGTTTGAAAATTCCAGGCCCTTGGCGGAATGCACTGTCAATATATTTACTGCGTCATTTTCCATCCAGTCGACATCAGCCGCCAACGGGCTCTCTCCCAACTCCATGGACATGTTTATCCAGTCGATGACGGCCTGCACACTGGCATCATCATGCCCCGCCTCAAAGCTTTTCAGTTTATTGAAAAATTTGGAAATGTTTTGGGCTATCCGCTCTTCCTTTACTGATTTATATTCGGTAAACTGCCGCAATAGGCCCGTATCCTCCAGGAAAAAATAGAGTATCTGCCCGGCAGTTTCAGTCTTTACCAGTTTCAGATGGCGCTTCACCATATCGGTAAATCTTGCCAATTTATCCTTTGTCTCGTCACTTACAAATGGCAGGAAATTTCCGTAATTTTTCTCCATGCTCCAATGATCTTTATCTCCTTTATGGTAAGCGACTACCGCTTCAATCGCCTCAAAAGTAGAAAGGCCGACCCGCCTGGCAAAATTGTTTACTGATGAAAGATCGCGAATGCTTATGTCAAATATCGGCATGGAAAGTACACGGAAAACTGCTACTGAATCAGAAATATCAGACAAAAGCGTGAGGTATGCAATAAGATCCTTTACTTCAGGCTGCCTAAAAAGCATCCCCGGCCCCAGGAATTGATAAGGAATACCGGCTCTCACAAGCCCCCTGACAAAAGGCTCTGCCTGACTGTTGGCTCTTATCAGTACGGCAAAATTCTTCCAACCATATACCTCTTCATCTTTTTCATCTTTACAACTTTTTTTAATATATTTTATTTTTTTTACCACCTCTTCCACTTCATCTTCCACTCTTTCCTCCCGGATAAATTCAATTTTCTCCCCTTTCAGCTTCCTTACCGAGGAAAGTTTCTTGTCAAATTTTTCCTTTACCTCCAGCCTGTCGGGATTATTGAATTGAATCAATTTATACGCACTATCCAGAATCTCCCCAGAGGAGCGGTAATTCTCAGTCAGGACAACCATTTTTGCCTTGGGAAACCGACTCCGAAACTGAATGATGTTGGAAATGGCAGCTCCACGCCAACGGTATATCGCCTGATCATCATCCCCCACGACAGTAATATTTTTTTCTCTCCCGGCAAGAAGTATTGCCAATTCATTTTGGGCAAAATTAGTATCCTGAAACTCATCTATCAATATATATTTGAACTGTTCCTGGTAATGCCGCAAAATGTTTTGTCTTTTTCTAAAAAGCAAAAGCGTATTGCTTATAAGATCAGAAAAATCCATCACCCCTTCTTTTACCTTCAACTCTTCATAAGTCCTATACGCATTTGCCAATTCTTGATATTTATCAATATTAACTTTTTCCTCTTCGTTTTGTTCTTTGTTTTTTGTTCTTTGTTCATTAACCCATTTTAGATATTGTCCTGGGTCAACATCTTCATCTTTCAGTCTCTCAAAATGCTGCAGCATACCTTCTATGAATTTTGTCGGGTTCCCAAGAGGCCTGAAATAATTCAAGGCGAAGCGGAATAGGTTCTTTCTGAAA
The DNA here is from genome assembly GCA_964520615.1 of uncultured Gammaproteobacteria bacterium. Lineage (GTDB taxonomy): Bacteria > Patescibacteriota > Microgenomatia > 2-02-FULL-39-11 > 2-02-FULL-39-11 > JAMCUI01. The sequence continues at coordinate 3,065 of CAZFNL010000098.1, forward strand.
AAAATGATGCTTTCAGCCTGCGTCATCAGTTTGTATCCTGGGTCAAGTCCTATTTCAAGAGCTTCCTGGCGCAATATTTTTTCCCCAAATGAATGGAAAGTAGTAATAAACATTTGTGTATATCCATAGGGCATGGCAATATCCACTCTTTCCTCCATCTCTTTTGCGGCTTTATCAGTAAAAGTCAAAGCCAGAATTTCTACAGGTTTGGCCAGATTTTTTGAGATAAGCCATTTTATCCTCTCCGTAATAACAGTTGTTTTTCCTGTTCCGGCTCCGGCAATTATAAGAAGAGGGCCCGCGCCATGACGAACTGCTTGAGATTGTTTCTTATTTAGTTTTCTGAAGTCCATCTTTATATATATTTATAAGACTCATCAACAATGATGAGATTATTTTCCCTGACTTTTTTGTCTATTCTTATTTTCTTCAACATCAGGAAGTGACTGGACACTTTTCAGTTTCTGTCCCAGAAGAGTAAAGCTTGTGGAGACATTATTCATCTGGTTATATGCGTTAGTCAGATGACGGTTTAATACATCCAGGTTATCTTCAATCCTGAGATAATCTTTCTGCACAGCTTTTATTGTGAGAAGGATTTGCCTGGCTTGTTTCTCAACTTTTTGTCCCTCAAATGACATAAGGATTGCCCGCATATAAGCATAAAATGTCATCGGAGACACCGGCAGTATCCTTTTCTCAGCGGCATAATCATAAAGACGGGAATTATTCACCACCTCATAATATACTGCTTCACTGGGAAGATACATGAGAGCATAATCTATCGTTCCTTCATCAGTTAGTATGTATTTTTGAGAGATATCATCAATATGCTTCTTGACACTTTTTTCAAAAATCTGCCCGGTACTTTTCCTCTCTTCATCGCTTTTTGCCTCCGTTATCCGACGGAAACTTTCCATAGGAAATTTAGAATCAATCGGGATAATACCATTTGTTGTTGTAACCGCCGCGTCCACTGTCGCTCCCGACCGAAATGAGTACTGCAGATGGAAAGACTGTTTGGGCAGCATCTGGGAAAGGATCTCTTTGAGTATATGTTCGCCTATGTTACCGCGCAGTTTTGGACTTTGCAGAAATTCCTGCAGATCTTTCATGCTGCGCCCAATCTCGCTCATCTCACCTATGTTCTTTTGGACGCCCGCGATAAATTTTGCTGCATTATCCAGCCGTTCATTCAGGTCCCGAGTGGAAGACTGGAGGGTGGAAACGATATTTTTATTCTGCTGGTCAATCCGAAAGTTTGTACTTCTCAACCACTCTAATATCTCCTCTGACGGCTTTTGCCTTTTCTCAAATTCATCAATAAATCTTTTCAAAAGGAAAATAATAATCAGGAAAAATGCGGCAATAACGGATAGAAGAATAAAAAGACTCACCTGGTTCATAAAAAAACTGGGAAAAATAATTGGATTTCATTCTAACATTAAACAGGCTAAAATGTAATCGGCCACGATTAAACATTTCCATCATAATTACTCTATGCATAGGAAAAATAGAAGAAGACTCATTTCCAGGACGGTAATAGCCATAACTATCTTTCTCCTTTATGTAAATATTTTTCCTCCAGAAAGTCCATTTTCATTTCTAGTTTTCTATCTACTAGCTACACTAACACTCCTTTTTTTCTTCATGATTTTTCTGGACTCAAAAAGCCGGTCAGTCCTTTGGACTTTGACGATAATAACTCTTCTTCTCTTTCGGCAGTTTCATCTGGAGAATGTCTTAAATATTCTTATTCTGGCCGGTCTTGCCATCACACTGGAAATATATTTCAGAAAAAGCTGAAACGTAGAGCTTCATTTATTGACAATCATTTGAAATATGCTATATTTAGTAAAATGACAACTCAAACTTCCGTTATGATGGATATGATGCTTGCTTCCTAGCGGAGGTTTTTTGTTGTGAAAATTTGACCTCCGCAAGGAGGTTTTTTTATGAGGTTCTTTCCGATCCGAGGCTTAGCGGAAGGATCGGGACTGCATAATCCATGCATAAATTGATTACTGTCACTACTGATTTCGGAGACCAGTTTGCCGCCGCCCAACTGAAGGCGATTGTCGCTGTTTTGGGCTTCGATGGTGAAATTATTGAAAACCACAGCGTTTCTCCTTTTTCTATAGCTGAAGGAGCCTTCCAAATTAATCTTATCTCAAAATTTTCTCCGTCAGGCGCGGTACATCTGGGAGTAGTTGATCCCGGAGTTGGGGGAGATAGAAGAGGAATTATAGTAAAGACAAAAAACTTCTGGTTTGTCGGACCTGACAACGGCTTACTGTACCCGGCAATTGAAAATGACGGAATTGAAAACTCATGGGTTTTAAGTGAAAATAAAATCTGCCAGAAAGTATCAAGCACTTTCCACGGCAGGGACGTATTTATAAAAGCTGCGGTTTATGCCGCACAGGGCAAACGCCCGGAAGATTTCGGGTGCGGCCCAGTGAGCAAAAGCTCGCTTAAGAAAATTAATTTCAGGACCGGCCAGGTACTTCATATCGATTCTTTTGGCAATATCAAAATATACTGGCCGAATGAGATTACGGTAGGAAGAAAATTGCTTATCAAAAATAAAAAAAACCTGATGGAACTCCCGATAGTAAAAACTTTCTCCGATGTGCCGCAAAACAGTCCCCTTGCAATTATCGGAAGCAGCTATACTCTGGAGCTGGCCGTAAATTTGGGTAATGCCGCGGCATTTTTGGGCATAAATAATACCGATATTTTGGATATTGCGTATAAAACGCAATAAATATATTTCGAATTCTTTATGAAGAGCATAAGTGAAGCGCTCCCCGAGCTTACGCTCGGGGCATCAGCCCGATCGGTCATTCGGAGCGCGAAACCCCGCACCGAATGCCCGCTAGAAAACCATTCATCCCACGGGTTGACACCCGGGGCATTCTGGTGCTGGGGTAAATTTTCAATAAAAGAAACCAGCAAATCTTTTCAAGGACCGTGGGATCCCAAAAATCTTGCCGAAATTTCCGGTAAGATTCTCCGTGTTGCTAAGTTTGAAGGAAGATACGGCAACACTCTCCATACCCATAAATATGATGAATTTTTCCTTGTATTGAAAGGGGAAATTGAAATTGTCACGGAAATAGGTAAAATTAGACTATGTCCGCTGGAAGGGACTATTATCCCAAGAGGCATTCAACACCAGCCTTTTGCTAAAAAGCCTGCATTGGTTTTAATGTTAGACCCTAAAAATTAACTATGACTAAATTTTATCTTACAAGTGCCATCCCATATGTCAACGCCGCTCCCCACATTGGCCATGCACAGGAGTTTGTCTACTCTGATACCGTCAGAAGATACAGAAAACTCAAAGGAGAAAATGTCACATATCTTTGCGGAGCCGATGAAAATGCCCTGAAGATTGTCCAGGCGGCGGAAAAGAAAAAACAAGACCCCCAGACTTTCTGCGATATACACCAAAAGGAGTTTCTTAACCTGGCAGGGAAACTTGACGTGAAATTTGACATCTGGCAAAGGGGAACAGACCGCAGACATCACTTTCCCGCCTCACAAAAGCTTTGGGAGCTTTGCGACAAAAAAGGAGATATCTATAAAAAGACATATACCGGCCTGTATTGTGTGGGCTGCGAAACTTTTTATACGCCTGATGAATTGGACGGGAAGGGAGAATGTTTTGAGCATCCCGGTAAAAAACTTGATAAGATATCAGAGGAGAATTATTTTTTCAAACTTTCCCGCTACCAGAAATTTCTGGAAGATTTGATTAAAACAAATAAATTAAAAATCTTTCCAGAAATCCGCAGAAATGAAGCTCTTGCTTTTATAAACCGCGGGCTTGAGGACTTCTCTATCTCCCGCAGCAGACAACGCGCCAAAAATTGGGGCGTACCGGTACCGGGTGACACCAACCAGATTATGTATGTCTGGTTTGACGCCCTGAATATTTACCAGAGCGGTATCGGTCTGGGTTGGAATGAGAAGAAATTCAGAAAATGGGCTCCCCAGGATGCCATGGTTATTGGAAAAGGAATACTGCGTTTCCATGCGGTATACTGGCCGGCAATTTTGCAGTCGGCAGGACTGCCGCTTCCCCAAACTCTCTTTGTCCACGGTTATATGACCGTTGACGGTCAGAAAATGTCCAAAACTGTTGGTAACGTTGTCGATCCAGTTGAAATTCTGGAAAAGTACAATAGCGACTCCTTAAGGTACTATCTATTACGCGAAATTCCCTCTTATTTTGACGGTGATTATTCAGAAAGGAGATTCAAAGAGCTTTACAACTCCGATCTGGCTAATGGTCTGGGTAATCTCGTGGCAAGAGTGGCCAGACTGGCGGAAAAGGCAGAGACACTTCAAATACATAAATTCTCATTTAATAAAATCGCCGCGGGAAATTTCCAAAAAAATCTGGAAGAATACCGGTTCAATGATGCGATTGAAATTATCTGGGATAAAATCAAAGAAGCCAATAAGCATATTGACACAAACGAACCATGGAAATTGAAGGAGAAAGACCTGACATCATTTCTAAATGTTTCAGCCAACAGAATTGTCGAAATTGCCACCCTCTTGCAACCGTTTTTGCCCCAGACTTCAAAAAAAATCCTAAACCAATTCCAGTCAAAAGAAATTAGATCACAACCGCCTTTGTTTCCCAGATTATGAAAGCTTTTATCCTGAAATCTTACTCTTTTAAGCCGCAACTTTCCAATATTCCTATCCCCACACCAACAAGAGATGAAGTTCTAGTAAAAGTGGCCTATTGCGGGGTAAATCAAGCCGATCTTAAAGTATTTTCCCAAAACTACGAGGACAGCATTTCGTTTCCGCTAACCATGGGATCGGAAATTGTAGGAATGCTAAACGGAGGAAAAAGGGTCGCCGTCCATCCTTACTTTGCCTGTGGTAAATGTACTTATTGCCAAAAAGGGGCATCGATATTGTGTAAGGCTCCCTGGAAACTTTTAGGAGTGCACAAAAATGGTGGATACGCACAGTATGTGGCAGTACCCAAAAAATCCATCATTCCCATCCCTTCATCCCTTTCTTTTTCAGACGCCTGTGCCCTTACCCTTTCTGCCGGAACTGCATTTAGAATGGTAATGGTTTTGGCAGATATAAAAAAGGGTGACTGGATTGCCATCACTGCTGCAACAAGCGGCGTAGGCATTTATTCTACCCAACTGGCAAAATATATGGGGGGGAATGTCATTGCTCTTGCAGGAGACAATAAAAAATTAGAAAAGTTGAAAAGTTTCGGAATAAGGCATCTTATCAACTACCAATCCGCAAATCTTCAGACAAAAATTATGGATATTACCGGAAATTACGGCGTTGATACCCTTATCGATACCGTAGGAGGAACACTTTTTGAATCAATTCTTCCTCTTGTCTCCAAAGAAGGAACAACTGTTTTTTGCGGCGCTACAGCCGGAAAAGACGTCAGAATAAATATTGCTGATATGTATTACCGGCAAAAAAAACTTATCGGATCTTCAGGTTTTACCTCTGCCGAACTGAGAGATGTATTCCGCCTCGTTGTAAAAAATAAAGTAAAACCTGTTATTGACTCTGTCTTTTCCCTTGAAGAATTACCCAAGGCTTGGAATAAACTCCGTACACGACAAGTATTCGGCAAGATTCTCATTAAAATTTGATTATCTTTTCCCATGCTTATTGATACCCACTCCCACCTGAACTTCAAGGCTTTCAAAAAAGACTTGGACACCGTCATAAAAAATGCGGTTGATGCGGGAGTAAGGAAAATTGTTATCCCCGGGGCAAAAATAAATTCCAGCGTCAGGGCGGTTGAGATTTCACAACAATATAGTCAATGTTTTGCAGCTGTTGGTATCCATCCTCATCATGTGACTGAATTTGAAACTCTTGGCAAAAAAGAGGTTGCAGCTAGACTAGCACAGCTGGCCAAAGATAAAAAGACTGTGGCAATTGGGGAAATAGGCATTGATTACTATCACTATAAAGACTATCCGCCTGTCTCAGAAGAAAACAAAAAATCACAAACTGAGCTTTTTTTACTCCAGCTTAATATAGCCACAGAGTTAACACTACCAGTCATCATACATTGCCGGCAGGCCCATGATGATCTTTTTTCTCTTTTGGACACCTATATGAAAAAAGGCAACCGTAATATGCATGGCGTATTCCACTGTTTTGGTGGTGACAAAAAACATCTGGAAAAAGCCCTGTCATACAATTACTTCTATATCGGTTTTGACGGCAATATTACCTATGAAGAAAACAAGGTATTACAGCAACTGGTCAGCCTGACGCCTTTGGACCGGTTACTCCTTGAGACAGACGCGCCTTTTCTAACCCCTATACCTTTTAGAGGAAAAAGGAATGAGCCAGCTCTTCTAACTCATACGGCGGATTTTGTGGCCAAAATCCATAATAAGAACAGAGCTGAAATCGCCCAACTTTCTTCGGAAAATGCCAGGAAATTATTTAAGTTTTAGCAGCGGTTATGCTAAAATAGCTCCACATTATGGAAAGAATCTTTGCCGCAAACCCACGTTTTTTCACTAGATTATTTGAGATAGTTCTTCCCCTCACAACCTGGCTTATAATCACGTTGCCCCTTTGGCTTTCTCCTTTCCACCCGGCAATAGTTGCTTATTTTATACTCACCTTCGATGTCTATTTCTTCTATAAATCCCTGTCAACAGCTGTCTTTTCAACCAAATCCTATTTGCGACTGCAACATTTGTCAAAACTGGACTGGTCCAAAATGGCTAAAAAAATGGCCGGCTACAACAAGATGTATCATGCAGTCATCATCCCAAATTATATGGAAAAAGTGGAAAAAATTAGGCTGACACTGAATTATCTTAAAAACCAGGATTTCCCCACAAATAGAATTATTGTCCTTTTAGCCATGGAAGAACGGGAAGGCAAAATAGCCAAGGAAAGGGCAAAACAGATTTTGAAAGAATATAATAACTCTTTCTACCGCATAGAGGTTACTTTCCATCCAGATCTAACTGGCGAGCTGAAAGGAAAAGCCAGTAATTCAGCCTGGGCAGCAAAATATCTGAGCAAAATGGTAAGGAAAATGGGTATTGATACGCAATATGTCACAGTTACCTCATGTGATGCCGACTCGCTCCTGCCGCAAAAATACTTCTCATATCTTACACATCAGTTCCTCTCTGATCCCGACTGTTACTACCATTTTTATTGGGCGCCGGTACTTCTCTATAGCAATTTCTGGGAAGTACCGCTTCCCATTAGGCTTCAGGCAACTGTATCCAGCATCGTAAGGCTTGCTGGAATATCAAAACCTGATTCACTTATCCAGATCTCTACCTATTCACTCTCATTATCTATGCTGGAAAAGATAGGCTATTGGGATACTGATATCGTACCAGAAGATTGGCATATATTTCTCCAAGCTTTCTTTTCTTTAGGAGAAAAAGTCAAAACAATCCCAATCTATCTTGTTATCTCACGCGATGCGGTAAACGGCACATCCCTTTTGGGCACTTTCAGATCAAGGTATGAACAGGAAAAACGCTGGGCTTGGGGAGTAACTGATGTACCTTATGCCCTCAATAAATTCTTTTCTGACAATAAATTGCCTTTCCTGACCAAATTCTTCCGTTTATTCTATGTGATTGAATCCCATCTTTTTTGGCCAACTTCATTTTTCCTGCTGACACTCGGAGCTTCCATTCCTGCTCTTGTTAATCCGGCTTTCAGTCGAACATCACTGGGATATAATCTGCCGAAAATGTCTGGGCTTATACTGACAGTATCAATGGTTTTTGTCATTGTACTTATATTTATCGATACAAAGTCCAGGCCGAAACGGCCTTCCTCATATTCTGTAGCTAAAACGCCACTTCTTATATTCCAGTGGATTCTACTTCCGGTTATCTCATTTTTCTTCTCTTCACTTCCGGCTCTTGAAGCGCATACCAGACTACTTTTGGGTAAAAGATTAGAGTATAAAGTAACAGAAAAAATATAAATGCTGAACTTCCTTTTTTATCATACGCCGGTATTCTATCTCATCCAATCTCTCTGGCGGGATGAAGCCTTCTCTTATTATATGGCCAAGCCTGGCATACTCCATGTAATTGCTAATACTGCCAATGATTTTAATCCGCCTCTTTACTATCTTCTACTTCACTTCTGGATTTTTATCGCCGGCAAGTCAGATGAATTCTTACGCATACTTTCATTTATCCCTTTCGTCCTTACTGTCTATTTTGCCTACCTTTTTGCCCGCAGAGCATTTTCCAAGAGATTTGCTTTTTTTGTTGCCGTTTTCACTCTCTTAAACCCTATGCTTTTGGTCTACAGTTTCGAGATAAGAATGTATTCCCTCTACGCTTTTTTTGCCATGGCCTCAGCATACTGCCTTTTGCGCAAAAATTGGAAATGGTATACAGTTGCGAGCGTTCTTGGACTTTACTCACATTCCTTTTTTGCCATGATACCCGTCTCTTATGTCTTTTACTATTTCCTTATCAACCGTTTGAATAAAAAGACTCTTTGGTACCTCTTAAACCCATTTCTTTTTTTCCTTCCCTGGCTACCGGTTCTGGCGGTGCAGTTCCTCCACTCAGGGAACTCATGGATTTTCCCTGTTGATCTGCAGCTTATAAATTCAGTTTTGGGAAATCTGCTTACCTCTTATGAAGGTACTCCTGGCCACCTCTGGACTTACACTGCCATTCTTTCAGGCGTTATGTTCATCTTTTTCCTTGTCGGGCTTATAAGAGACAGGAAAAAATCCCTTCTTGCCCTGACGCCAATTTTTTTTACACTCATCCCGGTATTGGGTTTTTCTATCATCAAACGTCCGATATATGTCAACCGCTATATGATCTTTATTACCGTCTTTGAAATATTGGGCATCTCGTACGGAGTTTGGAATATCAAAGACAAGATGCTTAAAAATGCCTCTATGGCTTTCTGGCTTATACTGGTTTTAGGGATAAATCTTTACTTGCCGCCATACCACGACAAAACAGACTTTAAGACGGCGTTTAGGGAAATAAACAAGATTGCTAGCGTAAATGATTATGTTTACTCCAAGACTCCAATAGGTTTTTTGGAATCGGCCTACTATTTCAAAAATGACGGGAAAGTCTTCGTCTACAATCCCAATCATATTTCCATACCGTACTATATAGGCGTCAATGTGGTTTTTCCCAACGCCTCAAAAACTACATTCCCTCCATACCCGGCCCGGACTTTTCTGGTAAACGACGATGCATCATACGAAATGGTCATCAATAGATAGTATAAGTTAGAAAATAATTGGTAATTAACAATTGGATAAAATCGAAACGAGTTAAAATTTTTGCAAATCGCAAACGGGACGCTCGTTCCAATTGTATTGTGGAATCGGTGATAAATCTTCGATCTTTGTGGGAAACGTCAGACGTTTAGGGTAAAAATTTTACTGCGGGCTCTTTATAGAAGTAAGAGCAAAATACATCCAAAATGATTAAACCGAAAATAAACATATTCAAAAAAATGCAGCCGGATATTTCAGGTACACTTTCTGATCCTTTCATAAGCCGTGCGACAAAAATTTTTCTTCTTATCATGATCGCTTTTGCAGTTCTTGCCGTCTGGAAATGGAAACAAATGCCACCGCAACTGCCTCTTTTTTACTCGTTGCCCAGAAGTATAGATACGTTGGGAACCAAATTGCAGTTTTTCTCACTTCCTCTTTTTTCACTTATCATTTTTTCATTGAATATTTTTATTGCCTCTTTTTTTTATAAAAAAGATAAGCTTATATCAGCACTCCTAGTGGGTGGAGCCTGTATCATTTCGTTTCTTTTTTTTATTACATATCTAAAAATATTGCTTTTGGTAGCCTGAATGACTGTCACAATTCTTTTGGTCATATTACTGTCTGCCACCATTACTTATCTCTTTACTCCGCTTGTTGCAAAAATTGCCCAAAAATACAATCTTGTCGACAATCCCAAAAAGAGAATGCACCCAGCCCACACCCATAAAGGAATTATTCCGCGAGCAGGAGGTACAGCTATATTCCTGGGCCTTTTCCTACCGGTCATTCTTCTCTTTCCGATGACAAAAACCATTATCGGTATATTTTTGGGAGCTTTAATACTGATCACTGTTGGAATTTGGGATGACGTAAAAGATAGATCCCCTTACATCCGTTTTCTGGTAAATTGCTTGGCGGCAGTCATCGCTATTGGTTCCGGAGTAGGAATTGCCTATATCACTAATCCTCTCGGAGGAATTGTTCACCTTGACATTTACAAAATCACTTTCAACTTTTTTGGCCCTCACACAATTATTGTCCTTGCAGATATTTTTGCCCTTCTGTGGATCGTCTGGACTACTAATATTGTCGGCTGGTCAGGCGGTGTTGATGGACAGTTACCCGGATTTGTCGCCATATCGGCATTTGTCATAGGATTCCTATCACTCCGTTTTATCCAAAATGATCCCAACCAGCTCCATGTCACCTATCTTTCTTTTGCCACTGCCGGAGCTTTTCTGGGTTTTTTACCATGGAATTTCTACCCACAAAAAATCATGCCCGGCTACAGCGGCAAGACTCTTGCCGGTTTTATGCTGGCAATCCTCTCCATTCTCTCCTATAGCAAATTGGGTACTGCCCTTCTTGTCCTTATCGTCCCCATGACTGACGCGGCTTTCCTTTTTGTAAGGCGAATCCTTTCTGGCCGCTCCCCAGTCTGGGCAACTTCAGGACACCTTCATCATCATCTTCTTTCCCTGGGATGGAGCAAGAGAAAAATTGCTGTTTTTTACTGGATCATATCCGCAACCGCCGGACTGGCGGCACTGCTTCTAAACAGCCGACACAAGCTTTATGCAGGGATACTCATCTTGACGGGAGTGGCCGCATTTATACTCTGGATAAATTTCTTCAGGAAGCTGCCGACACGAAAAGAAATAGAAGATTTCTAAATAATCACAACATCCAATCAGTCTATTTATTGATTGATTGTTTTCAGCGCTTTGAGGTACACGTTTTTTACTCCGCTGTTTTGCTCTTTTTTAAGCAACGCCTCGATTTTCGGTACTAGGTTGATCCGTGAATTGAGATTACATTTTGCAATCTCTCCCAAAGCATACGCCGCGCTCCATCGCACCACCGTACCATTGTCATTGGCATTTATAACTAACTTATCAATAGCATTTCCCGCTGCCTTTGGATATCTTCGTGAAACATTGGCTATTATTCTGGCTGCCTCCCATCTTACTCTTGGAGAATCCTTATAATTGATAAAATCGGTAATAGTATTTAGCAACTTTTCCACAATAGTTGGATCATCTTTTGTCACATATTCCAAAGATTCCATCAAAATTCCCTTTTCCGTTTTTGATCCCTTCTTCAATCCTTCTTTTATCTGTTCTATCAATTTAGGATCTTTTTTTATCGCAGTGGAAATCTCCATCAATAACTGTTTACTATTCTTTTTAGATTTTCTGATCTCTTCTAGTATATTCATATTCTAACAACATTATACTTTCCGCCATCTTTTTAGTGTTGGTATAAGTTTTTCCATCTGCTCTTTTGCCACAGCTTCAGCCGTACCAAACTTCACCATTATCCCGATACAACCGGCAATCATCTGATCTATAGTTATCCCGGGATTGGTAAACGATCCATTCTTGTAACAGTATGTGCAATACTCCTCATTTTTGCTCTTATCTGCATTTGTTCCAAAATCGCTGTCTATTTTCACCGGCATACCGCAGCTCTGGCACGTGACAGGATAAAATTTTTGACTCATAAATTCTCACCTCCTTTGGTTCGCCATAGTCACAATTTTATTTTGATGCAGGCGGACTTATTTGGAAAATTTATCAAATACAGTACCAAGATTGTCAGATTTGATGAGGTTTACGACATTCTTATCTTTTTGTACAATAATCAACAGCCTTTCTCCAAGATTTATTTTCAGCTTTTTTCTTATTGCCACCGGCAATGCTACTTGACCCTTACTGGAAACGGTAACCCAACCGGCAAACTGGCTATCATCTGACTCATCGTATTTTGCTTTCATATGAGGGTATGTTAAAAGCGGAAGAAAGGAAAGTCAATGATCGAAAACAAGAAATTTCTTACTCTGAAAGGATTTATATTAATGGAAGAATTGAAGAAAAAGTAGCCCTTCACCTAATAAATTTACTGTTTTGTGGCGTACTGGCCGGAGATCCAACCTTCTTTTCCTGTATCGTAGGTTATCTTATACCAACCGTTCTGCTCATCCGTATATGTATACTTGTCTCCAGGCTTTACCTGGGCGGCTTCTGTTGCTGAGACACTCGGAGCCATACGTACTCGCAGGAATCCCGTCGGAGTATCTTTTATTACCACATAAGGTCCGTTACCTGCAGTCGTGTTGCTAGTTGATGAAGTAGTACTACCACCTGCTCCCGGAGTCACAGTTGCACTTTCTGAAGCTGTCCCACCCTCATTTTGCAGAGCAAGTTGGAAATTGGCTACCAGTTTGAAACCTTTGGTCAGCTCCACTCTGAGAGTCCGGTTGACAAAACCAGGAGAAGATATCGACACGTCATGTTCACCAGCCACCATATCTTTCAGGAGTAATGGTGCCGCACCTTTCTCCTGTCCGTCAACTATCACTGCGGCCGCATCAGGCTGGGTGATAACTGATAGCTGTGCGTCTCCTGCCGGATTTTTCTCCAAAGTAAGTATTTCTCCAGCGCTTGTCAGTTCACTCGGTCCCAATGTCCTGTCTACATAAGTCAGAAGTGAAGGGTTGAGAGTAACCTTTCCTTGCCAAGACGAGACTTGTGATGAGGAATCCTGGGGTATGAGCTTTAGAACATAATCTCCTGATTTGTAGTTGGTATCAAACGGAGTTTTACCCATTAGCTTATCGTTGAGGAAGACATTAGCAGTGGGTGTAGCGGTTACTTTGAGTCCTGCGTTACTTGAGGATCCGGCAAAGACGAATGCATAAAGGGCGTAACCAAGTACTGCAAGAAGCAGAACTACAATAATTATCGCCCTTTTATTCATATGCCTTATATTATCAGGAGTCTGCCATTTTTTCAAGGAAGGTAAAATGCGAATTTGAGGCTAAATAAGCCTGAAGCCAATACCCGATACCTTGACATATTAGCACTCTATATGCTAGACTGCTAATAAGAGAGGAGGTGAGAATATGGCAATAATAAGATGGGATCCTTTCAATCTACCCGGATTTTTCACCAGATGGCCCTCTTCCGAAGACAACGAGTGGCCGGAGGTGAGTCTCAACGAAGGCATGGATGTTTATGAGACCGAAAGCGAAGTGGTAGTAAAGGCTGCTGTACCAGGAATTACAGCAGACAAGGTGGAAGTGACCTTTGAAGACGGAGTTCTAAGAATAAAAGCCCACACTGAGGAATCTACCGAGGAAAAGAAAAAGAAAAAAGTCGTTTACAAACAGCAAAGAGTATCGGCTTTTGACTATACCACCTCGCTTCCCCGCGCCATTGACAGCGATAGGATAACTGCCGAGGTGACAGACGGAGTTGTAACTGTCAAAGCCCCGATTTCTCCAGCTGCCAAGGCTAAAAAGATAACAGTAAAGGGTAAATAAGAGCGTTAAAATTGAGATCTCAAAAACAAAAAGCCCCGCGTCTGACGCGGGGCTTTTTAATTTCACTTAATTTAATTCTTTTTCCGCAATTCTAATTATCTTTAATAATCCATCCCGCCCATTCCTCCACCAGCAGGCATAGCAGGAGCTTCTTTCTTCTCAGGAATATCGGTTATGAGAGCCTCAGTGGTCAAAATCATGGCACCCACCGAGACTGCATTTTGTAAAGCCGACCTTGTCACTTTGGCCGGATCGACAATTCCCGCCGCCAGCATGGACTCAAATTTCATATTGTAGGCGTTGAAACCATAATCGGTTTCTTTTGCTTCTTCCACTTTTCTCAATACCCAACCTGAATCCGCGCCTGCATTTTGGGCTATACCCCGGACTGGTTCAGCCAATGCCCGATAAAGTATATCCAGTCCCACTTTTTCATCTTCAGATTCGGTATCTTTTTTCATCTTCTCAAGTACCGCTCTGGCACGCAAAAGTGCTACTCCGCCGCCCGGGACAATTCCTTCCTCAATGGCAGCTTTGGTTGCAGAAACAGCATCATTTACTCTTTCCTTTTTCTCCTTCATCTCTATCTCCGTTGCCGCTCCAACATTTATGACAGCTACACCTCCTGAAAGTTTAGCCAGTCTTTCCTCAAGTTTCTCCCGGTCAAACTCGGAGGTAGTGCTTTCTATTTCTCTTTTAAGCTGGGCGATTCTGGCATCTATTGCTCTTTTCTCACCTTTGCCACCTATGATGCGGCAGTTTTCTTTGTCTGCCCAGACTTTGTCAGCCCTTCCGCAATCTTCCACAGTCACATTATCAAGCTTACGGCCCATATCCTCTGAGATCACTTTTCCGCCTGTCAGGATGGCAATATCCTCAAGCATGGCTTTCCTGCGGTCTCCAAATCCAGGAGCCTTTATCGCTACAGAGTTGAAAGTCCCTTTCAATTTATTTACTACCAATGTGGCCAACGCTTCGCCTTCTATCTCGTCAGCGATAATAACAAGGTTCTTGGAGACTTTGACAAAATTCTCCAGAAATGGCAAAAGATCCTGTATGGAAGTAATCTTCTTGTCGGTTATCAGAAGATAGGGATCTTCTATCTCCACTTCCATCTTGTCCGCGTTTGTGACGAAGTATGGAGATGCAAAACCTTTGTCAAACTCCATACCTTCCTTCAGGTCATAATTCATTTCCAGACCTTTTCCTTCCTCGACAGTCACTACACCATCTTTGCCGACTTTCTCAAGAGCCTCGGCAATAAGATTGCCTATTGCAGGATCTGCGGCTGAGACTGTGGCTACCTGTGCTATCTCATTCCGACCCTTTACTTTTTTAGCCATTTTCTTTATCTCTGCTACGACTGCCTCCATACCCTTATCCAATCCGTGCTTGAGCATCATAGGATTGGCACCTGCTGTGATAATTTTCAGACCGTCGTTGACTATAGCCTGAGTCAAAAGGGTAGCTGTGGTGGTACCGTCACCGGTATCATCATTGGTTTTGCTGGCTGCCTCTTTTACCAGTTGAGCACCCATATTTTCAAACGGGTCGGCTAATTCTATCTCTTTGGCTACTGTGACACCATCGTGTACAACATTTGGTGCTCCCCATTTTTTATCAATAGCGACATTACGTCCTTTTGGACCAAGCGTAGTCACCACTGCTTTAGCAAGCACATTGACGCCTTTTAATAGCTGTTGCCTGGCGTCCTCGGCAAATTGCAACTGTTTTGCCATATATCCTCCTTTAGAAATTGATTAAGAAAAATTTATAATTTTTAGTAATTACAATTTCTTAAGCTTACCACTCAAAAATCTTCTTCCTCTATATTGGGCAAGATTGAGGCAAGTTTTACTCTACTACCGCCAATATATCTTTTTGTTCAACCAAAAGCCATTCCTCATTGCCCACTTTGACTTCATTTCCGCCCCATTTCTTGTACATCACTTTCTGTCCGACCTTTACCATTATTACTGTTTTTTTACCTTCATTATCCACTCCGCCAGGACCCACTGCCATAATCTGGCCTATCTGGGGTTTCTCCTTGGCTGTCTCGGGTAATACTATTCCTGAGGGTGTTTTCGTCTCTTCCTCAAGAGGTTTGACTAGGACATAGTCAAAAAGCGGCTTTATAGATTTTGCATTAATGGACATATTTACCTCCTTTTTTAATAATTTAGCACTTAATTCAAGTGACTGCTATTTTAATTAATGAAAAAAATCTTGTCAAGAGGTAGATTGACCTTATCCTGGTTATTAGTTGCTCGCCTACCTGTTAGACAGTTTGATTGTTAGATGCTAACCAGTATTTGTTTGTTTGTGAAATATATAAAAATGAGAAATACATTGAGTATAAAAAGTGAAGCAAGTAGAAATTTTTGAAGATCGCATACGGAATTATTATTCCAACTTTTCTAACGAGGAAATATATTTAATATATAATAAATGTCATAATATATGCCTTCACAGAAAACGCCCGTTGCCATAATTGCTATAATTATTCTGATTGCAGCTGTGATTTTTACACTGTCTCAAAAAAATCAAAGTAAAAAGAATATCCCGGTAGGAAAAAGTCCTGAAATTTCTGTAAACATAAAAACACGAAACCAAAATATGATACTAAAAAGCTCTGCATTTTCAGATAACCAAACTATCCCTGCAGTCTACACCTGCGACGGAAAAAATGTCAGTCCTCCTCTAACTATTGCTGAAGTTCCCGCCGAAGCCAAAAGCCTAGCTCTTATTGTTGAGGATCCAGACGCGCCTGCAGGCACCTGGTATCATTGGCTCGTCTGGAATATTAACCCTGCCACTAAGGAGATTAGACAAGAAGCTACAATTTCAGAAACAGTTGAGGGTACTAACAGTTTCGGTAAGATCGGTTACGGTGGACCGTGTCCCCCATCCGGCACCCATCACTATATATTTACTCTTTATGCTTTGGATTCTGACGTCTCCCTTCCGCCTTCTACCACAGCCAACAAGCTGAAAGAGGCTATAAATAGCCATATTATTACCCAAACATCACTCACCGGGCTTTATCGCCACTAAAATAGTCCCTAGCTACTCTATCTTCTCCAAATATTTTTTTATCACCCAACTTCTGGCATCATGAGGGTGAAAACGGATATAATGCGAGGAAACCACTTCGGAAGTTAATCTGCCTTTCATATACCAAATTTGTATAGACATAAACAAACTCTCAAACATCCTAAAAATTGAGATAATAATTTTTGCGAAAAAAGTATCCTGTTCTCCCGTCTTTCCTCTTATCTTTCTTATATTCTTCCAGTCAACAGCATTGGGTAAAAACTTTTCCGCCCAAATATTTTCCTTCAAAAACGCAAAGTAGGTATCACTTTTTTCCAAGAGAGGTACCAACTGGACAACTTCATGAGCTGCAAATAGATCCCTTTCATTTTTGGCAAGCTGCAAATGACCTACTTCCATAAACATATTCAAACAAATCTTATCTTTTATTTCTCTTCCCACTCTTTTCCTCCTTTGTCCCAAAATACCAAAAAGGGTTGTTGATAAAAATCTGGTCAACCAAAGACATCCAGGAGAAGAAATAATAATAAAATCGATATCATCATCCCTATCGGCATTCTGCAGCGCCAGTGCTCCGGTGACACCAACCAACATTATACTTGGAATATACTGCAATATATTTGCCGCCCTTCTCGCAATTTCCATCTTTGTTTCCGACCAGCTCTCTCTTTTTTTTCTCAAGTCTACTAACTTTTTTCTACCATTTAGGAAAAACATGCCATCTTTGTTTCCTAGCCAATTTTGATTTTTCAAAGATTTTTCGACTGCGCATTGTGAAGACTTTATCCCGATAAGATATTTGTATACTTCATCAGCTTTCAGCGGATAGCTGAAAATGTCAGCATAAGAGAGAGTTTTTAAGATGGCATCTATAAGTCTCTGAGACATAAGTAAATAAAAAACAGGCAGAAGAGATTATACTAGAAAAAGCAAAATTGGAATACTAAATTAGCAGGACCAGTAAACTAATATTGATAGATTAAGAATAGAAATTATTGTGAAACTGAACTGATGCCAAATCTTGTGAATATCTGCTTGAATCCGTTATCCGCTGTTTTGAATGCCGTTTCGGGACTGGTACCCTGTGAAAGAGAATTGACCGCATCCTTGAGATATTTTATCAGGCTTGAATCTATCCCAGTATCCCCGTCGTTTGTCCTTTCAGCAAGATAAAAAGATTTCATTGTTGGAGCTTCTGTGATAAGAGGTGCAATATACGGATTGCTAGACAACTCTTTGCCCAAATCTACCCGAGAATAAGGTTCGCCGAAAAGTTGCCGTTGCTGAGCCTCGGCGGTATAAAGCTTCTTCATCGTATCCGCCTGGGAAAGATATTTTAAGAAATCCCACGCGGCTTCAGGATTCTTACTTTTGGAAGAAACACCTTCCACCCAATATGTCGCCCAATTCACAGACTGACATGGTGGTTTATCACATGGTAACTGCGGCACGGGCGCCGTCTTAAACTGCAAGCCTGTATTTTTTGCCAGCTGTTGTATGGCAAAAATCTGCCAGCTGGGCGCAATCACCATCGCCACTTTGCCTCCTGCAAAAGCAACCACAGAGTTATCCAAAGTGTCGTCCCAAGAATTATTCGGAACCTCAGAAAACTTATGATAAAAGGTCAAGGCATCTGTTGCACAAGTAGTGCTGGAAGGATCGGCACAGGCAAAAAGCGATTTGACCATTTGCGTACCGTTTTGCAACATCATAAGTCCCAGTATGTCACTGAAATTTTCGATATTTTCGGCAGTCCCCAAAGCGATAGCTGAAGTAACTATTTTATTATCCTGCTTTACTGTCAACTTCGGTACTGCATTTTGCACGTCATCCCAAGTGACAGGCACAGGTACATTGGCGCCTTTTAATATGTTTTCGTTATAAATAAGCATCAATCCATCAATTTCCAAAGGTATGCCATAATAATTACCGCTAACTTTCAGATCATCTGAAACCACAGGATAAAACGTCTTGACATAGTCGGCGTCGGAATAGACGGTCTTTGGCATGGGAGAAAGATAATTTATCATCATGGGTATCCATGTATTGTGGAAGCGGTAGATATCCGGACCGTCACCACGGTCTATGGCCGCCTGCAATCTCTCCCGGTACTGCTTCTGGTCCTGTATGACGTAATCTATAGTAATGTTGGGGTGTGATTTCTGATAGGAATCAATGATCGGCTGCATGACAGATTTATCTTCCCAAAGCCCCCAATAAGTCAGCTTTATATTCTGGTCAACCGGCTTATTGTTTCTTTTCCCAAGAACTGCCATAAAAAGAAATGCTACGACAAAAAGGATTATCAAAACAGCAAAAACAATTACCATCATTTTCTTTTTTCCATCCTGGGCATACGGTGAGTACATACCATTGCCTGATCCGGCAGGGGGATAACCGCCACCCGGCTGACCTGGTCCAACATTTTCTGAGGTAATTTGCGGCTGTGGCGGATACGGCTCTTGGCCGGTCATATTTGTCTGCTGTGGAAGTTCTTCCGGAGCAGCGGCACTTCCGTATGATCCCTCCTGGTATTGACCTGCTGCGTCGGTTTTTGCCTCTTCGGGAGCAGCAGCAGCTTCATATGCTGACTCCTCTCTATTGCTGAAAATTTCGCCTGCCGGCTGAGAGCCTTGTGACTGGCTACCTTGCGGATTTTGGTTCTGGTTGCCTTGCGGATTTTGGCTGAAATTATCTTTTGGTAAATTATCCATCCTTATGTTATGATAACCGCAACATTAGCTATGGTCAAGGAAAAAAAATCCTCCAAACACGGTAGATTTTTCCGTCTAAAATTCACCTTCTCTTTCCTTATTTTACTGGCAATTTTTATGGCCGCTGCAGCTGCAGCATTCATTTATACATTTGAAAAGACGTACCAAAACAAAATTTATCCCGGCGTCAGAATAGATAATCTATCAGTCGGAGGTAAAACAAAAAAAGATATTGAAAAATATTTTTCCGAAAAAAACCAGCCGTTCAAAAATATAGATATTACACTAAAATATCAAGACAACATCGCTACACTTTCCGGACAAGACCTTGCAGTCTCCTATGACGGAAAGCTCTCTGCCATCCAGGCATATTCCATCGGCAGATCCGGACATCTTTTTTCGGATATCTACCAGAAATGGCAGGCTACCATCCGTGGCATAAATCTTACCAGTTTACTGAAAATGAATACCGACAATATTGACGAAACACTCAGTAATTTGGCGGCAGACATTGATATTCCTTCCCAAGATGCTCTTTTCCAGTTTACCAATAATAAAGTGACACTTTTTAAGGAATCGAGAGTGGGGCGAATGATTGATCAAAAACAAACCAAAAAGATGATTACGGCATATATATATTCCATTACCCATGACCCAACTCAGAATTTGAACGCTGTGACAATAGACTTGCCAGTTGTCATATTACAACCAAAAATATCAACAGAGAATTCCAACAATTTCGGTATTAAAGAACTTGTCGGTGAAGGTAAATCGGAATTTGCCGGATCCATACCCAACAGGGTACACAATATTGCCCTTGCCGCATTCAAAATAAACGGTAACCTGGTTCCGCCTGGAGGAACATTTTCATTCAACAACACGGTCGGTGATATTTCTGCCGCAACCGGTTTTGCGCCGGGCTATATCATAAAAGACGGCCGTACAGTACTGGGTGATGGGGGTGGAGTCTGTCAGGTATCTACTACACTTTTTCGGGCTGCTATGAATTCCGGACTGAAAATAGTTGAACGCCATGCCCATGCATACCGCGTCCATTATTATGAAGAAGATGCGCCACCGGGACTGGATGCTACAGTTTTTGCCCCAAGCTATGACTTCAGGTTTCAAAATGACACTACCCACTATATCCTAATACAGTCGGAGACTGATACTGCCAATAACACTCTGGACTTTAAGTTCTACGGCACAAAAGATAACCGTGTGGTAAATATCACTAAACCAGTCATTTTGTCCCAGACTCCTCCACCGCCGGACCTCTACCAGGATGATCCCCTCCTACCAAAAGGTACTGTCAAACAGGTCGATTGGCAAGCCTGGGGGGCAAAAGTGACTTTTGACTATAAAGTGACAAAAGATGGACAGACATTGGAACAGCAAACTTTTTTCTCTAATTTCCAACCATGGCAGGCAGTCTATTTACGCGGAACAGCTGGGTAATTTTTCCACTAATTTTATGCAAAAAATTATTAATCCCAAAGAAGCTCAACGTCTTTCGCTTTCTTCCAAAAACAAAGGGAAAGTGAAAGTTCTGGTAGGTGGTTGTTTTGATATTATTCATATAGGCCATATCAAGTTTTTGCAGGAATCAAAAAAGTCTGGTGATATCCTTTTCGTACTCCTTGAAAGTAATACAAAAGTCAGAAGACTAAAGGGCAAAAGCCGACCTATATTTTCCCAAAAAGAAAGAGCACTTGTTCTTGCAGCTCTTGGATTTGTCGATTATGTTATCATGCTGCCTGATATGAAATCGGACAAGGATTATGAAAAACTTATCCTGTCGCTGCAGCCGGACATCATCTGCGTGACAGAAAATGACCCTTTGATAAAAGAAAAACAGCGTCAGGCGGATATGATAAACGCCAAACTAGCAGCCGTACCCCACATAAAGACTTTTTCCACTTCCAATCTGGCAAAGATGCTGGGGATTGATTAAATGTAGTTGAATTACGTTGAATAAACTATGATGCTATGAAAAATGTGTAGGCCTTTTCTGGGATAATGCAGGAGTTATTAAAGTTATCCCAAAGAAAAGGAGGATACCATGAATTACATAGGTATAGACCTACACAAAAAGTTCTCCCAGTTTACGGTCATGG
>CAZFNL010000099.1:0-55038 GCA_964520615.1 uncultured Gammaproteobacteria bacterium
TCTCCCATGACCGTAAACTGGGAGAACTTTTTGTGTAGGTCTATACCTATGTAATTCATGGTATCCTCCTTTTCTTTGGGATAACTTTAATAACTCCTGCATTATCCCAGAAAAGGCCTACACATTTTTCATAGCATCATAGAGTAATATTAGCGGAAATTGTTATTCTTCTCAAGACTTTTAATTATTGAAAGACATTGACTTAGTCTTTTTTGAGGATTAGAATATTAATTATTAAATGGGGAGCTTGATGGAAGTCAGGCTGAGAGTTTCCGAAATCTATCGGGATTACCCATATAACCTGATTTGGATAATGCCAACGCAGGGAAAATACACAGCCATTCCTTGCGGAATGGTTTTTTTATGTGAGGGTTTGCGAGTTTACGAGCAAATACTCTCACATATGGTGAGGAGCGAAGCGACGAATCCATATGACTAAAAAAAGAGTTCAGATTGTTAAATCTCCTCCGGAATGGGGGATTGAGCCGGTACCACCAAAATATCAGATACTTGGTTTCTTTGATTATTTTGTCTTGTGGGGAGATTTGGGCATGGGTCTTCTTGTCCTTTTGGCAGGCAGCTTTCTTGCCCCGGGGCTTGGTTTTTTTCAGGCATTTGCCGCAATTGTCATAGGTTCTTTTGTAGGATGCATACTTTTGGCAGCTGTGGGTCTTATGGGCAGCAGGACCCATGCTCCCACAATGGTTCTCTTAAGATCGGTTTTGGGCATAAGAGGGTCATGGTTACCATCATTTTTCAATGTGATACAACTTATCGGCTGGACAATCTTTGAATTTGTAGTTATGGGTATGACGGCAGTGGCGATACTAAAATCACTTTTTGGATTTGGAAATTATTACACAAGTGTTATGATGTTTGCTTTTTTAGTCATTCTAATGGGAATAGGGGGAGTAACGGCTGTAGTGAGAAAATGGTTGAGAAAGTATGCCGTGTGGATTGTGACTTTGACTACAGCTTGGTTGACTTATCATATTTTTGCCGGAAACAATATTTCCACACTTTTGAGAAAAGCCGGAGACGGTAGCCTTTCTTTCTGGTCTGGGGTGGATATAGTTATTGCCATGCCTATATCTTGGTTGCCTCTTATTGCTGATTTCAATAGGTTTGCCAAAAACGACAGGCATGCTTTTTGGGGGTCTTTTTGGGGATATTTTCTCTCAAATATATGGCTTTATACTATTGGGGCGGTCATACTTATGACAACTTCCGTAACCCAGGAGACAATAGGATTTATACAGGCGGTTTTGTTGTCTGCCGGCTCTCTGGCACTTCTTATACTTTTGGTTGATGAGACAAAAGAAGCCTGGGCAGATTTATACTCTTCAGCGGTATCAACACAAAATATATTTCCCCATATAAAGCAACGGACACTTATTATTTTTTTGGGAATATTCTCTTTAATTTCCGCGATGTTTATTGATATTACACAGTATGAGAATTTTCTTTATATTATAGGGTCAATATTCATTCCTCTTTTTGCCATTCTTATTGCTGACTATTTTTTTATACATAAAGGAAATATAGCTACAAAAGAGCTCTATAGTAAACATGGTCTGTATTGGTTTTCAAAAGGAATTAATTGGTTGGCAATGTTATCTTGGGCTTTTGGGATTTTAGTCTACCAGTTTATTACCAGAAAACTGCCAGATCTGGGCGCATCCCTTCCGACATTTGTCTGCGTATTTATTGTATATTTACTTTTTATGAAACTGAGAGTTATTTTCAATGAAAATTGACTACTGTCTTTATTTGGTTACAGACAGGAATTTAGTCGGAAAAAAATCAGTCCTTTCAATTGTTTCGGAAGCAATAAAAGGCGGAGTGACAATCGTACAATACAGGGAAAAAAATGCTTCCACACGGTTGATGATTGAGGAAGGTAGAGTTCTTCATAAAATTACCAAGAAAGCGGGTATTCCTCTTATCATTGACGACAGGATAGATGTGGCATTGGCAATTGATGCTGAAGGAGTACATGTGGGGCAAAGCGATATGCCGGCAAATATTGCCCGGCAGATTATCGGACAGGAAAAAATATTGGGGGTTACGGCAAGCAATGTGGTAGAAGCAAGAAAAGCAGTTGAAGACGGGGCTGACTATCTGGGAGTGAGTGATATTTTCGGCTCCACAACTAAAACAGATACGGGGAAGCCTATTGGGGTTGGCATGATTAAACAAATTATAAAAAAGGTAAAAATTCCCATTGTAGGAATAGGAGGTATCACTTTGGAAAATGCAAATCAGGTAATACGGGCGGGAGCCGATGGAATTGCCGTAATATCTGCGGTATTTCTGGCAAAGGAGCCGAAATTCGCTGCAGAAAAATTAAAAAAAATAGTTAATGAAGCGAAAAGTTAATTTTATATAAATTATTAATTTTAATTATTAGGAGAATTATGGATAAAAAATTAAATCAAGAAGCAGGAGAAATATTAAAAAGAGTGAGAGAAAAAAAACCGCTTCTGCACCATATCACTAATTTTGTCGTGATGAATGATACGGCAAATGTCACGCTGCATGTAGGAGCTCTTCCGGTCATGGCCCATGCCAGGGAAGAGATAGAGGAAATGATAGGTATTGCAAATGCACTGGTTTTAAATATAGGTACATTATCAAAGGATTGGATAGAATCAATGTTTATTGCCGGAAGAAAAGCAAACAGCATGGGGATTCCGATTATTCTTGATCCGGTTGGGGCAGGCGCTACTAAATTGCGTACCAGTACATCACTTGAGTTACTAAGTAAATTGGAGATAGCAGTACTACGGGGAAACCAGGGAGAGATAGGTGCTGTTGCTGGTGCAGGAGGTAAAGTGAAAGGAGTGGAAAGCATCGTGGGAATAAAAGACCCAGTGAAAGTAGCACAAAATCTGGCTAAAAAATATAAGACAGTTGTGGTTATTACGGGAAAACGCGACATTATATCTTCCGGAAAAGAAACATATTTTGTCGACAACGGTGATCTGTGGCTCTCGACAAATACAGGGACTGGTTGTATGTCTACTACCATGGTGGCTGCTTTTTGTGCAGTTGAAAAGAATTATGCTCTGGCATCTTCTGTAGCGCTTGCATGTTATGGATATGCTGCCGAAATCGCAGCAAAAAAGGCAAAAGGCCCCGCCAGTTTCAAAATCGCCCTTCTTGATGCTTTATATAATATGACTTCCTCCCAACTGGCAAAGGGAGCAAAAATATATGTCGCCTAAGTTATCGGGTGAATTTGGTTTGATCCAAAAGCTTACGTCAGAGTTGAAAGTAAAAAATCGGGATGTAATTGTGGGAATAGGTGATGACTGTGCAGTTTTGTCTTTTGATAAAAATTATTTTGAACTGTTAACTTGTGATGTACAGGTTGCGGGTAGACATTTTGTTTTGGAAAATTTGGAGCCGGAAAATATCGGCCACAAAGCAATTGCAATAAACATTAGCGATATTGCTGCAATGGGCGGGTTACCTACTGTCTGTCTGGTTTCCCTGATTTTACCCAAGAATATCTCTACCGATTTTGTTCAAAGGATTTATAAAGGAATAGATAGGATCTGTAGTAGATACAATATACAGGTGACAGGAGGAAATATATCCTCGGGAAAAGATTTGGCAATTGACATTTTTATGCTGGGAAAAGTAAAAAAGAGTAATCTGCTTTTGCGGTCCGGCGCAAATATTGGAGATGACGTTTTAGTAACTGGTACGTTGGGAGATGCTGCAGCGGGGCTTTTTATAGCCAAAGACAAAAAATTATTGTCGGTAAAGACTAGAAGATTATTGCAGAGACAACTGGCTCCAAATCCGAGAATTGGTGAGTCAAAATTAGTTGCCGAAAGTGGTATGGCAACAGCGATGATTGACGTAAGTGATGGGTTAAGCGGTGACATTTGTCACATATGTGAAAAAAGTAATGTTGGAGTTGAGATATATGGGGATAAGCTTCCAGTTACCAAAGACGTGTTAGAGTTTTCCCAAAAAGTAAAAAGGAATCCATACGATTTAGCTTTTAATGGTGGAGAAGATTATGAACTTTTATTTACCTCAAGACCTGAAGATGCAAAGTTTTTAATTTCAGAAGTTAAAAAGAGGACAAATACAGAAGTAAAAATAATAGGTAAAATATTACCTAAAAAAATGGGTAGATGGTTGGTAACAAAAGATGAAAAAAGAGTGACGTTAAAATCAGGCAGTTGGGATCACTTGAGAAAATAACAGACTGATATTTTATCCCTAATTGTTAATAGTCAACTAATAATTATTAAACTTATTTGTGCAACTGAAAAAAGCTTTAACTATTGCAGGGTCAGATAGCGGCGGGGGAGCAGGTATACAGGCGGATCTCAAAACTTTCGCCGCAAGGGGGGTTTATGGGATGAGTGTTATTACTGCCATTACGGCCCAAAATACTATTGGGGTACAGGGAGTTTTTGAGTTGCCAATATCTATTGTAAAAGAGCAGATAAAGTCGGTAATGAAAGATCTGAAGCCGGATGTCATAAAAATCGGTATGCTAGCTAGTTGTCAAATAATAAAAACAGTCGTTTCTGAGTTGAAGGAATATAAGGAAATCCCTTTTGTTGTTGATCCTGTAATGGTAGCAAAAAGCGGGGATAGGTTATTAAAAAAAGATGCCCAGTCAGCACTTATAAAATATCTTTTTCCTTTATCATTTGTCATTACTCCCAATCTCCACGAGGTCAAAGCTTTGCTGGGTATTGAAGTGAGGGAAATATACGAAATGAAAAAAGCCGCTGTGTTTCTCAAAAAAATGGGCCCTAAAAATGTAATTGTAAAGGGTGGACATTTGCCGGAAAGGAAAAATTCCATAGATATTCTTTATGACGGAAAATCATTCTATATTTTTGATGAAAAAAGAATAGAAACAAAAAATACTCACGGTACAGGATGCACTTTCTCTTCAGCTGTTGCAGCAGAACTTGCTAAAGGTAAAAGTTTGCCTCAAGCAGTCAAAATTGCCAAAAGATATATCTCGGAAGCGTTGAAATATTCTGCTGGATTAAATATTGGAAGAGGACACGGACCTCTCCATCATTTATATCTCCTTAGTAAATAAATATACTTCAAAAACTCAATTTACACTTTATTTTCAGTATATATATAATCAGCTTTTTAGTATCTCACTTTGCTTGGTTCTGCAAACCGGATAAGATGGTATAGAATAAAAATATGTTAAACAGAAAAAAACGTTACCTGCAGATTGCCCTAAATAGTACATTAAATGATGCATACAACATCATCCAATCACTTCCTGCAAGCGATAGGATTATTATTGAAGCAGGTACCCCTCTTATTAAAAGGTATGGGATGGATTCCATTGCCAGTCTTTACCGGTGGTGGGGAGAAAGACTGGAAAGATTAGATGTTAGTCCTTATATCGTAGCGGACTTAAAGACAATGGACAGGGCAGAGACTGAAGTGAATATAGCTAAAAATGCCGGGGCATCTGCAGTGATCAGTCTAGGTTGGGCGCCAGTTGAGACTATTAATTCGTTTATAGAATCCTGTAAGAGAGAAGGTTTGGATAGTATGCTTGACATGATGAATGTGGAGCAGCCGGTAAAAGTGTTAAGGAAGCTGAAAAAGCTGCCTGATGTAGCGCTACTTCACCGCGGTGTAGATGAGGAAAAATTCAACAGAGACAAACCCATTCCGTATATCCAGATAAACAAGATTCATGCCAGTTATAATCTTCTTCTCTCAATAGCCGGAGGGGATACGATAAGAGAAGTTCAGCGGGCTGTTTTTAATGATGCTGATATAGTAGTGGTATGGAAAGAGTTTTATCAGTCAACTGCGGATACCAGTCAACTGGCAGAAGAATTTTTGAAGGCGATTAAGTAATTATTTAAGAAATTATTGGTTAGCAAGTTTTTTCAATCCTTCCAAAACCTGGATGGGAAGGGCAAAGACGACTGTGTTTGACGGATTGGAGGTAGTTGCTTCAATTGTCTGTAAAGTTCTTAAAGAGATTGCTCCTGATGTAGCCATTTGTTCCATAGCTTTTTTAAGGTTTGCTGAAGCAGATAATTCTCCTTGGGAGCGGATGATTGTCGCCCTTCTTTCCCTTTCCGCCTCAGCCTGTTTAGCCATTGCTCTTTTCATATCTGCTGGTAACTCTATGTCCTGGATTTTAATGGCTGTGACATCAACTCCCCATTCGGTAGTTTCAATGTCAACGATCTTTTTTATCTCCTCCGCAATTTTCTGTCTGTCGACAA
Organism: uncultured Gammaproteobacteria bacterium; assembly: GCA_964520615.1. Classification (GTDB taxonomy): domain Bacteria; phylum Patescibacteriota; class Microgenomatia; order 2-02-FULL-39-11; family 2-02-FULL-39-11; genus JAMCUI01. The sequence continues at coordinate 6,249 of CAZFNL010000099.1, forward strand.
GAAGACTATCCAGTTCTACACCTCCAATAACGTCACGCAGTGCTGTTTGGGCATATTGAGTGACAGCATAAGTATAATCCTGGATTTTGAGGACGGCATCCTCAGGTTTGTTTACCTGGAAGTAAACAACTGCGTTTATTCCCACAGGCACGTTATCTTTGGTAATGACTTCCTGTTGGGGGATATCAGAAGTTGTGATTCGAATGTCTACTTTAATCAGTCTTTGGAAAATAGGGAAGACTACTTTAAGACCAGGATCAAGAGTATAGGAATATGAACCAAGAGTCAGAACAATTCCTCTTTCATACTGGTCGATCACTTTTAGACCAGATAGAACCAGAAGAATAAGAAAGACTATGACAGCAGTAAAAAATATCCCCACAAAATCAGTGTATCAATTTTTTATGATGTCAACAAGTGATTTATTTCATTGCATTGACAAATAATTGTGACCATGGTATCATGACCATGAGCATATGGAAGATATCATATCAAAATCACAGTTTAAGCCACGGGTTCTTGAGTATCTGCGGATAGTGGAAAAAAAGAAAAAACCCATAATCATATCACACGCAGGAAAACCGGTTGTCCAAATCATTCCGTATACTGATAATCCCAAAAAGAAACTGGCGGACTTGCGGGGCAGCGTAATCTCATATAAATACCCGTCCCGTCCGGTGGGGCTGGCTGACTGGGAAATCTTGAAATGATAATTCTGGATACGCAATCACTCATATGGTGGATTGGAAACCCCCAAAAGCTGTCAAAAAAGGCATCACTTGCGATAGACAAGGCTATGGCAGACGGCAGACTCTTTGTTTCAAGCATAAGTATCTGGGAGATATGCATGCTGGTGAAAGCGGGAAGACTGACGCTCTCAATGGATATTGCGGACTGGATCGGGAAGGTGGAGGCGTTACCTTTTCTGCAGTTTATATCAGTTGACAGTGATATTGCCATAGGATCGGTGTTTCTTCAGGAACCGTTTCATAAAGATCCCGCAGACAGAATGATAGTCGCCACGGCTTTAAATCTGGGAGCATCCATAGTCACGAGCGACCGAAGGATTCTGAAATACCGGCATGTCAGGTCGATATGGTGATATTTATGCCGCTTTTTAAAATAGCTTTTTCACTCCCGAAGTGGAAGGATTATCCGATAAATTGATAAAAACTTGATTTGTTTTTAAATACAGACCGAATTTTGACAGATTGGGTATAATTGTGGTAATATATAATATGGTTGGTCAAATTGATTTCAGCCAAATAAATAAAGATTTTTACAACTCGGCTACGGCCGGGTTTTTTTGATGGAGTTTATACATGAAAAAAATCTGTTTCTGCGGTAGTTTTAAGTTTTACCAGGAGATGGAGGATGCGGCAAAATTACTCCGGGGAAAAGGATTTATGGTAATAGTCCCGCAGCCTTCACATATCAGACACGGGCACAAGCCGCAAGAATTGAAAAAGAAATACGATAAAGCTACTCTGACAAAGTGGGAAGGTGAGGGTGCTTTTTCGCATCTAGAGAATATCAGGAAAAGTGATGTTGTCTATATTTTCAACCAGGGATCGTATCTGGGTCCTGCCGTCACAGTGGAGATAGGCTATTCTCTGGCTCTTGGAAAACCCATTTTTGCAAGAGCGAAAATAAAGGATATTACCGTGACTAATTTTGTCAAAGCGGTCGTTTCGCCCCAAAATTTAGTAAAATATCTGGAGAGTGAAAAATAATATGGATACAATTGCGAAAAAATTCGGAGAATTGACTGAGCTGCATGTTCATATAGGGTCAGCAGTGGACCCTCCAATTATGTGGGAAATTGCCCAGGAGCAGGGGATAAGACTGCCTACCAAAAATTACTGGGATTTTGAAAAACTTATTACAGTGTCAGATGACACAAATTACAAAAAGTATCTTGATCTTTTCCACTGGACTGAACTTATACAATCCTCGCCTGAAGCGATGGAAAAAAGCATTTATTCTATCGCATCTGGAGCTTATCGCAAAAATGGTATTACAACTCTTGAAATTCGTTTCAATCCTATGCTGAGAAACCGCGGGGGGGAAAGAGATCTTGATCATATTATCCTTTCCAGCATTCACAGTATGGAGAGGGCAATGCTTTCATACCCCATGAGGATAGGAATTATTCTCATGTGTGACCGCAGGTTTTCCCCGAAACTCAATTCCATCATTGCCGAAAAAGCGGTAAAGTACGCCAGACGGGGCGTAATAGGAATAGATCTGGCCGGGCCAATTGATCCACAGTTTAGCATGGAAACTTTGGTTGAGCCGATAAAAGCATGTAAAAGGGTAGGACTCGGAGTGACAATTCATACCGGTGAAGCAACAGGGGCTGATGAGATGATGCGCACCATAAAGCTTCTAACTCCCGACAGGATCGGCCATGGCGTCAGGGCAATAGAGGATCAAAATGTGCTTTTAGAGTTGAAAAACAGAAATATTGTTCTTGAAGTCTGTCCAACATCAAATCTAAACACAAGGGTAGTAAAGAACCTGTCCGATTTTAAAAATATTTTTGCTACCTTAAAAGAACAAGGAGTTCCGTTTACTATAAACACCGACGGTCCGGAAATGTTGAGGACAAATTTGCTTAATGAATACCAGATACTTTTGGACAATAATATACTAAGCTTGGAAGATTTGAATAAAGCATCGCAAAAAGCAAAAGAAGCTAGTTTTATAAAAAGCAAATCGGTTTGACCAAAGATGTTCTAGATTATTAATTCCGAAAAATCTAAATATGGATCAACAAAAAATTGTTGAAAACACAGGTTTGACTTTTGACGATGTTCTTCTTTTGCCAAACTATACACAGGTGAAAAGAGAGGATATCGATATTTCTTCAAGATTGGCTGGTAATATACGGCTTGATATTCCCATTCTTTCTTCCCCAATGGATACTGTAACCACATCCAAACTTGCTATAGCTTTTGGGAAGCTAGGTGGTCTTGGAGTAATCCACAGAAACCTGTCGATTGAAAAACAGGTAAAAGAGGTAAAGACAGTAAAAAATGTAGGTCTTTTTGCTGCGGCGGCTGTTGGAGTGGGTGACGATTTTAAGGAGAGAGTTAGGGGTTTAAGTGAAGCTGGGGTTGACGTTTTAGTTGTTGATAGCGCCCAAGGTTTTTCCAAGTGGGTAATTGAAGCGACAAGTTTTATTGCTAATGAGTATAAAAACATCGCTCTTATATCCGGAAGTATAGCAACTGCTGCTGGAGCAAAAGCTCTTATTGAAGCAGGAGCTCAGGCGATCCGAGTTGGTATGGGTCCGGGTTCAATCTGTACAACAAGAATCGTAGCCGGTATGGGAGTGCCACAGATTACGGCAGTTTTAGAAACTGTGTCTATTGCAAAAAGGTTTAACATACCTGTTATTTCTGACGGGGGCTTGCGCTTTTCAGGAGATATTGTAAAAGCATTGGCAGCAGGAGCTTCTACTGTCATGGCCGGTTCTCTTTTTGCCGGATGTACCGAATCACCGGGAAAAGTGGTGACTATAAACGGACAAAAATATAAAAAATACAGAGGGATGGGGTCTGTAGCCGCAATGATTGATGGAAGCAGTTCGCGCTACGGACAAGAATACAGGCGTGGTCAGGAAAAAAAGCTAGTTGCAGAAGGTGTAGAAGGTGCAGTACCTATAAAAGGTGGCGTTGAAGACGTTGTGACACAACTTGTAGGAGGTTTGCGTGCCGGCATGTATTATGCGGGGGTAAAAAATATTTCCGAGCTTCAAGAGAATTCAAGACTGATGCGTATTACACAATCTTCTCTTGTCGAGAGCCATCCGCATGATATTGTGATGAATGATGAATTATGAAGTTTATAAGAGTTATTAATTATTTGTTTATCATTCTTAATTCTTGATTCCTGATTCATAATTCAATTTCATATGATTCTCATAATCGATTTTGGATCTCAGACATGTCACCTTATAGGTAGGCGTATCCGCGAAATGGGAGTGGCAGTGCAAATAGTTTTACCAAAGAGAGCTGTTTACAAAATAAAAGAATTTAAACCAAATGGAATAATTCTCTCAGGCGGACCTTCATCAGTTTATGGGGAGAATGCCCTTCTACCAGACCCAAAAATTTTCCAGGCTAAAATTCCCGTATTGGGAATTTGTTACGGCTTGCAGATTATGGGTCAGCAGCTTAAGGGAAAGGTGATGCCGGGAAAGAAAAAAGAATACGGTCCAACCAGTTTTACTCTCACAAAAAATAATTCACTTTTTGCTGGATGGGAAAAAAAGAAAAAAAACTTTACAGTTTGGATGAGCCATTTTGATCAAGTGTTAAACCCCCCGGAGGGAGCTTCTATTACCGGTTCTACACACTCAGTGGAAGTGGCTGCATTTGCAGATGAAAAAAGAAAATTTTATGGGATTCAATTCCATCCCGAGGTTCATCATACAGAGTACGGTTCCGACATTTTGAAAAATTTTGTTATCCGTATATGTAAAGAAAATCCTTCAGGAGACAAGTCGACTTTAACAGGATTACGGCCTGAGGAAAAAAAACTTCAAAAATTTATTAGTGAGAAAATTACAGAACTAAAGAAACAAATAGGAAATGATAAAGTAGTTTGTGCCCTTTCCGGAGGTATTGATTCCAGTGTGGCGGCGTATCTTACATACCAGGCAATTGGTAAAAACCTGACATGTTTTTATGTAGATACAGGACTTATGCGTTTCGGGGAGACGGAGGAGATAAGAGATACTTTTAAGAATAAATTAAAGTTGCCTGTTAAAGTTATAAACGCTGAAAGAGATTTTTTGAGAATATTGAGAGGAGTTGTTGATCCTGAAGAGAAAAGAAAGGCAATTGGGGAAACATTTATAAGAGTGTTTGAGAGAGAATCAAAAAAGTCGGGCGCAAAAATATTGGTTCAGGGGACCATATATCCTGATGTGATAGAAAGTAAAGGTACAAAGCACGCCCAGAAAATTAAAACTCATCACAATGTAGGAGGAATTCCTGCAAAACACGGTTTCCGTATAGTTGAACCTCTAAGAACATTGTATAAGGATGAAGTTCGCGATATAGCAAAGACTCTGAGATTTCCTAAAGAAATGATTTCCCGGCATGTTTTTCCAGGTCCCGGACTGGGAGTTAGGGTTATTGGTGAGGTGACAAAAGAAAAACTGGAGATTTTGAGAAAAGCCGACCGGATCGTGATTGAAGAGATAAAAAAGGCCGGGCTATATGAGAATATATGGATGGCTTTTGCCATACTGACAGGTGTCAAATCAACAGGTGTTGCAGGGGATGAAAGAAAATACGGAGAAACAATCGCCGTAAGAGCTATTGAGTCAAAAGACACCATGACTGCCGACTGGGTGCGATTGCCATATGATGTTCTAGCTAGGATTTCAGAAAGAATTGTCACCGAGGTTTTTGAAGTAGTTCGCGTAGTTTACGACATCACTACCAAACCCCCGGCGACAATGGAGTGGGAATGATATGAGATTATTTGTTGCAATTGAAATACCGGTAGACATCAGAGATGATATAGAAAAATCACTTCACCCACTTTTTTTACGGTTTCCGCAGGTTTCCTGGACGAAGAAGGAAAATATCCACCTGACGCTAAAATTCTTGGGCAACATAAATCCTGATTTGAAAATCGCAAAATTAAAAGCGAAGAACCCTAAAGAATTATTGGAAATGATAGACGCCGCAACAGGAAAAAGTGTTGAAAGCATACAACAGTTTGATGTCACTTTTGACAAAATTGGTTATTTTTCCAGAGAGCAGTTTATCGTTTGGTTGGGAGCAAACGCAAACCATAATTTATCGAGATTGGTGCAGAATCTTGATGATAATCTTGCGGTATTAGATTTTGAAAGGGAGAAAAGAAAATATAATCCACATATTACCTTAGGTCGTGGAAGACATATTGGAGGTAATAGGCAAGAAGAATTAAAATATACTATTCTAAATCAAAAATTCCAACTTCCGGAAAAATTTTCAGTAAGTGGAATTTCACTTGTTGATAGTACATTGACTTCCTCAGGGCCAATCTATAAAACCCTAAATACGTACAAAATGGCTTAAAAAGCTGATAAATACCATAACATAATTTGTTTATTAGACGGCTACAGAAGGAAAACTGTAATTGCATTATTATCAGTAAGGTATATAATTGGTACTATCAAAAATGATTCGCAGATTATTTATAGCCATATTCTGTCTGCTTTTTATCTTTATTTTTCCCCAGGTTTCTGCTTATGCTGCTTTATCAAAGACACCCGAGGCGCCCATTCCCAGTATCACTCTTACCCCTACACCCACTGTAGAATATACATTGCCTTATCCAGGAATCTTACCTGATAATCCTTTATACTTTCTTAAAGTACTTCGAGATCATATACTGCTTTTTTTCACCAAAGATCCGGTTAGAAAGGTACAACTTAATCTCCTTTTTTCTGACAAACGGCTGGTTATGGGTAGGGAGTTATGGGACAAGAATGAATACGGATTGAGTATCGATACTATTACCAAAGGAGAAAAATACCTCCTGACTGCCGCTGTAGAATTAAACGATATAAAAAAGACGGGAGATTTGCCCCCGGGATTGGCTGATAAACTGGATTTGGCAGCAAAAAAACATGAGGAAACAATAAACGGAATTATCGCTAACGGTAGCGATAAAAATTACGGTCAAAGGTTGTCAGATGCCTTAGGTGTTACTCATCAGGCGATACAACAGATTGCTGCCTCAAGGTGATATTAACTGTTTTTTGGATACAATAATTTTCCAACTGAAAAAGTGTTTTCACAAACGGAAAAGAAAGATTAAAGAAAACACGGCCATTATAAGAAAAAAAATTTTCCTGAGGCTGTTTTTTAATCTGATATCGTTTGATATATTTTGTCTTCTTGACAGTGTCTATTTAGTGTCATAGTATTGTTTTGAACACTATAGATAGGGTTGAAAATTTTTCACGCAAATGCGTGTTTTTTATGCGCCAAAAACGACTAAATATAACCAAAATATTACTGAAAATACTGGATTTTATACTATAAACTAGCCACTAGAAGTTAAAGATATAGTGTAAGACAGATTTTTTGATAAGAAAGTTAATAAATAAAAAATGAAATGTCCGTTTTGTAGCAATAACGATACAGAGGTTGTTGAAACAAGAGATAGTGAAGATCTGGGTACAACCAGAAGGAGAAGGGAATGCAGTAAATGTTCGAAAAGGTTTACCACATACGAAAGAGTGGAAAGTGTTCCTATAATTGTCATAAAAAAAGACGGGAGAAAAGAACAGTTTGACAGAGATAAATTAAAACACGGGATAATAAAATCTTGCGAAAAGACGCTTGTTGGAATAGAAGATATAGATCGGATTACAGATGAGATAGAAAGGGAACTGAGAGGTTTGGATACGACAGAGGTTGACAGTAAAAAAATAGGCCAGCTGGTTGCAAGCAAACTGAAGAAAGTGGATAAGATTGCGTATATAAGGTTCGCGTCAGTTTTCAGAAGATTTGTAGATTTGGAAGATTTTGAGAGAGAGTTGAATAAACTGTTGTAAATAGTCTTATGTTTTATCAGTCATTATTAAGATTTAACTTACATTAAAAGTATGAAATTGACAGGCATCCGCGAACAGGTCTTCTTAGATCGTTACTCCTTAAAAGACGATAAAGGTAATCCTCAGGAAAAAACCCCGGAAGAATTATGGAAAAGAGTGGCCAGAGGTGTGGTAGAGATGGAAAAACCTGAAGAAAGAAAATCGTGGGAGAAGAAGTTTTACGATGCTATGGAAAATTTCAAACTTGTTCCTGGAGGAAGGATACTATCAGGAGCAGGAACAGGATATAAAGTAACTTATTACAATTGTTTTGTTATTCCTTCTCCAAAAGACTCACGTGATGGAATACTGGAAACACTAAAGCAAATGGTTGAGATTATGGCTCGAGGAGGAGGGGTGGGCATAAACCTTTCATCCTTGCGGCCGCGTGGTTCCCGTGTCAAGAAGGTGAACGGATTTTCTTCAGGCCCATGCAATTGGGCTGAGCTTTTTTCGGTAGCAACAAAAGATATCATCCAGCAGGGAGGAACAAGACGTGGAGCCCTCATGCTTATGTTGTGGGATTGGCATCCGGATATTGAGGAATTTATTACCGTCAAAAGAGATCTGTCCAGAATAAACGGTGCCAACCTTTCGGTTTGTGTTTCTGACAAATTTATGGATGCGGTAAAAAAAGATGGTGATTGGGATCTGGTGTTCCCAGATATAAATGATAAGGAATATGACACCAAGTGGGATGGTTATCTGGATAATTGGTTAAAACTTGGGAAAAAAGTGAGAGTTGTGAAGACTGTAAAGGCTAGGAAAATCTGGGATATGATAGCCGAAGCTGCTTGGGCTTCAGCAGAGCCGGGTGTGGTATTTATGGAGAGATATAATAAATGGTTTAATAATTGGTATTTCAATAAAATAAACTGCGTAAATCCTTGTGGTGAAGAAGGTCTACCCGCTTGGGGAGTCTGTAATCTTTGCTCAATAAATCTGGCTTCACTTGTTGATGAGGAAGGAAGGATAGATTTCAAGCAAATGGCAGAAATCGCCAAAGTTGGCGTCAGGTTTCAGGATGACATAATTGATGCTGATGCTTACGTATTTCCCCAGATAAGGGAAGTGCAACAAAACGGTGAAAGACGTATCGGTTTGGGCACGATGGGGTTGGGAGATGCCCTGATAAAAATGAAGATCAGATACGGATCCGACGAGTCAATCAAAATAATAGATAAAATCTACCGGACAATAAGGGATGCTGCTTACGAGTCTTCAATTGAGATAGCCAAAGAAAAAGGATCATTTCCCAAACTTGATACAAAGAAACATCTTAAAGGCTATTTTATCAAGCAGTTGCCCAAGAAAATTAGGGACGGAATAAAAAAATGGGGCATAAGGAATTCAGTTCTTCTGCAGCAAGCGCCAACAGGTTCCACGTCGCTTCTGGCCGGAGTATCCTCGGGAATTGAGCCTGTTTATGAGTTTTCGTTCATCAGGCGTGACAGACTGGGAGAGCATAGGCTTTATCATCCGCTGTTTGAAGAATGGAAAAAGAAAAATCCCAATGATCCTATTCCCCAATATTTTGTCTCAGCCAATGATTTGTCTCCTGAAGATCATGTAAAGGTGCAGGCTGCCATCCAGAAATATGTGGATGCTTCTATCTCGAAGACTGTAAACGCCCCAAAAACGCATACCGTAGCCGACGTCCAGAAACTTTACCGTCTGGCTTATGATCTGGGTTGTAAAGGGATGACATATATGAGAGATGGTAGCAGGCCGGGAGTGTTGGAGAGAGTTACCGAAAAAGTCGAAGAGAAGAAGGAAGAAAAACACAATGGAGAAGCAAAAGCTCAGATAAAATCAAGGCCGATGATGGTAAATGGAGCTACATATCAGATCGATACACCAGTCGGAGCGGCCTTTGTCACCATAAATACCGGTGAAAGTAATGAACCGTTGGAAATCTTTATTAATGTCGGAAAGGCAGGATCTGACGTCACTGCCATGGCGGAAGCTATGGGTAGGTTGGCTTCATTGGTACTGAGGATGCAGTCCAACGTTCCATCTGGTGAAAGAGCCAAACAGATATTCAATCAGCTTATCGGTATTGGCGGATCAAAATCTTTGGGATTTGGTGATAAAAAAGTAAGGTCACTGCCGGATGCTGTTGCCAAAGTGCTGGCAATGCATTTTGGTTACAAGATAAAAAACGGAAATGGCGTAGCGCATAACCAGATACAAAATGGCATGACGACAATATCAGTCCTGACACAGCAGCCGTTACTAGCCGAAAAGTCAGACTATGATTTATGTCCCTCATGTGGAGAGGCATCGTTGGCTTTTGAGGAAGGTTGTAAAAAGTGTTATAGCTGCGGGTATAGCGAATGTTAAGTTGCTCTATACACAAGAACAGGCGGTTACGTGAAAAGCAAAAACTCCCAACGAAGTATTAAAATCAGTAATAGAGTAAAGATATACACACGTACTGGTGATGACGGAAAAACCTCTCTATACGGTGGTACAAGGGTTGAGAAACATAATTTACGGGTTGTTGCCTATGGTACAGTTGATGAGCTCAATTCTGTAGTTGGAGTTCTTATCTCCCATTTAGAAAAAGAGAAGAAACTTTCCGATTTTTTCCGTAAAGTACAGTCCGATTTACTCTCAATTGGTTCGCATCTGGCGCTTGGAAAAACCGATTTGGTTAACATAAAGGGGCGTGATAGTGAAATGGAAGAGTTGATTGATGGTATAGATGAAAAACTTGAACCATTGAAAAATTTTATATTGCCGGGAGGCACAAGAGCCGCATCGTTTTCCCATCTTGCTCGATCTGTCTGCCGTAGAGCTGAGAGGGAAGTAGTGCGACTTTATAATAGAGAACACAATGTTGACAGATTAGTTTTGGTGTACTTAAATAGATTGTCGGATCTTTTTTTTGAGACAGCAAGATATCTCAATAAGGTGACAAAAGTAAAAGAGGATATCTGGTTGAGTACGAAGTAAATTAACAATTCTATTGGAGGAAAAGAGGAACCCTGTGACCCCACTTCGCGTAAAGCTACGCGGGGTTAGGAATTCGGGGGCTGTGCCGCAACCGTGAAAGGCCGCCTTCGCTCGATTAGATCGGGCTTCGGCAAGCCAAAGCCGGGAACTCCCCTTCAAGTCTATCCCGAGCAGGAAAGTAATAAATCAACATACAATACAATTATCCAATCAATCAATAAATACAAATAATCTGCTTGTTTGAAATTGGGTAACTTGAGAATTAGTTGATCATTTTAACCCTCTTGAGATAGAGGGTTTTTTATTGGCTTAAATGAAAATGAGTCTCTTTAAGTTTTTATGATGGTTGAAGCAATTGCACCGATGGGAATCGGAACAAATGGTTCTGCTGGAGATCATGATTTATCAAGTGCCAGAGCTTTTACTGTGATGGAGCGGTTGGGTGAGGGTAAAAAAGCAGTATCAGCCATGGCGCGGGATATGAGGACATATCAGGATGAATTTAGCACAGACGGAAGCGTCATAAACCAAGTTACATTGAGAATAGGCAAAAATGTAAAAGTGAGAAATAAAATTTCCGGACGGGAGGAATTCGTTAACACTTTGCTTTCAGAGGAAGGAGAAGCGGCAGAGGTATGGATTGATGATAAGGAGAATGGAGGACAAACCTATCGTCAGCTTATTGATAAATATCATAAAATAGCTTCTGATGAGTCTAATATAACTGCCGTGTGGGTGAGTAGTAGGAAAGAAACGAAGGATACTCACGGAAGAAATAACAGGATTTATAAGGCAGAAAAAAAAGGTGATACCGTCAAATTGACTTCATATACTGTAGGTGGGGATAGTGACACGCTATGGAATTTTTTGGATATAGTAACTGGAGAAAAACATGATCGTCACGATATGATTGAAGAGGAAACGGTTTTGGGCAAATCCCGGGGGAAAAATATTGACCATGCGAAAATATTTGAATCATTCTCCAAATCGTTCTCAGCAGAAAAAAGGGAAAGCGAGAAAAGTGTTTTAGAAAAGTTTAGGCAGGAAACATCGATCTCTGATTTCCAAAGAGAGTCAGAAAATAAGGCAAAGGAGCAATTCTATGCAGAGGAAATGGAAAAAATGGCAGAGAAAAACAAGAATATAAAAACAGCTTTTGCGATGGTGGCTCAAGCTTTGATTTTACAAGTGGAAGAAGATTTTATTAGGGAAGGTGGAAATAATGGAACAAACGGTATTAAAAGACCTGAAACTAATGGGATATCCCCTCAAAGGATAACCGTTAGAGAAAGGAAAAAAGAAGAAAACTTCAAAGAGATAGATTTTTATGGCGATAATAAGGGTGATTTTGATAAATCTCAAACCGAATTTACCAAAGAGGTAAGGGATATTGATACTCTTGACCGGATGCGCGTGTTGGCTGCCTATGCTTTTATGAGGAGTTTTTTTGATGATACAGCAGGAATTACTGTTTTGCGAAGTGGGTTTCCAGTAAATATTTTAGATAAAAAAGAATGGTTCGAGCACGTGGAGGGGAAAGAAGAAAAGGAAATCTTAGACGGTGAAGAAAAGAACAATGAACCGAAGGAAATGTCGCGATGGAATTATGCCAATGACAATTTGGCTGAGATTGATTTGCTAGAAGCACAATTGCTGAATTTTGAACGGTTTCTTCTGATTCCTCATAATCCAGATCAGTCTAATAAACCTTTAGCTTTAAGTGAGGAGAAGGAATATAGCGCTGAACATAGCAATAGGTTAGGTAGACAATTTGGAGAATTTAGTCTATCACAAGATGCTAAAGAAGTGCAGCAAGACTTTATGAAATTACATAGCCTTATTGCGCATAAATATAGATTTGATATTTCACAAGGCACATCTTTTCAAAAAGATGATTTTATTTTTCAACCGATGTGGGATGCAAATTTTACGGAAAGATTTGTACATATTTTCAGATATTTTGAGGATTTTAGTTTGGAATCTTCTCTTGCATGTGAGGAAAATAAGGCTACATATACAGGGAAGTGGGATAGTTTGACTCGTAATGGTAGAAGAGAAATATATACGGGTTTGATATTTCTGACGGGGGAGATAATAGATTTACTCAAGGATTCTAGAAATCAGACATTCTTAAAACCAGAAGTCCCTTCCATCCAAAAAAATATTTCAGATATTATTACCTCTTTGTCAGTACTTATGGAGGTATCTAGGATGGATAAAGTACCTGAACAGATTAAATTTCTGGTTTCAGCAATTATCTATATTCAGCTGAAACGGCTTATATCTGATTATTCCGACAGATTTACACAAGAAAATTTAGGTCAGTTACAGGAGAAAATAAAATTACTTAAAAGTTATGACAGCTTATTTGAGGAACAATACCTAAACTTAAAAGACAGGTTATTACCATTATTGTTATTGCAATACCGGATGTCTAATCTTGAAATTGATAAGTATGCAGAAGCATACTGGGAGATTCTTTTTATAATTTATTGTCTTGTTTTATTTATCAAACTTAAGCAGAATATAATACAATCTCAAAATATCCAGAGGTGGTATAAAAAAGGCAAAGATCGGCGGGTAAAATCAATAGAAAAACTGTTATTTTCAGGAAAAATTCAGGGCAAAAATGCAAATACAAAAAATATAAAAGTTAATGACAAGAGATTTAGAACAAATTTACTTCTGTCTGGAATAATTTACAGTTTTAGCGATACTGTTACTTCAGAGACAGCAATAAATTAACGCCACTTGTCAAGGCTGGAGCATATATGACACAATAGAAAGGAAGGGGGACAGTGTGAAAAGAAATTCAAAAAATTTGTTTATATTTATCGGTTTAATCATAGTAATTTTGGTTGTATTTGGGCAATATGTGTTGCAAAAACAGCAGTCTGTCATTAATTTACCAAATATCATAAACCGTAATATTCAAACCACAGAGCTAAACAGCCAGCAACAGCCGTCACCTACGCAGAGCGCAACATCTTTGGAAACAGTGTCAATTGATTTTGGTAATGGAAAAAATGAAAAAGGTGAAGTCTACGTGCAGACGGTGTACCAGGCGCTTCAGAAGTTGGCTACTGACAAGAAAATAGATGTCGAGATAAAACAGTATAAATACGGAATAATGGTGATCAAGATTGGCGATATGGCAAATGGTGGACAATACGGCTGGATATATAAGGTAAATGGGAAAACGGGTACAATTGCTGCTGATAGATATGTGATATATCCAGGAGATCATGTCGAATGGATTTATTCTAAATTTTAATTTGAGGAAAATGGGAAGAGAAGAGAAAAAAAAATATTTACTCGCTTTTATCCTAGTAATTTTAGGTATTCTCTCTAGAACAGTTTTTCATATCGGAGATAATGTGGAATTTGTTACCTCAGCAACTCTTCTCTCAGCTGCGTACTTGGGTAAAAAATACGCTTTGGTTGTACCTTTTCTTATTATGTCGGTAACAGATTTATTTATTGGAAATACAAGTATATTTATATTCACATGGAGCGGTTATATTGTGATCGGTTTGATGGGAATTTTGAAACTAAATTTTAGGAGTAAAGCTGCCGGAAAAAAAAGTTTAGTTTTTAAGCTTTTAACGGCAGGAGGTGTAGGTATCGCCGCGTCTTTTTGGTTTTATCTTTGGACGAATTTCGGCGTATGGCTTTTGGATAATTGGGGCATGTATCCAAGAACGTTGTTCGGATTAGTCGATGCTTATATTTTAGGTTTGCCTTTTTTCAAATACAACCTCATGGGCAATGTAGTTTTAGTTCCGGTTTCTTTCTTCACAGCTGAAACCATAAAAACTTTTCTGTCTTCACTTAATTTTTCTGGAATAAAATTGAATCATAAAGCAGGGGAAAACTGACCGTTTATCCACATAAATTAAGTTAAAGAATAATTATGAACACCACACCTGCCAACTCCCAACAGAAGAATTATTCTCAAAGCATAAAAAGCAATTCGGGGATAAAGTCAGATAATGGGGCAAAAAATCAGACAGTATCTGTATCGGTAGGGAAAGAACATGAAGCGATAAAAATTGCATCTTTCGAGATGCCCCAAATGATTTCTAAAGAAGTTGAGATACCAAAGGAAGTATTAGAGGTGGGAGTGACAGCAATAAAAGAATCAATTGAATTACCCCCTGATGTCAAAAAGTTGGGAGTAACTCAATCTGGGGCTTCTATTCCCTTTTCTGTTCCAGTACCAAATGTAGTTTTGCCCATCTCGGATCAGCAGGTTGTAGCGGGACTTCATAGTCAAATAAGCAGTGCTTTGCGATGGATGGCCGTATGGTGTGTCAAAAAACTAAAGAAGGCTCATGTAATGCTCAAAGTCATACACGGAAAAATAATCAGAGTAAAATCTGATTAGAAAATAGAATTATTTATCTAGTTAATATCGCTTTAAGTTTCCATGTACACTGATCCCTCACAAATTGTTTTTAGGCTTGAAGACTTAGCTTTGGTTATGGGAGCGTTGGTAATTCTTTTAGTAGGATTGTCGCTTCTTTCATATTTTCTTTTTCTTTGGTGGAAACACCGGGGACGCGAGAAAAAAAGCCTTGAATTTGTGTTATTGCAGGTGATGGTTCCCAAAAATAATGAAATAAAAATTGATGCGGCTGAGCAGTTTTTTTCCTCTCTTGCTTCACTCTCTCACGGAGGATTTTTGTCATTCTTGAAAGCTTCGGATCATATTTCATTTGAGATAGTCGGTACCCCCGGAGACATAAAGTTTTATATCTCTGTTCATCACCATTTGCGCGATTTGTTAGAAAAGCAGATCTACGGAATGTATCCAGAGGCAGAAATTAAAGAAGTGGATGAATATAATATTTTTAATGAAAACGGAAAAGTAGCTTTTGCCTCCTATATACTACAGCATGCGGACTTTTACCCGATGCGTTTTTATAAAGACTTGCCTGTTGATCCTCTTTCGGCAGTTACTTCTGCACTAGGGAAAATGCAGGCTGGGGAAGGTGCTTCTATACAAATATTGATAACTCCTGCTGATGGTAAGTGGAAGAAGAAGGGTAGAAGTTACGTTTCCAGCATCAAGAAAAATGAAGCCAATCCTGAAAAAGCAAAGTATAATGTCGATCCTAAAGTGCTTGAGGCGGTTGAAAACAAAACCTCAAAACCTGGTTTTAAGACTGTTATAAGAGTAGTAGTAACCTCGACAACGCTTGAGTCAGCCAACATGCATCTTCATAATATTGAGGCGGTCTTTGCACAGTTTGCTTCCGACTTAAATCACTTTACCCGTGCCAAGCACCTAATGAAGAGTTCATTTATGGTGGATTTTATATATCGGTATTTTCCTATGGTGAACTGGCCACATAGGCAATTTTCTATTCTTTCCAGTGAAGAGTTGGCTACAATATTCCATTTTCCCAATAAAACTATTGAAACGCCTCATATCAATTGGGTAACATCCAAAAAAGCCCCAGCTCCGGCTGAAACTCCAACATCAGGAATGTATTTGGGTAAAAGTGTCTACCGTGGAATTATGCGTCCTGTCTACATGCAACTTGATGACAGAAGGCGGCATGTTTATATAATTGGGAAAACAGGGGTTGGTAAATCCGTACTTCTAAAAGATATGATTTTGCAGGATATAAAGGAAGGGAAGGGAGTTGCAGCCATTGATCCTCACGGAGATTTAGTTGAGGGACTTTTACCTCTTATTCCTCCAGAAAGAGCTGAGGATATTATCTATTTTGACCCTTCAGATATAGAAAGACCAATGGGACTTAATATGCTTGAGGCCTATACCGAGGAACAGAAACATTTTATAGTCACTTCAATCATAGGGTTAATGTACAAACTTTATGATCCGCAGAAAACAGGTATTATTGGTCCACGATTTGAGCATGCCATAAGAAACGCAATGTTGACTGTTATGGTGGAGCCAGGCGCTTCTTTTGTAGAGGTTGTTAGAGTTCTGACTGACTCTTCATATGTTCAAGAGCTTCTTCCAAAAATTCAGGATCCGATTGTGAGACGTTATTGGACTGACCAGATTGCGCAGACTTCAGATTTTCATAAATCTGAAGTATTGGATTATATTGTTTCAAAATTCGGCCGGTTTGTCACTAATAAACTTATGAGAAACATCATTGGACAAAGTAAGAGTGCTTTTGATTTTAGAAAAGTGATGGATGAAGGGAAGATTCTTCTTGTCAATCTTGCCAAGGGAAAACTGGGAGAAGAAAATTCCAGTTTCCTTGGTTTAATCCTGGTGCCAAAAATTCTGGTAGCCGCCATGAGTCGAGTGGATACTCCTGAAGATAAAAGAAGAGACTTTTTTCTTTATGTTGATGAATTCCAGAATTTTGCAACACCTGATTTTGCCCAGATACTCTCTGAGGCTAGGAAATTCAGGCTAAACCTTTGTGTGGCTAACCAGTTTATAGGACAAATGGAGGAGGAGGTAAAAAACGCCGTCTTTGGTAACGTTGGAACACTGATTGCATTTAGAGTAGGCGTAACTGATGCTAATTATTTACAGCACTGGTTTACCCCGGTATTTAATGAAGGCGATCTTATTAATGTTGATGTTTATAATGCCTATGTAAATACCATAGTAGGGAATAAACCGGTTCCACCATTTTCTGTTGATTTGAGAAAAGATATGGCAGCGCAAAAGAAGATTGAAAACCCCAAGGTGGCAGAGGCGATACTTTCTCTTTCACGGCTGAAGTACGGAAGGCCTAGGGAACTAGTGGAAGCAGAAATATCTCAGCGCGCTAAACTATAAAATTTACATTTCTCCCCGTATATTCTATAATTTCAGACACGTTAGCGCTCTGTTCCTTTAATTTTCGACTGGCTAAATAATTTGTAAGAGAGACAAAATTTATGGGGCAGGCTGCATGGAACCGTAGTTCACCGGCAGAACGCGACTCTTATAAAGTCGATGTAGATGGTTCGACTCCATCCGGTTCCACAGGAGAACTCAAAACCTTTATCTATTTCAAGCCGCTGAAGACGTACAGAGTCGCGGTTTTATCCGGTTCCACATTCGTCGCTTCCGCTCCTCAGTGCAGGCACGTAATCTTTAATATACTGTTTCAAAGACCTGATGATTTTTTGCTTAGAAAAATGAAGGAATAAGGCTGAAGATAAAAAGGAATTAAAGCTCTTCCAGTTTCAGGTTGGAGACGGCCTTGTCCTTTATGAGGTCTAGGTATTTTTCTGTGGTAGCCAGTCTTTTGTGGCCTACTAACTGGCTGATCATGGTAAGATCGGTTCCTGCAGCTAGATGGTGTGCGATAAAAGTATGTCTGAGATCATTTACTTTGGCGTTTTCAATACCGGCAATCTTAAAATATCTATCTATAGTAGTCCTGATATTGCGAACTAATAGCGGCCTGCCGGTTTTGGTGACAAAAAGAGCTTCGCCATTGGTTTTTGGTCTTATTGTTAGCCATTTATCCAATGCGGCTTTGGCTGCCTTATTCAAAGGTATTGTGCGTTGCGGATGGCTCTCTTGAGGTCTAATTATCAATTCTCTTTCATTGGTATCTATCAGTTTCAAATTAGCCAATTCTCCAATTCTTATACCCGTTTGAAGGAAGAGTTCCACGATGGCATAAGTTCTTATATCCGACCTGCAGGCGTCCCTTAAAGCCCTATATTCCATCTTTGATAGTATTCTGGGGGGTTTAGTCTCATATTTTGGATGTGTAATCTCTGCTGCCGGATTGGTTGTAATAAGATTTTGGTTTTTAAGAAACCGATAGAATGTTTTTATGGAGTTTATTTTTCGGGAAAGAGATTTAAGAGTATAACCATCTGTGGAAAGTTTTTTCAGAAAGCCATCAAGATCTATTTTTTCTACTTCTATAATCTGCTTTTTGCCCATGTCAGAAAGAAAGGCGACCAGCTGCTCTATATCTTTGCTGTATGCTAAAATAGTAGCGTGAGCCCTTCTGTTTTCTGTGAGGTATCTGATAAATTGCTCACGAGCAGAAGACAAATCAGTATTTTTATCTGAATTCATGGGGCCTATAATACATCAAGAAGGGATTTTTGTCAATTATGGACCGATATAAACTGCTAAATTGGATACTTTTGATAGTGTTTGTTATGCTTGGGGTAGGAATAGTCCGTTCATGGGTAAAGATTTCCCAACGGGAAAAAATTATACAGAGTACCCAAAATCAGCTTCAGGATGCGCAAAACAATAATAATCAGCTGGAAAGGAAACTGGCTGAGGTGGAAAGTAAGCAATATATAGAAAAGGAAGCGCGGGATAAATTGAACCTGGGTAAAGAAGACGAGGTGGTACTTCTACTTCCTACAGTCTCCCCAATAGCGGAACCATCGCCTACGCCTCAGGATGCAAGTCTGAATTGGCAAAAGTGGGTAAAACTTTTTTTCTAAAATAAGTTATGGCTTACAGTATAGACAGTGAGGGCATGATTACGGAAAAATCAAAGAAGAAAATGGTTTTACCCTCACATTTACATAAGTTATTTACCCCTGGAATTCTAAGCGTCTTAAGCATAGCAGCAATACTGATAATTATTAGGATTTTTTTGCCTCAACCTCCCCAGAGCTCAAGTAATTTTATTTACAAGCATCAATTAGGAAACTTGATACCTACGACAAGTCAAGATAACCCAAATTGGCTAATTGATATATTACTAAAGATTACTCCAGGTACAAACAGGAAAATTGATACAGATGCTATTAACCCACAAAGCCCACTGGTTACCGGTGCGCATGTGGAAAATGCAGATAAAAAAAACAGTCTATCTGTGACCGGAAGCGGGAATGTACAAAATCAAGATTCCCAAAATAGTACTTCAAACAGTTCTAAACAGGGAGGGATGTCATCTTCGGATGGATTAGTCAATACATCACATTCCCAAACCTCTGTCAATTCCAATAATGGAAATTCTGTAAATCTTACACCCACTCCAGTCACTAGCGTACAGATAATCTTTCAGGATCCTAATGGGCAGACTCAAGTCTATACTCCGCCTTCCACACCTCCCGTACAAGTGACATGGGCAGTCTATGATAATCCCCAGGATAGATACATGATCCAATATCCATCAAACTGGCAGATGATAAAAAATGTTTCCAACAATCACGAGGGGATTGCGGTATTTCCTCCGGGATATGACATAAATTCTCCTGATACACCTCATATAGGGCTTGGAGTGGCGGCAAATTACACAATGCCCCAGGTAAACAATAATCCGCCATACGTAGTACCGATAGTTGTTGACGGGGTAAACGGAACTCTATATACGCAGGGGGCTTTAGGACAAAGCTATATAGCTTCAATATTTCCGAGGTTCAACGGATCGTTTGGAATAGCCAGTAATGTTAGTACTTTGGACATAACCTATATATACAATTACATGCTGACTTCAATCATTTTCTATTAAAATATTGTGCCTGCGACAGGATTCGGACAGGAGATTTGTGATACAGTACCAGCGACAGGATTCGGACCTGTGACCCACGCCTTATGAAGACGCTGCTCTACCACTGAGCTACGCTGGCAATGTTTCAATGGTTGTTTGATTTTGAATTGTAAAGTGCATATAAGCCGTTACTACCACTGAGCTACGCTGGCAAGCTATATTACTGAAGTTTTACCCAAAACTTAATTCAAGGTTTGATAATACTCTCTTGAGGTAGCTTGCTATTCGTCAATTTTCCAATTATAGCATAAAGAATTCGGCTAGAAAAAAAGAAAACAAAGTTATGAAATTTAATATTATAAAAGTTTATTAACTTTTTGGTACGGATGGTATATACTCTACGAAATGAAAAGGGAGAAGATAGTATTTCTTGATAAATTACAGATATCGGAAGAACTTATTGAGAATCTTAAGAAGCAGGTTGATGTTGTTTTACCGCGTTCTTCCTGGCCTAAAGAAAAAGAAGTGTTGGAGTTAGTAAAAGACGCGACAATTGTAGTCAGTAAATGGGTTTACATAGATGAAAAGATTTTCCAAAACGCCAAAAATTTGCATTATGTAGTGATGGCTATGACAGGTTATCAGAATTGGACGGATGTTAAGGCAGCAAGAAAATATAAGATAAAAGTATCCAATGTGCCAGCATTTTCCTCTGAATCTGTTGCCGAACACGTAATTCTTTTGATGCTTTCTGTTTCCCGTCAACTGAACTTGGCGCAAAATACAATTAAGAAAGGGAAATTTGATCCCAAAGGTAATGCAGGAGAAGAACTCAAAGGCAAGACTTTGGGGATTTTAGGATATGGCAATATCGGTAGAAGAGTAGGGGAGTTGGCACGTGCTTTCGGAATGAAGATTGCTTATGTAAATTCTAAATCATCAAGAACAGATTTAGAGAAAATGTTGAAAAAGAGTAATGTACTTTCAATAAATGTTCCTCTGACGACCGAAACTGAAAGATTAATCGGTGACAAAGAATTATCGCTTCTTCCCGTGGGAGCAATTGTAGTTAACACTTCAAGGGGAAGAGTAATTGATGAAAAAGCATTAATTAAACACTTGAAAAATAAACATTTATACGGAGCCGGTTTGGATGTTTTTGGAAAAGAACCGCCCGATAAAAATAATCCACTTTTTTCACTACCAAATGTAGTTTTCACACCTCATATTGCTTGGAACACACGACAATCTCAAGAGCGTTTGGCGCAGGGAGTTGCGAAAAATATTGAGTCTTATCTTCGCGGGAAACCGATAAATATTGTTTCGTAGTAAAAATTTTATCAATTTCGGCCTTCGTTGAATTTGGAGGCCAAATCGGGTAAAATATAATAAACAAGTTACCGCGGGGTAGTGTACAGTTGCACAGAATTTATCCCCGCAGATCAAAATAGTCAAACAGGTCAATCATTTTACCGCGGGGTAGTGTACAGTTGCACAGGAGGCTCATAATCTCCTAGGCCGGGTGCGACTCCCGGCTCCGCAACATAAGAAAACAGACCCACTTTATGTGGGTCTGTTTTGGTATTAGATATTGAAGAATTAATAATTTAGCAGACTCTTTACTTCAAACCTGACAAGGAGGTTCCCGTTTTTGGCATAAATTGCATATTGTGAGTATGGACTGTTGTAGATTGTTTCCATTAATTTTGCTCCATTTATATCATTATTCGTAATCTTGCGGAAGCGGTAGTTGCGAAATTCTGATACCGACAGCCAATTGGTTTTGGGATCTATCCGGGAAAAATCTTTATAATCCTGTACGGTCAAAGAGGCAGGATCAACCCTTTTGTAGAAAAGAACATAAATATAAGGTTGGTTTATTGTGTTGTCTATTACTATATTACTATATTTCCCTTCATTTGCGGCTGTATAGGCGACAACTTTATCCAGTCCGTACTGGAAATACCATTGGGTGATTCCCCGATAATATGATCCGAAATAGGTTGAGTAGAAATTGTATTGCTGATAGGCAAAGAGCGCCGAAAAACTGAGGATGATAATTGTAAAAAGATACCCGTTACTTTTAAGAAGAAATTTATTCAACATTTCCCACGTATAGATTATTCCCAAAGAGATAAGAAAGACCATTATTGGGAGAAAATGAGTTGCTCTCTGGAAATCTCCGGCAGGCAGTGTGAGAGCTGGGACAATAGGGAAAAGTATAACAAAAAACTGTATTGCTAAAAGCCTGAAACCAGAAAAAGAAGCATATTTTTTCTTAATAAACTTCTTCTGAAAAAAAAGGATAAATAGTCCAATGTAGAAAAAAAGTCCGAGGACTATATTTTCGTATCCAAAGCCTGGAACTATTCTTGTCGGATTGACCTCTCCTGGCAAAAAGAGTGGCGAGGGTAAGAAGTAGGAGAGATAATTTGTCACATAGGTCAGAATATAATTTCCCTTAAAACTGGAGACGGCAACCATACTGAGTCTGTTGGTTATTGTTTGTGGTTTCAGAAGGTGTTCGTAAAGAAGCGGCAGATAAACTATAAATGCGGAAAATGAGATTATGAGAAGCCTCTTTACCGTGTCCTTATAACCCGTTTTTTTTCTGGGGATGATTATTACTAGCAGAATTATCAGCCAAACTGGAAGCATGCCTTCCATAGATGGATATAAATATAGGCAGATTCCCGAAGAAACGCCGGCTATTATTGATTTGATCAGCTGGTGTTTACTGCTGTCAATTGCGACAAAAAAAAGTAAAAGCGCAGAAGAGATATAAAAGGGTACGATATTTGGTGATATGAGCCAACGGGCGGATGTAACGGCAAATTGGGAAATGGCAAGTATAAAGGCAGCCATAAGCGACAAAGTGTTGTCATCCGTAAGTTTTTTTACCAATAAAGAAATTAAAGGTATTGTCAGAATTGACAAGATAGCCACGGAAAGACGTAGCGCAAGAGGAACCAATCCCCAAACTGCGATAAAAGGAATCAGTGTATAGGGAGTAATGTGTCCTACGTAGTCATTGAATGACTGAAAGGTAATGGGAAAAAAGACACCATGATGGTCATGTCCGGTTTTTATTATACTGTAAGCATCGTAAGCGACGGCTTCATCCTGCATCAGGCCTGCGGGTATCTGTGTCATCCGGTAAAGTCGCAGGGCTGAACCAAGTAGAGTAGTAATTAATAAAAAAGATGTGATAATTATTTTGCTGTTTACGAATTTTTTCATAATATATGGATATATTTTCAGTTGATATAATAATCATACTGTAACAGGTTAATAGTTTTAAGAATATGGATATAATTCCGCTTGGTACAAACGGCTTTTTCACGAGCTTTGGTAGGCAGACGGCCTGTTTTGTTGTTCCCATGGGAAAGAAACTGATCGTACTTGATGCAGGGTCCGGACTATTCCGGTTTGCTGAACCTGAAGGAAAAGAGCTTTTGCAGGGTGTACGTGAAATACATTTATTTTTGTCTCACTACCATCTTGACCACACCATGGGGCTTTATGCTGCATTCAGGCTTTGGGAAAAGAAGAAAGTGACTATTTTTGCTCCGGCCGGAAAACAGAAAATATCCGATTATTTAGATTGGGATAAATGGTCGGAGAGATATAGCAGTATATATAAAAATTTCAGTTGGCAATTTTTAAGTGAAGGAAGATATAACTCTGATGATTATGAATTTAGCACCAGGCAGCAGAATCACAGGGGAGACGGCAGTTTGGCGTTTCGGTTTCGGCTGTCTGGCAGGGAATTTGCCTATGTGACTGATAGCGAGCCATCGCAGGAAAGCATCGATTTTGTCAGGGGAGCGTCTCTTCTTCTTCATGAGCATGATATAAGCGGAGAAAACAGTTTAAGAAAGAGTGCAGCAGAAGATATAAAGAATCATTTCAGCGGTACACATGTAACGACAGTTGGAGCTGCCCTTATTGCTAAAAGAGCACAAGTTGGGAAATTGGTTCTTATACACCATTACCCCTTTTATGATCACCTGAAACTCAGAAGATTGGGGAAACTCTCTGCAACCATTTTCCCTAAAAGCATCATTTCCGAGGATCTTGAAGAGATAAGTTTTTGACAAAAAAAGACCCCTAAAAGAAGGGTCTTTTTTGTTTTGTAATACCTTTTTCTAAGTTATCTGGTTACTGTTATTGTAGAACCAAGTTCAGCATCGGGTGCACTAACTGTTATCCTATTGTCTGTTGCGCTCTTGACGACTGTATATCCTGTGTTATACGTACCGCTGCAGGAAGCGACCGGATTGCCGTTGTTGACTGCTGGATCAACCGGAAGCGCAGCGATATATGTGGTGACCAGGCTAGAGCATATATTTGCTCCTGTATCACTTATTGTCTGGACTGTGGTTGTAATGCCAGCTGGCAGTGTGCCTTTATTGTCTGCAGCATATTCGTGAATTGCATTAAGCATGGCATTTACATCGCTTTGCCTTTTTGTGTTGTTAGCCTGAGCAAATTGTCTGGCAGGGTTTATGGCTACAAGTACTATGGCAAAAAGTACTGCCAAAATACCGATAACAACAAGGATTTCAATAAGTGTGAAACCTTTTTGATTGGACCGCATATTATACTCCTTCTTTATGGAATTTTTATAAGACCCTATTTCCAGTTAAACATCAATTCTTATCTGTGTCAAGGGGTACTTGGTATGGTTTTGATCCTGTCATTTATATTGATGACACGCTTTTGTTGTTTATTTTAATCTAGTTATATTAGTTGTATTCCGTCAGGGAAAACCTAATTGCTAATTCTGCTTATTTATAAATATGATTGCATCGTATTTTATGTCTTCTGTATCCTGTGTGGTGACATCTTTATAAATTTGACTAATTGCGTCTGTGATTGTTTGTTTTACCTGAATTGGCAGATTTTTGGAGAAGACAATAAATGTTTTGGAAGTAGCTAATGTTCCGATATCCTGAGATACTATATTGGTAAATCCGGCCTCCTGCAAACGACTTTTGGCTAAATCAGTCCCACTTGGGACACCAGAACCATTTTGTATTTGGATATTTATATTTTTAAGGTTTTGCTGGGATGAGCCTGAGGCTGTATTTCCAAAAGAGAGTTGTTGGGGAGGGGGAACGGTTGTAGGGGATAACGTTATTTGATTGGTAACAGGTGGCGTCACAAGGGTTCTTTTAACAGGGGGAACAAGTGTGGATGAGGATTTGAGAAGAAGTATCAAAAGCGCTATTACCAAAACAGCAAAAAGTCCAATAAGGAAAGGCAGGTTTTTATTTTGATTTTCCTGGTTGTCGGTTGGTTTGCTTTCTAGACTCTGCTTTTGGACAATTTCTTCCTTTGTGTCACTCATGTTTTCAGCCTTAAAATAGTCAAATTTATCAATCATTGATCTAAAGACTTCGGAATTTAAGCCATTTTTCATCTCTATATATTTTTCCAGAATAAACTCTGGGACTATGGCTTCTACTGCAAAACCTTTTGTCTCAAAAGCCATTTTTATGGAACTATAGACTTCTTTATTGCCGGCGATAATTTTGGAAATTGTCTCAAGATGATAGAGACGGGAAGCAATATTTTCAAAAGGTATCATGTCAAGAAACTGCTGCATATTGTCGGAGACGACATTTTCCTTTAGGTGGGGAAAATCTTTTTCAAAGTAAATATTATGTGAGATGACAACGATAAGACGGGAGGGCATAATTTTGTAAAATTCTATGAAAGCTTTTATGAGAATATTAAATTCATCCCGGTTTATTATTTCCATGTTGTGAATGACTGTATCGGGAAGGTCAAGTTTAATGGAAGAAGTGACTGTACTACCGAAGAATATCAGTTGTTGTCTGTCGAGGTAAACGATAGCTGGTCTTTGTTTGGCAGGTTTCATAATATTATTTTAATAGATTTCTTTCCATGAGAGTACTGATAATACATTATTGGAATTCTGCGCTTGAACCTGAGCCGTACGTTTTATATTTCCGGCTGAAGCAGTAGCTACAATGGTATATATGTTACTACCTGAGACTGTGACTTGGACAGAGTTGTCTCCCACACTCATTGTGCTTCCTGTGTAAGTTGGATCCCGCAAAAGTTGCAGGATGGCATTTTCTATTCCTGATTCAGCTGCAGTGCTGTTTATTGTGCTTTGTTGTGTTTTTTCTGTTGATAGAGAATTAACTAGAATGATGACAGTGGCGGCAGAGGTGACGGTTATGGCAACAATAACAAAAAAAAGCAAAGTTACCAGTGCCTGACCTTGCGAATTGGATGATTTAATATTTTTCATATATTATTTATCTTAATCCCGCTGTCAGGCTGACGTTTTTAGTCGCCGGACCTGCGGTCTTCTGGCTGATACTGGAAAGAGTGAAAGATATAATAATGTCATTTTTACCGCCCGGATTGCCTATACGTTTGAAAGAGAGGGCGGATACTCTCGTGTTGTAACTGTTTAGCTGATCGGTGCCCAGATTGCTGCTTATTGTCAGGGTGCCGTTTGATAAGCCATATGAATAGTTGTCTCCGTCAATTGTGATTTGCATTGTTGATCCTTGATCGCCTATATTGGTAGGAAGAGATATGTTTTGGGCTCGGTGCAAGTCATATGTTAGCCTAGCGGTAATAAAGCGGCTATCTTGCTCAACACTGGAAAAAGACTGCGATTCCAAACGGACGTCAAGGCTGGAAGTGAATATATCAGTCAGAACAAGTAAAAGCAAAGAGAGAAGGCTGACATATATAATCATCTCAATAAGAGTAAATCCTCTTTGCCGATTTTTATTATTACTTAGAATAGATAGTTTTGTCATGGCGAATAATTTATGGACATATCATAAAGAGTTGGCGTGTAATTCATATCGGTTGAAGTCATATAGATTTTATAGCTGAAACATTCTCCCGGATTTATAAATCCTAAACCGTTATTAATAAGAGGAATTGCTCCCGATATAATGTTGCCGTTTGGGGTAAAATAACTGCCCGAGGTACCATCCTGACCGATGTAGTTGAAATTGGTATTTAGGCAGCTTCCACCTGCTGGAGGCGCTGACGCAACCTGTATTTTTATAGTAGTTTGACTAGGTTGGGAGATTGTTGCCTGAAAGCGGTTGAAGGCTACAGTATAACCCGGATCAATAGTGCTTGAAATAAATGTGCCGTTTGTGGCATAGCCTCCGCCTCCCGCTCCACCCATAATTATCTGGAATTGATCGTGGGCATCGCCGGTTATGATATAAGAAAAAGCGTCTCCGTCAGCTTCTGATACCGGGGCAACTCCAAAAACACCGGTGGGAATAGAGAGTCCACCGCAAAGAGTGGGATTGCTTTCATTTGAAATATCAACGACTTGGTATTGTAATGATCCACCGGTTCCTACTATTAGTGCCCTGTTTCCCGAAACTACTGTCATACCGCGCGGATCAGTATTGCCTGCATTGAAAGTGCCCTTAATAGAGTAAAAGTTGGGTAAAATCCACCACCAGGGAGGATCTGGCGTAGAGGTATCAACTATAAAAAAACCTTTTGGGAAATAACCTGCACCATTGTTGAAAGCGACATAAGCGCGTGTTCCAGCGCTGTTTACAGAAAGTCCTTGCGGCTGTTGCTGCCAGGTAAGGTTGGAGACGCCAACTATCTTAAACGATCTGCCTCCGTTTGAAATCTTTATTTTCTGTAATCCAAAGAGGGTGTTGGCGGAACTGACATATGCATAACCGTTATTTACCACTACCTGTTCGGCTAGCGGTTGGTAGCCTATGTTAAACCACATGGGAAATGAGCCAAGAGGGAAAGAGTGAGCGCCATTTTTATTTGTAATGTCGTAAGTGTACAGTTTTATGCCTGATGTGACATAAAGTATGTTGTTGTCCACATAGATACCGTTTGCAGCATTTGCGCCTGAAATAGTAACCCAGCCTATTTTGGGATACGGTGGAGGTTGGGTCAAATCCAGTATTATAACCTGTTCTGAAGTATCATCAGTTGCCAGGTAGGCATAGTTGCCGTCACTAAAGACGGCATTGGTTTTATAGTTACTGGTATAAGTGCCGGAGATTGTCGCCACAGGCGGAGTGGGTTGTGGTGGGTCACTGATGTCGACTTTGGCAAAGGTTACGCCATTTGTCCCGTCTCCTGTACCTACATAGGCAGCACCCGGGATAGCGTCGATTGCATTTCCCTGTTTTGGTAATGTCAGCGTATTGACAATATTGTTTTGGGGCTGGCACCAGTTGCCTTGTCCTACTGTAGTCAGTGTCACTTCGCCTCCACTAGTATTGGTTGTAATAGTGTAGTTTTTAGTTCCAGCGTCAAAATCTGACTGAGTGGTTTGGATAAAAGTAGCGTTATTAAGATACCTAGTCAGATATTGTGTAGACGCGACGGAAGCAACAATTGGTATGTTCCATGAAACTGAAATATCAATTCTTTTTGTGGAAGGGTCAACTGTTCCGCCGCTTGTAACAATATTACCGTTTGTGTCACGCAGAACATCACTTATCGTTATCTGTCTTGTAATGCCGTCTATGACATCCGGTCCGGGAGATAAGATCCATGTGTTTTGGGATACAACCGGATGATACGTTCCGTTTGTAGCGATTGCCGACCAGCTTCCTTCCCTGATGACTCTTATGGCTTCCTGTGTTTCCTGTAAGAGACTGGTTGCTTCTTCTCTTTGCTGCTGCTGGGCTTTGCCGCTGCCGGATGCAATAAATCCAGTCAGAAGCGCCGGTAGAAAAGCAGATGTGAGGGCTATGGCAATAATAAGCTCAATAAGCGACTGGCCTTTTAGGTTTTTATTCCTTATTTTTTTAATTGACTGAAGTGATGACGCCATATAGATTTAATATAATAGTATTTTGTTCATTGCTGGCGGTGTTTCTTATCACGATAGTATCTGATCCTGGAGTAAAACCCGATATCTCTCCACTTCCTTTTATAAACACCAGGCTTCCCAAGGGAAAAGATAGGTTGGGAAAAGTTATATTTTCGCCCAGATTTATGACCAGGTTTGATGGATCGCTAGGGTTATATACGCTTCCATTAAACAAAGTATATTTTGTCGATTCAAAATATATGCCAAAATTTCCGTCAGATGTACCTCCTTGTGTGTCTCCTGTCTGGGCTTTCAATTGTTGAGATTTAATATCATTTATAAGAGTGGTAAGGCTGGAGGAGAGGGTAGTGCGTTGTTGTAGACCTAAAAGATTGACTGTTATAGTACCTGAGAGTAAGAGGAAGAATGCCATGACCACGACTAATTCAACAATGGACATGCCGTTTTTATGATTTCGTCCGAAAGAAAATGAGGGCATAAATTATATTAGAAAGTTTATCTGCCTACCTGTCCAATAAGGCTGTAAATAGGTGCGATAATTGAAAGCATCATACCGCCGATAAGTATGCCGACAAAGATAAGCATGATAGGCTCAAGGAGTGTGGTAACTGTAGATAAAGTCTTGCCGACCTGGTAATCCATGTATTCTGAAATATCCAGCATTGATTTCTCCAGAGCACCGCTTTTTTCCCCAGCTTCAGTGATTTTAATCATAATCCTGGGAATTATCTTCTTATTATCTCTGAGTCCTTCAGAAAGCCTTCTACCGGAAAGAACCACATCACGGCAATGTCTGATTGCCACGGATACCTCTTTTTTCAAAACTGCATTTTGAATCAACTCCAGGGCAAAGGTGATGGGGATTCCGGCAGACAAAAGAAGAGAAAGGCTTCTGGTGAAGCGGGTGATATCCATCTCTTTGGCAAGCCGTGAAACAAGAGGGAGGGAAATAATGACTGTCAGAAGCAGACGTTTCTGTCTTTTATATAAAAGGTAAATAAATATTAATATTGCGGCAGTCATGGAAATTATAGGTATGGTGTAAGTGAGAAGCATGTTAGAAACAAATATGAGTATTTTTGTCGGCAGCGGCAGAATGACATTTAGACGCAGGAAGACCTGTGAGATTTTGGGGATAATAAAAGTGAGCATCATAAGAAGTACGCCGCCGAAAGCAATAAGTATTAGGACAGGATAAGCCATGGCAGCCTTTATTTTATCCTTGAATTCGATTTCATTTTTGATATATGCTGTCATGTCATCCAGCGTCACTTCAAGAGTACCTGCTTCCTCAGCGGCCCGGATGATGTTTACCTCAACCTGATCAAAGACTGATGGGAATTTTTCAAAAGAGGAATAAAGTCTTTTCCCTTGCGTGAGGTCTTCACGGAGAGTTTCTAGAATTTTTTTCTGGTTTCCACGAGCGTCCTCAAGAAGGGAATCAACAATTTCCAAAATGGATATGCCCGCGGAAAGCATTATAGACATGTTGGTAACAAAGCCTATTTTTTCACCGTCCGAAAGTGTCAGGTTTTCAGTTTTCATACTGGTCTTCTACTTTTATTACGCGCAGCACTTCCTCGATGGTGGTAATTCCTTGAGAGACGCGTTTGAGGCCATCGTCAAGCATGGTGGTCATACCTTCATTTATGGCGGTGCGTGCTATGACATCTGAATCCTGTTTTTCGATAATAAGTTTTTTTATATCTTTAGTGACTTCAAGCACTTCAAATATACCAACCCTGCCTTTATAACCTGTATAGTGGCAAAGTTTGTACCCCTTGCCGATATAGGTTTTAATCTCGTTTTCAGGACCGAAGTTTTTTGTGATAATTTCAGGAGGTATATGAGTAGCCAATTCTTCGGAACTTATTGAAGTTTGGGTTCTACACATTTCACAAATCCTGCGTAGAAGCCTCTGGGCAATAATTACATTTACTGTTGAGGCTACCAGAAAGGGTTCCACCCGCATATCGATAAGCCGCGGCAAGGCAGTAGCTGCGTCGTTTGTGTGAAGAGTGGAAAGGACAAGATGTCCGGTCAAGGCCGCATTTACTGCGATTGCCGCAGTTTCAGTGTCCCGAATTTCCCCGACAAAGATGATATTTGGATCCTGCCGCAAAATAGATCGTAGGCCATTGGCAAATGTAAGGTTGGCTTTGGTATTTACCTGGATCTGGTTTACTCCTTTTATCCTGTATTCGACCGGGTCCTCAATAGTGGTGATATTTTTTTCCCTAGTATTGAGTATTTTTAGTATGGCGTATATTGCAGTGGTCTTGCCGGCACCTGTAGGGCCGGTGGAAAGAATCATACCGTAAGGCTTGTTATAAGCTTCAGTGACTTTTTTCAGATCTTTTTCGTTCATCCCGAGATCCAAAAGTGAAAGATGTTCCACACTTGATGCAAGAAGTCTCAAAACAGCTTTTTCCCCGTCGACTACAGGCAATATGGAGACACGCAAATCCAGATTGTCATGGTCAACGGCAATCCTGATTTTTCCATCCTGGGGTCCCATATGTTCATCCGTGCGCAGTTTGGCCAGAACTTTTATTCTTGTAATTATCCTGTCATTGAGTATTTTGGGTACATAAAGGACATTATGTAGAATTCCGTCGATTCTAAATCTGACAACAGAATTTTTTTCCTCAGGCTCGATATGTATATCTGAGGCTTTATCCTCATAAGCGTATTCAATAAGAAGATCAACTATTTTGGAAATTGGAGCTTCATCACTATCTGTAGTATTGGTCCGGCCAATTTCTTCTTTCAGAAGGCTGTCAAAAGTTTTTTGAAGGTTTTTACGGTATATATGAAGGGTGTTATGAATATCTTTTTCCGTGGCCAGATAAGCAGTAATATTTTCATTTGTCTTTTTCGCAATCATCTCTAGAACGTGATTATTTGACGGGTCAGCCATAGCTACTTTTATACCATCTTTATCCCGGCCAAAGGGGATGACATTTTGTTTTTTGGCAAATCTTTCGGGAATGATATGGACTATCTCGTCGGGGATGGAAATTTTACCGAGTGTAACAAAGGGATATTTGAGAAATTCAGCGGTCAGTTTACCCAGATTTTCGTCTGATATGATTTCTTTTTCAACCAGTGCCTCGCCAAAGGAGATGCTTGAGTTTTTGGCGAGTTCTGACACTTCCTCAAGCACTTTTTCGTTTACCAGTCCTTTTTGAGCCACCAACTG
Source organism: uncultured Gammaproteobacteria bacterium (assembly GCA_964520615.1). GTDB lineage: Bacteria > Patescibacteriota > Microgenomatia > 2-02-FULL-39-11 > 2-02-FULL-39-11 > JAMCUI01. The sequence goes on from CAZFNL010000099.1 coordinate 38,249, forward strand.
TTTAAGCTGGCTATCGGGCAGTAGCATGGCAGTTATCCTAAATAAAATTAACTAAAATTATCTGCAGTTGTTTAAGCTGGCTATAGGGTGACAGATAACTAATAAATTATTAATAATGTATATTATGATGATACTATCTTGTGAGTTCAAACTGCAACAGAAATATCTTTTTTTCTTGACAGGTATGTTAAAATGGTTACATTAACTTGGAAAAGCGTTGATCCGGAAGGTTGGAGCCGGGGAGCTGAGCAAAAGTATGCTACGGAGGCGAAACCGTAAAAAGTCAAGCAGCGTGTGTCGTAATTAAAACGGAGCACGTCAGAAAAAGGTTTCCTTGCTGATGTCCCGACTTTACGTCGGGATTTTTTTATTCTCACATTGAGTATCCAGCAAGTCGACGAATCAAGGTGGCACCACGAAGAATTAGCGTCTAGAAATTGGTTTCTTGCGGCTAATAAATCGTCCTTTATTATTCATATTTTATGGATGAAAAAGGGCGATTTTTTTATGGTGAAAAATATTCTGACAGTGCAAATCGGCCGATATCAGGAGGAAAAATTGGATATTCAGCTTTCGGCATTTGAGGTCTTCAAAAGACTTTATTCTTCCTGTTGCGAAGTGTTTCTTCTTGAGTCACTTGGAGAGGAAGGCAAATACAATAGATATTCCTATGTAGGTTTTTCCCCTGCGTATTTGATATCGGCATTAGGGGGAGAATTGATTATTAATAACCAGTTATTCAAAACTGAGAATCCATACAGATTTCTGGTCGAAAAATTTAGCTTGCTGCAAAGTAATGGAAAGGGTTTTTGTGGAGGATTAGTCGGTTACGTTTCCTACGAATGTACAAAATACTTTGAGCCGGCATTTTCAGATTTAACAAATTCCGGATTTCCCGATTTCCAGTTTGGTTTTTATGAAGACGGGCTTAAGTTTGATAAGAAAGGAAATTTTATCAGCTATTTCCACCACGGCAAATCAAGGAAAAGGGAAGTGGAAAATCTTATAAACCGTTCGGGGAGATTGGAAACGTTCAAGTATAAAGTTATCCCACCCGTGTTTGGAAAAGAGAAACATAGAGAAATGGTAAGAGAGGTACAGAAAAATATAAAGGTGGGCAATATCTTTCAAGCAGTATTGTCACTTAAAAAGCATTATCAGGTAAGCGGGGACAAAAGAAGAATTTATGCCATTTTGCGCCGTATTAATCCTTCTCCCTATATGGTTTATATGAAATTTGGTCAGAGGGAAATAATTTGTGCCAGCCCGGAACTTCTTATACGCGTGAAAGGTAAAGATATAGAACATTTCGGTACGCTTGCTGGCACGATAGGCAGGGGTAAGGACTTGAAGGAAGATAATTTGCTTGCACAAAAACTGGTGACAAATGAAAAAGAAATGGCGGAACACATGATGCTTGTTGATCTGGCCAGAAACGATATAGGAAAAATTTGTCAATTCGGAAGCGTCAGGGTAGATAAGCTGCATACGGTGAGAAAATACAGTAATGTACAACATTTGTATTCGGAAGTAAGAGGAAAGCTAACTGAAAGGGAAAATTGCTATAGCGCGCTTTCCGCATGTTTTCCCGCCGGGACGCTCAGCGGAGCACCCAAGATTGAAGCGATGAAACTTATTAGCAGATTAGAAGGTGAGTCAAGGGGGCCTTACGGCGGAGTCGCCGGATACTTTTCCCTGAACAGTGAGGCAATGCTGGCAATCATCATAAGATCTCTTTTTATTAATGGCGATCATGCGTATACGCAGACGGGAAGCGGAATAGTCTTGGATTCAAGGGCGGAAAGTGAATACCAGGAAATAATAAATAAACAGAAAGCAATTGAGGAAGCCCTTCGGCTTGCTTCGCATCCTCAGGATAAACTTTTATGAAAACACTTATTATTGATAACTATGATTCGTTTACTTACAACCTTTACCAATTAGTTGGGGAATTAGAAGGGAATCCAGAGGTGGTAAGAAATGATAAGTTGACTACTTTGGATATTAAGAGGGGAATGTATACCCATATAGTAATTTCTCCCGGACCCGGAGATCCTTCCGATAGGCAATATTTTGGAGTCTGTTCGGATGTAATCCAAATTTTTGGTTCAAGGATTCCCATTTTAGGAGTTTGTCTGGGACATCAGGGAATAATTTATGCTTTTGGAGGTCAGATAGTCCGGGCTAAAGTTATAAAGCACGGAAAAACGAGCAATATAAGACATAATGGTAGAGGAATATTTGAAGGTATCAAAGATCTAGTGAAGGGAATGCGGTACCATTCGCTGGTTGGCGATATAGAAAGCTTACCAGTATGTTTGGAAATTACAGCAGAGTCTATTGACGATAGGGAAATCATGGGTATTAGACACAAAAATTATCCGGTCTTTGGTATCCAATTCCATCCAGAATCTATCGGAACCGACTATGGTAATTTGATTATCAAAAACTTTCTGTCAGAAAAGACAGGCAAATGAATATGAGTCAGTCGGAACAAAAGAGGGGAAGAAGATTATGAAGAATTTTCTGGATATATAAAAGGATAATTATGGATTTTAAGAAAAAACTGGAAAAGATAATAAACAGGCAGGATTTGACACGTTTTGAAGCCGAGGAGCTAATGGAGGATATTTTATTTGGCAATCTGACGTCGCCACAAATTTCATCTGTTTTGACGGCATTGCGGATGAAAGAGGAATCACCGAAAGAGATATTTGGATTTATAAACGTTATGAGAAAACATATGGTGAAGATAAAAACTCGCGCGCTTACTATTGATACATGCGGGACAGGGGGAGACGGAAAAGGGACATTTAACATATCAACAGCTGCGGCGCTCTTGACGGCCGCTTCCGGGGTAAATGTTGCAAAACACGGCAACAGGAATGCTTCAAGCCTTTGCGGTAGTGCCGACGTGTTGGAGGAATTGGGGGTTGGGATAAACCTGGCGTCTGTCCAGGCGGAAAAAATGCTCAGCAAAATCGGATTTACTTTTTTATACGCACCTTTGTTTCATCCGGCAATGAAAAAAGTCGTGCCGGTAAGAAGAGAGTTGAAGATTCGGACAGTTTTTAATTTTCTGGGTCCGTTTGTGTCTCCGGCCGGAGTCAAAAGGCAGATTATAGGCGTACCCGGCGTTATGCTTGCGCGAAGACTTGCTGAGGTAGCCGGTAATTTGGATTATGAACATCTGCTTGTTGTTGCCGGCAGCGACGGAATGGATGAAATCAGCCTGTCGGCGCCGACTGTACTTTTTGAAGTTAAGGGGAGAAGGATGAGTAAGATGGCTGTTGATCCGCAAAGTTTCGGATTTGAGAAAGTCTCTCAGGAAGATATAAGAGGAGGAGACGCGAAGGAAAATGCCCGGATAATAAGAAGAATTTTTGACGGGAAGAAAAGTGCGGCAAGAGATATTGTGGTATTAAATAGTGCCGCGGCACTTTATGTAGCCGGAAAAACCAAAACAATTTCGGATGGTGTAGGACTAGCAGCCGAAACAATAGACAGCGGGAAAGCAAAAGAGTTATTAGAAAAAGTTGTTAATTATAGATATGAGAACTAAATTGAAAGATATTATAGACAGTAAACTCACTGAATTGGCAAAGAAGAAAAGTGCAAAGGATTTTTTTCAGGCAGTCAGGAAGCTAAAAAGAGGAAATACGGCCATTATTGCCGAGATAAAACTGGTTTCTCCGTCAGAAGGCCGACTGGGAAAAGAGAATGAAGCGGTAAAATTTGCGCAGGAATACGAAAAGGGCGGTGCAGATGCAATTTCGGTTGTCGCAGATAACAAATATTTCGGCGGTTCATATAAATTATTGAAAAGAATTAAAAAAAATACCAGTCTACCTATTTTAGCAAAAGATTTTGTTATAGATTCTTACCAGATATTTGAGGCGAAATTTTTTGGAGCGGATGCAATACTGCTTATTGCAAAATTACTTTCAGGCAGAAAATTAAAAGAATATGCCCGGATTTGTTTTGAACTGAATATCGAACCTGTTGTTGAAGTGCATACTAAGGAGGAGTTAAGAAAAGCCTATCGTTCTGGTAGCAGAATTATTGCGGTAAATGCGCGTGATCTTCATTCATTTGAAGTTGATGTGGGGAGAGCATGTGACTTACTTTTACAAGTTTCTAAAAAATATGTGAAGTTGGGTTTTTCCGGCGTGGCAGGCAGAAGGGAAGTGGAAAAATATAAAAGAGCCGGAATAAAGGCAGTGCTTGTTGGTACCGCACTTATGCAAACCAAGGATAAAAAAGATTTTATAAAGAATTTGAAAAGAGTATGAAAGCAAAGGTAAAAATCTGCGGAATTAAAAGTTATGAGGACGCTGTGATATGTGTCAATGCTGGAGCGGATTTTTTAGGATTTAATTTTGTTGGCAGTTCCAGACATTTCATAAATCCGAAAGATGCTTTTAAGTTTGTTAAACTTTTAACTTCAAAAGTCAAAAAGGTAGGTATATTTCAGAATGAAAGTGAAGACACGGTTAATAAGTTAATTAAACTTCTGGATTTGGATTTTGTCCAGTTACACGGGGATGAAAGCGCTAATTATACAACTGGAATTAAAGGCGCAGGAATAATAAAAGTATTTCCCTTGGAGAAGGATTTTGATAGAGGAATCTTATTGGATCAGGTAAAAAAATACAATACTGATTATTTTTTAGTGGATAGGGAGAAACAGGGAATAGGCAAGTCTTTAAGTCTTGAAAGAATAAGAGATTTAAATATAGGAAAAAAGCTATTTCTAGCAGGAGGATTGAGTGATAAAAATGTCAGAAAGGCGATTGAAATGACCCATTCATATGCAGTTGACGTAGCCGGGGGAGTGGAAACAGACGGGGAAAAAGACAAAGAGAAAATTTACAGATTTATAAGGGAGGCAAAAAAGTATGATTTTTAGTTTCAAAACCTCATATGACGGTGATTGTAATGGTCATTTTGGCAATTACGGCGGACGGTTTGCGCCTGAAATGCTGATTCCGGCTTTGGAAGAGCTGGAGGCGATATATCTAAAAGCCAAAAAAGATAAGAATTTTGAAAAGGAGTTTATATCGTATCTCACCGGTTTTGCAGGCCGGCCGACCCCGCTGACTTTTGCCGCCAACCTGACAAAAAAGCTCGGAGGGGCAAAAATATACCTGAAAAATGAAGGTTTGAACCTGAGCGGCGCCCACAAAATCACCCATTGTATCGGACAGGCACTTTTGGCAAAGCGGATGGGGAAAAAAAGACTTATTGCCGAAACCGGAGCCGGGCAGCACGGCAAAGCGGTGGCAACGGTTGCGGCCAAATTCGGTTTTGAGTGCACCGTCTATATGGGGGAGAGGGATATTGAGCGTCAGCGGCCAAATGTCTTCTGGATGCAACAACTGGGTGCAGAGGTAGTGCCTGTCAGTTTTGGCACAAAGACTCTAAAGGATGCGACCAATGCGGCTTTGAAAGACTGGATTACAAACGTCCGGGACAGCCATTATCTTTTGGGATCTACTGTCGGTCCGCATCCGTTCCCCTCAATAAACCGCGACTTCCAGTCGGTAGTAGGAATGGAAGTTGAAAAACAAGTTAAAAGGTTTGAGGACAGACTGCCTGATTATCTTATTGCCTGTGTGGGTGGAGGAAGCAATTCCATGGGTCTTTTTTACCGCTTTCTGGATAAAAAGAGAGTAAGATTGGTCGGAGTTGAGGCGGGCGGAAGGGGAGTGGAAAGAGCGGGCGGGCATGCAGCCAGATTTTTTAGAGGGAAAACCGGAGTGGCGGAAGGTTATAAAACAGTTTTTCTGCAGGATAAATACGGAAATCTGTCCCCGACCCACAGCGTATCTGCGGGCCTTGATTATCCGGGTATCGGACCGCAGCTGGCATATCTGAGAGAAAAAGGCAGGGTGAAATTTACTTATGCTACAGACAGGGAAGTATTGGCTGCTTTTAGTCTGCTTGCAAAAACTGAAGGGATTATATGCGCCCTGGAGTCTGCCCATGCTGTAGCTTATGCCATAAAGCTGGCGCCAATGCTTTCCAAAGACAAAATTATCGTAGTGAACCTTTCCGGAGCGGGGGATAAGGATATTTTTATAATTGCCGGGGCACTAAAAGATAAAGAGTGGATGGAGTTTTTGAAAAGCAGAGTAGTTTATTAAACATTCAAATATATGAATTCTATTGACAGTCAAGTTAAAAAATTAAAAACAAATCATCAACTGGGTCTTATGGCTCATGCGGTCGTTGGATATCCGACACTATTTGAAAGCGGCAGGATTATAAAGAGGCTGGTTAAAAAGGGAGCTGATTTTCTGGAGCTGCAGATTCCCTTTTCCGACCCTATTGCTGACGGGCCGACAATAATAAGAGCCTGTGAAGAGTCTTTGGGAAAAGGTGTAAATACTGATAGCGCTTTTGGACTGATTGGCGGGATTATGAAAGAAATTAATATACCGGCGGTAATAATGGCGTATTATAATACTGTTTTTCGGTATGGTTTGGAGAGATTTTGTCAAAAGGCAAGTAAAATGAGTATTTCCGGACTGATAGTGCCGGATATTCCGCCCGAGGAAGAAAAGAATGAGAAATTCATAAGCACCTGTCTTAAATACGATCTATATCCTATCCGTGTTATCTCGCCTTCAAGCGGGCAACAGAGGTTAAAGATTAACGCCGGATACGCAAAAGGATTTATATATTGCGTCAGCCATTTTGGTGTGACAGGATCCGGTGTAAAAGTCGATAGAAGCCTGATGGACTATATTTCAAAGGTCAAAAAGACTGTCGGATTGCCGGTTGCGGTAGGTTTTGGGATAGAAAAAAGAGAGCAGGTGGAAGAACTCAGGGATATTGCCGATATAGCCGTTGTCGGAAGCGCCATAATCAGAAATTATGATAAAGGGGGTTTAAAAATGGTAGAGTCTTTTATTAAGCAGTTAAAAGAAGGTACAATATGATTATGGAGCATAAGGTACAAAGATATAGTGAAAAGTTGAGAAAGCTGGGGGTTGATCATGAGGTTTTATCTCATCCCCAGCTTATTTCAGTGGAAAAAGTACAGGAATATCTGGGTTATAGTATGGCGGATGCTGCCTCCACCCTTATTATGAAAGCCGGAGAAAAGTTTATTGCAGTCATGCGACGGGGAGATACAAAACTTGATAATAATAAAGTCAAGAAATACCTGAATGTTTCAAGTTTGCGGATGGCAACTGAGGATGAATTTGTAAAAATAACCGATTCGCCTTTGGGGGCTGGCCCAGTTTATATGCCCGATATTGACCTTTATATCGATAAGAAGATTTTCGACAAAGAGTACATAAACGCCGGTTCGGGTTCTCTCCTTTATACGATAAGATACAAGACGTCTGATCTTCCTAAAATTCCACGCAGTTTTACGGTTGATTTTACATTTGATGAGACGCTGGAAATAAAATTTACAGGTAATAAATTTCAGGAGACCGTCGATGCACTGAAGAAGTCAAAAATTTCTCAGATTCTCATCAAACATCCGCCTATAAAGACGGTAGAGGAGGGACTGGCATTTCTTAAAATAAAGCCCGATCAGGGAGTATCTACGTTAATAGTCCGTACCAACACTGGTTATGCGGCGATATTGCGTCGGGATGATCACCAGATAGATTTAGACAAGGTCAAAAAAGTGCTTGGTGCAGACAAAATCGGACTTTGCCCGCCTTCTGAAGTGTTAAAGGTTACCGGTTGCCATGTTGGTTACGTCTCACCGTACAATCCGGGTATGCCGATTGTAGCAGATGAAACTATAGGAGAAAAAGATTTTATTTATCTGGGTACGGGCAGTCCGGAATATGATTTGAAAATAAAGCCAGTTGATCTTTTCAACTTTGTAAAAGCCGAAACCGCCGACATTATATTAAAGGGTGCAGGCAGGATAAAATCCAGAATTTTATCGGGAATCACTCCATCGGGTGACGGTACGCTCCATATAGGCAACTATTTGGGAGCTGTAAAACAGTTTATCGAATTTGCCAAAGCTTATGACTGTTTTCTCATGGTAGCAGATCTTCATGCTTTGACGACGATACAGGATAAAAGCATACTGGAGAGAAATATACAGAATCTGATACTAAATGAACTGGCGCTTCTGGGAGATCTGAAGAATATTGTCTTTTTCCGCCAGTCGGATGTGCCCATGCATGCTGAGCTTACCTGGATTTTGAATAATGTTACGCCCTTGGGACTTTTGCGACGCGCCCACGCCTATAAAGACAAATTAGCCAAAGATGTGATGGAGGATGATATAAATCTCGGGCTTTTCAACTATCCGATCCTTATGGCTTCCGACATACTTCTTTATAAACCTGATTATGTGCCTGTGGGCCGCGACCAGAAACAACATATTGAGATCTGCCGTGATATTGCCGGTAGGTTTAATAAGACTTTCAAATCCAAAGTGTTTCCGCTTCCAGAGCCTTACATACCTGAAGAAGTTGCTGTCATTATGGGAACTGATGGGAAAAGGAAAATGAGTAAGTCTTTGGGTAATATCATCAGTATTTTTGAAGATGAGAAAGTGATAAGGCGGCAGGTGATGGGAACATACACTGATCCTTCACGCATCCATCCTACTGACCCGGGACACGTGCAGGGGAATATGGTTTTTTCATACCTGAAATATTTCGCCGGCCAGATAGGAGAGTATAAAGGGAAGCAAATGGAGGAATCCTATTTAGAATTGGAAAAGGATTATAAGGAAGGTAAAGTGTCTGATGTAGCCGTAAAAGAAGAATTATTTAAGGCGCTTATGGTCGAGTTTGCCCCGGCAAGAGAAAGGTATAGGGAGTTGTCCTCCAGTCCTAAGAAGGTAAAAAAGATTCTTCAGTATGGGGCGCAGAAGGCCAGGGAAGTGGCCGGGCAGACCATGATGGATGTGAGGGAAGCTGTTGGCCTTACCAACCAGTATTCTTTTTTCAAATATTGACTGAGTTTGGAAAGTTTCTTTGAAGCTTATAAGTTGTCCGGCATCCTCAATTGAAGTATAATGATTTCCTTATGGTGAAAGACAAGATTTCATATGCCGATTTCCAAAAGCTTGACCTTAGGGTAGGAAAAGTTGTCAAAGCGGAAAATGTTGAAGTGTCGCAAAATCTTATCAGGGTGGAGGTGGATTTCGGCACTGATATAGGAAAAAGGAAAATATTTACGGGAATTGTCCGCTGGTATAAGCCCAGCCAGCTGAAAGGCAAAAAATTTATTTTCCTTGTCAACCTTGCTCCAAAACAGATGATGCATGAGTTGTCTTCCGGCATGATTCTTTGTGCCGACTTCGACCAAAAAGCTGTGATTATACCTGTTCCAAAAAATATTCCAGAGGGTACCGTTGTCCGATGAACATTAATTATTAATAATGTATATATAAATGCCAAATAGCAAACAAAATTCATCTCATACTTCAGAAAATAAGAAAAATATCAAGAAAATATTTGAGTTTAAGATAAATCTCACACCTAGGAATATATTTTTATGGGTGATTATCGCCTCCATTATATTCCTAATGTTTATCTCAGCCCGGGACGTCTCAAATCTTTTTCCTCAGGAGCCAATTTCCACACTCATTTCAGATGTCAAAAAGGGAGATGTCAAAAAGATTGAGGTGGTGGATACCAAACTTTTGGCTACTTACAAAGACGGGAAAATTTATACCTCCTACAAAGAAAGTAATGACTCAATTTACAAGATTTTTAGTGACGCAGGGGTAAAGCCCGGTTCTGTTGAGGTAGATATAAAGGATACGACCAGTGGCGCCATCTGGATAAATATACTGTCCAACGTATTGCCTATTATCCTTATGGTAGGCTTTTTCCTTTTCCTTATAAAACAGGCACGGGGAGCACAGGATTCCATCTTTTCCTTCGGGCAGTCAAGAGCCAAGCTTTTCAGCAAGGATACGCCCAAGGTGACTTTTGCTGATGTAGCGGGGGTGGATGAGGCCAAGCAGGAGTTGTCGGAAGTGGTGGATTTTCTTCGTTTCCCGCAAAAATACCGGGCATTGGGAGCAAGGACGCCCAAAGGGCTTCTTCTTGTCGGGCCAAGCGGTACCGGAAAGACACTTTTGGCTCGCGCCCTAGCCGGAGAAGCAAACGTACCCTTTTTCTCTATGGCCGGCAGCGAATTTATGGAGATGCTGGTAGGAGTCGGTGCTTCACGCGTGCGTGATTTATTTAATACAGCCAAGAAGAATGCTCCATCTATCATATTTATCGATGAAATTGACGCTATTGGAAGAATGCGTTCCACAGGAGTGATGGGAGGGCATGATGAGAGAGAGCAGACTCTCAATCAGATTCTTGTTGAGATGGATGGATTTACTCCAAATGAGAATGTTGTTGTTATAGCAGCTACAAACCGCGGTGATCTTCTGGACCAGGCGCTTTTGCGGCCGGGCAGGTTTGATAGAAGAGTAGTGCTTGATCTGCCGGACTGGAAAGGTAGACAGGAAATACTCAGGATACACATGAAAGGTAAACCCATTGCCAAGGACGTAGATTGGGAAACAGTAGCTAAAAGAACTGTCGGATTCTCGGGAGCAGATCTTGAGAATATGCTTAATGAAGCCGCCATTCAGGCTGCGAGAAAAAATAAGAAGGAAATTGATATGTCCGATGTGGAGGAAGCAGCGACACGTGTGAAGTTGGGTCCGGAGAAGAGGAGACTGCAAAGCGATTTGGATCGGAAAATGACTGCATATCACGAGGCCGGACATGCGATTGTGACGTATGTTATGCCCCATATGGATCCGGTGCACCGCATATCCATAGTTTCCCGCGGTATGGCCCTTGGGTTTACTCTTATTCCTCCGCAAAGAGACAGGATTCATGAGACCAAGACTCATCTTTTGGAGCAAATTGCCTCCATGCTAGGTGGAAGGGCTGCCGAAGAGCTGATTTTCAACGAAATGACGACAGGCGCTTCAAACGATATAGACAAGGCTACAAGCCTCGCGCGGGATATGGTTGTTGAGTTTGGCATGTCAAAGCTTGGTCCCATAAATTTTGGCCCTACAGTTGATGTCACTGAATGGGGCGGCAGATATCTCAACGAAACACACATTTCTCCTCAAATGCAAAGTAAAATTGACGATGAGGTAAAGTCGATAATGGATGTTGCTTATAAACAGGCTGAAGCAATACTAAAAAAAACTAAAGATAAACTGGATATTGTAGCCGGAGATTTATTGAAGAAAGAAACTTTGGAAAAAGAAGATTTTGAGAAGATTATGAATGGGACAAAAAAACTGGCTCTTGTATCTTCCTCAGTATAAATTTCCTTCCCGACTCTTTAGGCCTTTTGAACTCGCATAATTAACCGTAAATGATATACAATAAGCCCATGTTTGAGACTACAAGTGATAAAGAAAATGAAGGTGCCAAGCCGGAAAGAGAAAAGCTTCTTGTAATTATTGACGGACATGCCATACTCTACCGTGCTTTCCATGCCCTGCCGCCTTTGACTACTTCAAAAGGTCAAATAGTAAATGCGGTATACGGTTTTATATCAATGCTACTTAGGGTGGTAGAGGATTTACGCCCTACCCATCTTGTGGTAGTTTTTGACCGACCGGCTCCCACTTTCCGCAAAAAAATGTTTGCCGATTACCAGATACAGAGGCCTGAAATGGATAAGAATATGGTGCCGCAAATAGAGCTTGTACATAAGGTACTTTCAGAAATGGGTGTGCCTATTTATGAGATGGACGGTTATGAGGCGGATGACCTTATTGGGACGATAGTACAAAGAATAAATAACAAAGAGCAGGAAACAAAGAAGCAAAACGTAAAAAGTATTATTGTGACGGGGGATCGGGATATATTGCAGTTAGTTGATGAAAACACCAAAGTCTATATGCCACAAAAGGGATTATCCCAGGCAAATCTTTATGGGGAGCAGGAAGTCATCGAAAAGTTGGGGATTAAGCCGGAAAAGATTGTCGAATATAAAGGTTTAGTAGGGGATGCCAGCGACAATTATCCTGGAGTTGCGGGGATAGGACCGAAAACCGCAATTGATTTATTGGATAAGTATGAGACAGTGGAAGGAATATATTCACATCTTTCTGAAATAAAAAGCCCGGCAGTAAAGGAAAAATTAGAAAAAAACAAAGATGTGGCATTCCTTTCCAAAAAACTGGCGACAATAATGACTGATGTGCCGTTTGAATTTCATGTTGAAAATAACTGCATTCCTGATTTTAACAATGCTAAAGTCCGGTGGTTGTTTGAGGAAATGGAGTTTAAGAGCTTGATAATCCGATTGGAAGGAAATAGTAGAGAACAAAGAACAAATAACAAAGAACAAGAAACAGTGAACAAAAAACAGAAAAACAATGATGTAGACCAACAGACTCTTTTTTAGTTTTTTATTCTTTGTGACGTTATTTATCTATGAAAATTGCTTTAGTGCATGATTATATTAAGGAGTATGGTGGTGCTGAGCGTGTGCTTGAAGCGCTGCATGAGATTTGGCCTCAAGCACCAGTTTATACCACTGTTTATCTGCCTGAATTTCTAGGTCCCCACAGAAAAAGATTTGAAGATTGGAATATTATCCCGTCGAGATTACAAAATATCCCTTTTATACATAAATTGATAAGTCCTGTAAGATTGTTTACTACTGGTGTGTTTCAGGATTGGGACTTTTCAGAATTTGATATAGTTTTGGTTTCAGCAACTGGTGCATATTTTCCCAATATGATAGTAACAAAATCTCCAATTTTACATATATGTTACTGTCATACCCCACCACGCTATCTTTACGGGTATCCTACAGCACGAAACTGGCAGAAACATGCACTAGGCAGGCTGGTGGGCGGGTTTTTCAATCATTCACTCCGTCAGACGGATTTTGTTTCTTACCAGAGTCCTGACTATATTATCGCAAATTCGATTGAAGTGAAAAAAAGGATACAAAAGTTTTATCGAAGGGATTCATCTGTAATTTACCCGCCGGTGGAAGTCGTAAAGAACAAAGAACAAAGAACAAAGAACAAAATGGGCCAGTATTATTTGACTGGTGGGCGGCTGGCCAGAGCCAAAAGGACTGATCTGATTATTGAGGCATGCAATAGGCTGAAATTGCCGCTTAAAATTTTCGGAAGGGCTTTTGCCGATTACGGTGAAGAATTAAAAAGTATTGCCGGTCCGACCATCGAGTTTGTTGGTGAAATAGACGATCATAAATTAGTCAATTTATATCAAAATGCTCGCGCCCTTTTGTATGCCTCTGAATATGAAGATTTTGGCATAGTACCGGTTGAAGCTCAAGGTTTTGGAGTGCCTGTAATAGGTTTGGGACAAGGTGGCGTGAAAGAAACGGTGTCTGATGGTAGGACCGGTATTTTATTTGACGAGCCGACTGTTGAAGGCCTCATAAAGGCCATAAAAAGGTTTCAGATGTCAAATATAAGACATCAGGATTGCATCGCCAACGCCAAAAAATATAATAAAGAAAGATTCAAAAAGGAAATAAAGAGATTGGTTGAAAAAATGTTCAAAGAACAAAAAATAAAGAACAAATAACAAAAGGAAATATACAGTTATAAAAATTTGCTTACTGTTGTCTATTCTTTGTTTTTTGCTATATGCCCGAACTACCAGAGGTTGAAACCATCCGATTACAACTAAACTCTATTCTTTCCGGATTAATTGTTAAAGATGTCCAAGTCCTTCAACCAAAATCTTTCATTGGTAGTAAGGAAGATATAACTGGCGAAAAGATAACGGGACTTAGAAGGTTTGCAAAAATATTGGTATTAGACTTTAAAAACGGATTATCGCTGGCAATTCACCTGAAAATGTCAGGACAATTAGTGTATAGAGGAAAAAAACAGCCGAAGAACCTCAATATTTCTGATCCGCTTCTTCAATTACTTCCCAACAGGCATACAAGAGTGATTATCGGCTTTTCAAACGGAGACAGGCTCTTTTTTAATGATTTGAGAATATTTGGATGGATGAGAATTGTGAAAACTCAAAACCTGGCAGGTAATTATCTATATTTGGAGGATATGATTAAAAATCTGGGGCCGGAACCGTTTAGGGATCTGACAGAAGAAATGTTCAGAAAGATATTAAAATCTTCAAATAAACCTGTTAAAGTTGTCCTGATGGATCAGGAGAAGATATCTGGGGTGGGGAATATATATGCAAATGACTCATTATTTCTTTCGGGGATTCACCCAAAAGAAAGAGCAAATAAACTATCAGGCAATCAGGCTATTAAGCTATATAATAATTTGCTAAAAGTGCTTAGGGATGGGATAAAGTGGGGGGGAGCTTCAAGAAATAATTTCCGTGACGCCTTCGGGGAGATGGGTAAAGTGCAGGAGCATTTTTATGTCTATTCCCGCGAAAAGGAAAAATGTATCAGATGCGGAGAAATTATAAAGAAAATTAAACTTGGCGGAAGAGGGACCTTTTTTTGTCCAGTTTGTCAGCCTCAAGGGGAGTAATTATCAGTATTTTTTGTTATAATACGCACTCAGATGGATAAATCAAAGCCGATTATAATTTCTTTGGGCGGGTCACTGGTTGTTCCCAACGGGGGGATTGATGCCGCTTACCTTTCAGGGTTCAATAAATTTATCAGGGAAAAAGTCGCCGGGGGATGGCGATTCTTTATTGTTGTAGGCGGCGGGACACTGGCGCGGCAATTTATAGAAGCCGGCAAAAAAGTGGTGGGTGAGCTGACAGATTGGGATCTGGATTGGTTGGGAATTCACGCGACTCACCTGAATGCTCATCTTATAAGGACAATTTTTCGTGATATCGCCCACCCCAGGATAGTGGAGAATTATAAGAAGAAAATAGTCAACCTGAAACAGCCGCTGGTTGTTGCCGCAGGTTGGGAACCGGGTTGTTCCACCGATTATGATGCCGTAGTCTTGGCCCGTGATTATGGGGCAAACACCGTTGTCAACATGTCAAACATCACCGCAGTATATGATAAAGACCCCAAAAAATTTCCGGATGCAAAGTCTCTGAACAGTTTGAAATGGAGCCAGTTTGGAAGAATTGTGGGTGACAGTTGGAAACCCGGCAGCAACTATCCTTTTGATCCTATGGCTACAAAGCTGGCAAGTGAATTGAAATTAACTGTTTACGTTGTGGGTAAGGATATTGAGAATTTGGGCAAAATTCTTGATGGTAAACAATTTTCAGGCACCACGATAGCCCCTTAAAACTCCATGATCATAAAAAAAGTTGAACTTGCAAACTTCAGGCAATACAGTAAAAAATCCATATCTTTTTTACCGTCAGGCACAGTTGTTCTGGGTGAAAATGCAGCTGGCAAAACCAATCTTCTCGAAGCAGTCTTTTTTTTGGCAACCGGAGGCAGTTTTAAGGCTGATCAGGACAAAGAAACAATCTCGTTTGGAAGTGAGGTTGGGAGAATAAAAGGAGATGTGAAGGCTAAATCGGATGAAAAGATAATATTGGAAGTGGTACTGTCACAGGGAATTGTGATGGGAGAGCCCTCTCCAATAAAAAGGTATCTTGTAAACGGTGTAGCCAAAAGAGCGGTGGATTTTGCTGGAAGACTGATAGTTGTCCTTTTCTGGCCGCAGGACCTGGAATTAGTGACTGATTCTCCGGGAAAAAGAAGAAGGTATTTGGACTTTGTCCTGATGCAGACGGACCATGAGTACAGGAGGACGCTGAGGTCATATGAGAAAGGTGTACGGCAAAGAAATAAGGTTCTTGAAACGATAAGAGATAGGGGAGCAGATAGAAAGCAGCTTTTATTTTGGGACCAGCTTCTTATAAAAAGCGGAACATATATCACGCAAAAAAGACAGGAATATATAAATTTCATTAACAGTCATATTGAATCCGATAGCCTTGAGAGTGCAATCCCGGTTTATAATCTCTTTTATGACAAAAGTACGATTTCAGAAATGCGGTTAGATCAGTATTCTGAGGAGGAAGTTGCTGCTGCAGTGACGTTGGTGGGGCCGCATAGGGATGACATTGAATTTAGAATTAAGAATTATGAATTAAGAATGAAGAATGAAGAATACAGAAATCTATCATCATTTGGCAGCCGGGGGGAGCAGAGGCTTGCTATACTCTGGCTGAAGCTGCGAGAGCTTGCTTATATTGAAAAGACTGCCGGTGAAAAGCCCGTTCTTCTGCTTGATGACATTTTTTCCGAGCTTGACGAAAAACACAGAAAGCTTATTTCAACCGTTACTACTCACCAACAGACGATCATAACAACAACTGATCTTCATCACCTGGAAAAAGAAAGACTTAAGGATATTGAGGTTGTCAGATTACCATAGTATTATTGTGTTTGCCGATATGGAAAAGGATATACCAATTGATCTGAAAAAACTTTATCTACCGTCTTCAAAGTCGCATAAAGGCCAAAACGGCAAATTGCTAATTATAGGCGGCAGTAAACTTTTCCATTCAGCCTCGCTCTGGTCTCTGGAAGTGGCTTCCCGTATAGTTGATCTGGTCCATTTTGCTTCAACAGATGAAAACAATAAAATTGTGCAAAAACTTAAACAGGAATTCAGAAACGGTATAGTTGTCACCAGAGTTGAGATTGAGTCGTATATAAAAGAGGATGACTGCATACTTATCGGGCCGGGGATGGTCAGGGCGGAATCAAGAATCAAGAATCAAGAATCAAGAATCAAGAATATAGGACAAATTATTGAGATTTCCGATGAGGGCGAACAGACATATCACTTAACCAAATATTTACTGGAAAAATTTCCCCATAAAAAATGGGTAATAGACGCCGGGGCGCTGCAGATG